>JBBRNJ010000036.1:0-82554 GCA_038230375.1 Polyangiales bacterium | reverse complement strand
TGCTCTCCAATCACACGGCGTTCGTGGGAGACATGATGGCGGGCGGCGTCTTCGGTGGAATGTTCATGGCGTCGAAGCCGAACGAGCACCTCTTCCAGGCCGACCGCGAGCGTAGCGCGTTGGTCGAGCGGCCGACGTCGCTCTCGGCGCTGTCGGAGAAGGGAACACCCTCGCGGTCGGGTAGACCGAAGCGCTCCACCACGCGGCGAAGAAAATCACGCTCGATCGGAGAGATCGTTCCATCCGCAGCAAGCATCGACTCGATCAGCTGACAAATCTTGTGGCGCTCGTCGACTTCCATGACCGCCCAACATAACAACGGTCTTGCCCCGGTCACAAGCCACCGCGGAGGGGGCCTACGCAGGCTTTCGGATGGCACTGGTGACACGGGCGGGCCCACTGATGGCGCTCGCGCCGTCCCAGGTGGGGGTGGGGGCGATCGCCTGCGCGGCGGCGAGGAACGCCCGAACGTCCGCGTAGCGCGCCTCTTTCGCTTTTGCGAGCCCGCGCGCAAGGACGGCGTCCAACTCGGCGGGAACAGCACGGTCGGAGACTGCGCTCGCGCTCGGCGCCTCCATCGTGAGCAGCTGTGCATAGACGCTCGCGAGGGTGCGATCCAGGAACGGTGGCGCACCGGTGACCATCTCGAACAGCACGGCCGCGAGGGCATATTGATCGCTCCGCTCGTCCACCGCCTCGCCGCGCGCTTGCTCGGGTGACATGTAGAGCGGCGTGCCGATGGCTGCACCGGACGCCGTGATGCGCGACACCGCCGTATCATCGGAGGGCTTCACGAGGCCGAAATCCAGCAGGACCGCGCGCTCGCTGGTGTCTGCGCGCGCGAGGAAGATATTGCCCGGCTTCACGTCGCGATGAAGCAGCCCGTGCTCGTGCGCAGCGCAGAGGCCCGCGCCGACCTCGAGGATGAGCCGCTGCGCGTCTTGCCACGGCAGACTCCCGACGCGCACGAGCCGCTGCTCCAGGGTCTCTCCTTCGAGCAGCTCCATGACGATGTAGTGGATGCCGTCGGGCGTCACGTTGAAGTCGTGGACGGAGATGATGTTCGGATGCCCGAGCGCACTGGCTGCGGTGGCCTCGCGCTCGAAGCGGCGCAGAGCATCCGGCAAGAGTCGCGCGTCCGGCAGCAGCGTCTTCACGGCGTAGGCACGACCGGTGCGAAGATGGCGCGCGCGAAAGACCATGCCCATTCCGCCAGCACCGACGTGTCCCTCGATCCGGTACGTGCCGTGGAGCACAGCGCCCATCCAGCTATCCTCGGGAGCACTGACGGGACGCGCTTCATGCTGCACGACGGGGGAGACCGGTCGCGCGAGCGGATCCGCCACCGTCTTCGCATCCCCTGAGATCACGTCGCCAGCGGGAGTTGCAGCGCCTGCGCCGGGACCTTGTGCGACCCCTTGCGTCTCCTCGAGGATGCCCTTCGTCATCGTGTCGAGCACGATGCGATGCGCGCGCGCGGGCCCCACGTCCAGAACGCGCGCAACATCCTCCACCGAGAACGCGGGCAGCTGTCGTGCGAGCGCGCCAAGATCGCGGAGCACGCGAAGCTCGCGTCGCTGCGAGAGCCCGCGCGCGACCATGAGCGCGCCGAGCGCGAACGGAAAGAATCCCGTGAAGACCGCGAGGAACATCCCAGAGCGCCGCTCCCAGACTCCACCATCCGTCATGAAGATCATGAGCAGGCCGAGCCACCCGGAAAGGCTCCCGCCGGCCAAGCAAAGGCCGCCTGTCACGAGCCAGGCTATCGACACCCACTGGAGTCGACCGGAGATCTCCTTGTACTGGTCGAAGCGCAGGCGCATACGGCGCTTTGCATCGTAGGCCGTGTGGCGGGGTCGCGCTACGCTCGCCTCGTGGACAAGGGCTCTCTTTCGGCAGCGCTGCTCGCGCCTCGGGCGCTGCTCGTTGGCCGGGCCGCGGATGTCGCGGAGATCACGCGATGGCTGGACGCGGGGGAGCGCCTGGTCACCATCGCGGGACCGAGCGGCATCGGGAAGACGCGCGTGGCGCTGGAGGTGGCGCGCACCGCGGACGTGACAACTCACGTTGCGTGGGTGGAGCTCTGCGCCGTCACGGATGTCGCCGCACTGTGCGACGCCGTTGCTGGTGCGTTGGGCCTTGCGGAGGAAGAAGGCGCGCAGGAGCCGCTCCACCGGATCGGACGGGCGCTTGCGACGCGAGGAGATCTGTTGCTCTGCCTGGACGCCTTCGAGTCGCTGTCTGTGCGCGCGGAAGAGACCCTCGGGACGTGGCTGCGCATGGCGCCGGAGCTGCTCCTGCTGGTGGCTTCGCGCGAGCGCACGCGACTGCCGGGCGAGGTCGTCCACGAGCTCGGGCCACTGCCAGAGGCAGAAGAGCTGTTCGTCGCTTGTGCGCAGCGAATCCGCGCGGGCTTCACCCCCACGGCTCAGGACCTCGCGATCGTGAAGGAGATCGCGAAGGAGCTGGAAGGCGTGCCGCTCGCGATCGAGCTCTGGGCCACGCGCCTGTCAGTCATGGCACCGCGCGCGCTCTTGCATCGCATTCGCACTGGCGGAGGCGGCACGGGGGACGCACTCGCGCGTGCGCTGTCGGGGTCCTGGAGCTCGCTCACCGAGGATGAGAAGGCGGCGCTCGCCGCGGTGACGGTGTTCCGCGGTGGCTTCACGCTGGAGGCTGCGGAGGCGATCGTCGAGGTTCACGGGACCGCGATCGACGTGCTCACGCACCTACGCGACAAGTCGCTGCTCCTGGCGCGGGAGGGTGCCGATGGCGATCTTCGACTGGACATGTACCGCAGCATCCACGCATACGCGTCGGCCCGCCTGGACGACACGAAGGCCGCGCGCGCAACGGCCGAGTCGAAGCACGCCGCGTACTTCGCGACGTTCGCGGCGAAGCCTTCGTCCCGCGAAAGCATGATGCGCAGCCTCTTCGCGGAGAAGGACAATCTGCTTGCGGTGATCGAGCGCGTTGCGCGGTCGGGCTCCGTGACGGCGCGCGTGGCCGAGCCCGCGCTTCGTGCGCTGCTGGCCCTTGCTCCCGTGCTCTTTCGCCACGGGCCCCTGCGCGCGTACGAGGTGATCGTCGACCCCGCGATCGCAAGCACGCGCGGGTCGGGAGCTGACCCGAGCCTGGTCTGCGAGGTGCTCCTTGTCCGAGGTACGCTGCATCATCACCGCGGAGCTGCTGGCAAGGGCGCGCGTGATCTCGTGGGCGCGCTGGGCCTCGCGCGCACCATCAAGAACGTGTCCCTGGAGGCGCGCGCGCTCTTCGAGCTCGGTCACGCGCTGACCGACGCTGGCGATCTGCCCGCTGCCGAAGATCACTTCCGTCGGGCTGCCGCGCTCTTCGCCACGGAGAACGAGCGTAACGAAGAAGGACGCGCGCAACAGAGCCTGGCGGCGCTGCTGGCGCGAACTGGACGCGTAGAGGAAGCCCGTGCCCTGCTCGCGCGCGCGCGTGAGGCGCACGAGAGCGATCCCGAGGCGCGCACGGCAGATCTGCTCTCGCTGGGTGCGCTCGAGCTCGCGGAGGGTCGCCTGGCTGCTGCGCGGACAGCAACGGAGGAGAGCCTGGCGCTGTCGCCAGAGATCTCTCGCGGCGCGGGGTGCGCACGAATGCAGCTTGGTCTCGTCGCATGCCGCTCCGGCGACCGAGCCCTGGCACGCGAGTCACTGGAGCGAGCGGCGGAGACGTTTGCCCAGCTCGGGTTCGAGGCGCTTGCAGCAGAGGCGCAAGGGCAGCTCGGCATCGTGGCGCTGGAGGAGGGCAAGGTTGGTGAGGCGAAGGCGCGGCTGACGTCTGCGCGCGACGCCCTCACGGAGCTCTCGCTGGGCGCCGCCGCTACGCTGTTCGTCGAGCAGCTGCGCGCGCTCGACAGCGCGGATGGCGGTCAGAGGCCGCCGCCGGACGACGCGCTGCTGGTCGCGACCGACGGCGCATGGTTTCGTGCGCCGCGCGGCCTGCGCGTGGGGCTCGAGCGGCGTCGCCCGCTTTCTCGCATCGCGGAGCGCCTGACGAAGGAGCGACTGGAGCGACCAGAGACGACGCTCGGCTCGCGCGCCCTGATGGACGCCGCGTGGCCAGGCGAGAAGCTACAGGCCGCCGCTGGCGCGCATCGCGTGCGGGTGGCGATCTCCACGCTTCGCAAGCTTGGTCTGCCGATCGTCACGCGCGACGACGGCTGGGCGCTGGACCCGAAAATCACCGTCGTTCGCGCGTAGGTCTACCGCCATTTGATGGGGCCGTTGATGATTTGATGGCCCGTTGATGCAAGATTGACGAAGCGTTCAACGTCTCATTCTCCGCAACCGCGACGGACTTCCCCGCCGCAAGAACCGGAGAAATCAACATGGCATTCAGCTTCAACGAGAACCACGCGACATCCCTCCTCACCCCGCAGCTCGCGCCGAACGAGCGAGTCCTGTTCCGCGCCCGCGGCGTCGAGAAACCCTGGTACTCGCGCGTGTTCTCTCGATTCGGCAGCATGTTCTGGCGCAGCTACCTCGTCGCCGCGACGGATCAGCGCCTGCTCTTCGTGCAGCACGGCGGTCTGCTCAGCGGGTTCAAGACGAAGAAGGTGGACGCGCTCCGCTGGCAGGAGATCGATCGCACGCAGCTGGGCTGGGGCATCTTCAACAAGAACCTCACCGTGCGCTCGCAGGCGAAGAACTTCACGAAGACCGTGGTGTTCGGGCGCTTCTGGATGAAGGGAAATTTCCCTGCTGCCGAAGGTGTCGTCCAGACCTGGAAGCAGAGCGCTGGCGCGCTTCCGGCGGCGCCGCACATGAACGCGCTCCCATCGCCACGTGCCTGAGCACGAGACACCGCATCCACTTTTTCACCTCACGAACAACAAGGAACTCTCATGAAGCTCGCACTTGCAATCGCTCTTCCGCTCGCACTCATCACGCTCTCCACGGGCTGCTCCAAGCCAAGCCCCGAGGAGCAGAAGAAGCAGGAGGACGCGCTCGCCGCGGCCCTCGCATCCGCCATGGCCGGACCGTCGGCTGCACCCACGATCAACGCAGCGGCCGCGCCCGCCGCGGCGAACCCCGGCGGGATCGGTGCCAGTTGCAACAACGCGACCGACGGCAAGTGCACCGAGTCGCTGGGTGCGGAGGGCATGGGGGCGGAGGACAGCTGCAAGCGCCTCGGCGGCGTGTACAAGAAGGGCGCAACTCCGTGCTCGCACGACAACATGCTTGGGTCGTGTGCACGTGCCGACACCGGCAGCGGCCTGAACGACGTCGACTACTTCTACAAGCAGGCCGGTGTCACTGGCGATTCGATGAAGAGCCTCTGCGAGGGCGTCATGTCCGGCAAGTGGACCGACGCACCGAAGGCCGCGCCCGCAGCGCCCGCCAAGGTCGCTCCGAAGGCGAAGAAGTAGCCAACGCCGTGGCCAGTTGTAGCGATCCTGTTCACAACGACGTTGCTTTCGAGCCGCGGCAGCGTGACAGCGCGGCGGGGCCGCAGTCTGGACCATTTCAGCTTGGAAGGAACGCGAGGCCCGCAGTCGCCAGCAATCACGACACGGCCGCAGCTTCTTGACAGGACAGCATCAAGTGCTCTGGCGTTAGCGCAAGGCGCCAGCGCCGCGAAGCACCTTGCCGGGCAAGGCGCCCGTCATCTTGCCGTCCGCGATCACGGACACGCCATTGACGAGGACGTGGCTCATTCCGACGGAGAGCCGGTTGGGGTCATCGAAGGTGGCGACGTCCGTGATGGCGCCCGGGTCGAACACCACCACGTCCGCCCACGCGCCAACGGCAAGGACACCGCGATCCGCGAGGTGCACGCGTGATGCGGGCAACGACGTGAACTTGCGCACGGCTTCCTCCAGCGTGAGGCGCTTCTCCTCGCGCACATACCTGCGGAGAATCCGGGGGAAGGTCCCGTACGCGCGCGGGTGTGGATGCTCGCGCCCTAGGATCCCGTCTGGCGACGTACCGGGCGAGTCACAGCCCACGGAGACCCATGGCTGCGCGAGCGCAAGCGCGACGTCGGGCTCCGACATGCCAAACACGGCCACCGTCGTGGACGCGTGGTCCGCGATCAGTAGGTCGAACAGGACATCCATCGCATCCTGGTGCTGCTCATCCGCGATCCTCGCCAGCGTCTTGCCCTGCAACGGAAGGAGCTGCGGTGAGCGGACAACGCTGATGATGACAGCCTCTGGGCCGGTGATGCGAAGCCACTCATTGTCCCACGTCGTGGCGGGCGTCATGAGGTCATGGCGAATGCGCGCCCGCGTCGCCGGCTCCTTCAGGCGTTCGATCATCTTGTCGTCTCCGCCGTCGTGCGCCCACGGCGGCACGAACGCCGACATGGCGTTGGCCCACGCCGTGTACGCGTACGTGTCAGCGGACACGTCGACCCCGGCCCTACGGGCCTCCTCGATCCGCGCCACCACCTCCGGCATGCGCCCCCAGTTGTTCTTGCCGGCGACCTTGAGATGGAAGATCTCGACGGGGATACGTGCCTCCCGGCCGATCTGGAACGCCTCGTCGAGCCCCTTGCCGATCGCATCGCTCTCGTCCCGCATGTGGGTCGCGTAGATGCCTCCCATCGCAGCCGCCTCGGACGCCAATGCGATGAGCTCGTCCGTCGACGCATAGGGCGCGGGCGCATATTGCAGCGAGGAAGACAGCCCCATGGCGCCTTCCTTCATCGCATCACGTACGAGCCCCTTCATCCGCGTGAGCTCCTCGGTGGTGGCCCTTCGATCGACCTCTCCCACCACGAGCTGCCTCACCTGCGTTGCTCCAACATAGGAGCCAAGGTTCACGCCCATCCCTTGCTTCTCGAGACGCGCGAAGTAGTCGTGGAACGTGCGCCACTCCGGCGCTGCGTGCATGTACTCGACGTAGTCTTGACCAACCCCGATGATGGCGGCGGTCTGCGGCGCCGCCGAGTAGCCCTCGCCCGTGATCTCGGTCGTGATGCCCTGGTAGATCTTCGATGGCAAGCGCGGCTCCACGAGGATCGAGATCTCCGATTGGCCCAGCATGTCGATGAAGCCGGGCGCGACGACCATCCCCTCTGCGTCGATGGTCGCCCTCCGCGAAGCAGTACCCAGATCACCGATCGCTGCGACGCGACCGCCACGAATGGCAAGATCTCCCGACCGCGACGGAGAGCCGGTGCCGTCGATGATCCGGCCATGGATGATGACGACATCGAACGCGGGCGACGATCTGGCGGGATCCGCTGGTGTCGCTGGCTGCCCGCACGCAATGCAAAGCACGAGACCGGCGAGCCTCAGAGGGCTCCTCGTCTTCACGGCGCGGCGTCGGCGCCAGCGTCTCCCGCCCCGCACTTGAACATCTGCCCGTAGACGCGCTCACGGGATTCGAGCGCTCCACCGAAGCCCGTCTGATCGGAGACGGGCATGCGATACACGTGCGTGGCGCCTTCCTTCAATGCCTTCTGGCGCATCTCGAAGTCCGCGTTGGGTCCGTCCTTCGCGGTCACCTTGCCCAGCTGCTCGCAGCCGGACATCGATTGCAGGCTGGTCGCGGGCTTGGCCATGGGACCTTCGGGGACATGGGTGGGCGTGCCGCGTGCTTCATCGCACGCTGCAAGGACGAGCAAGACGGCGAGTGACACGACGCGGTTCATGCGCGCGATCATACGACGCTGATTGCCGAGCGGTGCGGGGAACCGTACGCTCCTGGGATGAGCACCGTGCGCCACTCCCAGCTTCGAGCAGCCGCGTGGCTCATGGTCGCCGGTCTCGGCGGCGCGCTTGGCCTCTGGGCGTGCAGCAGTAGCAGCAGCACCGTGGGCACCACTTCCGGCGACGGGGGCGACGCAGCCACCAACGGGACCGCGGATGCCGCGCAGGAGTCCGGCACGAAGGGCACCGTGGACGCGGGTCCGCCGTCCTGCGACGCCGCGATCGTCGAATGCGTGACGATCCCGACGAAGAAGAGCCCCACGGTGAACGTGCCTTCGGCCTGTGGAGCGCCGGCGTTCGACGCGTACTCGACGACCGACAATGAGCAGGTCACTGCAGCTTGCAACGATTTTTGCGTTCAGCAGAACCCGACGTACATCGACGCTGGCGGCTTCGTCGGATGCAACGAGACCCCTGAGGAGCAAGCGCTGGGCACCGGCGCGTTCCACTGCGTCTGCGCGCCGTGACCTGAAATTCACTTCTGGAGCAGGCCCTGTGCGCACACGCGCACCGCCTTCGTGACGGGGCCCGTGTTGGTCCTTGCGGGTGGCGATGCGCAAGACCATGCAGCGCAGAAAATTGCAGCCGCAAGGGAAGCGACGTCCGGAGTGCGGTTTTGACTCAACATGGGAGCGATCTGGCGAACCTATTGCAGCACGTCGCGGCCATGGGTGCATCGAAGGTGTGGGGCTTGGTGGCAGTCCTGGGATTGGCCGCTGTAGCAGCTTGCTCGAGCGGGGGCGACAACAGCGACCTTGCTGGCGGTGGGGGCGGCACCGATGTCGATGGGGGCAGTGGCACCGACCCTGGATCCGGCGGTAACCAAGGCGGCGGCGGGGGCGGTGGAGGCGGAGGTGGGGGCACCACCGACGCTGGAGGCGACGGCGGCCTCAACATCGATAGCGTGAAGGACCCGCTCTACTTCCTCCCGCAGGGACAGACGCAGCTGACGGCGCTGTGCGCGCGGAAGCTTGGCGATGCCGTGTCGAAGGCGTTCTGTACGCCCGCGACAGCGCCCGTGATCACAAGCCTCGTGGATCTCCAGAAGCTCCTCGGCCTGGACTTCAAGGCGGGCAACATCGGCAACGGCACTGGAGGCAATCCCGCGTTCGCCATGACGGGCCACTCGTCGTCGCTCGTGCAGAAGTTCGTGTCGGCGATCAATCCGCGCGTGATCATCTTCACGAACCCGAACTCCCGCGGCCGCGTGAACAACCCGAAGCCGCTGGCCAGCTTCATCGCGATGGGCTTCGTCCGTGGTGAGTCGTTCGTGGAGCTCATCTCCAACGATCCGAGCAACGGCAACAAGCTGAACTTCTTCCTGTTCAAGTTCGAGCACGCCTGCGACACCACGCCAACGGGCTGCACCAGCGGCGATCTGCTCACACCCGCGGTGGAGTCGAACTTCGCGGGTGTGTACTCGCTGTACAACGAGGAGGACATCAAAAATACCGTCCTCGATTGCCAGCAGTGCCACCAGACCAGTGGGCCGACTGGAACCAAGATCCTGCGCATGCAGGAGCTGCAGAATCCGTGGGGGCACTTCTTCCGCAACAACCGCAACAACGGTCAGGTGCTGATGGCAGACTACCAGGCCGCGCACGGCACCACGGAGGCGTACGGCGGCATCCCTGGCGCGGTCATCTTCAACCCGAACCAGACCAACAACAACGGCAACACCACGACGGGTGGCGGTCCGGACCCGGCAGCGCTCGAAGGGCTGGTCGAGAACCAGGGCTTCCAGACGCAGGCGAACGAGTACAACACGGGCACCATCCTCAAGGAGGTGCAGGCGGTCAATGCCGGGCAGCCCGCGTCGAACGTCCCCATGGGCAAGAGCGCCACGTGGATGAAGCTCTACACGAACTCGATGATGAGCCTCGATATCCCGCCGCCGTACCACGACATCAAGGTGACGGACCCGACCAAGCTCGCCAGCATGACGACCGCGTACAAGAGCGTGATCGCCGGCACCATGCCGCTCGCGCAGATGCCCGACATCCGTGACGTGTTCCTGGATGCGGCGCTGCAGGACATGTCGCTGCGTCCTGCCGCCGGCCTCACCGGCGCGCAGATCCTGGTGCAGCAGTGCCAGCAGTGCCACAACAAGAACCTCGACCAGACGGAGACGCGCGAGAAGTTCCGCGTGGACGATCTGGCGATCATGGACCGCAAGGAGAAGGACCTTGCGATCCACCGCCTCACGCTGCCCGACGACGTGTTCCGCAAGATGCCGCCGCCCAGGTTCCGCGCGCTGTCGCCCGCGGAGATCCAGCTGGTCACCGACGAGCTGAAGAAGTAGCCAGCAGTCGCGCGACCTCTGCCTCCGCGCGCTCGATCGCGACTCCCTGATGCGGGATCGCCTTGAGCAGGAGGTCCACCGTGATCTCCGAGGCGGGCTCACGTGTCGCGCGCGCCACCGCGTGTGCAATTTCGCTGGGCTCGATCCGGCCATCGTGGTTCTCGTCCACGTCGTCGAACGTGCCCAGGCCCGCGAATAGTCGCAGCGCGAGAGCCTCGACGAGGACCACCTTCACCTCGCGCCCAGTGTCGAGAGGAGGCACCACCTCGGGATGCTCTTGTGCATAACGAACCAGCGGCTCGACGTGGTCCATGCCGGTGAGCAGATTGCGAACGAGCGCGACACGGTACAGGCGCGTTGCGTCGAGCGGCGCGCCCGCGATCTCTACGAGCTGGTTCTGCGCGTCCACCTTCATTCCGTCGTCGACCTGGAGGAACCCGCCCGACTCCTGCGGCGCATGTGCGCGCGATGACAGCACCGCCTCTGCGAGGACGGCGCCGGGCAGGTTCACCACGACTGCCTCGTTGTCGAATGGGACCTCCGCCTTCAGATCGCCGTACGTGAAACGTCCGAGGTACGTCTTGTTCGCGCGGATGCCGCCACCATTGAAGAGCGCCGCATCTGCGCGGAACGCGCCCCGCAGCTCGGTCGCCAGCAGCGTGCCAAGCGACGTCTGTGAGTGCCGCGTGCCCTCCGAAGAAAGCGCCTGGTCGGCGTCCAGATGGATGAGCGTCGCGGACTCCAGCGCATGCACCGCGCGCATATGCGTGTCGACGCGCACGCGCATCTCCGCGTCCTCTTCGAGCGATGCCACGGGGACCAGCGTGGCCTGCACGCGCGGTGCTGCGCGCCTGGCGCCATCGTTCGCGGCCGCGGGCCATCGAAGGTCGACCACGACCGCGTGATCTGCGTCGAGCCCCGCCTTCACTATCTGCGTCTCGCCGACGGTCTCCAGGAACGGCTTGTGCTCGTGACCGCCCAGGATCACGGGGAACGGGCGGGACATCTTCATCGCCGCAAGGACACGGTCCTCTTCGATCGACTGATGTGTCATCGGGATCACCACGTCGCAGTGCTCCACGGACAGAAGGTGCTCTGCTGCAGAGACAGCGGTGGCGTTCGCCGGGAGCATCGTGGCGCCGCCGAACGGAGCGCTGTGGTACGCGGACGGCTCGTCCATCACCACGCCTATGAGGCCAACGCGGACCTTCTCTCCGCTGCGCGACGAGACCTCGATGACGTGACAGAGCCGCAGCGCAGGGTCCAGCCCGAGTACGTTGGTGGATAGCCACACGCCACGGAACTGAGCGATGCGCTCGCGCAGCTTGTCCACCGGCACGTCGTCCTCGTGGTTGCCCAGCGACACATGCGTGATCGGGATCGCATTGAGGCAATCCACCATGCCACGGCCGCCATCCAGGCTGGAGAGCAGGCTTGGCGCCACGAAGTCACCCGCCATCGTCGTGAGCAGGAGATCCGCGGGGTCTTCGTTCCTGCAGCGCGCCACCAGCGTCGCGATTCGGGGCAGGTTCTCCAGCGAGTAGACGTCGTTGATGCTGACGAGGCGAATGTGCGGGCCGGTCTCGGGCATGGGCGCGAGGATGTTACCCGATCGGCCGACGTCACACGTCGAGGAGTAGCTCGGCCTGCACCTCGAGCGGGTCGATGCCGCGAAGGACAGCGGCCCCGAACGGCGCAGCACGACGGCAGGCCTCCGTAACGGTGAGCCCACCCGCAAGGAAGTACGTCAGCGCGCCCGCGAAGCTGTCTCCCGCGCCATAGTCGCCAACGACGTGGCTCACGGCCATGGGCACCACCTCTGTCGACACGGCGCCTTGCACGATGCGGATCGCGCGCGGTCCGTCCGTGAGGACCAGTGCGGACGGCGCCGGATCATAGGCGGCGAACGGTGCGTTCTCGCGCGGGTCGGACACACTGCCCACCACCACGTCCGCACGCACCGCCGCGGCACGCAACACGGGTCCACGGCGCGCGGTCGCGATGAGCACTCGCGCACCGCGCGCGAGCACGAGGCTCTGCGGATCGGCACCCGTGAAGTAGGCGGCGTCGCAGTCGCGAAGCACCGACCACGGCAACGCATCGGTCGCTGCGGCCTGGAGCGGCGCGCCCGTCACCACGATGGTCCGCTTGCCCTCCGCGTCGACCATCACGACGACACGAGGATGCGGCTCTGCGCGTACGGCCGCATGGATGTGCACGCCGGCGCGCACAGCGGCGAGCCGCGCGCGGACGGCATCACCTGCTGCGTCGTCTCCGATGGCGGTGAAGAAGTGGACCTCCGCATCGCTGCGGCAAAGCTGCGCGAACGCGATGCCACCACCACCGGCGGGAAGAAAGCGCGGATGCCGAAGATGGATCACGTCGCCCTGGCGCGGCACGTCGTCCACGCCGCCGAGCGTCACGTGCTCCACGTGGCCAATCACCGCGATGCGCGTCATTGCGCGACGTCATGCCCGGCGGCGGCGTCGAGCTCCTTCACGGCACGGAAGCGCGGGCCGAACGTCGCCAAGGTCGCCTTCGAGAGATCGCCGACTGGGCCGAGCGGAACGTGCAGGCGCGTCTTCAGGCGACACGTCCACGAAGCGTCGTCAGCGGCGCTCCGCATCTCCTGATTGCGGGACAGCCGCGCCGCCTGGTAGTCGACGCCCATATCCAGCGCGAGCGAGCCCGTGCCAACGCGCTCCACCATGAACGTGGCGGCGCAGGTCATGCTCACGTGCTGCGCATCGTCAGGACCGCGGCGATGTTCTTCACACCCCGGGCCCGAGAACGCAGTGTAGAGGTCATATGCGTTCGGCGCGGTCAGCTTCCATTCGAGCGGCAGCGGCGGAACGACATGCGTCGTGGGGCCACGCTGAGCGGGGTCGATGAGGCCGAGCGTGAAGATGCTGATCGCGCCGCTCACGGCATTCTCGATGTAGTGGGTCTCCGTCGAGGTGTGCGACGCAGGTGCGCGCTCACCGGTGAGCTTCGCGAGCGCGTCGAGCTCCATCGGATGCGCAGGCACCTGTCCGACGGCCTCGAGCGAGACGGCCAGATGGTCGATCGGAACCTCGTTGGTGACCACGCGCACACGCACGAACAGCACCCGCCCGCGCACCTCTGCGGGCGCTTGCGGCGCGGCGGCGGCCACGGTCTCGTCCGACATCACCTCGACATGGAGCTGAGGATCGAGCGCACGCGTGAAGGCAAGAGACACCTCTTGCGCGTCGACCTCACCCTCTGCGATCGCGCACGTGGCCTCGCGGAAGTGATTGCCCGCCAGGAGCTGCTGCGACGACGGGCCGCATCCCAGGAGCGCGAGCGCGAGCGGGAATGCGCCGATGAGCGGGAGCGGATGGGTGGGGCGGCTCACGGACTCTCTCCGTGTCCCCACACCAGCGAGGACTCGATCGCGAAGCGTATCTCGTGGATGTTGTGATCGCCCCACACGACGTACTGGTGCGCCACCTCGAAGCCAAGGCCGCCTTGCCCGAACGAGAAATCGATGAGGGCGCACGTCCGGAGCCCCTTCGCCTCGCGACCGCCTGCAACACCGTAGAGCACGCGCGGCACGAGCCCGAACGATAGCCCTTCGCGCGCCTGCAGCGCGGGGCCAACGCCCATGCCCAGGAGGTGCCAGTCGGAGCCGATGAACGAATAGCCCGCCTCCGGCCACACCGCGAGGACCTTCGCGCCACGTCCGAAGCCAAGCCGGCCGACACCGAGCACGTCGAGTCCGTATGCGACCTTCGTCGATTCGTCGCCGATGCCGAGGCGCATGTCTAGACCCGAGCTCAGACGAACACCGCCACCGAACACGGGCCGCACGTCACGGTAGTAGTACGGTCCGCCCGGAGCCTCCGCGATCACCTTCACTGGCGGCACTGGTGTGACGCCAGGGATCGCAGAGGGCTCTGTTGCGGCGGCCGGCGCACACAAGAACAGCAGCGCCGCCGTGACGAGCTCGCCGATCCTCATGCCGCGCAGCGTACACGAAAGCCGCGTGCAGGCGTCACGCGACAGCGCGTGTAGATGGACGGGTGCGATGCCTGCATTTATGCTCGCAAAAATTCCACGCATGAGTGAGTTGACCAACCTCGAACAAGCCAAGAAGCGGATCGGACAAACGCTCGCTGGAAAGTGGCGCGTCGACGCGGTGCTCGACATGGGCGGCGCGGCGGCCGTGTTTGCGGCGACGGACGCGAAGGGCAAGCGCGTGGCCATCAAGCTGCTCCATCCGCACATCGCGCGAGAGCCAGAGGTGCGCGCGCGCTTCCTCCGCGAGGGCTACGCCGCCAACCAGGTAGACCATCGCGGCGCCGTCCGCATCACTGGCGATGGCGAGACCGACGACGGCAACGTGTTCCTGGTCATGGAGCTCCTGGAAGGGGAGTCGGTCGACAAGATGATCTCGCGTATGCCGGGCGAGCGCCTGCCCTGCGTGGACGTGCTCGCGATCGCGCACCAGACGCTGGACGTGCTGGACGCGTTCCACGCGCGCGGCGTCATCCATAGGGATCTCAAGCCGGCCAATCTCTTCGTGACCACACCAGGAATCGTCAAGGTCCTGGATTTTGGCTTTGCGCAGCTTCGGTCGCGGCGCACGACGGCTCGCGGCATGGTGCTCGGTACGATCGCGTACATGGCGCCAGAGCAGGTGTCAGGCAATCCGGCGGACGTGGACGAGCGCGCCGACCTGTTCGAGGTGGGCGCGGTCATGTTCCACACGCTCACGGGCACCACGTTCGTGGAGGGCACGACCATGCTCGAGCGCGTGACGAACGTTGGCAAGAAGCCCGCGCCGAAGGTCCAGACAGTCCTGCCAGACCTGCCGGGATACGTGGCCGACGTGGTGGATCGCGCGCTCGCGTTCGATAAGAAGGATCGCTGGGAGAGCGCAGGCGACATGCGCGACGCCGTCTGGAGCGCGCACTCAGCGCTGATACGCGCGGCGAAGAGCGCCGGGCTCAAGCTGCTGGAGCCGGGCCCCCTGGTGAAAGCCAGTTTCCACCTTCGAAGGTAGCGCCCCGGAGAGCTTCACTCGGCGACGGACGGGCAACCCGGGCTCGCGCGTCTTCGCTCGTCACGCCGCCATACCAGCGGCGGAGCTCCTGTCCATCGAGCGAAGGCGCGAGCGAAGGCGCGGCCATCGGCATAGCCGAGCAAGAACGCGACCTCCGAGACCGAGTACGCCGGATTGCGGAGATGCGAGAGCGCGAGGTTCTTGCGCACCCCCTCGACCAGGTCCATGAACGAGAGGTGTCGTTCCAGCAACCGGCGCTGAAGCGTGCGCGTGCCCATCCCCAGCGCCTTGGCGACGATCACGAGCGTCGGGGCGCCATCAGGGAGCGCCCTTGCAACCGCGCCCTGAACGCGCGCCTCGAGTGGGTCCACGGAGTCGCTCGCCGGAAGCAGCGAGTCTGCGTACTCGACCAGCACCCGTGACGTGGCTGCGTCCGCGGACGAGACAGGCAGATCCCCTGCGTGCTCGTCGAGCGCAAAGCCGTTCTCCTGTGCGTCGAAGATGATCTGCGTCGTGCCGAAGTAGCTCTCGAGCGCTGACGTGTCCGCGGGCGCCGGGTGCGCGAACCAGATCGTGGTGGCCTTGAGCTCCACGCCGCAGAGCTCCTTCACGAAACGAAAGAGGCGCGCGACCGAGAACTCGTTCCAGTGCCGACCACCGAGCGGCGGCATGCCGCCGACGACGTAGAAGCTGCAGCGCACCTGTCCGCCGCTGCGCGACCATGCGATGCGCTGGAACGGAGGAATGAGGCGGGCGTAGCGATCGACCCGGATCATCGCCTGCTCGACCGTGTCGGCGAATCGCGCGACGAGCTCCCCCACGCCCCAGAGCCCCCTCGCGGCGCCATCCGCGAGCGCCAGTGCGTAGTGCGGCTCGTCGAGCAGCTCACCGATTCGATTGGTGATGGACTCGATCGCGTCGAGCCGCACGGGGATGGTGCCAAGGACGGCAAAGGGAACGCCTGCTTCGAACGCGACCGCCCTGGCGTTCGCCCCCTTTCGCTCCGCGTACGAGAACAGCAGCGGCAGGAAGAGACTCTCGATCGTGACGTCGTTCTCCGCGTCCGGGCTCTCCGCACGTTCGGCTTCGTAGAGGCCGCTCGGGCGCAGCGGCGCCGCGTGCAACGCAACGTCGGAGGATGGGTGGCTGGTCACCGTGCGGAGCTTGGGGAGCATGCAGGCAGTCGAGCAATCAACGTGCCCGACATGTGGGGACGCCGATTTACAATGAGATCGCGCTTTTGCAGCGTGGTGAAAGCCGAGCTGGTGTCTCCCTCACGTGACGGCACTGGGGCGTGTCATGCGCGCGAGACAGCGCGCACTCTACGGAGACGTCGTGAACAGGTCGGAGAGATCGTTCGTGCCCGCCTTCGCAGCGCCACCGAGCAGCGGTCCAACAGCGAGCAGCTCCTGCACCGTCTTCAGCGTCGAGCTGTGGGTGTACGCCATGCTTCCTGCGTAGCCCGGGCGCGCGCGATGCGAGAGCGCGATGAGGCCGATCGGGCCATCGCCGGGCTCACCCTCGTCCCACGTGATGAGGATCACGCCGTTGCGCTGATACGCTGCGGAGCCCATGATCTTCGGGATCTCGGCCGCCAGCCAGGCATCCCCCTGCGCGATCGGGTTGTTCCGCGGCGCGCAGGAGTCGTGCATGTCATTGCACAAGTTCGGCGTGATGAAGTTGTAGGCGGCCACATGGTCCGCGGCGAGATCCGTCGCGAGCTCGGCATGAGGCCGCACGTGCTTGATGCAGCGTGGCGCGTGCGGGTCGTTGCCGTTCGTGACGTCGTCGAAGTACACGAACGGGTTGTGGCGCGATGCGTAGTTGCGCACCCCGAAGAGCGCGCACGTCATCCCGTCAATGTCCTCCTGGTACGATTTCCAGCCGAGCCCCGCAGCCTCGATCTGGTTCACGAGATGGTGGGTGGATGACCGGTGGTTCGTCGCGACCCCGTTGTCGTCGGTGATCCCCAGCGCATCGCCCGCCTCGAGCCAGATGTAGTTCGGCTCGCTGGGATGGAGCCCCGGAGGATTCATGTATCGCTCGGCGTGGGCGCCGATCGAGAGCAGCGTGCCGTTGATGTACGGAGCGGACGCACTGCCATGGATGTCGCGCCAGTTGTGATTCTCCATCACGATGAGAAACACGGTGGCCGATGCCGACGCGTCCGCGACCGTTGCCGCATCGAGCGTTGTCCCCGCGTCGTTGCCCGGACCAGCGTCCGCTGCCCCCGCGTCCAGCGCCGACGAGCTGACGTCGTAGTACGCGCCAGCGGTCCATCCGCGCGCGCCTCGGTCGTCCGACACATGGTAGTAGCCATTCGCTGGCTGCGAGTCCTGGACCGTCACCGTGGTGCCCTTCGGAATCACGTGGATGACTGCGTTGCTCGTCGATGGTCCGCTGCGCAGGTTGACGTTCGTTCGCGCGACCAGCGCTGTACCTACCGGCAGTGACCCCACACCAGTGAGCGAGCTCTCGTCGGCGGTGACGTCGTCAGTTCCGGGCGCGCCGCATGCGACGAAAGCGAGGAGCGATAGCGCGGCGAAGGAGCGAGCGGGTGAATTCATGATGACGTGACAATAGGAAGCAACGACGATCGCGCCACGGACAGGGCGCGCCGAAATCCGTCCACGACGCGCCACCACCCCTGGTCCTCACGGGAACCAGGGGAGTCTTCGCGAGCGACATCGAGACGGAGCAACCAGGCGCGAATTGCCCCAAGTTTGACGGGTGCTGTCCTTTACATGGACGACGTCCACGACGAACGTGCCCGGCCATGAAGTCCAATCTTGGTGTGCGGCTGTCGCGGGCAAGTGGGTTGTTCGGCGGGGCGCTCGTAGGCCTCCTTGTCTTCGCATGCGGCGCCAGTGACCGGAGGGGCGACGACGCGGATGCGTCCGCGGCGGGTGGTCCTGCGGTCGGGAGCAGCGGCGTGGACGGTAGCGCGGGGCCGTCAAACAAGGACGGAGCCACCGCGGAGGCCGGCAACCCTGGCGCGTGCGGCGACGACGTGTGCACGGACTGGAACGAGCACGCGAGCTGCGCAATGTCTGGCGCGGGCGCCGTGTGGACGCGCGCCAAGTGCCCCGCGGGTCAAGGGTGCGTCCGTGGCAAGTGCGCCGCTGGCGGCTGCTCGGACGCGTGTGAGCTCGGCGAGGCGAAGTGCACGCTCTACGACATGACGAGCGGCAGCGGCGTCGCGGTGGACCTCACGAAGACCCACGATCGGGCACGTGCGTTCGAGAAGTGGATCCGAACGGACACCGCAAGCCTGTTCCACGGTCAGATCGTGTACGCCAGCTACAAGGACAGCGCGCGAACGACCGTGAACGGCGTGTACATCGGTGACTCCGCGCTACACACGGGCATCTACCTCGCGGGGGAAGCGAACCGTCTCCTCGCGACTGGGGCGCCCGCAGCGCGCAAGAACGTGCACGAGCTCGTCGACCTGTTCCACGTGCTGTTCGGTGTCAGCGGTGATCCCGCCATGATGGCGACCAGCGTGTTCCCGGCCGGCGACGCGAACCTTCGAACATGGACGGGCTGGAACTGCGCCGACTTCGACCGCCACTGCGACGTGGTCTACGCGGGCAAGCACTACGACTACGTGGGTCAGCCGAGCCGCGACATGTACATGGGTCCGCTGCTCGGTCTGGTCGCAGCGTACGACGCGCTCGGGAGCTTCGACGAGGATCGGCGCGAGCTCATTCGTGCGGATGTCATGACGTGGGCGAAGGAGATGGTGAAGAAGCGAATGCTGCCAACGCGCCTCGTGCTCAACGGCGTCAAGGGTCAGGTGGAGCAGAAGGAGGTCCGCTTCTTCATTCCCGAGAAGCTCGACATGGTGGACGGGGCCGTCGAGATCCAGATCAACCTCTCGGACAAGACCAACGGACAGGTGCGCGGCGGCCGCGATTTCATGCCGAATCCGGCGCTCTTCTTCCGGAAGTTCGCGGCGCTCTCCAGCCTGCCCGACATCCCGCGCAGCTCCAGCGCGTTGATGGTTGGCGGGATCATCCAGGCCGCGCTGCACGTGAGCGAGGGCGTGCCCTCGTACGCCGCGGATCGTGCTGCGCTGAAGGCGTTTCACGAGACGAACGCGGATGAGTGGGGCAACGCCAACGACTGGATAACGGTCGCGTCCCCCGTGGGCACGACGCAGCACTCGTGCACGACGTCCTACTTCGGGCTCGGGCTCGCGTGGACCGCGGCGTACACGTGGGGACTCCTGGAGCAGTCACCCGCCATCAAGAAGTCTCTGTTCGCGAACGTCATCGACAACAAGATGTGGCCAGATGCGTCCAATCAGAAGCAGAGCCTGTTCGCGTTCGAGCTTGGCGCCATGGAGCCCGCGGCGCTCACGGGGACGCCGCGGAGCGACGCGATGAGGCAGATCCAGAACTTCCCTGCGCCTCCCCGCGTGCGTGTCGCGAAGAACGGCGGCTGTGCGACCGATGCGGCGGAGATCGGCGACCGCGCGGTTGCGTTCCTCACGTGGCACACCAATCCCTGGAATGCGCAGGACACGGACCGCGCGACGCAGACGTACCCCGGGCACGACTATCTGGAGGCGTACTGGATGGGGCGAAACTACGGGATCGTTGCGGACGACACGCCGTCGCGGTGTCTCCACTGAGCGAGCGGCTGGCTCAACGGGGACCCAGGGTGGGTTAACCCTGCGTCCCCAAGTTGGCATCGGGTGTCCGTAGCGTGTCCGCCGCTTCGCCGTAGAACGTTGGCAACGGCACGACAACACCACGAGGCTAAGACCAACATGCTCCGCACCATCAAGACTCTCTCCGCTCTCCTGCTCCCCATCGTTTCGATCGCCTGCGCGGCGTCCACCGAAGAGGACACTGCCGCCACGACCGAGGACCTCAGCTCGGTGATACACACGACGTATGGCGTCACGACGTTCGGCGGCCCGGGCGACTATCAGCCGCTCGCGTGTACGAACCAGAACTCGCGCAACGACCAGCCGTGGTTCGTGGCGTCATCGCAACGATACGGCTGCGGCGTACACCTGAAGATCACGACGGCGAGCGGCAAGTGTGTGGTCGCGCGGACGGACGACGCAGGCCCCGCCACCTTCGTCGAAACCCGCGCGGGCATCGCAGTGCTCGACACCTCACCCGCGGTCACGAGTCACCTCTTCGGCAACGTCGGCGGCCTTGGCTACAGCGATCTCCGCGACCACCCAGGCCGCTACAACGTCACCGTCGTGAAGACGACCCTGCCGCTGGGGCCGTGCGATGGATCTAGTGGCGGTGGTGGCGGCGGCGGTGGTGGTGGTGGTGGTGGTGGTGGTGGCGCGACGTGCCACGGTGACGGCGACTGCAACCCGGGCAATGACGGCTCGGGGAAGATCTGCTCGTCCGGCAGCTGCGTCCCCGGCTGTCACACCAGCGCGCAGTGCCACGGCAGCACGACCTGCGTCTCCGGCGCCTGCAAGTGACTTGAGCTTTCACCTTCGTCTGTGAGGCGCTAGGACAGAGCGGGCGCGATGATCCCGTACGTCGAGTTCTACACGTGGCGAGTTGGACCGGTCCCGATCAATCCGTTCGGGCCGTGCGTCGGCCTCTCGGTGTACGTCGGATGGGAGCTCGCAAAGCGACGCGCGCGGTTCTACGGCTGGGATCACAAGAAGCTCGTGTCGTTCACGAGATGGATCGTGTGCTGGGGCTTCATCCTTGGCCACGTGTTCGACGAGGTGACCTACTACCCGCACGAGGTGGTGGAGAAGCCATGGATGCTCCTCTTCTTCTGGGAGCACATGAGCTCGTACGGCGGCTTCATCGGCGGCGTCGCGGCGGGCTTCTACTGGAAGTGGTTCGAGTTCGTCCCGTGGAAGAAGCTCGGCCCGGTCACGCTCCACAAGGTCGGCTGGAAGGCAGTGCCCGAAGGCCCGGGGCTCATGGTGAGCGATCTCATGTGTTCGTCGCTGCCGATCGCGTGGTGCATCGGGCGACTCGGATGCGCGCTCGTGCACGACCATCCCGGGAAGGTGACGACACGTGATGCGATCTTCGCAGTGGCAACGGGCCCAGGCCCCGTGGACGACTACGGGCTCATCGGCCTGCATCATGGCGTCATCCCCCGCTACGATCTGGGGTTGCTGGAGCTCCTCTTGTGCATCCCGATGGCGATCGGCTTTGTCCTCCTCTGGAAGAAGCGGCTCATGCCTGGCACGTTCACCGTGCTCGCCTGCCTGATCTACCCGGTGCTGCGCTTCCCGCTGGATTTCCTGCGCGTCCCGGAGACGGATGGCGGCGACGCGCGCTACCTGTCGCTCACGCCCGCGCAATGGGTGTGCATTGCATGTTTCGCGCTGGGCATCTGGCTCTGGTTCTTTGCGCGCCGTGAGGCCGCGAAGCCGAGCGCGCAGCCCATCGCGCCGCCCCCGTGACCCAGACGTCGAAAAACGACGTCCCATCCGCTTTTGACGCGCAAGGACGCCTCAATATTCTCGTTCCGACGAATGTCCGCCGATGTCCGGCATGGGCTGCGCACCTGCTTCGTCAAATGGAACATGAAGCTTCGCAGCCTCCCCATCATTCTCACCTCCTCCGCCCTCACGATCGCAGTGGCTGCCGCGTGCTCCGACTCGGGGAGCAGCGGGTCGACCAATACGTCCGACGCATCCACCGCGAGCGACACCGGCTCGTCGTCACCGCAGACGAAGGACGGCAGCAGCGGCGGCGGAAACGACGATGGGGGCGGCTCACCCGCCAAGGACGCGGGCGCGACCAAGATGGACGCGGGGACTGTCGTTGGCAGCTGCAAGAAGATCAACGACGGCGCGTACACGGTCGTCCAGACCGGTGTCAGCGGGGGCGACGTGGACGCCAGCGGCACCTACCAGTTCCTTTGCGGCAACAACACGTCGACGGACAACTACCCGAACGATGGTGGTGTGGACACCACGGGCTGCGCCGTCAGCGTGAGTCAGGACGGGTGCACCACGACCTACGACTGCACCACGGACAACAACGGATACACGGCCGTGACGAAGGGGACGCAGGTCGTCAACGCAGACGGTAACGGCTTCACCACCGACTTCGTCGTCAAGTGGACGAAGGACACCTCGGGAGATCTGGTCCTCGACTGCACATTCACCAGGGTCGGAACGCACAAGTAGCGCGGCGCCGCGCGCGAACTTCGCGATACGGTCTGCGTCATGCGCGGTTCGCTCATGCTCGTTCCACTGCTGGCGCTGGCGCCGGCAGGCTTCCTTGGCTGCAATCCAACCGGTGCGAGCGGTGACGAGCGCGGGGGCGAAGCCCGTCGCGTGCACGGCCGACGCGCCCGATCTCGACGAAGCTGCGGTGAAGGCGAAGAGCCTCGCGTTCCTGGACGCGAATGATCGCCTCGATGTCCCCGCCGTCACCGCGCAGCTCGGCGCTTCCTTCGTGGAGCTCCAGCAGGGCTGGTTCTACGACAAGGAGACGCTGCTCAAGGTGATGACGTCGCGCAAGAGCACGCGTGCGCCGGCGTCCATGTCGCGCACGTGGAAGAGCCAGCAGGTTCACCTTGGCCACGGCACCGCGACGTTCATCGGCGAGGCAGTGGTGAGCCTAGTCATGGACGATGCCGGGTCGCCGATGACGTTCGACGGATGGAACACGCTGGTCTGGGTGCGTGAGGGCTTGGACTGGAAGGTCGCTCACTGGCAGTGGCAGAAGGCCGGCTTGGATGCAGACCGCGATCGCTGGAACGAGGAGTACCGTCGCGGGATCGCTTTCAACCCGGAGCCGAACCAGTTGCTCGTCGACACCGTGAAGGGCCGGCCGAAGGGCGTCGCGCTCGACCTCTTGATGGGGCAAGGGCGCAACACCGTCTACCTTGCATCGCAGGGGTGGAAGGTCACAGGCATTGACATCTCGGACACCGGCATTCGCATCGCGCGGGAGAACGCCGCGAAGAAGAACGTGGTGATCGACGCCGTCGAGGCTGACGTGGACACATGGGATCTCGGGCGAGAGCGCTGGGATCTCGTCACGATGATCTACGCCGGCACCGACCACGCGATGCTCGAGAGGATCAAGACGGCGCTCAAGAAGGGCGGAGTCATCGTCGTGGAGGTGTTCCACAAGTCCAGCACCTTCGGCGTGGGCAGCAGCGGCTTCGAGACGGGCGAGCTCGCTCCGCTGTTCAAGGACGGCTTCGAGATCCTGCGCGACGACGTGGTCGAAGATCGCGCGGACTGGGGGCTTCAACCGACCAAGCTCGTGAGGTTCGTCGCGCAGAAGAAGTGAGAGGAGCGCTACCGCTTCTTCGCAGCCTTTTTTGCGACGGCCTTCTTCGCGACGACTTTCTTCGCGACGACCTTCTTCGCGACGACCTTCTTCGCGACAGCCTTCTTTGCGACGGCCTTCTTCGCGACGGCCTTCTTCGCGACAGCCTTCTTCGCGACGGCCTTCTTCGCGACAGCCTTCTTCGCGACAGCCTTCTTCGCGACGACCTTCTTCGCGACGGCCTCCTTTGCGACGACCTTCTTCGCGACGGCCTCCTTTGCGACGACCTTCTCGATCACCGGCTCGTCTTCGGAGAGATCGGTCGGAGCGGCGAGCGCTGCCTCGATCGCGATGCGGATGCGCCGGTCGCGCATCTCGACGCGGTTGTACGCGATCCACGCCACGATGCGCGTGCTTCCCGAGGCGAACACGACGCCCGAGTCCTCGGCGAAACGCAGCACGTCGAACAGCGGTGTGTCCCCGTACGCCTCCACGTCCCCGAGCACGCGTCGCTCGAGCGTGCCTGCGAACGACCCCTCGAGCTCGCCGTCCAGGCGGTCCTCCGCAGCCCTATCCTCACCATCCCAGCTCGCGCCGGCGATCCGGAGCTGCTCCTCCGCGACGGGTCCGAGGTCGAGGACATCCGCGTCGCACTCGACAGACAGCGTGCGGAGCCGCAGCGGACGCAGAGGAAGCCCATGATGGAGTCGCGTGGCGTTGTCGAGCCGATCGGCATCGGGCAGTGGACCGAGCCACGCAGCGAGCGCATCGCGAACGATGTCGAGCGGAAGCCTATCGAGCTCCCAGAACGCCTCGGAGACCTCCCCCGAGGTCGGTGCGCCTACGCGCAATGAGGCAATGATCGCCTTCGCCCGGCTGGCAGGGTCGTCCTTCCGATGCTTCGCGCTGTCACGGGGTTCTTGGGCCACGCGACACCCTTACTCGGGTTCGAGAACGCGACTCGAAACTTTCTGTGCGCCGGTCGTGTCGCTCGTGCGTTCCAGAGGTGAACCTCGAACGGAACGGAGAGTCACGTGAAGATTCGCACTCTTGCCCTCGCCATCGCTTGCGCAGCCACCCTCACCCAGTCATCCACGAGCACCGCCCAGGCCCGCGGCGCCACAAGGCCGGACAGCACGCTCATCTGCGACACGCTCGAGCAGGGGGAGCATTTCCAGATCCTCACGGACCCGCACGACCGCTACATCCAGACGACGCGCGTCGACCTCGCGGAGGCAGGCGACAGGCTGATGCGCGCGTTCCAGGAGCCGGGTGAGCAGCCGCTCCAGGTACTGGATGCTGCGTTGCACCTCGAGCTCGATCCTGGCGCGTGCACGCTCGACCAGACGAGCACGAGCCACTTCCTCGAGTGCCGGAACGCCACAGACGCAAACATTGCCGGCAACTTTCATTTCTCCCGCGTGCACTTCACGAGTCACGGCAAGTCGGCGCTCGGTGCGCCGCAGACGGTGGTCGTGGACCGCGAGCTCCACCTGGTGAGCGTGTCGATTCATGCGGAGGTCCAGCCGAAGCAAGGGCCCGCGGCGATCGAGAATCGCGTCGTTTTGACCCTCACGGTGAACGCGCTCGTGGGCACTCAGGCGCGCACGCTGCAGCTCACGAAGGATCTCGGCGAATGGACCGCCCGGACCGACCGCTCCAACTGGAACCGCTGCCTCGTGACAAAGGGCTGACCCGTGACCGGCGCTACCGCAGTCGCGGCGGGATGACGCTCTGGAGGCCCCGGCGCTCGCGGAACCCGTGGATGAGAACGAGCAGCGGAGGCTGCACGAGGCGCGCGACGACCGCGAGCACGATTGCGCCGCCGATGACGACGACGGCGAGCGGCTTCTGGGTCTCCGAGCCGATGCCGGTCGACAGCGCCGCGGGCAGCAAGCCGAAGAGCGCGACGAGCGTGGTCATGAGGACGGGACGCAGCCACTTCACGCTCGCATCGAGCGCGGCCTCCTCGACAGTGAGCGGGTCGTACGGACTGCGGTGTCGCTCGGGGTCTGCTTGCGCCTGCGCAGCGAGCTGATCGGCGACGTCGTGCTCCTCGACCGACAGACCCTGCTTCTCGGGATCGCGGACGCGCTGAAAATGGGACACGACGAGGATGGCATCCTGGATCGCGATGCCGAAGATCGAGATGAATCCCATCGCCGCCGACACCGAGAAGTTGAGGTGCGTGACGAAGAGCGCGAGCACTCCGCCCGCGCATGCCACGGGGATGTTGAAGAGCACGATCACGGTATTCCAGAAGCTCCGCACGGACCCGTAGACGAGCAGCGCGATGATGACGAGCGTCGCAGGGATGATGAACGCCAGCCGGTGCTGCGCCTCGCGGAGCTCGTTGATCTCGCCGCCCCACTCCAGGTGGACGGAGTCGTCGTGCTTGACCTTGTCCGTCACCTTGGCCTGCGCCTCCGCGATGGTGCCCTCGAGATCGCGGCCGCGCACGCTGAACTTGATGGGCGTGTAGCGCGTCCCGTCCTCACGGAAGATCACGGAGGGACTGTCCTCGATCGTCACCTGCGCGATCTGGCCCAGGGGCACCGGCGTGCCGTCGGGGGCGAAGATCATGAGCTCCTTGATGGTCTCGACCGAGTCGCGATAGGGCATGAGCCAGCGGACCGTCAGGTCGAACGTGCGGTCACCTTCGTAGACGCGTGTGATGCCCTTGCCGCCGATCGCGGCCTGGATGACGCTCTCGACGTTTCCGGTGTTCAAGCCATACCGAGAGGACTCCTGGCGGTCGGGGACGATCTTGATGCTTGGCTGGCCGCTGGACCGCACAAGGCCCAGGTCGCGGACGCCGCGAACGCCCTCGAGGATCGCGACGGTCTTGTCAGCGAGGCGCTCGTTCTCCTTCACCTCGGGACCGAAGATCTTGATCGAGTTCTCGCCCTTCACGCCGCTCATCGCCTCTTCGACGTTGTCGGAGATCATCTGCGAGAAGTTGAAGCCCACCCCGGGGAATGCCTCTACCAGCTGGTGCGACAGCTCCTCGGTCAGGCGCTCCTTTGTCATGCCCTTGCGCCATTGATCGTTCGGCTTGAGCGGCGCGAACAGCTCGATGTTCTGGAACCCCGCCACGTCCGTGCCGTCGTCGGGTCTGCCCAGCTGGGAGATCACGGTGACCACCTCGGGATGGGCGCGGTTCTGGTCGGTGCACTCGGTGGGTGCAGGCGGACAACCACGAAGGATGGCGCGCATGCGACCGACATAGCGACCCGACTGCTCGAGCGAGACGGACGTCTCCATGGACGCACGGATCCAGAGGTTGCCCTCCTCGAGCTTCGGCATGAACTCGCCGCCCAGCGCGGTGAACAGCCCCAGGCCGCCAACGACCGGCACGAGACCGATGCCGAGCGCGATCCATGGCCGCTTCACGCCGAGCTTGAAGATGGGCGTGTAGAGCTTCTTGACCTGACGCGTGGCGAAGCTGTCCTGCTCCTCCGTGCCGATGGAGAGCGCCTTGCTCGTGATCGCAGGCGTCAGCGTGAGCGCAAGGATGATCGCACCGCCGATCGCGAACGCATAGGTGTGCGCCATGGGCGAGAAGATGACGCCAGACACGCCCGTCATCGTGAACAGCGGCAAGAACGCCACGCCGATGATCAGCGTCGCGAACGCCATGGGTCGCGCGACCTGCCGTGCGCCCGCGAGGATGCGCTCCTGAATGGTCCCCCGGCCGTGTGGTCCAAGGAAATGGAAGATCGACTCCATCATGATCACGGTGGAGTCGACGACGATGCCGAAATCCACGGCGCCGATGGAGATGAGGTTCGCGGGCGTGCCGGTCGCGACCATTCCCGCGAATGCGACGAGCAACGCGAGGGGGATGTTGAGCGCCGTGATGAGCGCGGCGCGCGCATGCCCCAGGAACAGTACGAGGATGATCGTCACGAGCACCATGCCGACGACGACGTTCTCGATCACCGTGTGCGTGGTGAGCTCGACCAGGTTGCCGCGGTCGTAGTACGGGGCGATGTCCATTCCTGTCGGGAGCAGGTGGTTCTTCTTGATGAACTCGACGCGCTCGTGGATCCCCTTCAGGGTCTTGGCGGTCTGTCCGCCGTACCGCATGAGCACGGTGCCCTGGACGATGTCGTCGTTGCCGTCGTGGCCCACGATGCCGAGCCGCGGGGCGCCGCCAAGCTCCACCTGCGCGACGTCGCGAACGCGTATGGGAACCCCCGCGCGTGCGGCGATCACGATGGCCTCGATGTCGTGCACATTTCGCACGAGGCCCACGCCGCGGATCGTGTAGGCCTGCTCACCGAGCGTCAGCCTCTGACCGCCGACGTTCTGGTTTGCGTCGCTCACGGCGTTCATCAGCTGCTCGAGATTCACGCCGTAGCCGCGCAGCCGGAAAGGGTCGACGTTGATGTGGTACTGCTTCGTCTGCCCGCCGAAGCTCACGACGTCGATGACGCCGGGCACCTGCTTGAACTGCCGCTCGAGGATCCAGTCCTGCGCGGTCTTCAGCTCACGCAGGCTGAACCCCGGCCCTTTCAGCTCGTACCGGAACACCTCGCCGATGGCGTTCCATGGGCTCACGCCCGCTTCGACTCCCTCGGGCAGCTTCACGATGTTGAGGCGGTTCAAGACCTCCTGACGCGCTTGCTCGTAGGTGGTTCCCCACTTGAAGTAGCACTTCACGTCCGACAGGCCGAAGAGCGACTGGCTGCGAACGTGATCGAGCCCCGGCATTCCGGAGAGGCCAATTTCGAGCGGAACGGTGACGTAACGCTCCACGTCCTCGGAGCTCATGCCGTCCGGCAAGGCCAGGATCTCGACGAGCGGCGGCACTGGGTTCGGGTAGGCCTCGATGTCGAGCTCCTTGTATGACCACGCGCCCGCGCCGATCAGTCCGACCGCGAGGAAGAATACGAGGATCGGAGCGCGGAGCGCCCAGGCGACAAGGCGTTCGATCATCTTGCGCTGTCGGCGGGCGCGGCAGAGAGACCGCCCGCGAGGAGAATTGCGCCGGCCGTCACGATCTTCTCACCCTTGGATGGCCCCTGCGACAGCGGGAGCCACGGCGCGCCCTCTGCCTCGTCCACGACCACGGGGACCTTCGCGTAGATGTGTCGCCCGTCCGCGGTCTTGCCCTTTTCGACGAACACCGCAGTCTGCTCACCAAGGCGGAGGAGCGAGCTACGCGGGATGGCCAGGACCTTCCGCTGATCGACCGAGATCCGCAGCGTCGCGTACATCTCCGGCTTGAGCGCGCGGTCTGTGTTCTCGATCACGCAGCGCACCTTTGCCGTACGCGTCGACGGGTCGAGCGTGCCTGAAACCCACTCGATGGTGGTGGGGAACGTGCGGTTGGGAAACGCGAAGAGGTGCGCGTTGACCCTGGAGCCAACGATGACCCGCGCGCTGTCCATCTCGTACACATCGGCAAGAATCCAGACGCGATCGAGCTCGCCCACCGTGAAGAGCTCCACGGCGCCGCCTCCCGAGTACTGGCCCACGACCTCGACGCCGGGCGAGATGTTGCGCGCGGTCACCTGTCCGTCGATGGTCGCGCGGACAGAGTAGGTCTGGGTCACGACGTCGGCCGAGCCGGCACGCAACAGCGTCGCCTTCTGCGTCGCGCGCTCCACCTCCGCCTTCGCCTTGCGCGCAGCGTCCTGGGCCTGCTCGTAGTCGTGCATGGAGGTGGCGTGTGCGTCGAGGAGCTCCTTCTGGCGATCCAGATCGTGCTGCGCGGCGATCCGGTCCGCCTCCGCCTTGTGGACGTCCGCGGAGGCCATGCCGATCTCGGGCGACTCGATGACCGCGAGCACGTCGCCCTTCTTCACCCGCTGACCGGCCTGCGCGTTGATCCGCGACACGCGACCGGACACGGGCGAGAAGATGTGAGAGACACGAGCGTCGTCGAAGGTCACCTTGCCGCTGGTGGCAATCACGTCGTCGACATCCTGCTCTGTCAGCATGTCGACCTTGAGCTGAGCCTCGGCCACCTGCTGGTCCGTGAGCCAGACCTCCCCTTGCGGGGCCTCGGTCACGGCGTGCGCAGTGGGCGGCTTCGAGCAACCCGCGCTGGCCGGCAGGAATAGAAAAAGCAGCAGCGCGGGAGCGCGCAGGCAACGGCACATCATCCGGCGCTGGAGTTAACGCCAGATTACAGCGAGCGAAAGAACATTAATGCCAAGTAACATTATTGGCAAAAACCCATCGATTTCGTCGGTAAAAATCGATTTCGTGCCTCGAGGCGATACACGTTGTTTAATTAAGGAAGCCTCATTGTTCGCCCCAAAGATTACGACGGCTCAGCCGGAACGAACTCCGCCGCTGCATCACTGCGGCGAGACGAACGTCTGGTCGGAGCTGCACTGCGCCTTGGCGTCGTCCGCGGTCTTGTACTTCTTGCCTGTGTAGTACCAGTTCGTCTGAAGCGAGCCGTCGTTGCTGCTCGCCTGGCATCCTCCGAGCATCCCAGTTGCCGGACAGGTCGCGTCCTCCTTGTAGCCTGTGGCTCCGGGCTTCGCGGACGTGAGCGTTCCACAGACGCCCTGGAACGTGATGAGGCTTGCCCCCTTGTACTTTCGCAGGTCGGTGCACTGGTCCTCCGCCGGGCGCAGATCACACGATGCTTGCTTCTCGGGCAGTGGGTTCAGGCTGCTGCATCCGAACAGCGGGAGCAGAGAGAGCGACAGAACGATGCGTTGGAACATCGGCTGAAGGTAACGAACCCGTAATGCAAGCTCAAGCGCGAAACACGCAAGGTTTGGGCTCGCTCCCATCCGGAGAGCCAAACGTCATTTCGTGTTCGGTGCGGGCGGCGCGCAGGTGCCGCCGGGCTGGATCTCGGCGTTCGTTCGGAACGTGTTGAGGAGCTGCCAGTTGTTGGGCATCACCTTGGGGATGGTCCCGTCTTCGCGCACGTTGGTCACGTGATAGGCGTGCTGGTTCCAGATGCGACGCGTGGGAATCCAGCGCTTCTGCGCGTCCTGGAACACCTGCAGTGCCGGGTACGCCCCGTTGTTCGACACGACCAGGATGTCTGCCGAGGCGTCGTTGTCGACGTCGGCGACGACGGGGAACTCGATGATGGTGCCCGACGAACGTGATTGCGTGAGCTCCGACTTGCCGGTCTTGCCGTCGTAGACGAGCAGCGAGACCTGGTCGCCGTAGACCGCGTCCGCGATGCCGCGACCCAGGAAATCGAAGCCCGTGCTGGATGCGATGCCGCTGTTGTCGTTGACGGCGTTCGACCAGAGCGGCGTGAGGCCCGTCGCCGTGACGTTGAAGATGCCGTAGTGGCTACAGCTGGAGGTGGCGAGGTCTGCATGGCCGTCACCGTCGAAGTCGTGGATGGCCGCCGGCTTGTCCCAGCACTGGGGACTGACGCCGGGATCGAAGGGCTGCACCGGGCCGAACTTCACCTTGCCGTCGTGCTCCAGCACCACGAGACCATCCTGGCGTGCGATGACGACCTCCGGCTGCGGGTCCGCGTCCAGGTTGGCGACCTGCGGTGAGCCAGGCATACCGGGCAGGGTCCAGTAGACGGAGCCATCTGCGTGGTACGCGCCGTGGCCGAAGATCACCTCGAGCTTGCCGTCGCCGTCGAGGTCCGCCGCAATGGGAGTGGGACACCAGAAGCCCGGGCCGGCCGGTGCTGTGATCTTCCACTTGCTCTTGCCCTTGTTGTCGAAGACCTCGAAGCCGTAGATGATCTCGGGCTTGCCGTCGGCGTCGAGATCGTAGACGGAGATCGCGCCGCACGAGCTGTACATGTCGGTCGCGGCGAGCGCGACGTCACCGGTGTTCTTCACCGCGCCCTTGTTGTCGAAGATGAGGACGTGACCGGCCTTGTCGATGGCGATGACCTCCGGGATCTTGTCGTTGTCGAGATCCGCGATCGCAGGCGTGGAGTCGCCGTCCACGATGGTGTCAGCGAACGTGGACTCGACCATGCCATCGCTTCCGCGCAGCATGTAGAGCCGCCCGGTGCGAGAGAACTCGCCACTGCCCGCGGACTCGATGACGACGTCGGGGATGTCGCAGAGGTTCACCTCGCCGTTGCCGTCGTCGTCAGTGAGGTTGGCGACGAGCGGGATGGTCCACACGCCGATGCTGCTGGGCGTGGGGTCCATCCATTTCCATTTCAGCACGGGGCTGAACGAGTTCGGCGGCGCGGCAGGCGTGGTGCACGTGGGCGCATTGCCGTTGTCGGGCGGAACGTGGCACTTGTCGACGACGAGCGGCGGGCCGTCGAACGACCCATCTTTCATGCCGAAGCCGAGCGGATTGCCGCCCTCGTCGCCGGCCGAGCCATCCCCCTGATCCTGCGTGAACCCGCTACCGGTGTTGTTCGATCCGCACTGGATCGCCCCGAAAACGACGAGAACACAGCTGGCCGTGCAGATAGTGGCAAAGCGCATGAGTCACCCTCCGGCCGGACCATAGCGCAGCCCCAGCGCGCCGCCACCTGTTGCCGTGGGGCAAACGAGCTTCGACTGCCCGACGCCATCAAGATGAGGGTCTCGATCGATTGTCGGGCGAGTTCCGCGGCGTCCCCAAGGAGACGCTACTGACGTGCGTAGTGATCCACGAACCCGCCACCCGTTCCATCCGCGGTGTAGATCGTGAGCGCAGTGTCGGTGGCGTCATACGGTGAGGTGGTGTTGCCGCTGCCGCCACAGGTCGTCGCCTGCGTGAACGATGTTCCCGTGAACGTCACGCTCCTGGTGGTGACCGCAGCGCTCGCCACCTGCGCGCCCTCGGACACGCCCCACGTGTTGCCGCAGACGTAGACGGTCGCCGCGAAGCTGGCCGCGCTGCACGACGCGCCGAAGTAGTCGGTCGCGACGAGCACGTAGATACCGTCCTTCACCACACCGCCGTGCGCCACGGGCATGGTGCCTGCCTTGCAGACCTGCGCGACATCCTTGCCCAGCGGCGTGACGCCATTGCACGTGCCCACGCCACCGTCGACCGCGGTGCCGGCGGGAATCGGGCAGCCGGCGAGCGCGGGCTTGGGCTTCTGGCAGGTGCGCGTGCTGGTGTCGCAGGTGGCGCCCGCCGGGCACTGCGAGGCATCGGTGCAGCCGACCTTGCAAGAGTTCGTGGAGAGGTCGCAGTACGAGCCGGTGGGGCACGGACACATCGAAGGCAACACGGTGCATGTGCCGTTCGTGCAGACGGAGCCTTCTGCACATGCAGGCGTGCAGCTGCCGTCGCCGCCACCGCCACCGCCACCAGTCGCCGCATCACCGCCGGATGTGCCGCCGCCGTGTCCGCCGTCTGCGGTCGGGTCGGTGGACCCGGTGTCGGAGCCCGGCCTGATGCTGGTGCCCGAGCACGCAACGATGAGCGCGAGGGGCGCTGCGATCGCGATGGCCCCAAAGAACTTGTGACTCATGACTTGATTCCTCACTCCGTGTGAGGCCACGCTCATGCACCGCGCATGCCGTCGAAACGTGCGGCGATCTGGCGTTCCTTCGGAAATTTCTTTCCGGGACCGGAGCTGCATCGGCGAGAATCTGCCGCGCGAGAAGGCTAGGATGCGTGCCATGCGCACGCCTCCTTTCGTCGTCTTCGCCGCGGTCTTCGTCGCTTGCGCAGAGCCTGCGCCGCCCCCTGCTTCACCATCTGCACCTCCGCTCGTACCGAGCATCGCAAGCGCACCTGGGTCCGCCGCGGCATCTGCAGCGCCCGTGCCTCCGCCGGTGACGTCCGACCCGACCACGCTCACCGGCGCCGACAGATCCCGCGACGCGGCGCGCGAACCGCTCGCCCGCGCGCTCGTCGACGCATATCCGAACTGGAACGGATTCTTCTCGTCGACCGTCGCGGAGTGGTCGCCCGATCAAAAACACTTTCTCTTCGGCTCGACGCGTGACGGCGTCCCCGAGATCTACGCGGGCGAAGAAGGCGCGCCAGATGCGACACCCGTCGCGATCACGAAGGGACCGGAGCGCGCGATCTGGGCGAAATACACGGTCGATGGCAAGGCGATCCTCTTTCTGCGCGACCACGCCGGCAACGAGAACCACCACATCTATCGCGCGAACACCGACGGCTCGAACGCTGTCGATCTGACGCCGGAGGAGATGCATCGCGACGAGCCGCTCCTGCCGAAGAAGAAGCCGGATACGATGATCTACTCCGCAGCGCGCGTGACGGCGCCCGACTCGATGCTCTTCACGCAGAGCACGAGCGGCGGTCCCGCCCGCCTCGTCTTCACCGCACACAGGTCAGGTGGTGCCAGCGACGTCACACAAGACGGCGCGCGGGTGCTCTTCTACGACTCCGGCTCGCCCGCAGATACGGTCATCACCGAGATCGAGATCGCCACGGGCAAGGCGCGGCGCGTCTATCCGCCGGAAGGAAAAAAGGCCGCCGTATCCACCGCAGCGTACTCCGCGGACGAGAAGCGCATCTTCATCGCCACGGACGAAGGCGCAGAGTCTTCCGTGCTCCTCGCGCTCGACGCGAAGACAGGCAAGGAGCTCGGGCGCTACGTCAACGAATCGCCGAAGACGGGCGCTCTCTCCGTTGTCGTCGCGCCGAAGGGTGATGTGCTCGCCGCGCTCGTCGACGCGGGAAATCACGGTGAAGTACGCATCCTGTCTGCGAGGACGCTGAAGCCGATCCGCGACGTCACGGTTCCGCTCGGCGACATCCACATCGGGAGCTTTCGAGCCGACGGGAAGGAGTTCTCGATCCTGATCTCCGAGCCCGATCACCCGGCCGATCCCTTCGCCGTGGACGTGGCGACCGGCACCGTCAAGCCGCTACGCGCAGACAAGCGGGCGGGGCTCGACGTGCTCGCGAAGGTCGACGTCACGATCGACAAGGTGCCCGCGTTCGACGGCCTCACCATTCCCGTGAACCGCTATCTGCCGCGCGACAAGGCGAATCAGAAGCTGCCGACGATCGCCATCTTCCACGGCGGCCCGTCCACGAGCTACGCCGTGCGCTGGAGCCCGTTCGCGCGCTTCTTCGTGAGCCTTGGCTACGCCGTGATCGAGCCGAACGTGCGCGGCTCCACCGGCTTTGGTCGCGCCTACGAGGCGGCGGACAATCGGGAGAAGCGCGCTGACTGGCTGAAGGATCTGGCGAGCGTCAACACATGGGCGAAGAGCCAGCCGTGGTGTGATCCGGCCCGCGTGATCGTGTGGGGTCAGAGCTATGGCGGCTACACCACGTTGATGGCACTCACGCGCCAACCGGCGAGCTGGCGTGCAGGCGTGGACCTCTACGGAGTCGCCGACCTGAAGCAGTTCCTTCGCACCACCGATGCGGGGATCCGCAGCTATTTTGTCGAGGAGTTCGGCGATCTCGATCGTGACTCTGCCCTCCTGGACGCCTTCAATCCCATGCGCGACGTCGACAAGATCGTCTCACCGCTCTTCGTCTATGCCGGCCAGAACGATCCGCGTGTGCCGCGGGCGGAGTCCGATACGGTCGTGCGTGCGCTGCGGGCTCGCCAGATACATGTAGAATACATGGTCGCTGCGAATGAAGGCCACACGGTCGATCGACGCGAGACCAAGATCGAGCTCCTCACCCGGACCGCGCGGTTCCTGGAGGACGCGACACGCTGAGGAAGCACTCGGCTCCGAGCTGGGGTCGAACGGTCGCCAGACGCGGTCGAGCGGGGGATGAAAACCGGCGCGCGATGCGTCCAACTGTCCATGTACCTCCCCCTCGACATGCGCGTGGCTCCGGAGCTCTCCAAGGATGCCGTGGCGCCGCCCGCGACCCCGCGCCTCGCTCTCCTCTTGAATCCGTTCTACGCGAAGGACCAGCACGCGAGCCTTGGCAAGCACGTGCTCACCCCATCGCTCGCGCTCACCAGCATCGCCGCAGCGACGCCGCCGTCGTGGACCGTGCGCTACTGGGACGAGAACGTCCTCCAAGGTCCGCCGCCGCTCGATCCGTTCCCGGAGATCGTCGGCATCTCCGTGCACCTCACGTTTGCGCGCCGTGCCTTCGAGCTCGCTGCCTTCTATCGGGCGCGCGGCGCGAAGGTGGTGCTCGGCGGCCTCCACGTGCTGTCGTCGCCAGAGGAATGCGCGCCGCATGCAGACGCGCTTGCCGTGGGCGAAGGCGTGCAGCTCTGGCCGCAAATCCTCGAGGATTTCTCCGCGGGCAAGCTGGCGCCTCGCTACGAAGGCAGCTACCGGCGCCCGTACCGCGAGGAGCCGGCACCAAGGCGCGACATCTTGCCGCGAGAGTCGTTCCTCACCACGCTCAGCATCATCGCGACGCGCGGCTGTCACAACCGCTGCGGCTTCTGCTACCTCGCGACCGACGGGATCTCGATGCCCTACCAGATGGCGGACGTGAACCACGTCGTGCGCCAGCTGGAAGAGAGTGACGAGCCGTACGCGGTGTTCGTTGACAACAACCTGGGCTCGCGCCCCGAGTACCTTCGCGCGCTCTGCCGCGCGCTCCGCCCGGTGAAGAAGATCTGGAGCGCCGCCGTCACCATCGACGTGACGGACGATCCATCGCTGGTGCGCGAGATGGCGCTCGCCGGATGCACGGGCGTCTTCGTAGGGTTCGAGAGCCTCACGGGCGAGAACCTCGAGATGGCGAAGAAGAAGACGCCGCGGCCGGAGGACTACGCACGCCGCACGCGCATCCTTCATGACTACGGCATCCAGGTGAACGGGAGCTTCGTGCTCGGCTTTGATCACGATCGCCCCGACGCGTTCGCGCGCACCGCGGATTGGGTCGAAGAGAATCGGCTCGAGTGCGCGACGTTCCACGTGCTCACGCCCTATCCGGGTACACCCCTCTATCGACAGATGGAGAGCGAGGGCCGGATCCTCCACAAGAACTGGGACCTCTACGACACGGCGCATGCGGTCTTCCGCCCCAAGCACATGACCCCGGAGGCGCTCGAGGAGGGCTACGCGTGGATCTACGAGCGCCTCTTCTCGCACGCGTCGATCTTTCGCCGCCGCCCCGAGTCGATGCATGCGGTCGCGCCGTACCTGGCCATGAGCTACCTCTACAAACGCGCGAACCGCTTCTGGCCGACGCTGATCCGCAATCGCGCGGTGCACGCCATGTGGCGGCCGCTGGTCGAGGTGTCAAGGCGGCGCCACCTGCGCTACCGCGATGAGCTGCTCGCGCGCGAACCGGATGCGGCGCTCGCGCATGCCACGACGAGAGGAGAACCGCGAACGCGCTCGACGCCGGTGCGCCTGCCGGTCTACTCGGGCGTTTGAGCTGCGGTCACCCGGAGTGGTAACGACAGAACCGGTGCGTGCAGTGCTCCGTGTCGGGGAGGCCTGGAGCGCACACCAGGTTTCGTGGGGCGTGGCACGCGGCGGCGGCGGCGATCACCAGCGGGGATGCGAGCGCCAGACGTACTGCACCGCGTCTGCTCAGCGTCGCGTGTGTCGGCGGATAGGGATCGGCGTGTTCGCAGAATGGATCGTCGTCGTGTCGTTCCGTCATCGCCCTACCCTCCGAGCGCGCCCAGGCGCGTCAACACGTGCTCCGCGGCCTCGTAGCCGGAGGCCACGGCGCCCTCCATGCAGACGAGGTCGACCTCGTTCCTCACCCAGTCACCCGCAAGGAAGAAGTTCGAGAACGGCGTGAGCGGGCCCGGCCGGAACTTCTGCACGCCAGGCTCGCAGAGAAAGATGCGCTCGAAGTCGCTCCTGTTGCGGTGAAGCTCCAGGTACGTGATCTCCGCCGCGCGCAGATCGCACGAGGGGACGCGCGCGAAGTTGTCGAGCGTGAACGACACGATCTGCTCGTCGGTCCATGACTCGAAGCCGCTCTCCTGGCCGACGAGCTGGATCTCCTGACCCTGTTCGCCACCCACCCGATACCGCTCCAGGTAGCGGGTCATGTTCGTCGCGATGCCGATCGGCGCGGGGAACCCGAAGACCGGACCCACGAACGGCACGCAAGGTCGCTTCGTGCGCACGGTCATGGAGATCGTGGCGGCGCTGCGCAGGTTCTTCATGCGCGCGAAATACGGGGACTGCCACATGCGCGCATCACCCGCGTTCAGCGTGAGGAAGACCGCTTGCGGGATCGTGCTGATGACGGCGTCGAAGTCCGCGATCGTTCGCGCCGACCCATCCTCGGTGGGGAGCTCGGCGGTCTTCCACGGCGTCTCCCCGAACGCATGCCCCACCGGGTCCGGACGGGCAACGGCAAGATTGGTCACGCGACGTCCGTCGTACGCGAAGCCACGCACCATGGTGTACGGCTCGATCACGCCACCGAGCGACTCGAAGTAGCGCGCGATCGGATCCCAGACACGCTCGGAGTACGGGGCGACGGCCGCGAAGGTCTCGGCGCCCTCCGACGTGCTCATGTACCGCATCGTCTTCAGCGTGTGGTACGCGCTCACCTGCTCCGGGAAGTTGAAGTAGCCATCACGAAAGACGCGAAAAAGGCTGGTCCGCGTGAGGTGCGGGAGCAGGCCGTTCTCGATCGCCCAGCGCGTGAAGCACACGTCATCGTGTTGCTCGAGCTCCTCTCCGCCCAGGAGCCGCTCGAAGACCTGCGCCATGAAGCGCGCGTAGTGCGCGCGGTCCTCGACCTTGAGGCCCTCGTACTTCACGAAGTTCCACGCCGTGGCGATGCGGCCGCCCGCGGAGTCCAGGGTGAAGATCTGTCCGCGCGCAGGCTCGTACACGTGGGTCTTGCCCTGCATGCTCATCACGGCCTTTGCGCGAGACGCCCCCGACCGCGCGATCAGCGCAGGGAGCTTCTCGTAGAAGCCGACGAACATGTGCCAGCCGTGCTCGATCAACCGCTCCTTCGCGTCCTTGTACGACGCTGCCTTGCCGCCAATGTGGTGGCCCATGTGCACGATCTTGACGCTCACTTCTCCGCGCGCGCGCTCCAGCAGCTTCACGCCCGCCGCGAGCCCCGCCGGCCCCGCACCAATCACGAGCACCCGCTTCACAGCACGGGCCCGAACCCGAAGAGGAGCAGCGGGACGGCAACGAGGTCCGCGCTGCCGCTGCGATCCACAGTACCCAGCTCTACCTGCGCCTCGATCCGCATGGCGAAGCTGGGTCCGAACGCAACGTCGAAGGTCGCGCCGGGCGTGAGCGTGAACATCGCCGAGCGACGCGCGCGGAACAGATCCACGGTCGCGCCACCCGCTTCGAGGAACGCGCCCAGGTCGACGCTCCTGTAGGGCAAGAGGTGGAGGCTCGGGCCCACGCGCGCCGCGAAGAGCTGCGCGTCGGTGGTGCCGGTGGGAATGCTGGCCTCCAGGGAGCCACGGAATCCAAGGTTGGGAGTCCCCATCAGCTCCGTCGTTCCCTGTCCCGCGAAGTGCGCATCCCTGAAGTAGCCGCCGCCAGCAAGCGCAAGGAATCGCACTTGCCCAGGCGCGGCGCCAATGCCGCGAACGGGGAGCGGGAGGTACTCGGCCGCGAACGGATCCGGCGGGTGCGCTCCAGGTGACGGCACCACGGGGGCCACCGCATCGAGCGGGACGTTGATCACGCTGAGCATGAGAGCCACGAGTGAGCACGCGCTTGCCAGGACGAGCACGCACGTACTGTACACGGGAAATCAGGCGTCTTCATTTCCTCGGCGGACGGCGCGCGATACGTTGGAACCCGCCTGGTCTTTTCCGGGAGGAGTAGGTCATGAAGCGAGCGTTGGTCGCGTCTGCGTTGGCGTTCGGATGCGGTCATGGTGCTGACCTTCCGCCGCCTCCGCCTCCGCCTGCCCTCGTGCCGGTTGTTTCCGCCTCTGCGCTGGCGCCCGCGAATCCTCCATCGCTCGAGGAGCAGCTCCAGTCCGCGGCCGATCGCGCAGCGGACCCGAACATGAAATCCGATGCGCTGTTTCGCCTCGCGGTGCTCGTCTCCGAGCGTGAGCGGGCGGATCCCGCTCGGTCGCCCTTGCGCCTCGCGCAGCCCATCTCCATCCTGCGGCGCATCGCTCGGGAGAACCCGACGTATCCGCGCATGTTCCACGTGCGCTATCAGCTCGGTCACGATCTGCTTGATGCAGGGCGCGCCATCGAGTCGTCGCAGGTGTGGAGGTCGCTTGTGTGCAGCAATCTCTATGCGTTCCCCGCAGCGGCTCCGACCGATGCGACGCGCGACGCGATCGTTCCGCTCGCGCAGGAACAGGGGAAGCGGTTTCAGGATCCTTACCCCGACACCTGCACGGCTCTCATCGGGGGCGCGGAGGCCGCGTCGCTCGTGGGCGAGATCTGGCTCCGCATCGGCAACGCGCATTTCGAGCAGATCGATCCGGCGGACGCCGTGTACGGATGGAACCGCGCGGCCGTCGCGCTTCGAAAGGCGATCACGTCGAACGGGTCACACGGCGAAGTCCAGGCGCAGGCGCGCTACAAGCTCGCCTGGACGTACTTCAAGCAGCAGCGCTACGAGGCGGCGGTGGGCGCCTTCGAGGACGTGCTGCGCGCGAACGCAGGTGAGGACTACGCACATGAGGCGACGACCTACATCGCGGGCTCGCTGACGGAGGTCGACTTCGTGGGGCCGCGGGAGGACCAGCCCTTCGCCGTCCGCCCCGATGTGCTCGATACGGAGAAGGATCCGGACAAGGCCGAGGCGAAGATGGCCGTCGGACTCTCGCGCGTGCAGGACAAGAAGGTAGTCCCGCAGGGCGAGCCGTGGACCTCTGCGGTGTATCTTGCGCTGGGCGCGGAGTACCGGGATCTGAACCAGCCCCGTAGCAGCGCCGCGGCGTACGCGCTGTTCGTGCGCAAGTGGCCGACCGATCCGCGTGCGCTTGGCGCGCAGTTCCAGGAGGCGCTCTGCTGGGAGAAGCTCACCGTCCTGCATCCAAAGCGCACGGAGTATCGAGCGAAGGCAGCGAACGCGTTCGCGGAGGTCGTGCGGCAAGGAATTGTCACAGGCGCGTGGCGCGCCGCCAACGGAACCAACGACGCCGTCGTGCGCGACGCAGAGGCGCTGATCGCAGCAGCGGAGAAGCACAAGAGTCTCCTGCCCTGAGCCTTGGTTTCCTCAGACCGTCGCGAAGAGCTCGTCGAGATCTGCATCCGAGAGCGACCGCGTGTTCGCATGCAACGCCGTGGTCAGCTGTTCGTGGGTGGAGCCCTTCGCCTCGACATGACCCGCCGCGCACTGCGGGTGGAGATATCCGGCGCCCTTCGTGACCGTCATCCCGCGCTCGATGTCGCGCTCGATCACCACGCGCAGGGCGCCCTTCGGGATCGCCTCGCCGCATTCCTGACACTTCGCGCGACCCGTTGGTGCTCGGTCGGCGTGCGGGAATGGCGGCGGCTTCTTCGCATCGGCCTCGGCGAGACGACGCTCGAGCTCCTCGCGCTCGGGCACGTCGCCGACGAAGGCTGCGAGCGCGGCGCGAAGCCCGTCCGGGTGCTTCGTCGCGCCGCACGTCATGTGATGCCACATGTAACTGGAGCCGCCCGAGTCGCCAAAGCCGGTCGTGGTCTCCGCGCCGAACCGCAGCTCCCCTTTGGCGATTGCCTGACGGCATGCACGGCACGTTGCTCGACCCGATTTCGCTACTTCGATGGTGTCCGCCATGGCGGCGATATTATCCGAGGTCCCGCGAGCCGAACACAACTTGGAGTACGCTCGCCTCGATGACGGAGCGGGGAGCCACGGACGACGCCGAGCACACGCCTCGCGCTCGGGCGATCACGGGCGCGACGTTCGTGGCCTGCTGGATCGTCGTCGCATTCTTCGGGTTCGTGCACATCCACCACGGCGGCTTCCCGGAGGGCGGCGGACCGATGAGCTCCGCGATCGAAGACCGCGTTGCCAGCGCCTCGGGCATCCAGGAGTCGTGGCAGTTCTTCGAGAAGGACCTGCGCGCCGAGCAGGTCTTCGTGCTCGCGAAGGACGGCGCTTCGTGGCGTGAGATCGCCCCGGTCGCCAACGCCGAGCCGCGCAATCTCTTCGGCGTCGGCAGGGGAATCCGGAAGGACGCCGTCGAGCGAAACCGCGTGGTCGCGCTCGTTGGCAAGGGTGAGTGGGTGCGCTGCGAGAGCGAGCTCGCCGACTGCATCGACCGGGCGCAGAAGGTGACCGAGATCGCGAATCCCGCGCCGCATCCGGCCTATTGCGGCTCATTCGTGATCGCAAGGAAGCTGCCCGTGTCATGGGCTTTCGCGAAGACCCCGCATCCATCGCAGACGATCATGGTCGCGCGCGTGGAGATCCGATGCTGACCCGCGTGGCAAGGATCGGCGACTCCGCGTTGAAGCTCTTCGCCGCGGATCGACCGCTGAGCAACGTGGTCGGGCTCTGTCGATCGCTCCTCGCGCTGAGCACGCTCCTCACGCTGCTCGGCAACGACACGAATTCGCTCTTCGTGAAGCTCACCGGCGGCTTCGAGCTCCCACAGTGCCGTGGTGTGGGTGCTGCTGGCCTCTTCTGCGCCATGCCGGCTCACCTCACGCTCGCGCGCGTCATCGGGATCCTCGTGCTCCTGGTCACGGTGTCCGGATGGCGCCCGCGCGTCACGGGCATCCTCCACCTCTGGGTCGCGATGAGCGTGGCGTTGAACACCACGCTGACGGACGGCGGCGATCAGATCTGCTACGCGATGGCGATCATCCTGTTGCCGGTCACGCTCGCGGACCCGCGGAAGTGGCACTGGCAGCCCGCCGTGGAGCCGTCGCACCCCGCAGTGAAGGTCCTGGCGTCATCGGCGATCGTCCTTGCGCGCGCGCAGATGGCCGGCCTCTACTTCCACGCGGCGGCCGGAAAATACGCGACCCCGGAGTGGAACAACGGAACCGCGCTCTATTACATCCTCACGGAGCCGATGTACGGCGCGCCGTCGTGGCAGCGTTCGTTGCTCCGGCCAATCCTGGTCCACGACACCGTCGCCTTTCTCACGTGGTCGGTTATCGCGCTCGAGTTCGTGCTGGCGGCGGCGTTCTTCGCGCGCAGAAGATTCTGGAAGCCGCTCCTCGTGCTCGGGATCGCATTGCACGTCGGCATTGGCCTGAGCCAGGGGCTTTTGAGCTTCAGCGTCGCGATGTGTGGCGGGCTCGTCATCCTCTTGCGCCCCACCGAGCTCGAGCTCTGGAGAGTGAGCACTACTGCGGCCACGTGATATGACGATCGCGATGAGATCGCTGCGCCTGGCTCCGTTGGCTGCCACCGCGATGTTGGGCACGGCCCTCTTCCTTTCCTGCCTCGCGGGCTGCAAGCCACGAAAGCAGACTGGAGGCGACTCGCCGACCCCGTCCGTCGCGTCCGTCGCGTCCGTCTCTACCAGCGCGGTGTCGAATGCCGGGTCTGCATCCGCCGCGCCTGCCACGTCGGATTCCGCGTCGGCAAGGGATGCGCCTCGAGCGGTCGAAGACGACGCCGGCCCCTGGTTCGTGAGCTCCGACGGTCACTACCGCGTGCGCGCGCCTGGCTGGCAGAGCGCGAAGTCGCACGAGGAACGCAACGTGCTCCGGATCGTCCGCGGCACCGCGTGGTCACTGAACCTCTACGAGGAGAAGAAGGTCGACTACACGGCGCAGAACATCGATGCATTCATGGCCCATGAGCTGGGCCTGAAGAAGAAGGACAAGCAGGTCCCAAAGGACTCCATTGCCACGCTGACGATCGGCGGCAGACCCGCGCGGCAGGTGGAGGTGGCTGTCACGACGGACGAACGTCGCTGGGTCGAGCTCTTCACCGTCATCGAGTTCGCGGACGAGTACGTCGAGGTGTCGGTCGTCGTGCAGGCGTCCAAGTACGAGCGCACCGCAGTGACGCCTGTCATCCAGAGCGTCGAGCCCGTGACGAAGTAAGTCGCTTCGCCCTCACATCGTGGAGATGAGGACCTCGCGGTCCTTGGAGCCGTTCGGCGGCCCCACGACTCCGCGGCGCTCCATGGTCTCCACGATGCGCGCAGCGCGGTTGTAGCCGAGCCCCAGCTTGCGCTGTAGCCACGAGGTCGAACAGCGGCGCGTCTCCGCCACGATCCGCATCGCGTCGTCGTACATCGCGTCCTGCTCGGCGTCTTCCTCGGCGTTGCCGTCAGCGTCGTCGTCGCGCGGCTTCAGAATGTTCTCGTCGTACACGGGCTCGCCCTGCAGGCGCAGGAAGTCCGTCACGGCCTGCACTTCTTCTTCGCTGACCCACGGGCACTGCACACGCTTCGTGTCGTTCTGTCCGTTGAGCTTCACGAGCATGTCGCCGCGGCCCAGCAAGTGCTCCGCGCCCTGCTCGTCGAGGATGGTGCGGCTGTCGATCTTCTGCGCCACGCGGAACGCAATGCGCGTGGGGAAATTCGCCTTGATCATGCCGGTGATGACGTCAACGCTCGGACGCTGCGTGGCCAGGATGACGTGCATACCTGCGGCGCGGGCCTTCTGCGCGAGCCGCGCAACGGCGGTCTCCACTTCCTTGCCCTGCTGCATCATCAGGTCTGCGAACTCGTCCACGACGATCACGATGAACGGCATCGCCTCGGGGATCGGGGACTCGCCCTCCCCGTCGTCGAACGACACGCCCGGACGGAACTCGGCGACCTTCACGGCCTCCTCGAAGCCGTTGTGATCCTTCGCCATGACCTGCTTCGGGAGCGGGTTCCGGATCTCGCCGCGCTTCACGCGACCGCACCACGCGTTGTACGTGGTGATGTTCTTCGTGCCTGCGTCGGCGAAGAGCTGGTAGCGGCGCTCCATCTCGTCGACGGCCCACTTGAGCGCGTTCGACGCCTGCTTCATATCGGTCACGACGGGCAGCAGCATGTGCGGAATGCGATCGAACGGCGCGAGCTCGACGACCTTCGGATCGATCATGAGGAGGCGCAGCTCCTCCGGCGTGCGGCGATAGAGGAGTGACGTGAGCATCACGTTGAGCCCCACGCTCTTGCCCGCGCCCGTCGCGCCGGCGACGATCACGTGCGGCATGCTCGCCAGATCCGCGTAGACCGGGTTGCCGACGATATCGCGCCCGAGCACCACCGGCAGCGGGCAATCCAGCGTCTGGAAGCGGCGATCGTCGATGAGGTCGCGCAGGTTCACGGGCAGACGGCGCTCGTTCGGGAGCTCGAAGCCAATGCGGTTCTTTCCGGGGATCGGCGCGACGATGCGCACCTTCTTGGCGAGCGCGAGCGCGAGATCGTCCGCGAGCGATGCGACGCGCGCGACCTTGGTGCCGGCGACCGGAGCGACCTCGAACGTGGTCACCACGGGGCCCGGGTGGATCTCCTCCACGGTGCCGGTGACCTTGTAGTCTGCAAGTGTCTTCACGAGCAGGTCGGCGCTCTTGCGCAGCGCTACCTCGTCTATGACGTGGCTCGGATCGGGCTTGGCTGGCGTAAGAAAATCCATCGAGGGCAAGCGGAACCCCGCGCCGGTGGCGGGCACGAGCCTGTCCTTCTTCTTGTCCGCCTTCTCGACCTTCTCTTTTTCCAGGGCAGCGCTCGTGTCGACGATGGTCGGGCCGTCGTCCTTCTTCTTCGTCGCGAGCGCCTTGCTCTTCTTCTTCTCGGGAGGGCCCACGGCAACGTCAGGCAATTCGCCAGGTGTCTCGTCCAGGCGAAGGTCATGAGCGTTCACGCTCTGCTCTTCATCGTCGCCCTTCGCGTCCGCCGCCTCCGCCTTCTTCTTGCGGCTGCGCTTCTTCGGCTCGGCGATCTCCTCAGCCTCGCCGTCTCCCTCGGCCTCCGCCTCGACCTCGACCTCGACCTCCGCCTCGACCTCGACCTTCTTCTTCTTTGCGGTCTGCGGGACGGGCGGCGACTCGAGCGCCACCTTGCCGCGCATTCGCTTCGCGAGCGACAGCGCAGCCGAGGTGTCCTCCACGCTCTGCGACACGACGACGGGTGCATCCTCCACGTCCGTGTGATCGTCTTCGTCTTCGCTCTCCGGCGGCAGCACCGCCACGAGCGCGTCGTCATGCTTCTCGCGATCGATCTTCGGAGCGGCCGCGGCCTTCTCGGCGGCCACCTTCTCGCGATCGAGCTCGCGCGCTTCCTTCCACGCCCCCGCCACGGACTTCGCGCGCTCCGCCGTTGACTGCGCGCCGCGATGCGTGAGCCGCCCGAGCAGGTTCATGAGCGCGATGAACGAGAACGCCGCGCGCACGATCAAGATGAGCCCGACGATCGCGAAGCCCACGAGGAAGCTTCCCACCGTGGAGAAGAGCGACCGCGCGAGCTCGCCGAACAGCTCACCCACGAGCCCTGCGGCCACATGACGACCGAACATCAGCTTCCCGGGCCAGCCCACCTCGGTGAGCGCCGCCGTCACGATCAAGATGAGGAAGTCGCCCGCGAGCCGCGTGGGCGTGAGGTTCGACTTCTTGCCGCGGATGAACGGAATGCCGAGGAGCAGCGCCTCTACCGGGATCAGCCACGACGTCACGCCAACGAGCGACACGAGCCCATGCGCGGCCCACTCGCCAACGGCACCGACCCAGTTCGCCCCGACGACGCCAGGCGCGCCATTCACCTCTGCCCCCGGCACGGCGGCCGCGGGATCACCCGCATACGACCCGAGCGCGAGCACCAGGAAGACCGTGACGGTCCAGAAGAGGAGCGCCGCGATCTCGCGACCACGCGGGTACGCGCCAGCGCCCGGACCGATGACGGTCGCGGAGCGCGTGTTCTGGGGGAGCTCGTCGCCGTGACCGTGCGAGGTCTCGACGATCTGACGACGTGGCGCGAAGAGGGGGAACGCCATACCTACTTTTACCTACACGCAAAAGTACGCGACATCGCAGGGGTAGGTCAAACTTTCACCCAGCCGGATTTCATTTGGGTCCATGGCTGCGCTCGGCGTAGCATCGGCTCGCCGGTTTCTATCGAAGGTAACGGGGACGAAGCACGTGATGGTCAAAGCCAAGTCGGTTCGGCGCGCCATGGGCGCCGCAGTATTCGTGTGTGGATTCGCGAGCGCAGCGCTCGGGAACGGGTGCGCCGTGAGCGAATCCGACGTGACGCGCTGGGAGGGCACGGAGCACGGCCCCTACAAGCTCGTCGCCGTCATCACGCACGACAAGTACAGCTGGCCGCTGCGCACGAAGGCAGCGATCGCCCTGGCGGAAATGCCGGCGCGCGGTGGGCAGCGCAAGGGCATCAGCTTCCTCGTCGACAAGTACAAGGATGACGAGAGCGAGCCGCGCGAAGGCGCGCTTGCCGTTCTCCCCGACGACGCGCGTCGTCAGATCGTGAACGGCATGGCGCCGACGCTCATCGAGAAGATGAAGGTCGCCCCGCCGAAACCCGACAAAGACGGCCGAATGCCGCCGGATCCGTCGGTTCCGTACAAGGACGTCGCGTTCGCGATGCTCTCGCACGAGCCCACGCTCATCACGGATGAAAAGACCAAGGCGGACGTCGTTGCCGCGCTCACCGAGTGGGGCCAGGCGGACTTCGAGAACCGGATCGAGAACGGCTCGCAGCAGTACGGTCTCGAGCAGATGATGCGCTTCCTTGGCGCGAGCAGCGTGAAGAAGCTCCCGGGCTTCATCAACGAGGACGCATACCGCGTCGACCGCATGGCTGCACTCGTGGCCGACATCGGCGACGACGACACCAAGAAGCGTGCAGGCGACGCGATGGTCTTGCTCGCAAAGGCCATCAACGCCGAACCCTGGCAGACGAAGCAGCGGAAGCTCATCGTCGAGCACAACAACGCGCAAGGCGCCAAGGGCGTCACGGACGCGCAGGTCGCCACGCAGCTCCAGCAGGTCACAGATCGCCGCCTGAACGAGGAGATCTTCCCCGCCATGAAGAAGGTGGGAGGTCGCGCGATCGTCGACTATTTGCTCGGATTCGCCGCCGACGCGAAGAACTCGGATGACCGTCGCAAGACGGCGCTCGCCGCGCTCGAGGGCCGTCTGGACAAGACCAACCCGAACGATCTCCAGCGCGTCTTCGACATCTGCAAGGACGAGAGCGTCGCCGACTCCATCAAGGACGTCGCGTTCCAGCGCCTCCAGGAGTTCCCGAAGGAGCAGATCGTCCCGAAGCTCTACACGCTGTTCGAGCCCAAGAAATGGAAGATTCGCTGGGTCGCCGGCGACGTTGTCCTGAAGACCAGCGGCACCAAGGAGGTGCCGGAGTTCATGCGTCACCTCCCGACACGCCCGACGGTGAAGATGGGCATGACCGAGGCGCTCTCCTGGGGTGGAGACATCGCCAAGATGGAGCCGCCCGCGGGACAGCCCAAGCCGATCGACGCCATCCGTCCTTATCTGAACAGCCAGGACATTGGCCCGCGCCTCACGGCGATTGGCTTCTTCTACAACGGCAAGAAGGCCGATCAGAGCAACATCGCGGGCTTCGCGGATGACAAGTCGCCCCTTCCCAAGTGCGAGAAAGAGGACGACTGCCAGTGGCAGTGCGAGGTCCCGAAGGCAGGCACGAAGGAGACAGAGACGAAGGAGATCGCGACGATCGGCGAGCTCGTGAAGCTCTGCGTGCTACCCACGATGACAAACTAGCCTGCCAGCAGCGGATTCGTCGCGCGCTCGAAGCCGCCAAGCGACCGCGTGAACTTGGCCCCTTCCGCCTGAACGCGCGATCATCGGCTTTCGTGGCTCCTCCCCGGAAAAACGTGTGTATATTTTACTGTTCCGGCGGTAGCCTCAAACAGACGGTCAAGGACTCGTGAGATGAGCTCGGATCCGAACAAGAAGAGCGCTCGAAACTTCCAGTGCAGGGACATGCTCTGGGAGACGTTCGAGCAGATGGCGCGCGAGCTCGAATGCAGCGTGGACTATCTCATCAACGAAGCCATGAAGCAGTACGCCCGCCAGCGCAATGGCGGTGCGGACCGTGAGCCCGCCGGCCGAGGTGATCGTGGAGAGACACGCGAACGCGCCGACACGCGCGACCGTGGAAGCTCCAATGATCGCGAGCGGGACGTTGGTGGCGCCTCTCGCCCCGGCCCGCCCGTGCGTGGCGGGTCTGGATACGGCAGCGCGCCTCCGCCTCCGATCGAGCGGCCGCGCGGTGGTGGACTCGGACCGCCCCCTCGTACGACCGGTGGCCTTCCACCGCCGCCTGCGCGCCCCAGTCAGCTCCCGCCTCCGCCTCCTCGCGGACCTGCGGGCGGTCAGATGGGCGGACCCACGCCCATCGGCAACATGCGCCCCAATACTGGCGGCCCGATGATGAATCGCGGGTCTCCGTCGGCACCGCCGCGGAGCGCGCCCCCACCCATTCCTCCGCAACGTGGCTCCATGCCGCCCGCCGGACCGGGAATGAATGGTGGTGGCTACGGCCAGCAGCAGCAGCAGGGCAACACGCTGACTGTCATCTACCAGGGCGAGAAATGCCCGGTCACGAAGGACCGCTTCGTCATCGGCCGCGGCAAGCAATCGTCCGACCTCACGCTGAAGGACCCGAACGTGTCGCGTCAGCACGCGATGATCGAGTACCAGAACGGCGTCTACTTCATGGTCGACATGGGCTCCACGAACGGCGTCGAGTACAACGGGCAGCGCATCGCGCGGAAGCAGATCGCCGAGGGCGACATCTTCCGCATCTGCGATCACGATCTGCGCTTCACCTACCGGTGAGAGAGCTCGCGCTCGAGCAAGGCGAAAAATGAAGCCCAGGACCCCGAGTTTCAAGGGGCTCCCGCTCCTGGGCGAGCGCGCACGCGAGCTCTCGCTCTGCGTGTATTGCCCGAAGCTCTGTCGCAGCGAGTGCCCCGTCTCCAACGCGGAGCCTCGCGAATCGTTGACGCCTTGGGGGAAGATGTCGGCGATGTACTTCGTTGCCGATGAGCACGTGCAACCCGATCCTTCCTTCACGAACCTCGCGTGGGCTTGCACGGGCTGCGAGGCTTGCAAGAACTCGTGCGACCACAAGAACCCCGTGGCCGACACGCTGGGCGTGGCGCGCGCCGCGATCTTCGCGGCAGGCAAGGCGCCTGCGGCCGCAGTGCGTGTGGCGCGGCTCTTCGCGGAGCGGAAGGCGGAGCTGGGGCAGCGCGTCGCACAGGCGAAGGCACGTCATGGACTGCCCGACACGGCGGCGGTCGGGATAGTTGCAGGATGCACGTATCTGCGGAGACTGCCGGAGATCGCGGACGACGTCATCGCGGCGTCAAACGAGCTCGCGGGGCCGGCCACGTTGATGTCCTCGTGCTGCGGCGGAGCGCTCGCCATGGCGGGCGACGCGGAAGGTCAACGCCAGGAGCTCATGGAGCTTGCGAAGGAGACGCGCGGGATGCGCCTCCTTGTCGTGGGGGACCCAGGCTGTGCGTATGCGATCAAGAAGGGCGCGGCTGCGCACGGCATTGCGTTCGAGCCGCGCATCGTGACTCTCGTGGAGCTCGCGTCCACGAACGTGAACCGGCTCTCACGACTCACGCCCGACGTGGCTGGCGATCCTCTCCCGCCGCCCGTGTTCCATGATCCGTGTCACCTGGGCCGCGGCCTGGGCCTCACGTCGGAGCCGCGCGCGATCCTGACGCGTCTCTACGGTGCGCCCCCGCGCGAGATGCACAAGAACCGCGAGCACACCGCGTGCTCGGGCGGCGGTGGGCTCTTGCCTGTCACCATGCCGGAGGTCTCGCAGGAGATCGCGAAGGGCCGCGCGCACGAGGCCGAAGGCCAGCTCCTGGTCACCGCGTGCGCGCAGAGCCTCCGCTCGTTCCGCAAGGCCGGTGCGCGCGCGGAAGATCTCGCGACGCTCATCGCGCGCGGCCTGGGCAAATCCCAGCACGCGGCGTCGCCGGCGGGTTGAGGCGTGGAGACCGGGGCACCGCAGAAGCGCAGCACCATCGCGGGCCGCGTGCTCGCGTCGTTTGCCGTGACCCTGCTGGCGTTCGCGGTGACCGTGGGCGTGAGCGTCGTGTCGCAGCAGAAGGCGGCAAAAGACAGCGAGGAGCTGGTGCGCGGCTACGTGCCGGTCGCGCTCAAGCTGGGCCAGCTGCGCGCGGTGGTGACCACGCTGGCAACGCTGGTGGACGGCGCACCGGACGAACGCAATCCATCCACGCGGCTCTTGCTCGAGACGCTCGTGAAGGTGCGCCGCGCGAAGCTCACCGAGACGCGGCAGGCGCTCTCGCACGATCTCTACGAGCTCGGCAGCGACGAGACGCGCGAGCGCTCGCTGCTCCTCACTGGCGAGCTGGACGCTGCGGAGGCTTTGCTCGGTGAAGAGCGCGAGCCGCTGGAGAAGCTGCTCACCGCGCTGGACAGCGGCGACAAGGACGCGATCAACCGCGCGATCCTCACGCTCGGCGCGGTGGAGCACGAGTGCGACAAGCGCCTGCGGATCTTGTCCGAGCATCTGGCGCAGGCGATGGATCAGTTCGGCGCGGCGGCGAAGGAGCGTGAGCGGCGCGCGATCTATCAGCTCGCGGGGCTGGGTTTGCTCACGTTCGTGGTCGGCATCCTGATGTCGATCTATGCGCGGCGCGTGCTGTCGCCGCTGCAGAAGGTGACGGATCGTGCGAAGGACGTGGCCCGCGGCGACCTGGAGCCAAAGCCCGCGCTCGAGACCGGCGACGAGATCGCGGAGCTGTCGCAGGCCTTCGAGAAGATGGTCTTCGCAGTGGGCAAGGCGCAGTCGCGCGCGGTCGCGAACGAGCGCCTCGCGGCGATCGGCAAGATGGCGGCGCACGTCACGCACGAGATCAGGAACCCGCTGTCGTCGATCGGCCTCAACATCGAGCTGCTGGACGAAGAGCTCGCAACGGCAGGCGTGCGTGGCGAATCGAAGAATTTGCTGAGCTCGATCACGCGCGAGGTGTCGCGACTGGAGCAGCTGTCGGAGGAGTACCTGCGCGTCGCGCGCCTCCCCTCGCCTCGCATGGAGGCCGAGAACCTGGCAGAGCTCGTGACCGACGTGGCCGACTTCGCGCGGCCGGAGGCAGAACGTGCACACTGCACGCTTACCGTGGAGCTCGAGAAGGGAGAGCTGCCGTCCGCGCTCTTCGACGAGGCTCAACTCCGACAGGCGCTGCTGAACTTGCTCCGCAACGCGCGCGAGGCCATGCCCGACGGCGGCGCGATCGAGCTCACGGTGGGCGCGGAAGGAATGAGCGTGCTCGTATCCGTCAAGGATCGCGGCACCGGGATCCCGGACGCGGTCCGCGCGAAGATCTTCGACCCGTTCTTCTCCACGAAGGGCGAAGGCACGGGCCTGGGCCTGGCCATCACCCGCCAGATCGTCGAGGCGCACGGAGGCTCGCTCGCGTGCACGGCGCGTGACGGAGGCGGAACGACCTTCACGATCGCGCTGCCCATCGCCCCCTTGCGCTCGAAGGGTTATAGTGGCCGCCATGCCTCGACATGACGACCGCACGCTCGACGCCCTGAGACCCGTGGAGATGCAGGTGGGCTTCCACCGCATGTCCGAAGGCTCCGTGCTCTACAAGGCCGGCAACACCATCGTGCTCTGCACTGCCTCCGTGGATGCGAAGGTCCCCCCGTTCATGGAGGGCAAGGGCAAGGGCTGGGTCACCGCCGAGTACCAGATGCACCCGCGTAGCAATCCGGAGCGGCGCGAGTCGCGTGACGGACGCGGCAAGGCGCCGAGCGGGCGCACGCAGGAGATCCAGCGGCTCATCGGCCGTTCGCTGCGCGCCGCGGTCCATCTGGACAAGCTGGGCGAGCGACAGATCAGCATCGACTGCGACGTGCTCGAGGCCGACGGCGGCACGCGCACCGCATCGATCACGGGGGGCTTCGTCGCGCTCGCGCTCGCCCTCGCGAAGCTGCGGCAGAAGGGCATCCTGACCACGCCATGCTTGCGCGAACCCGTGGCCGCGGTGAGCGCCGGTCAGGTCGGCGGCGAGTCCATGCTGGACCTCTGTTACAAGGAAGACTCCAAGGCGGAGGTCGACCTCAACCTGGTGGCAACGAAATCCGGCGCGATCATCGAGGTGCAAGGCACCGCGGAGGACGCCCCCGTTCCGCGCAAGGTGTTCGACGGTCTCATCGACCTGGGCATCAAGGGCATCGACAAGCTGATTGCGCTGCAGGAGCGCGAGATCGCGAAGAGCGGCATCACCCTCAACGACCTGCTCGTGCCGGGCTGATGCGACACACGCTCGTAGTCGCCACCACGAACAAGGGAAAGCTGGAGGAGCTCCGCGCCATGCTGCAGAGCCCCGACCTCTGCGTGCTGTCGCTCGCCGACGTCACCAAGCGCATCCCGGAGATCGTCGAGGACGGCAAGACCTTCACGGACAACGCAGTGAAGAAGGCGCGCGAGGTAGCGAAGCTCACCACGTGCCTCACGCTCGCGGACGACTCCGGCCTCGAGGTGGACATCCTCAACGGAGCCCCCGGCGTTCGGTCCGCACGCTTCGCCCACGAGCGCGCGACGGACGCGGAGAACAATGCCGCGTTGATCGCGGCGCTGGACGGTGTCGCTCCCGCGGAGATGCGCGGCGAGCGGCCGAAGGCGCGTTTCCGCTGCGTGCTTGCCCTGGTCGATCCGTTCAGCGAAGACGGGCCCCACGTCGTTGAAGGCGTGTGCGAGGGCAGCATCACAAGCGCGCCGCGCGGCTCGTTCGGCTTCGGCTATGACCCCATGTTCGTGGTCCATGGCATCGAAGGGCGCGAGCCCACGATGGCGGAGCTCACGGACGCCGAAAAAAACCTGATCTCCCACCGCGCGAAGGCGTGGCAGAAGCTCTCGCTCGTACTCGAGAAGGTCCTCGCCGCTCGCAACGAGCGCATTGCCAAGATCCTCAGCTGAGCCCACCCCACCAGAATGGTCCCATGCCCCTAGAGAACATCCACGAACTCGCGATGCAGCTGCTCTCGGAGTCCGGCTCCGTGGAGGCCTCGCTCGACGTCTCCGTCCTTGGCGACACGCAGAGCCATCGCGAGCTCGTCGCGCTCTGGAACGAGCTGCTCGGATGCGCGACCACCGGCACCGCCACGCCGCAGCGCTGCGAGAGCGCATCGGAGCTGGTCCTCGAGGAGCTGGCGCTGTGCCCTGGCAAGAAGAGCGCAGTGGCGGTGATTGAGCTCCTGTCCGATCCGGGCATGGAGAAGCTCCACCCTGGACGCGCACGCGAGCTCGTCGTGCGATGGGTCGCATCGCGTCTGGGCTACGCGCAGCCGCGCGAGGTGCTGCTGGAGCTGCTGGCCGAGCCGGAGGAGACCGCGCCCCAGGCGGTGCACGTGGAGGTGATGACTTGCTGGATGCACGACGTCATCCTCCGCGGCAACGCGCTCGACGAGCCGGCCGCACGCGCATTCCGCGAGCGCCTCACGAAGGCGAAGCATCCGCTCGCGGCGTTTCCGCTGTCGCTCACGCACGAGGAGCGCGAGGCCCGCACGTACATGCCCATGTACGGTGCGGAGGCCATCGAGGCCGCCGTGAAGGCGCTCGATCACGGCCCCACGTCCCTGCACTCGCTTCCACCGCCTGACGGCGCGCAACCGCCCGCGCTCACCGCCGTGGAGAACGAAGAGGAGCTCACGCGCATCAAGGAGGCGGTCGTCCCGTGGACGCTCGGCCTGAACGGGCGCGTGCAGGCGTCGGTGCATGCGCTCACACCTTCCGTGGGAAACGGCCTTGGAAAGAGCCTTGTGCGCGGTCTCCCGGTCGAGTCGGTGCAAGGCGAAGCGTTCTCGCTGTCCGCGGTGACGGCGGATGTGGTGTGGGGCGCGCTCTTCGCGGCTGCGGCGAACGGTGGCGCGATCACGGAGGGCCTGGGCGGCGCGTACGGGCGACGCGCGGCATGGACGTCGCTCGGCGCGCTCGTCGGGTTGCCAAGGACCGCGACCATCGACGAGATCGCGAGCGCCGCACACAAGACCGAGTTCGCGATGTTCGGCGGCACGCCGTTCTTCTGCGACGAGGCATGGGATCTGGGCGCGGTGGCGCTACGAAACGGCGGCGAGACGATCGCGGTGCTCGCGGCGACAGACACGGGCTGACGCGACTTCGACTTCGACTTCGACTTGGACCTCGACTTCGACTTCGACTTCGACCTCGACCTCGACCTCGACCTCGACCTCGACTTTGACTTCGACTTCGACGGGCGCGAAGGTGCCTTCGCGTGCCTGATGGCGTACAGGTGCGTGTGTCGCGCGGTTCACACGGGGTGCGCTTTCGCCTGAAAAGCAGCCTGTCTGGGGCGTTTTGGAGACGGCACTGCCGTTGCACACGCTCGCGCCGCAACACGAACCGCCGCGCTTGCGGCAGGAGCTTTTCATGAACGCGTCTTCCTTCTCTCGCTTCTTGGGTCTCGGCCTCGCGGCCGTCGCGCTCACCGTCTCTGGTTGCTCGAGCAGCAGCGCGAGCGAGCCTGGGCCCGTCATCGACAACCTGGATGTGCCCGCCACGACCAGCGCCATGACTGTGCAGGGGCAGACGGGACCTGGCGTGGTCCTCACGCTCACCGCGCACGACGATGGCGCAGGCATCAGCGCGCTCCACGTGTTCTTCACGGAGCTCGGCCAGGATCACGTCATCAACATCCCGAACGCGCCCACGACCCTCACCGGACAGAAGATCGACTTCGTCATCCTGAACGCGCCGAAGGGCTCACACGCGGTGGAGTTCCACCTGTCGGACGCGAAGGGTCACGAAAGCGCCATCCTCGACAAGACCATCACGGTTCCCTGACGGCTATTTTCCCAGCAGATCGAAGTGCCCGCCCACGCCCAGGTTGACCATCAAGTAGCCCTGCTGGTTGCTGATGTTCTGCCCGTTCTGGTAGCGCGGAGCACCAAGACCGTCTCCGCTTCCCGCCTTGCTGAAGTGGATGCTGCCATCCGTGTCGCCCATGTTGCCAGTGGAGAACGAGAGCAACGGCGAGATGACAAAGCGCGTGTTCAAGCGGATCTCCGCGCCCAACCCGAAGCGAAAGATCTCCAGCGAACGCATCGTGTAGCTCTCGCCGCCGTTGTTCACGGTGATGGAGCGAAAGCCGAAGGACAGGTCTGCCAGGAAGCCCACGCTGTCCACGTCGAACGCGGTGTACCGGAAGCCGATGCCGTACAGGTTCGACTGCGAGCTCGCATTCGAGCCCTCGAACCGGCGGCCCTGCCCCAAGAAGCCGTGCTCGAACAACAGGTACGGCAGGAAGCGCTTCGCCAGGCGCGCGCCCACGTCCGCTTCCAACGAGAGACCAGGACGCACGTAGTTTCCCGTGGTCTCCGCGTCGCCCTGCTGATTGGTGTAGAATGCATTCGAAAAGGAGAGCAGCCCCACGCGCGCTCCTGTCCAGAGCGAGAAGCGCGGCGCATGTGTCGGCGGCTCGGGGTCCACGAACTCGTATGCGGGCGGCGGCGGCCGGTGGTGAGGGTGCGGCGGCGGCGGCTGGTAGTGGGTGGGAGGCGGATTGGGATCCTGCGGCGGGTACGTGGGTGACGGCGGAGGCTCCGAGCCCGGCGGCGGCGGCGTGGGCGGTGGAAGCGGTGTGGGCTGCTGCGCGGCAGCCGTGATGGGCACCGCGAGAACGAAGATGCAGGCCGGCAAGGCCAGCCATAAGTCAGTGACCAAGCGCTTCATATGATCGAAGCATAGCCAAACGCCAAGGGGATGGCGAAGGCGCGCGCGCGGTGGTACGCGCTCTTCATGGCGCGGTCGCGAAAGCCCTGGCGTGCGTACGGCCGTTATGGGTCGGTCGGCATCGAGCTCGTCCTCTCGATCGGGCTGGGCTACTACGGCGGCCACTGGCTCGACAATCGCTTCGGCACGAAGGGTTGGCTCGCGGGCGTTGGCTTCCTCGTGGGCTGCTACGCAGGCTTCAAGGCGCTCTGGGTCGCTGCGAAGCGGATGGAGAAGGACGTCGAGCGCGAAGAAGCGCAGGAGCGCGGCGAGGACCCGTGGGACGACACCCCACCGCCCGACGAAGAAAAGCCGCACGACGACCCGCCTGCCGGCAAATAGTCCCCCCTTGTCGGCCCCGCGGATGGGCCCCATGTGCGCTGTCAGAAGGGCCCTCGACCCCACGGGCGCCCTCGTGTTAGGAACGCGCCCGACATGCCTGAGCACACCTCATTTTTGAGCTACCTCATCTCCATGTTCCCCGCCCTGGGCGAGAACATGAAGAACCTGGGCCACACGTTCGTGGGCGGGCAGCCCGTGGGCGAGCACCACGCGGAGCCGATCACGGCGAGCCTGTTCGTGGTCGTGCTCGTGATCGCGCTCGCGCTGATGGCCCGCAAGGCGATCCAGAACCACAATCAGTCCATCATCCCGGACGACAAGCTCACGCTCCGCACGTTCTGGGAGCTCTTCGTCGGCTACTTCTACGACATGATGAAGGACATGATGGGGCCGAAGCGCGCGCAGCGTTACTTCCCCATCGTGGGCACGCTCGCCTGCTTCATCTTCTTCTCGAACATGCTGGGCCTGATCCCTGGCTTCTTGCCGCCCACGGCCACGCTGAGCATCACGTTCGGGTGCGCGATCGTGTCGCTCGTCGCGTTCACCTACTTCGGGTTCAAGGAGAACGGCTTCGGCTTCATCTCGCACCTGTTCGGACCGTGGATGGGCCCGGTGTTCATCCCGATCAACGTGCTCATCTTCGGGATCGAGTTCCTCTCGACGTTCATCATCCGGCCGATCACGCTCGGCATTCGTTTGATGCTCAACATCGCGGTCGACCACCTGCTCGCGTCGATCATGCTCGGCATGTTCGCGCTGTTCCTGCCGATCCCCATCATGATGCTGGGCACGCTCGTTTGCGTCGTGCAGACGCTGGTGTTCACACTGCTCACGTCGATCTACATCACGCTCGCCACGGAGGGTCACGACGACCACGGCGAGTCGCATTCGGACGCGGACGCGCACGGCGAAAAGGCAGCCGCGCACTGATTCGCGCCACGTCTACGCGCACCCAAATTACGCTCTCCAATTACGCCCTATACACCTCTCAAAAAACTTACTAAAAGGCGCCGCGCAGCATCGATACGAGCCTGCCAGCCGCTACAGATTCCCTGAAGGAGCTACTGAGATGTCGACCTTGAAGAAGCTTGGCCCCGCGACGACTGCACTGCTCGCCGCAGCGATTGTCCTCCTCACCCCCGTCCTCGCGTTTGCGGCCGACGGCGCCAGCACCCCTGCTGATGTGAAGGCGTGGGCCGCCATGGGCGCGGGCCTTGCGATCGGCGTTGGCGTGCTCGGTGGCGCGCTCGGGCAGGGCCGCGCGGCCGCTGCTGCGCTCGAAGGCATCTCGCGTAACCCGGGCGCCGCGGCGCGCATCCAGACGCCGATGATCCTCGGCCTGGCCCTCATCGAGTCGCTCGTGCTCCTCTCGTTCGTCATCGCGTTCTTCCTCCGCAACATCGCGGGCGGTAACTGAACGAACGCCCTCGAAAGAGGCGCGACGCAAGAACGGGAGCTCTCACGGGCTCCCGTTTTCATTTTGTCTCGCGAAGCGCGCGCGAGCTCTCGGTCCCTGCGGACTACTTGGTGCGGCCGCGACGGAGGTCGCCGAGCACATGTACGAGCCAGCCAAGCGCCGCGACGACCAGGAGGGTGATGCCGAAGTTGGGGTGGTCATCCGAGCGCACCATGATGGCGCCTGCGCCCACCAGCGCGGCGATCACGAGGCCCGAGAAGATGCGGCGACCCAGGCGGTCCGCCGTGACGGACATCTGGGGATCGTGGGCCTTCACGGAGAGACGGCCAAGGCGCAGATCATCCAGCACCTCCGTGAGGTGCGCAGGCAGATCATGGCTCACACGCGAGAGCTGCTCCACGCCGCGAATGAGCTCGTTGCCAATGCGCTGCGGCGAGTAGCGCTTTCGGAGCAGCGCGGTGAAATAGGGTGTGGCCTCGCCGAAGAGATCCAGGTCGGGGTCGAGCTGCTTGCCGATCCCGTCCAGCGTCATGAGCGCCTTGCCGGCCATCATGAAGTCGCTCGGGATCTCGATACCGTATTTCACCGCCCCCTGCACCAGATCGCGCAGGAGCGCGCCGATGTCGAGCTCCTTCAGCGGCTTGCCGAGGTACTTCTCGGCAAGGGCCGAGACCTCCGAACGGTACTCCTTCATGTCGACCTTGCGCGTGGGCTTGCCGACCCTGTAGAGCGCGTCCGCGACGGCGTAGCTGTCCTTGCGCGCGGCCGCGAGCATGAGGTCCGTGATGCCTTCGCGTAGCTCGGGCGAGAGCCGGCCAATCATGCCAAGGTCGATGAGCCCGAACACGGGCGCCTCTGGCGTGCCCAGGATGATGATGTTGCCCGGATGCGGATCGGCATGAAAAAAGCCGTCCTCGAAGATCATCTTGATGATCACGCCCACCGAGGTCTTCGCGATCGTCGGCCCCGAGTACCCACTGGCAAGGGCCTTGTCGACCTTCTTCCCGTCGAAGAACTCCATCGTCAGCACGTGCTTCGAGGAGACCTCCTTGTAGACGCGCGGGAACCGGACGCGGGTGTCGCCGTCGAAGTTCTTGGCGAAGCGCTCCGCGTGCTCCGCCTCTACCTGGTAGTTCAGCTCGCTCATGATCGAGCGGTCGAACTGGGCGACCAGGCCCACCGGCGAGTAGAACTTTGCCTCCGGGATGGCGCGCTCCGCGGCCGCCGCGAGGATGTGGAGGAGCTCGATGTCGCGCGCGACGGTCTCGGCGACACCGGGGCGCTGGACCTTCACGACGACCTCGTGGTCACCGTCGGGGGTCACAAGAGTGGCGCGGTGCACCTGGCCGATGGAGGCCGTGGCGAGCGGCTGCTCCTCGAAGCGCTTGTACAAGGAGCCTATGGGCGCCCCGAGGCTGCTCTCCACGACCTTCTTCACGTCCTCGTACGGAATGGGCGGCACCTCGTCCTGGAGCTTCCTGAGCTCCTTCAGGATGTCTTCCGGCACGAGGTCGGCGCGCGTGCTCGCGATCTGTCCGAGCTTGATGAACGACGGTCCGAGATCCTGGATGACGAGCCGCACGCGCTCGCCGCGGCTGATCTTCGTCTTCTCTTCCTCGCCTCGCGCGAGCTCTTCGCCCAGCATTTCAGGCGTGTTCTGCGCATCCGGCGGCGGCGGCACTGTCTGCCCGTCCGCGTTCTTCTTCTTCGTGCGGCCAAAGCCCGCGCGCGTGACGAGCTCGCCGAATCCATGGCGGGCAAGCACGCTGGTGATCTCACGAAGGCGCGCCAGATCTCGGACCGCGGCGACGACAGAGATCATGCGTGCGCTCCCCTATTGTCGCGCGCTCCGATGCAACCTGCGGCGCAACCTGCGATGGCCTCAGCCGCCGTCAGTGGACGCGTCCTGGATGGTGCCGGAGTCCGTGGCGGGGCCGCCGCCCTCGAGGGAGCAGAGGTTCTTCTCGCACTTGTACGCGAGGCCCGCATCGGCGCCGCCGCTGCCGTTGCCACCAGCGACGCACTGGCAATGATCGTTGAGCTGGAAGCCCTCACACACCTGGCCCGCGTACTGGCACGTCTTGCCGGCGACGTGGCAGGCGACACCATCCGCGCTGTCGAACGATGCGGGGCAGGGCTCGTCCTTGGTGTTGTTCGCGTTCACGCAGGCCGGCGCGGCGTTTGCGGCAATGGGCGTGGCGGGAGCGCTCTGGTCGTAGCAGGCGAACTTGCCGCCGGTGCAGTTGCAGTTGGCGATCTGGTAGAGATTGCCGGTGCAATAATACTGGAAGGTGCAGCGAAGGCCTTCCGTGTTGCAGAAGCGCGTGTTGGCCTCTTCGAACGTCGCCGGGCACGTGGTCCCAGCCTCCGCCGGGCTCGCGTTGGTCGAATCATCGCTGCAGCCCGAGACGACGAGGCCCGTCGTGAGGACCATCGTGACGGCGCAGACGAGGACGGTGCGGGTGTTCCAGGTGACCATGTCGAGACCAACTCCAAGGTGTGCGCCCGGACGGGCGGCCAGGTGCAGTGCCTTACCGTTTCGCCTTGCAAACCTCAACCCCCTTGAGCTTTCCCGGGTCCTTTTTGGCTTTTCAGCGCACGCGGACCCAGGTCCCACGTTCCAGGTCCGTGGGCAACGCAGCGATCCAACCCCGAGGAAGGTGTGGTCCCGTGAAGTGGAAGAGCCATGCCGCATCCCGCGGGGCCAGGTTCACGCAGCCGTGGCTGTGGACGTGCCCGAAGTCGCGGTGCCAGAACGCGCCGTGCAGGGCGATCGCCTTGTCGAAGAACTGCACCCAGGGTACGTCCTCGATCGAATAGTGCTCGTCCGCGTCCTCGTTCTCCAGGTTGCCCATGTTGGTGGAGACGAGCTTCACCCAGATGCGATGGCTGCCGAGGCGCGTGGCCGTTGGCGACCCGCGCGCGCCCTTGCCCGTGGAGACGAGCGTCGCGAAGACCGGCCGCGTGCCCTCGTACGCCACGAGCGTCTGCGTCTGCGTGTCCACGTCGATCCACCTCTCGCGGAGCGCGTTGCCTCCGGCCTCATCGGGCGGTGGAGCCGCCGTGGGGCGAATCAGATCACGTCCGCGCATCCAGCCTGGCGATGCCCCGTCCGCAGTGACGCGCACCATCGCGGCGCCGCTCTCGCCTGCATGCTCGAACGTGTGCACGACCTCGCGCAGCACGCGGGTGCCCGTGACCTTTCCATTTTTACTTGCAGAATACACATTCGCGCGATCGACCGAGACCCAGCCCACGTCCACCGCGCCCTCGAGCGTCTCGCCCTCGAACGCGAACGGATGCGCGGGACCGAGCTCGCGCGAGGCGATCCATTTTCCGTGGTTCGTCAGCACCCAGTGCTCTCCGTGAGCGTCGCGCTCCTCACTGGCGCCGATCGCCCAGCCAGGCAAGAGCTCCTGGTCGGGCGGATCGTCCAGCGCGCGACCCAGGTTGAGGAATCCGGACGCGCCGTTCTTGCCGACGAAGTAGTAGCGGAACGGCAGGCCGTCCTGGTTCTTCTGCGGCTCTGGCGCAGAAGGTGGATCGGCGAGCAGGTTCAGCTGATCGCTGCACACCCATGCCATGGGGCCGACCATATACCAGCGGCCGGTGCAGCCGCCCGCGCGCGACGCTGCGAAGATGGGGAGCTTCGCCTCGAGCATGGGCGTCCCTCGGCGGTCGTTGACGGCGCCGGGCGCGCTGTAGATCGGCACCTCGACACGCTTTGGCGACACCGAGTGCACCCACGTGGGGAACGGGACGTCGTCCGCGTCCGTCCATGGGGGCAGGTCAGCGTCGGCGCGAGCCGCCCCGCTGACAGCGCCCACCGCGAACGTGGTGAGCAAGGTGAGAGCGCCGAACATCACCGGAAGCCGCGCGCCGTCTCGAACAAAGGGCCCACGGCAAACGTGCATGCTCAGGGATCCTGCGTCTGCGGGAGCTTCAGCTTGAAGGTCGCGCCCTTCGCGGAGGAGCTCACGCTCACGGTGCCGCCGTGCTCTTCCGCCACGCGTCGCACGATGGCCAGGTCAAGGCCGGTACCACCTTGTTTTCCGCTGGTGACGAAGGACTGGAAGAGGCGGTGCTCGATGTCCTTCGGGATGCCGGGGCCCGTATCCGAGAACGTGAGGACGACGGAGCCCTCGCGGTCCTTGCCGATGGTGATGGTGAAGACGCCGCCGCGAGCCTTCTCGCTTCGATCGGTGCGGTCACTCATGGCCTCCATCGCGTTGCGCGCCAGGTTGTGGACGACGCGGCGGATCTTCTGCTCGTCAAAGCGGGCGGTGCCTCTGTCCTTCACGTCGATGACGAGCTCCACGCCGCGCCGCGCGAGCTCCGTGCCCAGCTCCGACTGCAGCTCCTCCGCGAACGTGGCAAGGTAGACCTTGCGGACGAGCAGCGTGCGCTCACCGCGCGCGAACTCCAGCACGTCGCGCTGCATGGCCATGATGTGCTCGAACTGCTTGTGCGCAAGCTCCGCGTACTCCTCGCGCGCGCCGCGGTCATCCGTGTGCGACATGAGCTGCACGTAGCCGCTGATCACCGAGAGCGGCGTGCGCAGGTCGTGCACCACGCCAGAGAGCAGCCGCCCGATGGTCGTGAGGCGCTCCTCGCGCTCGCGTGATTCGCGCGCCAGCTGGAGCCGGATGGACGTGCTGGCGTTCGCCGCCACGAGCACGAGCAGCGCCTGGTCCTCGTCGCCGAAGCCGACCGCGTTCTTCTTGTTCATGAGGATGAGCGCGCCCATGGCGTTCTCTTCCTCCCCCTCTAGCGGGACGGCGATGGCATTCGTGCAGTCTACACCCAATGCGTTGGAGATGAGCTTTGCGCCCGGCGCGTCGCGGCGGTCGTCGTTGATGAGCGCGACGTCGTTCTCGACCATGGCGTGATCAACAAGGGCCAGGCTGTCCGCGAGGACCTCACGCCGCAGGGCTTTTTTCGGCCCTTCCATCACATGCACGGTGAGCTTTCCGTGCGCACCGTCGCGCAACGCGAACGCGCCTGCCTTGGCGCCGCAGACGCGCATCGCCTCACGCAGGACGGAGAGGAAGAGCTCGTCGAGCGAGCTGGCGCGGCCCATCGCGCTTTCGAGGTCGAACAGGAGCTTGAGGTCGCGCACGCGATGCTCGAGCTGCTCCTTCGTCTCCAGGAGCTGCATGTTCTTGTGCGTGACGGACGAGAAGAGGCGGACGTTGTCGATGGAGACGGCGGCCTGCGTGGCGAGCGCCGTCAGGATCATGCTGTCCGTATCGGTGAACTCACCCACGCGCTTGTTGAGCACCTGGAGCACGCCCATGGTGTTGCCAAGGTGGTTCTTCAGTGGCACGGCAAGGATGGAGCGGGTCCGGTAGCCGGAGGCCTTGTCCCAGGTGGGATCGAAGCGCGGATCCTTGTAGGCGTCCGGCACGAGCAGCGCGCGGCCGCTCTGGGCCACGGTCCCGGCGATGCCTTCGCCGATCGGCAGGCGAATGGAGCGGACCTCGTCGCCCTGGATGACGCGCGCGACGAGCTCCTTCTTGTTGTGCTCTTCGACCAGGTAGAGCGTGGCGCGCTCGGCCTCGAGCAGGTCGGTGACCTTCTGCAGGATGAGGGAGAGGAGCTTGTCGAGATCGATGGACTCGCCAAGGGCGATGCCCACTTCGCGGAGCGCGGCGCTGGTCCTTCGCTCGCGGGTGAGCTCCCCTTCGAGCTCGCGGACCCGCTCCGCGAAATTGACGCCACCCGACGACTTCCGCGACTGCGGAAGCACCATTCCGCTCGGCGGACCTGCCGGCGGGGGCGGACGCTCGGACTTGAGGGCCACAGCCAGAGATTATCGCTGTTCGGTGCCCCTCAGAACCTGGAAACGACCGACGTTTGCGATTAGCAACGCGTCGCGCTAGAACGCGGCGCATGTCCGCGAAGACGCTGATCGTGACGCCCACGTACAACGAGAAAACGAACCTGCCGAGGTTCATTTCTGCAGTGCGTGGCGCATTCCCTGAGGCGGACATCCTGGTCGTGGACGACAACTCGCCCGATGGGACCGGCAAGATCGCGGACGATATCGCCGCGAAGGATCCGAACGTGCGCGTCATGCATCGGCCCGGCAAGCTCGGCCTGGGCACGGCCTACACGCAGGCGTTCGAGAAGGGCCTTGGCGAGGGGTACGACCGCTTCTTCGAGATGGACGCGGATCTGTCCCACGACGTGCGATACCTGCCGGATTTCGTGCGTGCGCTGGATGACGGCGCGGATGTGGTGATCGGCTCGCGCAACATCCCGGGCGGTGGCGTGGAGGGGTGGGGCATGCACCGCCACGTGATCTCCAAGGGCGGCTCGCTGTACTCGCGAACGATCCTCGGGTTGCCCGTGAAGGATCTGACCAGCGGTTACAAGGCGTTCACGCGCCGCGCCCTGGAGACGATCGACCTCGGGACCGTGAAGTCGAACGGGTACTCCTTCCAGATCGAGATGACCTACCGCGCGGTGAAGCGCGGCATGAAGGTGAAAGAGGTGCCGATCGTCTTCGTGGATCGCACGGAGGGAAAGTCGAAGATGAGTCGGCGCATCTTCGTGGAGGCCATGGGAGTCGTGTGGAGGCTGAGAGCGGACTCCATGCGCGGGGCGATCTGAGGGCGACGTCGACTTCGACCACGACTTCGACCTCGACCTCGACCTCGACCTCGACCTCGACGTGAACACCCACCTCGACTTCGCCATCCACTTCGACGTGAACCTGGACCTCAACCTCGACGTACCCCCTTCCGCGACGGGGCTGCGTCGGCTATTCGTACGGTGTCTGCGCCCGTAGCTCAGCTGGATAGAGTATCGGCCTTCGAAGCCGGGTGTCGTCTGTTCGAATCAGACCGGGCGTGCTGAGTGAGCGAAATGGGGATCCCGTGAGCGTCGATGCGTTCACGGGATCCTTCTCGAGGCGGTCAGTCGCCAGCATCGCCAGCATCGGAGGATGCGTCGTCGACAGCGCCTGGCCCAGCGTGTAACGGGCCCGCGTCCCAGGAGCCGCCTGGCGTCTGACCGCAGCTGAAAGCTGCGTGGAGCATGCGGCCACGACCACCACACCGAACAGGACGAGGGCGCACAATGACGCGAGCAGAAGGTGAGTGCGAAAGGTCACATGCTCATTCTGTCACGGGAACATCGGGAACTCGACGAGGGCTCACGCGGACGAGCTCCGCGCTTGGCTCGGCGAGCCCGAGTAGCAGCCAAGGGTCGGGCCATTTGACGTGTACGTCCAGTGGACGTACGATATGGGCATGGCACGCTCGAACGCAGCACGAACAGGGGACCGCCGGGGGCGCGCGGCCAGGCTCGGCTTTCGGGTCGACGCGAAGACGAAGAGCCTGGTCGAGCGTGCGGCCCGGCTGGAGCGCCGCAACGTCACCGACTTCTGCCTGACGGCGCTCATCGAGGCCGCGCAGAAGGCTCTCGAACGTCACGAGTCGCTCTCGCTCTCCGAAAAGGATCGCGCCGCCTTCTTCGATGCCCTGGTTCACCCGCCGAAGCCGAACGCCAGGCTCCGTCGCGCTCTGCGGGATGAGCGCGCCCGCATCGAACCGGAGCGGTGAGCTCGACGGCAGCATTTCGCGTCGAGCCGCTCGATGTCGCGCGTCACGACCGCACGGGCTTCGCCTGTGGCGTCGAGAGCCTCGACAGCTATCTGAAGACGCGCGCATCGCAGGACCAGAAGCGCAAGGCGAACGCCGTGTTCGTCCTCGTCAACGTCGACGAGCCGCGCGAGGTCTTCGGCTACTTCACGCTGTGCGCGTATGGACTGGCGCCGGGCGATGTGCCGGACGCCGCGCGAAAGCACCTTCCGCGCTACCCGCTGGTCAGCGCGACGCTCATCGGACGGCTCGCCGTCGCCACGGCGCATCAGGGCCAGGGACTCGGGGGCTCGTTGCTCGTTCGCGCGCTCCGTAAGGCATACGAGAGCGCCAGTGTCGTCGGCTCCTCGATGGTCGTCGTTGACGCGCTGGACGACCGAGCTGCGCAGTTCTACGCCGCCCACGGATTCATCAGGCTGCCGGAGTCTGAGCGCCTGATGCTGCCCATGCTGACCGTCGGCCGATTGCTCGAGCCCGGGCTGGGAGTGTCGAGGACCAGGTAGCTACTTCGGTGGCCCCAGGGTGAGGTCGATGCCACTCATCGCGCGGGGTCGGCCGCTCGTCGCGCGCGGCTGTCGATCCTCGCATCGTTGCGCTTTTATCCGGTGCATGAACCACTCCCCGATGAAGGCGATTCCCAGAGAGATCCTACAGCGCGCATACCGGCGCAGGTACGTTCACCTCGCGAAGCTCGTGACGCTCTGGACGCTCGTCCTCTCGCTCGGAGCATTGGCGACGTGGTCCGTGAGCCACGCACGCCACGGCGTTCTGCTTGCGGTGCTCGCCGGGTTCTGCGCCGGAAACCTGGTGCGCGGAATGGGATCGATCACGCACGACGCCGCACATGGAACCGTCGCGCGCAGTCGCGTGGGCGCCTACCTCATCGGCTGCGCGTCGTGGGTCCCCTCTTTCATGAGCTTCACCCTCTATCGGAGCTACCACCTTGACCACCATCGCATCGTCAACATGCCTCACGACACCGATCGCGTGCAGACCAGCCGCTGGACGGACAACCAGACGATCGCGCGCCTCCTCCGCATCACGATCTTCTGCCTCCTCTATCCAGCGTACTGGGCGCTCCGCGTGGGGCGTCACTATCGGGTCCTCTCACGCACGAGCAAGCTCGCCGTGTGGGTCGAGCTCGCCATTTCGTGGGGCCTGCTCTTCGCGCTGCATCCGCTGATGGGCGGCGCGGCGTGGACGGCGTTCTTCGTCTCACTCGTCCTGACCAGCTTCGTGCTTGCGAGCCTCACCACCATGGCCGAGCACTTCGAGGTCGACTACCACCGCGAGCCCACCCACACCTCACGCACCTACGCGACCGAGAGTCGGCTCATCGATTGGATGTGGGGCTCATCCACCTATCACGTGGAGCACCACGGATTTCCAGGGATCCCGTACTACAACCTTCGCCAGTTTCACCGCGAGGCGTTCCCGTACTACCCCGAGGAGGTACGGCGAAATGTCCATCGAGGATGGTGGTCTGTCATCTTCAAGCTCACGCGGCGGCTGTGGACGCTGACGATCGAAGAGGAGCGCCTCCGCGCGCGACGCGACGAGGTGGAGATCGGAAGAGCCGCACCTCGTGAGTTCACAGCATGACGGATCTTCCGCGAAGCGCGGCTACTTCGCGATCGGCGAAGGGGGCGGGGTGGCGAAGCGACCGGTTGTGGCTGCAGACGCGGAAGGGGTCGGCGGGGGCTGCGGCGGGATCTCCGGCATCGGGCACGCGACGGCGCCCATCATCGGCATGGGCGGCGGCGGGGTCTCGCCCATGGCTCCGCTGCATGCGGCGAGGCTCATCGGGAGGGCGGCGGCGGCGGCGAGTCGCTTTGCGCGTGAGAGGAAGCTCGCGGGGATGGGCGCGTCGCGGAACACGATGTCACCATGTGCATCATACAAGTAACGCACGCAGAGTCCTTCGGTCGGGCGTGACTCCAGAACGTCGCGTGCCTCGGCGCGGCTCATGGCGGACAGGTCGTGGACGTGCTTCTTGCACTCGCCGCAGAAGCGCTTCTGGTCGCCCGGCTTCATGCTCTGCCAGTCCTGCCCACACGGCGTCTCGATCGTGATTTCGGTGGCCCGCATGTACGTTGAACGCCCGGCCGGACGGCGACCTTACACCTTGCGCAAGCATCCACCCTTCGCGGCCTGATTCTCGCGTTTTTCGCCCTGATTCTGGGAAGAACGCTCGCTGCGCTGCTCCGGGAGCGGAGCGTCACGGGTGCGACGTGACGCCCGGCACGGTACGCTGGAGGCGTGAACCTTCGACGCGCACGGGCGCATGTGCTGTGGATCACGGGGGCCTTCGCGCTCGGGTGCTCACCGTCTCCCCCAAAGGCCGCGCGCGATCACCACATCGCGATCGCAGACGCGGGTGTGCTGGCAACTCCGAGCGCGACGCCGCTCGCGAGCGCTGCCCCAGTCGTGCTGCCTCCGCCGACGCCCGTCGTGCCCAGCGCCCCTGCCATGCGCGTGGACCGCATCTCTGTCGCCGACGAGTCGCACGTCTGGATCGCGGCGAACGGACACGCGTGGCGCTCCACCGATGGGGGCTCGTCGTTCGAGGATCGCACGCCGCCTGCGCTCAGGCCTGCCACGGGCGAAGACGAGGCGCGCCTGGATGACGTGCTCGCGCTGTCAGACACGCACCTGATGCTGCTCGAGGGTACGACCGAGGAGGACGCCGCGAAGACAACGGCGCTCTTCGTGTCCAACGACGGCGCTCAGACATTCGTGGCGCGAAAGGCGCCGCGCTTCCACGGCGGGCGCGGCGCCAGGCTGCAGCGCGGTCTTGGTGGCAGCGTTCTCATCCGGCGGAGCGACGGTAACGGCATGAACAGCCACGCAGACAGTGTCGTCATCACGGGCGATGACGGCATCACGTTCCGCGACGTGGGCACGAAGACCGGCTACGGGGAGATCGCGTTCCAGACGCCGACGACTTGGTGGGTGATGGGCACGTGCTGCGCGTCATCCGACTCGCTCTACCGCTCCACCAACGCGGGCCGCAGCTGGGGCGTTGTGCTCGCGGGCAGCTCGGAAGAGGAGAGCAAGAAGCCGCCGACCGCGCCGCCCGACAGCGGCATCGTGTTCCTCGACGCGACGCGGGGCTACTTCGTGCGGCAGACAAAGGATCCCGAGGTGCTCGCACTGGCGGTGACGAAGGATGGCGGACGAACGTTCGTCGACGCGCCTATTCCGTATCGCGCGATGCACGTGCTCCACGCAAGCGCGGGAGCCTGCGCGATTGACGCCGCGGACGCCGCGGTCGTCACCCGCGACGTGGGCAAGACGTGGAGCGGGCTGCCAAAGCTCCCGAATGGTGTAACCTACACGCAACTGGAACCGCTCGGGAAAGCAGGATGGATCGCGCTCGCCAGCGGCCCGAAGAATCAGGACCAGCTGTACGTCACGAAGGACGGCCGCGCGTGGACCCAGTCCCGCTTCCCGGCGCTCTAGGCGGTCACTTGACGAAGATCGCGCCCTTCATGACGCTGGGGTGGAACTGGCAGTCGAAGCCGTATGTGCCGCCAACGGGGAAGCCAAAGTTCACGGTGGTGCCCGTGCTGGTCGTGGTGATCCACATGGTCGGGTCGCCGCCCGACTGCTGAAGGGGATGGCTTGCGAAGGCGCCGTTCCACGTGACGGTCTGGCCCGCGGCGATCGTGATGCACGCCGGCGTGTACTGCGCGGGGGCCGCGCCCGTGGGGAACGTGATGACGCGCGCCGCACCCGCAGCGCTGAGGTCGTTCGCGGCGAAGTCGGCCGCGGTGCAGCCGTTCACCGCCGTGCCGCCGCCACCACCAGCGTCACCGCCGCCACCGCCGCCCGCATCGGTGCCGGTGCCGGTCGTGGTCGTGCTGGAGCTGGAGCATCCGAACAGAGAAAGGCCAGCGAACATGGCGATGGTGAGCGAAAAGCGTGCAATATACATAGAAGCCTCCCCGGGCTGGATTTGTGACCTCGTACGTCCCACGTTCGCGGGAAGAGGTCAACTGCTGCAGGAGTCCTGGAGCTCACGCGTGACACGAGCGCGGCTACTGGAACGTGGTCGCCGTGATGGTGACGCCCGCGTTGCCCTGCTTGTCGGTCGCCTCCACGTAGATGCTCGGGTGCGTCGCGGATTGCACGGTGCCGGTGTTGCTGTTGCCGGTGAACTTCGACTGATCGATGACGAGGGCGCCCTTCAGATCGTCCACGACCTGGAAGATGGATCCCGAGCCGAGCTCCGCCGCCGTGTTGTTGTTGAAGGCGGTGCCGCAGACGGAGAGCGTGTAGCCGTTGCCGTCGTTGTAGATGGCGCCGCCGAGGCCGCCGCCCGGGGTCCCCATCTTCGCTGGATTCTGGCCGTTACCGAGCGTCTTGTTGCTCGCGAAGATGCTGTTCGTGATCGCGTACGACGTGCCGATGCTGCCGAGCGCGCCGCCGTTACAGCCTGAGTTGCCGCTGAACGTGCTGTTCGTGATGTAGACGGGCTGCGTGGCCTGGTTGAACGTGTAGACGGCGCCGCCCGCGTAGTCCTGCTTCAAGTTCGGCTGCGAGCTGTCCTTCACGAGGACGTTGAACATCTTGAAGGTGCCGCCGCCCACGAAGATCGCGCCGCCGCCGAGCACCTTGTCCGTGGCGTCCGCCTTGCCCGACGCGATGCCGATGTTCTGGAGCACCAGGTGCGGCGTGGGCTGCTTCTGACACTGCGGCGACGTGTAGTGGAGGGCCATGTCGCACGTGTTCTGGTAGAGGATCCGGTTCGCGCCGTTCCCGCTCAGCGTGATCTTTCCGCCTCCGTCGATCGTCACGCTGCCGTCGCCCTTGCCGCCGTCGTTGAAGATCTGGATCTCGGGAACCACGATGGCGAGCGCCTGCGGGCCGCAATTGAACGTCACCACGCCGCCCGCGTGAACGGCCGCGACGACCTTGTCCGCCGTGCAGCTCGCAAACGTGCCGTCGCCGACGACCGTGGTGGGCTTGGAGACGTCCTCCGCGACACCGGGGGTGGGCGCGTTGCAGTGACCGTCCGGGTTTGCGTTGGACGTGGGCGCCACGGGCTGCGAGCCCGCGTCGACCGTGCCGACGCCACCCCCATCGCCTCCACCTCCGCCTCCGCCTCCGCCTCCGCCTCCACCTCCACCTCCACCTGCGTCGTCGGCGGCGCCACCACCGCCGCTGCTGGACGATCCACAAGCGGCGGTTGCAAGCACCAGCACAAGCAGCGCGGAGCGAGGCATCATGAAATCAGCGTAGCAAGTCTTGAGGTCGCGACCCTGCTCGAATACCGTCGCGTGGTGCGCTCGCTCACTCTCCTCTGCCTCGCGTTTTCCAGCCTTTTCCTCGCGTGTGGAGAGACCACACCTCCGCCAAAGCGCGCGGAGCAGCCGCGCCGCACAACCACCGGTGCCACGACCAGGAACGACAGCCCCACCGGCGCGGGCCACTCGACAGCGATGTCCTACGACGACGCGCTCTCGCAGCCAGAGGACGTCATGGCGCTCAAGGGCGAGCGCGAGCTCCGGAACGAAGAGCTGATCGGCATACTGCGGAACCCAACGTTCATGAATACGTGCAACGTGCCCGACTCCATGTCACTCACGCTGAAGATCGCTGTGCGCGGTGGCAAGGCGATCGGGGTCACTGTGCTCACGCGCCCCGACGACGCGACTGTCGCGGAGTGCGTCGACAAGGCCGTGCGTGAGCTCACCTGGCCCGAGAGCAAGCACCGGGACTCGTTCACCACCACGTTCTGAGTCCAGCGCTACGCCGATCCAGTGGTACGCAACGACGAGCGCCACGGCGCCGCACGCAAGCCACGGCGCGGAGAGCCGCGCTTGAAAGACGAGCAGCGCACCGGCGGCGCAGGTGACTCCGACGAACGCAACGAGCGCTCTCCGCTTGGTTGCGCGCGGGATCGTGTCGGACTCGCGCGCCCGCGGTGCCGATCTCCTTGCGCCTGGACGGCGAAGGTCGCGTGCGAGGTCACGAAAGCCGAGCCACTGCGCGCGCACGCTGTCGTGCGTGGCGTAGCCCTCTGCGATGCCGAGGTCCGGCGTGATCGCGGCGTCGGGCGCCACATAGGTCCCGAACATGCGGTCCCACACGATGAAGGTGGCGCCGAAGTTCTTGTCTGCGTACGGCGCGTTCCGCGCGTGATGGAGCTCGTGCAGCTGCGGCGTGTTGAAGATGCCCAGGCTGGGTCGCGGCAAGAAGCGCGTGTGCAGCGTGATCTGGTTGAGCGACAGCGCAGCGACGCACGCGAAGAACACCTCTATGGGCACGCCCAGCAGCGGCAGCGGGAAGTAGAAGAACACCGCGTACAGGTCGGACACATACGGCTGGCGGAGCGCGACGGCAAAGTTGAAGCCATCGCTCTGATGATGCACCTGGTGCACGGCCCAGAGCACGCGCAGGCGGTGACCTTGGCGATGGTAGAAGTAGTAACAGAGGTCCACGAGCAGCGCTGACACGGCCCAGGTGAGCGGGCTCCGTGTGGGCAACGTGAAGAGCCGGAGCTCGTAGCCGTACGCATACAGGGCCAGCATGAGCGGGCCGAGCGCGAGGCCTGCGAGGATCTGCCCCATGCCGCACGCGAGGTTGCTCATGTCGTCAGCGAGGCGATAGACACGCTCGCCGCGCCTCCTGCCGAGCCACGCCTCCCCGAGCATGAGGAGCGCATAGAGCGGGATGCCGAGCGCGTAGTACGTGGAGGTCTCCACGCCGCGAGCCTACACCACACGCACAAAAGACGCGTGCCCCGGTTCCTTGCGGAACCAGGGCACGAATCGGTTCATCGACGCTTACCCGCTCTCCGCCTTCATGATGCAGCGGAGAGCAAGGCGAGCGATCAGGTCACTCGCGACCGCGCGGGCCGTAGCCGTAGGCGGCAGCGAGATCGCGGAGCGTGTCGATGTTCGAGGAGTAACGACGGACCGTGGTCTCCGCGAGCTTGCAGTCGTCCGGCGACAGCGTGCCCTTGCAGAGCGGCTTGCGGGTGGAGGCGTCGATCGCCCACACCGGATCGCCATTGCCGTCCAGCGTGAACTGGTAGGACTTCATGGCGATTTCCTTTGCGTACTGGAGCATACGGTGGCCGGAGCCACGCGCTGTGTTCACACCACCGACGGTCTCCATACCGAAGTTGCGAGCGATGTACTGCGTACCCGTGAGCGGGTCCGTGTAGTGCACTTGCTCCGACGGAGCGATGGAGATGGCGTCCGTACCACCAGGCGAGAACACGCGCATCTGCTGGACCCAGTCCATGGAGAGCGTGGTTCCACCGTAGTAGAAGCCGTAGAACAGAGCCGGGAACTGCTCCTGCCAACCGACGAGCGGGTTGAGGACGGTCGCACCTGCGGGGTACGAGACCGGCGTCACACCGTCGAACTTGTCCCACGGCAGGTACTGGACACGAGCGATGCTGTTGGCGCTTGAGGCGCCGGCAGCCGTCGTGACGTACGGGCCAAGGGTCATCGGGTTGTCCTGCATCAGGTTGGAGAAGACGCGTCGCATCTGCTCGCCGTACAGCGTGGAGTAGTTGATGTTCAGGACTCGGCTATCGATGAAGTCCTGTTTGCTGTTCTGGATGAAGTGGTTGTACGCCTCCGTGAGGTAGATCACGGTGAAGATCTTCTCGTAGTACGAGCCGACTTGCTTCTGGTACTCGCCCCAGTTGTAGCCCTTCGAGTAGTCGTAGTCGTTGTGGAGGAAGCGACCTTCGCCCGCGCCGACTGCAACGTTGAAGAGCGGCTTGGCCGTGGACGCCGGGAACTCCGGAACCGATGCGTACGTGCCGCCGGGGACAAGGTCGTCTCCGTAGTACGTGCCCGGCTCGGGTCGCGTGAGGATACGCACGAACGTGGAGAAGCTCTCCGCGGACGCGAGCACGTGCGGCAGCATGACGCCGACACTGGTCTTGAAGAAGTCCTGGTCCACCTGGCTGGGGTACAGATTCAGGTAGAGGCCGAGGGCCTTCGTCGCCGACGTCATCTTGTCGAAGTAACGGTCCTGGACGCGACCGACCACGAGGCCGGTGTGGAACGTCAGGCGGTTACGACGGAAGTTGTCGAAGATGTAGCGGTTCTCGTACGTCGACATGACGAACTGCTGCTGCTCGTACGCGTCAGCGCCTGAGTCGAAGCGGAAGACCGGCATGTTGCCGAAGTCCGCGTACTCGTCGGAGCCGAACATGTACGGGTGACGGACCTTTCCGTCCGGCGCGATGGCGAAGCGTGCGTCGCGATCGCCCGGGCCCTGGTCCTTCATGTCGTAGACAGAGACGTACTCGAGGGGCGCGCCCGTGCACTGAGCGGAGAGCGGATCGTTGGGATCCTTCGCCGCGGTGCAGGTACCGAGCACCTTGAACGTGTCCTGGAACGCCGAGTAGTGGAGACCACCCTGTGTGCCGGAGACGGTCGTGAAGTCGAGCGGGCCGGGGATGCCACCGAAGCCGTCGAGACGGCCGAGGTTGAACAGGCCCTGGTTGCTCTTCTGCAGCGCGCTGGGGCGTGAGTCGACGTCGACGACGTTGGCGTAGCCGAAGCGCATCGCCGCTTTGTCGTACTTGCCGAGGTCGTTCATGTCCTGGGTCTGGTCGCCCGGGTAATCCATGACCGTGGAGCTGCCCCACTTCCAGATGAGACCGTTGGTCTCCTGCTCCGTGACGGGGTCGGCCCAGCGCGGGCCCGCGCAGTCAGCACCGTTCTGGTGCGAGACATACGGGTACGCGTCGTAGACGTCGTGCTTGCCGTCGCCGTTGCGGTCCTGGCCGTTGTCGACGTCGACCGTCTGGCAAGCCTTCTCCGCGCCGTTGCGCGTGCGGAGCTGCCAGTACTGGGTGTGGTAGTTGAGCGAGTCCCACGTGCCCGTGAAGTTGTGGCGCAGGCCCATGGAGTGACCCATCTCGTGCAGGATGACCGAGATGTGGAACTGCTCACGGATCCACTGGTGCAGGGACGCGTCGCGCTTGAACTTGCACGCGGCGTAGTCAGACTGCTTGATGGTGGTGTCGTACTGGCAAGCTGCCGCCGACTTCTTGTCCGGCACCGGGTAGAGCTTCTGAGCGAGGCGCGCCATACCGACGAGTGAGTCGGGCTCCGGCTGCTCCACGTTGCAGAGGTTCGTCTTCTTCGCCGCGGCGTTCTTCAGACGACGCATCCAGCGGTTCATCTCCGGGTTCATGCCGCGGAGGGTCGAGGAGCGTGCGAGGACGGTGTCGTTCCCGGCGGTGGGGGTCGACGGGTCGAACCCGGCGGCCTGGACCATCTCCGGCGTGGCGAGCATCGTCTCGAACTTCGAGCCGATGAGCGCCTGACGGTTGCCTTCGAACGTGTTGTCGAGGGACGGGCCGAGCTGCTGCTGCGCGGTCTTCATCTGACCGTTCAGGGACTGCTGGAACTGCTGCGAGGTCATCGCGGCGACGTTCAGCTGGCCAGTGGAGAGGACCTTGGGGTCCTGGATCGACTGGATGCGCGCCTTGATCTCGTTGGAGGACAGCGTCGCCGGCTGGTGCTGCGAAGCGCCGCCCTTGGTCGCCTTCATCCAGTCGAGCATGTAGCCGCCCGACGTGATGTCCGTGTCCGAGATCTCGCCGTTGATCCAGCGAAGGAGGTCCTCGGTGCCCTGCGACGCGATGTCGAGGACGTGGCCCCACTCGTTGACGCTCGTGATGACCTTCTCACCCGTGATCGGATCGTCCGCGTCGACCATGATGCCCCAGGGGGACGGCGTCTGCGGGTTGGTGAGGATGTTGACGGAGTTGTAGCGAAGGTCGCCGATGCGAGCGACCGTGTCAGACTTGCCGCAGACGGGGTTGTCCGTGGGGTCAACCGGGCTGTGGCAGAGGACGAACACGTCCGTGTACTTCGGCGCGACGTACTTGCCGGTGTCGGCAGACTGCTTCATCGCGTCGTCGTGATCCGCACCAAGGGCAGCCTCGGAGAGGTCCGCTTCGATGGCGAATGACGGCGGCGCACTGACGCGCGTGCCTTCGACGACCTGTCCGATGAGCGCAGCGCGCTTCACGGACACGTTCCACTGGTTCAGGGCGCGAGCCGTGGACGCGAAGAGATCGGGCGCTGAGCCCGGCGCGTAGTACCAGGGGATGCTCTTGATGGTGCGCTCGTGGAGCGGCAGCGTGCAACGGTGCGACAGGGTGTCGCAGCGCGAGCCCTGGTGCAGGAGGCCACCCGCTGCGTCTTTGAACTCGCACTGGTCAGCGGTCTTGTTGCCGTCTGCGTCGGCGTTCGCGTCGGAGCCGATGGCTGCGTCGCTTGCCTTGGAGAAGGGCTTGCCTGCCGGATCCTTGATGGGGAGGCCCGTCTTGCCGTCGGTGACGAACTCACCGCCGCTGTTGACCTTGAACGTCATCGGCTTGCCGGTGTTGTCGCGCCAGACGTCGACGCCGCACTGTGCGAACAGCTCGTTCTCTTCCGCCGGCTTGGCGTTCGAGGGGTCGCCGCTCGAGATGTGGCTGCGGTTCCAGATGTTGTACTTGGCCGCGAGGTGGTGCCACTGCTGATCCGTGACGCCGTAGTTGCGCTCGTAGCCGTAGCGGTCCTGGTAGAACCAGCCGAAGGCGTCCATCTTGTTGCCGTCCCACTCGGAGGGCTCGAAGTCGTTGTCCGTGACCTTGCGGAAGGACAGACGAAGCGTGAGCTCGGTGGGATCGCAGTTCGTCACCGGGTGCTGCCCGAAGAAGAAGCACGCGGGGAAAGCGCCCCAGGGGGTGTCGAGGACTTGGGGGGTCGCGAACGCCTTCGACGTGATGTCGAAGTACCCGGCCTCCTTCTCGAAGACGGGCGCGTTCGGATCCTGCGGATCCGAGACGTAGTAGCTGAGCGGGTCGAACTTGATGCCGCCGTAGAGACCGATCTGCGAGAGCGAGTCGACCTCATAGCCGTCGGTCACCAGGTTCTGGGACCAATCAACGCGAAGGTACTGACGCTCCTGCCAGGGGCGGTCATTCGCGTTCTCGTTGATGATGTTGTTCTCTTCGCCGGTCTGCGCGTTGTAGTCGCGCTTGATGTCGAACTGCGACGTGATCTTGAACATCGCGACCACCTGGCCGTTGTTCGTCACGCGCGAGCCCGCACCGTCGGAGTTCTGGAAGCGCTCGTAGGTCTGGCGTGCAACCAGGAAGGTCTCGTTGATCTCCCACTTGATGCGGTTGACCGGCTGAGCGTACGACGCGGTGAACAGACCATCCTGGCCCGCGCCGTAAGGCACGTCCACGACGGTGTTCCGCATGTAGAACTCCGGATCGTCAGCCGAATCTTGAAGATTCGCTCCGACGAAGAAGCTTTTCGGCAGTGCGTTCGGCTGAACGCGGTTGATCGGGTCGCGCTCTTCAGCGCAACCGCTGGAGGCGTACGCGAGCACCCCCGTCATGACGGTAAGTCCCAACCGCCTAATCCACATCGATCGCATCCCGACCTCCTTCACTAACGTTCAGCTGCGGACAGAGTGACCGCATGGCGACTTGCGCCTTTATGCAAATTGAGAACCAGTCACGCAAACTTCAGAATTTCAAACACTTGAGAACTTTGGACGGGGCACCCATCCGGCCGAAACCGGGCACCGTTAGTCGGCTGACTCACGGTTTCCGCACGGCTCCGGAGTTATTCCCGGCCGTGCCACCCCTGATCTCCACTGCCCTGGCGTGTGCCTCGAGACCCTCGAGCCGCGCCAGTGTGGTGATCGCCCATGCGTGCTCCCCAAGGGCCGACGGTGTGTAGCGCAAAAGGGAGCTCTTTCGAACGAAATCGTAGACGCCAAGCGGCGCGCCGAAGCGGACCGCTCCTCCCGTGGGAAGCACGTGCGAGGGACCGGCGAGATAGTCGCCCGCGGCCTCTGGCGTCAAGTGGCCCAGGAAGGCCGCCCCACACGAGCGCACCTCCGCGAAGAGTCCCTCCGCGTCCTCCACATGGAAGGCCACGTGCTCGACCGCGAGCGCATCCGCGACCCGGGCAAGCGAGGCGCGGGAGGACACGACGAACGCGTACCCGTTCTTCTCGAGCGCGGCGCGGGCGATCGCGGCCCTGGGGAGCGTGGTGAGCTGCTCCTCGAGCGCGTGAAGGACCGCGGAGACCAGCGCCGCGTCCGTGCAGACGAGGAGCGGATAGGCCGCCTCGTCGTGCTCCGCCTGGCTCAGCAGGTCCGCCGCGATCACGCGCGCATCGGCGGAGGCGTCGGCGACCACGAGGATCTCGCTCGGGCCCGCGATCGAGTCGATGGAGCACGCGCCGAAGACCAGCCGCTTCGCGCACGCAACGTAAGCATTGCCAGGGCCGACGATCTTGTCGCAGCGAGGAATCGACTCGGTTCCATAGGCCAGCGCGGCGATCGCCTGCGCGCCCCCGACATCGGCGATCGCCGTGACGCCCGACAGGTGCGCCGCCGCGAAGATCACGTCATCAGAGGCGTCACCGGCAAGGGGCGTGGCGAGCACGATCTCTGGAACACCGGCCACGCGCGCGGGGATCGCGCTCATCAGCACGCTGGACGGATAGCGTGCCTTTCCGCCGGGCGCATACACGCCCGCCCGCGCCACCGGTGAGACGCGCAGACCAAGGCGAACGCCGCTCTCGTCTTCGTAGGAGAAGCCTGCGTCCTTCTCGCGCTCGTGGAATTTCGCGATGCGCGCCGCGGCGAACGAGAGCGCGCGTCGTGCTTCGGGCGGCAAGCGGGAGAGCGCCGCCTCGCCGCCGTAGTCACGTGTGAGGAGCGCCTTGGGGCGCCGGTGATCCCACTTCTCCGTGAACTCCAGCACCGCAGCGTCGCCACGCGCGCGCACCGCGGCGATGACCTCGCGCACGACCGGCTCGACACGGGAGAAGTCCTCTTCACCACGGTCCGCGAGCGCAGAGAGCGTACGGGCGAACTCGGGGGTGTCCTCGGTGAAGCGGCGAAGCATTCTGCTGGGTTTTTCCCGGGGCGAACGGCACATCTGGGTGTGGCTTCTTGCGGGACCGGGAGCCTGGCTCTAGCGCGATTTTCCGGGCCCGCACGCAAAAAGAGCTAAGCTCGCCACGCCATGAGATCCCCGCTCCGCATGCGGACGCGAGAGGCGCGACGTGCGCTCACCGGCATCGCGATCTTCTGTCTGGGGTGCGCGCTCGCGTGCGGCCCGCGGCCGGCGTGTCCGCAGCCGGCAGCCGGCGAGAGCCCCGCGGCGAGCTGCGGCACTGCATGCCCCGCGTGGAGCACGAAGACAGGAGCGAGCTGCGCGTGCAGCGCGGATGCAACCCCATGGCTGGGCGCGTGCGTCGCGACTTCACTTGCAGCGCGCGCTTGCGGGAGAGCAGAGGCTCTCTCCGACGGAGTCTGCACGGCAAAGACGTGTGGCGAGGACCAGGTCTTCGACGACGTGGTTCCCGGCTGCGTCGCGTGGTCCACGGTGAAGCCGAGCGAGGCGAACGGCGGATTGCCGCCCATGCCGGACGAACGAATTCAGTGTCCGCCCGATGCGGTACTCCTCGTATCGCGTGGCCGCGCGCGATGTCTGCCACGCTATGCGTGCGCACGCGGGCTGTTTTCGTTCGAGGAAACAAGCGAGATCGCACGGCTCGATGCAGGCGCTTCCGACGCAGGGCCGAGCCTTCTTCAGAGTAAACCGTTGGTGATCCCGAACGACGCCGGCCCGTCAGACCTGTGCAGGAGAGAGCCCTCGTGCCCTCCCGGCTCCTTGCCCGAGCGGCAGGCGGGGGCCGCGGACGGCGGACACACGTGCACGTCGTTCATGACGGCGAATGGCTTCGTGGACCCTGCGCGCTGGCTGCGGCTCACCGCCGGAAGAGAGGGCGGGGCCGGGTCACGCTGGGTGTGTGAGCCACTGGATGTGCTCGGCGTGAAGATCTTCGAGCCCCGCGGCGCGGGACGCCAGATCAGTCTGCAGCTCGACATCCCCTCGAACGACGTCAGCCAGGCCAGCCTCACCGCGCACTCGGACGACGCGGCGGAGGGCACGCAGCGCCTGGAAAAAGGCCTGGAGCCCTACGCGGAGGCCTTCAGGTCCCTGGGCGGAACGGCGACCACCACCCAGGCGGCGGTGCATGTGATCTGCCGGGTGCCGGCGTCGCCACGCCCCGTGAAGGGCCATGTGGAGGGCCTCGCGCCGCCGCCGACACCATCGACGCCGGCCGTGCCAGGCAGCCCACCGAATGACGGGCGGTGAGGCCATCCGCGAGCCAGCGCGCATTTGGCGTGCCCGCAACGGCGCCTTTTTTGCTAGGTTGCCCGAACTCGTCGGAGCGGGGCACCCCGCCGCGCTGCGGCATCGAGGAAGACGCTTGCGCCCCGTCGGCAGTCGCCGACACTCCGGGGCGGCTTGGCATCGCTCGCAGGGCGGGCGTACGAGGCGAACGTGGATAGTGATCTCGCGGACGCGGTAGACGGTATCAAACAGGTATTCGCGCGCAGGAAACTCGAGTGCGCGTTCGGCAAGGTCAAACCAGAAGTGGTGGAGGCGCTGAAGAAGCAGCTCCGCATTCCGTCCCGTTTTCGGAGCTTCCTTCTGTCCGCCAATCCCGAGCGCGTGGAGACCGTCACCCCGGTCGAGCGCGTGCGCCTCTTCCCCGCGGACGAGATCGCGAAGAGTCAACCGACCCCCGGTCCCAACACCGGCGCCGGCGACTGGAAGGCATCGTGGGTCGTCATCGGGGAGAGCTCGCTGCTCGGCGATCCCTACTTCCTGGACGTGTCAAAGCCAGACCCCGAGGGCGATTGCCCCGTCTACACGGCGATGAGCGGCCAGGACAAGTGGCAGCCCACGCTCGCCGCGTCGTCGTTCGCGCAGTTCCTACGCATCCTGGCAACAGCCATGGAGATCGCCGCGGGCTTCGGCGACGCGATCATGGACGACGAGGACGAGGACAGCTTCCGCGAAGCCCTGGGCCCGAAGGTCAAAGTGATCGACGCAGCGGCCTTGCGCGCGGGTCACTGGACGTAGAAGTTCTGGTCGTGGGTTGAGGTCGAAATCTCCCCAGGGTAAGGGGGGCGCATGGTCGAGACCGCTTACACGCAGAGCCGATTTCGTGGACCCGAGATTCCTCATCTCTATGGGCCGAACGTCCACCTGCTCGATGATCCGCTCGCGTGGTCGTTGCTTGCGACGCTCTGTGCGCGGGAGACCGGGCAGCCGCATGTCGGGCGGCTCGTGCGGGCGCTGTACGAGAAGCTCGCGCAGATCGTGCTCGCTGCGGAGTTCCCGCGCACGAAGATCTCCGTGCCCACGCGCATGGCGGTGAAATCGCCGGAGGCCGTGTATCGCGGGCTCGCGGTCGCGCGCGACACGCAGGTCGTCACGGTCGGCATCGCCCGCGCGGGCACGATGCCATCGCAGATCGTCTACGACCTCCTGAACGAGGTGATCGATCCGGCGCTCGCGCGTCAGGACCACCTCTTCATGTCGCGCTCGACGGACGCGGAGGGCAAGGTCATCGGCGCCACGTGGCACGACGCGAAGATCGGCCGCGACGTCGAAGAGCGCATCATCCTCTTGCCCGATCCGATGGGCGCGACGGGCTCGTCGATCAACAGCGCCATCACGCACTACAAGACCAAGCTCGAAGGCAAGCCGCGCGCGTTCATCACGATGCACCTCATCGTCACGCCGGAGTTCATCCGCAACGTGCAGAAGGAGCATCCGGACGTGATCATCTACGCGTGGCGCCTGGACCGTGGGCTGTCGAAGCCGGACGTGTTGGCGACCGTGCCGGGCACCCGGTGGGAGGAGGAGAAGGGGCTCGACGAGCACCAGTACATCGTCCCGGGAGCCGGCGGCGTCGGAGAGATCCTGAACAACGCCTGGGTGTAGACAGGGAGTTGGGCCCGCCGCCACTGTGGCCATGCGCGGCGCCGGCCGTGGCCACGCATGGCCACAGCTGTGCGCTCTGGACCTCACGAATCAAAGCGCTGAAAAATCAACTCAGGGAAGAGTGCCCACGATAACGCGCGTGACGACGGCGTTGTTGAAGCGGCCTCGAGCCCTTCTTCGACGAACCGACGCTTCGTTCGGTAGACCGTCGACGTACCCACCGAGATGTTCTTCGCGATCGTGTTGTCGAGCGCTCCGGCCTCCGACGCGAGCAGGATCTGCGCACGCTTGAGCCTCCGAAACGCTCCCTTTCCGGCCAGAACGAAGCTCCGAAGCTCGTCGCGTTCCTCGACCGTCAGCGTGATGCGGTACCGTATGTTCATGGTGGTCTCCTTCGGACCATCGATCATGCGACCGCACGAATGTCGATCGATTCCTCAGCCTCACGGTTCACCGAGACGCAGGGCCAGTACTTGGCCTTCATCTACTACTACTGCCTGGTGAACCGTCGGTCGCCGGCAGAGGCGGACATCCAAGCCTTCTTCAGCGTGACGCCGCCAACCGCGCATCGAATGGTCATCGAGCTCGAGCGACGCGGCCTGATTCGCCGCGTCCCCCGTCAGCCTCGAAGTATTACCGTTTGCGTTCCCGAGGAAGAAATCCCACGGCTACGCCCCCAATCGATCGAAACCCCTGTGCCGCGGTACTAGCCCTGTGCTCGAGCCTTCTCGATCAACTCCGCGATGTTAACCATCCAGCGATGCTCCGTTCCTCCAGACGCGCTCCGCAACATCTCTTTGCCTGCTCAAGCACGCCGATGGCATCTTGTCCGCGACCGACGAGCACGAGACATCGTCCCAATTCGAAGAGCGCGGTGAAGTGGGAGAAGCCTTCGACCATCGCCCGTCGGAGCGGGAGCGTGCCGTATCGTTCAACGCTGCCGACATGCGGCGTCTGCTCGAGTCGCAGGTACGTCGCGTCGATGGCCGCCGTGAAGTCGTCGCCGAGCCCCGCGCGCTCGGACTCGTAGTGCGCCGCCGCGGCGTCGGCTTCCCGCAGGGCGTCGGGCTCGATGCGCCAGGACTTCGCCGTCATCGGCGCGCGTATCGGGCGCGCAGCTCCGCCATGGCCTCGCGCATGTCGCGCGTTGGCACGCGCCCCGACACGACACCATCGATCCGACGTCCGATCTCCTCATCCCACGCTTTCGCGATCTGCTCCGGTGAGTCGTCGTCGCCGAGGCTCGCGTCGAGCTCGACGACAAAGAGCGCACGCTCCGAGGGGGAAAGCTCGAGCACCTCTTCGAGCAGTTTCTTCGTGCGCGCGTTCATGCTGTAAATCATAGGCCGTTTGTCTTCCGAGAGCCACTCGCTCTCTGTCGTTCGTTTCTCGTGAGCGCTCGAGCACGGAGATGCGCGGCGTTCGTGACAACGACGGCAGCAGCAGCGGGATTGTGACCCGTGCGATCGACCAGGTTGATGGGGTCGTTCGCAGCATAGGCGTAGAGGTTCAGTCCCCCCACGGAGCCCCGCACCATCCTTGCTCGTCCACCGTCCCGTCTCCGGGTCGTAATCGCGAGCGACTAACACTACTGCGGGATGTCGTTCCTGCCGGAACGTCTCGGCGCTGCCCGCGTGAGAGCGTGTTCGCATTCTCTTCTGCATAGCGGGCATCGCGGGAGCCAGCGAATGAGGGCGTGGGCGATGGCGAGCCTGGCGGTGC
>JBBRNJ010000035.1:0-85378 GCA_038230375.1 Polyangiales bacterium | reverse complement strand
GTCGATCGCTTCTTCGACGGCAACACCAACAACAACTGCGACGTCCCCGGAGTGAGCTTCGGTGGAGCGAGCGTCGGCAACAAGTCGATCGCGAATTACCAGGGCGGCGACTGGGCCGGCGTCACGGCGAAGATCAACGCGGGGTACTTCACCGACCTGGGCGCGAACGTCCTCTGGCTCACCGTCCCCGTGAAGAACGCGGACACGTTCGCGGGCGCCGGCACTGGCGGCGACACGCATAAGTACTCCGCGTACCACGGCTACTGGCCGTCGGACCCCACGCAGACGGAGAGCTGCTTCGGCACCAAGCAGGAGCTCATTGATCTGGTCGCCGCCGCGCACACGAAGGGCCTGAAGGTCATCTTCGACTACGCCATGGTGCACGTGCAGATCAACAGCTCCGTGTATACTGCACACAACGATTGGTTCTGGCCCAACACGAACGGCGGCGGCAACTGCATCTGCGGCCAGGGCTGCGACTGGAACGCGGAGGCACAGCGCTGCTGGTTCACGGACTACCTGCCGCACTGGAACTACACCAACGCCGCTGCCCGTGATTTCTCGGTCGGAAACGCCGTGCAGCTCGCGGTGGACACCAAGGTGGACGGCTTCCGCCTGGACGCGATCAAGCACGTCGACATCTCGTGGCTGACCCAGCTGCGCGCGCAGATCACGAGCCAGGTCATCCCCGGGCTGCCCAAGCAGTCGCGCTTCTACATGGTGGGTGAGACCTACGACTTCGGGAACCAGGGTTTCATCAAGAGCTTCGTGGACCCCGCGAGCAAGCTCGATGGCCAGTTCGACTTCCCGCTACGTGCGCAGGTGGTGAACACCGTCCTGCTCCGCAGCGAGAAGATGAGCGACCTTGCCGCGTTCATGGGCGGCAACGACTACTTCTACGGAGGCGATGCCGTCATGAGCACGTTCATCGGCAACCACGATCTGCCGCGCGCGATTCACCTCGCGCAGAACGCGCCGCTGTGGGGCGATCAAGCGTCCGACGGCAAGGATCGCTCGTGGCAGAACCAGCCTGGTCTGCCACCGGAGAAGGAGGCCTACGAGCGCCTCGCCAACGCCTTCGGCCTCTTGCTCACGAACCGCGGCGCCCCGCTCATCTACTACGGCGACGAGATCGCGATGCCGGGCGGCGGCGATCCCGACAACCGCCGCATGATGACGTTCACCGGGTGGACCGCGAACCAGACCTTCGTCCACGACCGCATCGCCACGCTCAACAAGATCCGCGCCGCGCACCCCGCGCTGCGCCGTGGCACCCGCTCCAACATCAGCGTGGATGACGACACCTGGGTCTTCGTCCGCACCACGACTGGCGACAACGTCTGGGTGGGCATCAACCGCTCCGACAACGACAAACCCATCTCCGGACTGCCCGCCGGCGCCCTCACGGAGCTGGTCACGAACACGCCCACCACCGGCCCGAACGCGACCATTCCGGCGCGGCAGACCCGCATTTTCGTCCAAAAATAGGGCTTTCGGTCGCCAGCACGGAGCGCGACGGACCTTCGTCACGTCTCATCTGCTTGAGCTGGCTCAGGGTCCATTGCGAATGAGCCGTTCGTGGGTGAGACTGGCCACCGACGGCAAAGCCTCCCGAGCTGCACCAGAGGCAGTGGGAGTGGGCTGATCGATCGGCCGCACAAGCAGCACAGGTAGATTTGATGAAGCAGCAGGAATCCGTCAGGTCTCTCACGACGATGTATCAGGTGCTGCCCCCTGTGGCGCGCGACCTCGCGATCGAGCTGGAGAGCTTGCTGGGAACCGGTGGCGCTCGCACGCGCCTCAAGATCGGCGCGGCGCTGGCCTGCGCGGCCGTCATGCGCGACCACGATCTCTGGCGCGCGCTCTCCATCGACGCGGGACAGATGGGCGAGGCCGACGTGGCACGCCTGGCCCTCGACGCGGCCATGCGATACGCGTACGCCGGTGACACCTCGCCCGCGGACGCCACGACGCGCATCATCCGTCTGGCGCTGATCCATTCGCTGCGGTCCGAGGAGCTGGCAGGCGACGATCCGCTCGTGGCCGAGTGCTCCGCGATCATCGACATCGTGCATGCCCTCGCGATCGCACGCTCGGTCGATCAGACCGCTGAGGACATGGAGCGCGCGTCGTCGTTCCTGCGCATCGGCAAGCGACCGGACTCGAACCGCACAAGCGGCTCCCCCGGGCGCCTCCCCGAGGCCGAACAAGAGGGCAGCGCTGACGGCCGCGATTCGCGGATACCCCCGCGCAACACCCCGGAGCGCAACGGCGCTCAGCGCAACACGCCGGAGCGCAACAACCACTCCGCGCCCCCCGTCTTCGATCGCTCGGACGCGCCCCCGCAAAGCCAGCGCACGGAGGCCCTTCGCGGCCGCGTGCAGAGCTCCGTGCCCCCGGCCGACTCCGGCCGCCAGAAGGAGAAGAGCGGCGGTCCACGCGTCCTGCTCGTCGACGACGACGACTCGTATGCGAAGCTCCTGCAGCGCATGCTGAGCCCACTGGACGTGGTCCACGCGTCGACTGGGCAGATGGCACTGGAGTTTCTCGCCGCGGACACCGACTTCGAGATCATCTTGAGCAAGGTGGAGCTGCCGGAGCTGACCGGCGCCCAGATGTACGAGACCGTCAAGCGCAAGTGGCCTGCCCTTGCGGCGCAGATGATCTTCGTGAGCAGCCATGGCTCCGCGCCGGACGGTCGCCCGCTCCTCCGCAAGCCGATCAACCGTGACTCGCTCCTGCGAACGATTGGCCGCATGAGCAAGCGCATCGCCGAAGTGCACCAGAAGTAGCTGTGTCTTGGTGGGGTGTTTGGGCTAGGTTCCCGTGCCCGTGAGGCAGCTCCAAACCGCCGAGATCGGCAAGCTCGTCGCAGCGTTTTCGCCGGGCGCCACGTGGTCCGAGATCGCGATGCCCGGTGGCGCATCCACGCGAAAGTATTTCCGCGTGAGCATCCAGCCGCTGGAGCACGGCGCGCGCACGGCCGTGGCCATGTTCGTCCCGGAGGGCGGCAAGCCGGAGGAGATCCACAAGGGCGTGCACGCCACGCGCTGGCCGTTCCTGGAGGTACGCGATCTACTGTCGGAGCGCGGCATCGACGTACCTCACATCCTGGTCGACGCATCGGAGGATGGCTGGCTCTTGCTCGAGGACCTGGGCGAGGACACGCTCGCGAACTTCCTCCTGCGCCGCCCCGACGCAAAGAAGAGCGTCTACACACGCGCGGTCACGGATCTGGCGCGCGCGCAGGAGGCGCTCACGGACCTGCCGCCCGAGTCGATCGTCCGCACGCGTGCGTTCGACGAAGATCTTCTGCTCTGGGAGATAGAGCACTTCCGTGAGTGGGGCATCGAGGGGCGGGGCATGTCGCTCTCCCCGGACGACCGCGCCTTGTTCGACCGCCTCGCGTCACGACTCGCAAAGCGCATCGCAGGGCTGTCACGCGGCTTTGTCCATCGCGACTATCAATCGCGCAACCTGATGGTCCGCGACGAAGGCTCGCTGGTGTGGATCGACTTCCAGGACGCGCTGATGGGACCGCGCGTCTACGATCTGGTCGCGCTCCTGAACGACAGCTACCAGGAGTTCGATCGCGCCTTCGTCGAAGAGCGCCTCGCAGAGTACGCAGCCGCGCGCGGCCTTTCAGGCGACGACGCACGCGCCGTCGTACTGGAGTTCGATCTGGTCACCGTCCAGCGCAAGCTGAAGGACGCAGGTCGCTTCGTGTTCATCGACAAGACCAAGAACAACTCGTCGTTCCTGAAGTTCGTCACGCCCACGGTGCGCAAGGTGAAGGTCGCGCTCTCGCGCCTGAGCGGCGACAAGGACATGGCTGCTCTGGACGCGTTGCTCGCACGAACACTGGGCGCGGAGTACGCGTGAGATGAGCCCGGCGAAGAAGCGCCCGGCTGTCACCGTATCTGGCGCGGGGCTCGTCCTTGGCGACAAGGAGAAGCTGCCGCTCTACGCCGGCTCCATGCATTACTTCCGTCACGACGTGTCCGCGTGGGCGCCCGCGCTGGACGCCATGAAGGCGATCGGCCTCCGCCTGGTCGACACCTACGTGCCGTGGGGTGTGCATGAGCAGGCGCCGGGCACGTTCGACTTCACGGGCAACAAGGACCTGGTGAAGTTCCTTCGCGAGATCCACGCGCGTGGCATGTACGCGGTGGTTCGTCCCGGTCCGCACATCAACGCGGAGCTCTCCTACTTTGGCCTGCCTGAGCGAATCGTCTGGTCACCCGAGTGTCAGGCGAAGACACCCGCGGGCAATCCCGTCGTGCTGCCGCTCATCCCCACCGCGTTCCCCGTTCCGAGCTACGCGAGCGAGGCCTTCTTCGAGGCGAGCGGTGAGTGGCTCGCCGAGGTGTCGCGGCTGTGCGCGCCCCTGCAGTACCCGAACGGGCCGGTGGTGCTGCTCCAGGTCGACAACGAAGGCGCCATGTACTTCCGTGACGGCCCGTACGATCAGGACTACCACCCCGATTCCATCCGGCTTTTCCGGTCTTTTTTGCGTGCAAAGTACAGCCATGTGCGCGACCTGCGCGACGCATGGCAGGACCAGACGCTCGCGTTCGCAACGGCCAACCCGCCGCACCGCTTCGACGCGACCACCCTTGATGCGCTCCCCCGTCACCTGGACTGGATGGAGTACCACGAGGATCTTCTGGCCGGCAGCATGCGGCGCCTGGCCGAGCAGATGAAGTCGCTCGGGCTGGATCAGATCCCCACGTTCCACAACTTCCCGCTGGGCGAGGCCGCGACAGCGCTGAACCCGTCGCGCATCACCGACGTGCTCGACTTCGTGGGGCTCGACTACTACCACCCGGCGAACCCGCAGCATCACCTCACGATCATGCGACGCACGTCGGAGCTCGCGAGCCGCTGCGAGGGAAGGGGTGCGCCGCCGTACGGCGCGGAGGTCGGCGCGGGCTTCCCGCCCATCTTCGCCCCTCTGGACGAGAAGGACTCCATCTACACGCTCATGTGCGCGCTCGCGTACGGACTGCGCGGGTTCAATCTCTACATGGCGGTGAACCGTGATCGCTGGGTGGGCGCGCCTATCGACGTGCGCGGCAATCCCACGCCGTTCGCGGATGAGTACAAGGCGCTGCTGTCCGCGCTGGATCACGTGAATTTTCCGGAGCTGCGTCGCATCGCGCCCGTGCGCCTGGTCACCACACGCGCGATGCGCAGGCTGCAGCGCGCGATGCACGCGTTCGGGCCCATCACGCCTGCGCTCTTCAATCTGCTCGGCGCGGGGGCGCAAGAGAGCGTGCTCGAGGACGACCTGGGCACGGGCGAGGTGCCGCCCATGCGTGCGGAGGCGTTCCTTCGCGCGTTCGAGCGCTCGCTCTCCACGCGCGGCGTGCCGTTCGCGTATGCAGGTGGCGAGACGCTCGCGGTCAGCACCAGGTCGGCGAAGTGGATCGTCGCGGCCATCACCGCGGGTATCAAGCCAAAGTTCATCGCGGAGCTGCGCGCTGCGAGGAAGCGCGACGTCGCTGTCACCATGGGTCCGGACGTTCCCACGCGCGACGGCAACATGCGGCCACTCGCGGAGCCGTTGGACGTACGCGGTCTGGAGATCGAGACGCACGGTGATCTGCCGCGCATCGACGCGCTCGTTGCACGTCGCATCGAGGAGCTCTCGCTCCCCACGTTCCTGGCCGACGTGGCCGACGTTCACGTCTCCGTCCACGACGACGACCGTGGCGTGATGCGCGCGGCGTTCGTGATGAATCCCACCGGCGCGCCCGTCACCACCAACGTCTCGATCCGCGGCGCACGCACGCTCACTGACCTTGTCGCGCGAGACACGCGCACCATCAAGGTCATCACCGGTACGCAGGGCGCGTTCAACGTGGCGGTCCCTGCACGCACCGTGCGCTTCTTCGCCGTGGACACATAAAGAAAGCATAAATACTGCGGTAAACACGCACTCGCGCAGGGACAGCGCGGGCGCGCGGGTGCATACGTTCGTTCAACATGTCCCCTGTAGCGCCGGGCTCGGTCGCCCATCCCCCATCGCAACGCGATCTGCCTCATCACCCGCGCGCGCCGATGCGCGCACTTGTCTGGGCCGCGCTGGGCGTCGTGTTCGGTGACATCGGAACGTCGCCGCTCTACGCCATGAGCGAGACCGTCTCGTCCCATCTCTCCTCCACGCACGGCATCAAGGAGAAGGTCACCATGAGCTTCGGCCAGTATTATGGCCGGGACGAGGTGCTGGGCTGGACGTCGCTCTTCTTCTGGGCGATCGCGTTCGTCGTCACGTTGAAGTACGTCGTCTTGATCATGCGCGCCGACAACCTGGGCGAGGGCGGCATGTTCTCCATCCTCGCGCTCTTGAAGGACAAGGCGGCGAAGCTCTTCACGCAGAAGGCCATGTTCGTCGTGGTTGCGATGGCGGTGCTCGGCTCGGGCATGATCCTGGGGGACGGCGTGATCACGCCCTCGCTGTCGATCATGTCGGCGTGGGAGGGGCTCGAGGTCGTCACGCACAGGTGGTCGCCGTACATCCCATGGCTCTCCGTTGGCACGCTGATAGTGCTCTTCGCGATCCAGCGCGTGGGCACGCAGAGGGTCGGCGCCATCTTCGCTCCCGCGATGATGGTGTGGTTTGCGGCCCTGGCCGTGATGGGCGCTCTGAATTTCTGGAAGCATCCAGAGGTGATCGCCGCCGTGAACCCCACCTACGCGGCGCGCTACATGTTCAAGTTCCCAAGGGCCACGCTCTACGTGATCGGTTCCGTCGACCTCTGCATCACCGGCTGCGAGGCGCTCTACGCAGACATGGGGCATTTCGGCCGACCTGCCGTTCGCCGCGCCTGGTACTGGATCGTCTGGCCGGCGCTGACCATCAACTACCTGGGCCAGGGCGCGCGCATGCTGGACGCGGAGGCCATCGTCGACGGCAACGTCTTCTACTCGCTCGTGCCGTCGTCTCCGATGTACGTCTACTCGCTGGTCATCATCAGCTGGCTCGCCACGATCATCGCGAGCCAGGCGCTGATCTCTGGCGCGTTCTCGCTCACCAACCAGGCCATGCAGCTGGGCCTATTTCCGCGCGTCTCCGTGGTCCACACGAACGCCGATGTAGAAGGGCAGATCTACATTCCCGAGGTCAACTGGACCTACCTGGTGCTGTGCATCGCGCTGGTGCTGGCGTTCAAGAGCTCGCACAACCTTGCGCCGGCGTACGGCCTTGCGGTGACGGGTACCATGGCGTTCACCACGGTGCTGTTCTACCTGGTCGCCACGCGCGTCTGGAAGTGGCGGTGGTACGTCATTGGCCCGGTGTGCACCGCGCTCATCCTGGTGGATATCCTGTTCTTCGTCAGCAACGCGACGCAGTTCTTCGAGGGCGGCTACATCACCCTCATGATCGCGCTCGCTACCGCGTTCACCATGCTGACGTGGCGCAAGGGTCGTGCGGCGCTGGCCGCAGTGTTGCAGGCCGCCGCGCTGCCCACGGAGCTCTTTCTGTCCAGCCTTCGGGAGGAGAAGCCCATCCGCGTGAAGGGCACCGCCGTCTTCATGAGCAGCAACACGGGCGTGCCGCACTCGCTCATCCACTATTTCAAGCATGCGAAGACGCTGCACGAGAACATCATCTTCCTCACGGTGCAGACGAAGCACCAGCCGGAGGTGCCGGAGAGCGAGCGCATTGCAGAGGTGACGGATCTGGGCGAGGGCGTGCATAGCGCCAAGATCGTCTACGGCTTCATGGAGTCGCCAGACATTCCGAAGATCATCGGCCAGATGAACCTGCATGGCGCGAAGGTGAACCCGAAGGAGCTCTCGTTCTTCCTGGGGCGCGAGTCACTGGTCTTCACCGGCAAGTCGAAGATGAGTCTGCCGCGGAAGGTGTTCTTCAAGATGCTCAGCCAGAACGCCGTCGCCGCCAGCGCGTTCTTCAAGCTACCGCCCGGACAAGTGGTCGAGCTCGGTATCCAGGTCGAGATCTAGGCTTCGCCACAAATTTGGCAGCCACGCGCGGTCCGGGTCATGGTCGCCGCAGGATGCAAAAGGCCTACGCCACAATATTGCTCGTCCTCGCCATGGCGGGCGTCACCACGACGTCGCTGGGCGCCGGTCAAAGGAAGCCGCCCGCGCTGAAGAAGACCCAGAGCGTGGTCCCCGCGCCGGCAGCGCCGCATGCACCGACGCTGCGCGTGCTGGAGCGTGCGGAGACGTTCTCGATGGACTACCAGGCGGAGGTCTACTCGGGCGTTCCGCTCTCCGACCCGTATGCGCGCGAGCGAGGCCTGGAGCGCGGGCTCGTGTGGTTGGCGTTCACGGACGAGCGGCAGCTGTCCTTTCGCGTGCCGAAAGAGAAGATGAAGCGGCTCACGCGTCTGGTCATGGAGGACGAGCCGCGAGCGCCGCCCGGCTTCGCGTTGGCCGCATCGCGCACGCTCGTCCCTGCGAATTTCGCGGCGCCGGCTGATACGCGCAGCTATCCGAAGGATCGCGTCGATGTGATCGACACCACCGATGGCACCGTGGTTATTGCCACGACCACGTCGAACGCTGGCATCTTCACGTCGAGCGACGTGTATCTCTTCCCGCGGGGCAAGGGTGAGGCGGAGCTGCTGAAGGCGGCGCGGATCTCGGACGTGGCGCGCGAACATCTGCGCGTTGCGCTCGCCATGGCGCGGGCGCCCAAGTGAGGGAGCAGCCATGAGCGCGTTCTACGACCTGCGTGACGGCCTGTATCATCCGAGCGCGAGCACCGTGGGTCCGTGGGACGCGCGGCTGCAGCACGGCGGTCCTCCCGCGGCGCTGCTCGGTACTCTCCTGGATCGCGAGGGCGCGCGCGAGGGGACGCGCATCGCTCACTTCTCGCTCGACTTCCTTGGGCCCGTGCCGCTTGCACCCATGAGCGTCTCCACGAAGACCGTGCGACCTGGAAAGAAGATCGAGCTGAGCGAGGCCTTCGCTGATGTCGGCGGAAAACGCCTGCTCCGCGCGGCCGCGTGGCGCGTGATGGAAGAGGCCGAGCGCAACCCGGACGTGAACCTCACCGCGCCGGTCCCGCCGCGGCCAAAGGAATCCGCCAGCTCCTTCTTCCCGGACGTGCAGGATTTTGGCTACGCGCATGCGCTGGACTGGCGCTTCCACGAAGGCGGCTTCGACAAGACCGGTCCATCCACGGTGTGGTCGCGCCTCCTCATTGACGTGGTCGCGGGCGAGCCCGTGTCGCCGCTGGCGCGCGTGCTGTGCATGGTGGACTCCGCGAATGGTGTGAGCGCAGAGCTGCCGATGCGCGACTATCTCTTCGTCCCCGTGAACCTCACGGTGTCCCTCTGGCGCACGCCGCTCGGCGAGTGGTTCGCGATGCGCGCAAAGACGTTCCTCGCGAGCGGCGGAGGCGGCCTCACCCGAGCATGGATGTTCGACGAACGAGGTCCAATCGGCGAAGCCGTGCAGACGCTCTACGTCGAGAAGCGCGCTGCTGCGTGACTACTTCACGCCGCCACCAGGGGGCGGTGGGGGCTGGGAGTCGTTCTGGATGCAGGACGCCAGGTCGAAGAAGAAGAACGCGAGGAGCGCCTCTCCCTCGGAGAGGGGATGCGTGCAGCCCGCCGGGTAGGCGGTGGTCACAAGGTCGGAGTTGGGGGCGCCGTTCGAGTCGACGTGTGCATCGATGTGCACGCCCTTGCCGCACTGCTTGTCCGCAGCCGCACCGACCGGGACGTTCACGGTCTGGATGCGCGGGTACATGGTGGCGCCGTTCATGTTCTGTGAGCGCGCCCAGATCTGCGCCTTCGTCATGTCCGTGGTGGAGATGTTGCCGAAGACCACGTCCATCTCGACCTGGCCGTTCTTCACGGTGGCGGATGCGGGGAAGATGGTCTTCATCCACTGCGACCACGCGAGCCCCTTCGGAAAGGTCGTGTCGATGGTGAGCGGATCGCCCGGCCCCGTCAGTCCGCCGAAGTCGCCGCCTTCGACGGGCGCACCTCCCGGGATCGAGCTCACGGCCTTCATGGCCATGTCAGGCGAGTCCTTGTACCAGGTGTACATGTAGTCGGTCGTGAAGATGCGGCCGCCTGCGTTGAGGTAGTCGTTCACGGCGGTGAATGACGTGGCGGTCTTGGTGGCGCCGACGTTCTCGGTTCCCTCGCAGGAGAGGAGCACCAGGTCGTACGTCTTGAGCTTGGTCGCGTCGTTCCAGAACGGCGTTGCGTCGGTGGCGCCCGACGGACCTTGTGCGCCGCCGGCCTTGTAGACGTGCACGGCCTTGCCGTAGCCATCCGCGCCGTTGCCGAACTCGGAGGCGTCCAGGCCGATCTTCGGGAGCATGCAGCCAAGGTTGTCGGCGCTGCCGGTGGTGAGCGCGACGTGCGGGATGTTTCCCTCGGTCTGGTTCTTCGGCAAGCGTGTCTGCTGCGGATCGGTCTGCTTGTTCTCGGTGCAGCTCTTCACCTCGGGGATGGTGATCTGCCGACGCCACTTGCCGAGCTGCATGACGAGCGGGATGCTGGTGCCCACCGGAACGTTCTTCAACGTGAACGTTCCATCGGGGTTGGTGAGCGTGCTCACGACCGGATTGCCGGACGCCGCCGCGCCGCACTGATCGCAGGTGACGCCTTGCGTGAGGTCCGCGACCTTGGTGTTCGGGACGTAGACGATCACGTTGTAGAGCGGCAGCTTCCCGTTCGGCGCGAACACGGTGCCGGTGACCGTGGTGTCACCGCCGCCGCCGCACTTCATCTGCTGGCACTGAAGGCCGACGCATGCAGGCGCGGCGTCGCCGCCTCCGCCACCGCCGAAGAGACCGCCGCCCCCTTCACCGCCGTTGGCGCCGCCCTCGTTGGTGGGGTTGACGAAGCCGCTGCCGTCGTTGGAAGACGAGCCGCAAGCAACGAACGCCGCCCCCGCGAGGGAAAGACCAATGAGCCCGACCACGAGGGTTCGAAGAGTCATGGATGAAAGGTAGCAGATGGGAGCCGAGTGCGCTCAGTGGCGGGCCAGCTTGCGTGCGAGGAGGTACGAGTACACCGCTGGGACGATGGACGAGACCAGCAACGCCGCAAGCGCCACGCCGCCCGCCGCAGGTCCGCCCACGAGCCCGGCCGTGATCGTCGTGATGCCGCCGATGGCCATCGAGTAGCCCGCGAGCCTGTGCGTACGTGCCCACACCTCCTCGTTGCCGAGCGTCCAGGCGGTCCGGATGCCCGCGACCCCGTTCTGGCGCAGACGCGGCATGATCAGGCCCAGCGCAAAGATGAACGCGCCGATGATGAGCCAGAGCGGCCGCATCACGTCGGGCCTTGGCGCGAGCGCCGCGTGAAGGATCACGAAATGGATGCCCACGAGGAACGCCGTGGTGAGCAGCGCGACGAGCGAGATCGTCGCCGCAGGCACCTTGCCCTTCTTGGCCGCAGGCGAGAGGCGCCCGACCACGCGCACGAAGGCCCAGAGCAGCGCGCCGAAGCCGGGACCGAACGCCGCGCCCCACGGGCGAGGCATGAAGCCGTTGGGGGTGCCCGACAGATCGAAGTGCGTCGGCATGCTCTCGGGAAGGCGGTCCCACACGAGCACGCTGCCCGCAGCAGCGGCCGCAAGGAGCGACAGCGAGAGAATGTCGAACGTGCGCGCGCGCGTGCTCATGACTTTGCTCCCTTCGATCGCGGATGCGGAGACGCGAGCTCGATGAGCTCCGCCGCCAGATCCTCCAGCACGCTCGACTGCAGCGTGTACACGATGCTCGTCCCGCGCCGCTCCGAGCGCACGAGCCCAGCGGCCTTGAGGATGCGGAAATGGTGGGAGAGCGTGGGCTTGGAGAGATGGAACGCGTCCGCGATCTCACCCGCGGGCAGCGAGCCCGCGCGTAGCACCTTCAAGATCTGACGGCGCGTGGGGTCCGAAAGCGCGCCGAAGATCGTCTGTTTCTTGGCCGACATTGTTAGATGTTTGTCTATTTAGACATTCATCAAACTTTGGCAAGGGCCCCGCGATCAGATTGAGCCCGATCAGGGGTGAGCCGGCATCGTGGCCTTCATGGTGGCCTCGAAGCTGACCTGAACCTTGTCGTCGATCTTCTTGCCGATGCGGTCGAGCGCGCCGTTCAGGAAGCCGCCGATCTTGTCGCGCGGCTTGATGTCGTGCTCCTTCATCGACACGGGCATCGCCTCGTCGGTCTTGAGCACGATCTCGGTCGGCGCGTCCGGCGGGCCCTTGAAGGTCACGGTGACCGCGACGGTCTTCTTCGATGTGACGCCGTGGAGCGTGAAGTCGCCGGTGGCCTTCGCCTTGATGGCGCGTGCCCCCTTGTCCTCCTTCGCGTCGGCCAGGGCCGCGGGCGTCGCGTCGATCGAGCTGATCGTCCACGTGGCCCACTCGTACTTCATCCGCGAAGCTGCAGAAGCGTCGTTGCCGACCTCCATCCAGTTGCGCGCGTGCTCCGTCTGCGAGGTGTCCTTGTCCATGTCGCCGAACGTGCTCGTCTTGAGCGTGGAGACACGGACGCCGAGCTCGCCGCGCGATTTCCCGAGCTCCTTCGGGTTCACGTCGATGTGGCCACGCGTCTCGTCGCTCATGCCCTTGATCTTCTCCAGCGGGGCGTCGATGAGGAAGGTGCCCTTGCCCATCTCGACCACGAACCGCGTCGCACCAGCTGCCGGCGCGTCGCTCGGCGCGGCGCTCGCAGATGCGGCGGCGCTCATGGGCGCGCTCGCTGACGGTGCCGCTGCGGAGGTCACGGCCTTCGTGAGCGCCTGGCTCATGTCTTCAGTGGGCTTCTTCGGGTCGTCACAGCCGGTGGCGGCGAGAAGAGCGGGAACAACGAGAATCGCGAGCAGACGCTTCATGGGTGACCTCTGGGCGGAGAGTACGCTCGAGGACGCCGCGGGTTATGGAGAAAGTGACCTACTCCGTCACGTCTACGTCCACGGGGCCCATGGTTCGGTAGTTCTTGTCCACGTACGTGATGACCTCGTCGAACCACTGGTCCATCTTCGGACCGTCTGGCCGGTTCGAGTCCAGGTAGAAGGTGCCGCGCACGCACTCGGGTGTGCCCGCCTTCCCGTCCGGCCCGGTCTTCATGCGGCAGCGTCCGTCCACGTAGACAACGATGAACTTGGGAAGGCGCGTCGCCGAGCTGCGTTCACCGGCGTTCATGAAGTTGTTGGTGATGAGCGCCACTGCCTCCAGGTCCCGCGGGTCCTGCCCGTAGCCGTGGAGGACGAAGAGGGTGGGGTAGTGGACGCCCTTGTTCTCCGCCAGGTTGTAGCCGGGCGGCAGCGTGACGGCGATCGGTCCGGTGCGCTGCGTCTTGGGCCCCGTGAAGATCTTCTCGCATCGACCCGCACGCTCGCACGGGAGCCCGAGCTCGTTGATGGTGTCCGTCGCCGGGTTCACCGACGTGAGCTCCGTCTGCCTGCGGTCCGCGTCCGGCCAGCGGTGCGCCACGTAGTAGAAGCCCGTCTCCAGGCGGAAGAGCAGCTGCAATGCAGTGCCCACGTGCATGCCGTCGCCGTTCTCGATCTGCGCAGGCGTCGCGTCGAGCGTGCCGTAGCGGATGTTCGGCATGTCCACGATGTCCGCCCATCGAAGGACGTTCGGGGTGAAGTTGTTCGGCTGCTTCGGATCCGCGCCAGGCAGGTTCTCGAAGTTGTTGTAGTATGCAAGTGATCGCAACGGCAGCCCGCCAGGGCCCTTGCGCGCGGCGATCGCGCCCGTCAGGTGGTTCGCGACGACCGAGAAGTTGAAGAGGTCGCGCACGCCGCCGTCGGACATCACGTCAAAGCGTTGCAGCGCAGTGTCCGTGAGCGCTCCGCCCGGGGGCGTGACCCAGCCGCGGATGATGTGGTGCGCGTCGCTCTTGTGGAAGTTCTGAAGGCCAACGGCCTCGGTGTACTTGCCGTCGCCTTCGCCGATGTCGCCAGCGACGTTCGTGAGCGCGGTGCCAGGAACGCCATCCAGGCCGTTGTCCTTCCACGGCTCGCCGTCGTCGTAGCGGTGGTTGCCCTCCGTGCCGGTCGGGTTCACCTGGTAGTCGTAGTCGTCCTGGTTCGGGTCCGGGTTCTTGATCGGATCGTAGCCGGGCTCCTTTGCAGAGATCAGCCCGTCAATCCCGGGATCCTCCCACGGCTCGTGGCCGGCGATGAGCACGGGCTCGTCCTGATCGCGCAGCCCGTTCTTGTTCTTGTCCACGGCAAGGAGCAGGTTCATCGGCACGGCCTGATCCGCAGTGGGCTGCGTCCAGGTGTCCACGTACGGGCTGGTACCCATCTGTCCGCCGTCGCAGAAGCTGATCACCGGCAACGACCCGTCGGGGTTGTAGTCCGCGTTGAAGAAGTTCGTGGGCGCCGTCCAGATCGCGTCGGGCTTGCAGCGCGCCGCGCGGCACTGCGAAGCCAGCTGCTGCTGAAGCGGCTGGTTCGGATCCTTGTCGATGGGCTCCACGGTGAACGAGCAGTTCGCGCCCGCCGGCATGTTCGTGGGGTCACCGACGATCCACTTGTCCGTCTTCTTCGGGCCCGGCGCCATGTGCGCCAGGTCGGGGTCCATGTTCTGCCCAGCGGGGTTGCCCTGCATGAGCGCCAGGTCCTCGAAGATCTGCGTGTACTCGCTGCGCGGGAAGTGACCGCCGTTGCCGTTGCCCTCCTCGTACCACCAGTGGTTGTAGTCCATGGGGTGCGCGATGGGCTCGTCGAAGGGATACGTGAGCGGGTCCTTCGGCGTGGTGCAGGTGGGATCGTTGGCCTTGCAGAAGCCGCCCAGCGCGTACTTCTCCACGAACCAGAGCATCCAGTTCCAGTCGCTCGGGCCGCCGAGCGGAACGATCGCGTCGAACTGATCGTGGTGGCGCGCGCCAAAGCTCGCGGAGCCACCGCCGCCCATGGAGAAGCCAAGGACCGCGCGATGCGTGAGGTGGCGCTTGCGCGTGCGGGTGCCCGCGTCCTCGGTCATCACGGCCTGGTAGGTGCCGAACCACGGTGCGCTGAACTTCAGCACGTAGTCGGATCCCACCTTCTCGACGCGCGGATTTGCGATCGGCACGGGACGCGGCGTCTTCGCGCGCATGGGGTTCGAGAAGAGCATCACCAGGTGACGCATGCGCGCGGCGGCGGGAAACGCGGCCGGATTCACGGGGATCTGGAAGTCGATCTCGCGGCGAAGAGGCTTGGCCATGAATGCGTCGTCCGCAGTGAACGTGACGGGCGCGCTCACCGCATGCAGCGGCGCCGCCGCCTGTGTGACGACAGAGGCCAGGTCCGCACCGCAGCTCACGCTCGCCTTCACGGCGGGCATCGCGAACACGTCGGCACGCGCAAACGCGGTGCTCACGACCGACACGTTGGCGTTCGCAAGGCCCGCGCCCTTGCCCGTTGCGATCGGCGTTCCGCTCGACAAGGTCACCACGTCGCCTTTGTCGCCATCGGCGCACCTGGGGGTCGCGCCGTCGCGGACCTCCACGGGCAACGTCCCGTCGAAGGTGCTCTCGGCGGTGGCGGTCGTGCGCTCGGCGTGTACCGTGACGTTGGTGCTGCCGATCCCGCCGCCCGTGACGGTGAAGTCGTACGTGGCGTGACGAAGATCGAACATGCCATCCGCTGGGGCGCTCGCGATGTCGATCCGATCCGTTCCGAACTTCGCGGTGATCGCGAGGCACGCGTCCGGCTCGACCGTCACACGCACGCTGCGCGTCTGGCCCGGCGAAAGGACGAGCGTCGGCGGATCGAACGACAGCTTCAGCGGCGTCGTGTTGGTGGCGTCGCACAGCTCGCCCGGATCGACGGGCGGCGTGGGCGCCGGTGGTTCGGTCGTGTCACTGCTGCCGCAGGCGAGCAGGATGGTCGAACCAAGGAGAAGCGCACGGAGAGACCTGGAAGAGAAGGACGGCGTTCGCACGGCGCGCACTCTAGTCGAGCGTTCGCGTTCGTGTGTTGGGGAGGACCCGGATCGGGGCCCGGAAATGAAAAGTGCCTGCGCAAAGGGGCCGGGGGGGCAGCCTCACCTCACGCAGGCAGGTTGGTGCAATGCACTCGCCATGCCGTCGATATCGCTAGTGATTGCAGTGGCTTGAACCATGCATGCGTTGCAATCTTGCAAGCCCATGCCGCGATGCGGCACCAAACCTGAAAGGGGTGCGGGTTGAGACGCTCTTGAGTCGCGTTCTGTCCCAGGTGCCTACTCGCCCGTGCATCGCAGCGCGTACCGCATGCGATCGACGAGCACGCTGAGGCGAACGTCGCCGTTCGCGTTGTTGTGCGTGGGGGCAGTCCGCGACGTTCGTGAGAGCAGTCTCTTCGTCTCGTCGTTCTGGGGGAGCGTGCCGGCGGCCAGCTCCAGGCACGCGTGCTCAGACGTGACGCGCGCACGCACCAGCTGCGCCTGGAACGTCATGGACTCGCTCGCGCCCACCCGGATGCGTGGTGATGCGGTCCACGGAAGATCGATCACCCACCCTTCGTCGAACGGCTTGCACGGCGAGAGCGCGTGGCGATCGGAGAAGTCGTTCGCGCCGAGCGACTCGGGCTCGCCCAGCTGCCCCGACTCCACGTCGATGGGGAGGACCCAGCGGAGCGACAGCCGACCGTCAGGTGCAGGTTGCCCGTCCGCGATCAGGCCGATGCTCTGACCGTCTGCCCTGCGCGTGAGGCGTGTACCAGTGGGCCGACCCTCGAGGCCGGCGCGGCGCACGTGGACGAGCTCGCGGACGATCGCACCGTCCGCACGCCACACGATCGTCTCTGGTCTGTCGCCCGCCGGCGCCGGCGTGGAGAAATACCAGTGCCCCATCGCGAACAGCGCGGAGTCGATCTCCACGAACGGCTCACCGTCGGCGCGCTTCAACTGGAGCGGCGCGTGATCCGACTCGAGCGCGTGCACCGTGGCGGCGCTGCCCGAGTAGCGGCGGGACACGAGCAGTCCGTGATTCTCGTCCTCCGCGGCGACGAATGCATGTTGCATGTATCCAGGCATCTTCCACCACTCGAGCACCGCCTCCTGCGCGGGCGTGGCGCGCGTCCCGCGCACGTCGGTGTGGCCGCCGAACGGCGTGAGCCAGCGGATCTGGACACGTGCGTTGCTCGGGTCCAGATCGCCCGTGCGTGGCCCCGTCACGTAGAGCCGCGCGAACGGGCCCATTCCGCGGGCGCTGCGATCGATCGTCTCGATCGACTCCTGTGAAAATCCGCGCTCTCCCGTGCGGAGCGCTGGCGCGCGCACGTCGTAGAACGAGCTCCATGGCGAGGAGCTATGCACGGGCGCCTGGATGCCAGGCCAGTGCGACGAGCGGATGTTCGGTTCGAGCGTGATCTGTACGATGTCGTCTGCCTTGCGAGGCGCAGGCGGAGGCTCAAGCGCCTCGCACCGCAGGTTCACCACGCGATGCCCGTCGGAGATCGGCGGTCGCGGCGTGGAGAGCTTCGGCGTGCGGGCCGGCTCCGTCACTGCGCCCCAGCCGATGCGCAGCCAGCCCGGTCCCGTGCAGCCGATCGGGCTGCAGCCCTGTGCGGTCGTGCGCACTGTCTCGTGATCCGGAACGTCGATGGCCGTCCACGTCATCCCGAAGTCCGCCGTCTCGTAGCCGCGCTTGCCAGTGGTCCAGCCCAGGCCGTAGCGGCCCGAGACCATGGGCGTGCCCGCATCGCGCACGTACTGTCCCAGCTCCACCTTTCCGTCCAGCGTCACGTGAATGCCCAGCATCACGCCCGCGGCCTCGATCCATCCGCCGATCTCGTTGGGCTTGGTCTCCTCCATGCCGTCGAGCCACGCGCCCACGCGCAAGATGCGGAGCACGTCGCTCGGGACCGGCGGGAACTCCAGCGCGACGGTCTTCGTGTCCTTGCCCGCGAGGATGGTGAGCCGCGCGCCTGCGCCGTCGCTCGGTGGTGGTGTGACGATCACGACCCTGCCATCCGCGAGCACGACGACCCGCTCGTTGCCGACATCACCGCGCACGTCCACATCACGGAAGGAGAGCTTCGTGGACATCACGCAGTAGCGGTGCAGGTTGTCCTTGGTCTGTGCGGCGTCCTCGTCGCAGCCGCCGCGGATCGCCACGGCGCCGTTTCCGGAAGAGAGGACCACGCGCGGCTTCTTCCATTCGCGCACGGGCACCGTCATGCCGCGGGAGGGATCGAACGCGTAGAGCGCGGTCTTGCCGTCGGGCTCGGCGCACACGAAGCCAAAGCTGCCCTTGGCCACGAAGTCACCGAATGGGATCGCCTTGCAGTGCGCGGGGCTCAACGTGAACGCGCGGCGGTCAGCGTCCATCAACACGCCAGAGTCCAGGCGTACGCGGCCCAGCTGGCCATCACGCGCGACCACCGCTGTGCCGTCGCCCAGCGGCCATCCCTCGAGCACGGCGGCCTCGAGCGGGGCGCGACCGAACACCGTTCGCTCCTTCAGGCCCTCCTTCGGCGCGATGCGCTGCGGAGTAGGCTCGCTCATCAGCGGCGCGGCCGTGCGATCATTCCGGATCTCGTAGAACGTTGGCGGCTTCTTGCCGTCGCTCGCGTAGATCTTCCCGTCGACCTCGCGCAGCTCCTTTGGCTCGAACGGCGCGGCCACTGGCTTCCACGTCTCGCCCGCGTCGGTGGTGAGCAGGATGCCGACGAAGTCCGCGATCGCTGCGCCGCGCCACGCATCCGCCGTCACGAAGCCACGCCCGCTGATCGCACCAACGGTGGGAGACCGCGGGAAGGGGCCAAGGTCCATGCGCTCGCCCGTGCGCGGATTCATGGCCGTGTGCGCGCCAGAGCCCGTTCGCACGTAGACGCGGTCGAGTCCCACGTAGAGGTTGGTGATGGGGCCGTTTGCCAGGAACACTGGCTCCGCATCACCCAGCCAGTACGGCGCGCGAAACACCGTGGAGCCCGTTGCGAACAGCGCGCCTCCGCCCATGCGCGGCGGGAGCGGGACGACGACGCTGGGGTCCTGGCTGAAGCGCGCCTGTGATGCGCGCACGCCGCCATCCTCCGTCTCGAGCACGCGGTAGCCTCGGTAGATGCCGCGTCGCGCGCCGTCTGGCTCGGCGCCGTAGAGGGCGGCGCCCTTGAGCTCCGTGGGGACGAAGCGCGGAGCCTTCACGGTGGGGTCCAGCGGCAACGTCGCGGGGCGCTCGAGCAGCCCGCGTGCCTCCGTGCCGGACGCCTTGGGCTCCGCAGCCGGCCCGTGCCCGCACGCAGCTGCGAGCATCGACGCAAGGAGGCCCGCTCGCGCCAGACGAACCCTTCCGTGTGTGAGCGACGTGGCCAACACGGTGAGCGTATCACTCGGTCCGTGAGGGTGTCCCATGGCACGCACGGCGAAGGACTATTGCACGTGCACCGCGCCGTCGAGAGAAAGACCGCCTGAGGCCACGTCCGTTGCGGGCGCGTGCCGTGGTTCCACAGCCGGCGCAAGAAGCTTGTATAGTACAGGCGTTACCACGCGCGCGAGCAACGTGGAGCTCACCAGTCCGCCCAGGATCACGAGCGCGAGAGGGGAATAAAGGCTCGACCGCTCCAGCACGAGCGGCAAGAGGCCACCGACCGCCGTGAGCGTGGTGAGCAGGATGGGGACGAAGCGCGCCTCTCCTGCCTTCTGCGTGGCAAGGTCCACGGACATGCCGTCCTCGCGCAGCTGGTTCGTGAAGTCCACGAGGAGGATCGAGTTCTTCACCTCGATGCCCATGAGCGCGACGAAGCCGATGTTCGACGTGAACGAGAGCGTGTCGCCATGGAGGTACAGCGCGACCAGGCCGCCGATGACCCCGAGCGGGATGACGGACGCCACGATGAGCGTGCTCCTGAACGTGCGGAACTCCAGCACGAGCACCGCGAGCACGCCGAACGCGGCGATCATGATGGCAGCGCCCAGCCCGCCGAAGCTCTCTTGCCTGCTCTCGATCTCTCCCGCGGGGACCAGGCGCACGCCCTTCGGGAGCTCCACGTTGGCGAGCTTCGCGAGCACCTCCTTCGTCACGCGATCCGTGTTGAAGCCCGACCTGACGTCGGACGTCACGGTCACGCTTCGCTCCTTCGCGTAGTGCCGGATCTTCGTCGCGGACGGAAGCAGCTCCACGTCCGCGATCTGCGCGAGCGGCAGCGGTGCTCCGCGATTCGTCTGTACGTAGAGCATCGACAGCGTGCTCATGTCGGGCGCCGCGCTCGGGCGCGAACGCGGCAGCGTCACGCGGATGTCGTACGCCTCGTCGCTGCCAGGGTCTCGATACTTCCCGGCGGCAATGCCTCCGACCGCGAGCCGCAGAGCGCGATCCACGTCGGGCACCGCAACGCCCAGCACGGCTGCCTTGTCACGATCGGTGACCACACGAAGGTCGGTTCGCTTGTCGCGCGCCGGATTGCGCACGGTGCGCGTTCCGGGCGTCTTCGTCAGTACCTCCTCCACGCGCGCGGCGGCGACCTCCAGTGTATCGGCGTCCTCGCCCAGGAGGCGCATGGCCACGGGCGCGTCCAGCGGCGGACCGTTCTCGAACTCCACCAGATCCAGGCGCGCGCCTGCGTAGTCCCGCAGCTCCCCACGGATGGTTTCCAAGACGTGTTGCCCTTGCTCGCCGCTTCCCGCGCGCAGCTCCGCAAACACGTCCGACACGTTCGCGCGCTCGTTGCGCGGAGACACGTTGTAGTAAATCTGCGGGTGACCCTTGCCCACGGTCACGGCCACGTTCGTCACCTCGCGGTGGCGCGACAGCACCGACTCCACGAAGCGCGCGGCGCGATCGGTCTCCGCAAGGCTCGCGCCGTCCTCGCCCTCGATCTTGACCATGAACTGCGGCACGCCTGCCTTGGGGAAGAGCGAGAAGCCGATCTTCGGGACCAGCGCGAGGCTGCCAAGAAAGAGCGCGAGCGCGATCAGGAGCGTCACCTTCGGCCACGCGACGGCGCGCCGAAGAATGGGGCGGTACGTGAGCTCGATCACATACGTCATTGCGCGAAAGAACACGTTTCCGTGCTCGCCTTCACGCTTGAGGATGCGGCTGGAGAGGAACGGCACGATGGTGAGCGACACCAGCAGCGACGATGCAATCGTGAACACCACGGCCACCGGAAGGCTTCGGATGAACTGGCCCGCGGTGCCTGGCAGCGCAAGCAGCGGCACGAACGCGAAGATCAGCGTGGCGGTGCACCCCAGCACGCTGAGCGTGATCTGTCGCGTGGCGGCGATCGCGGCGTCGCGCGGCGCGCTGCCCTCGCGGATGTGGCGCGTGATGTTCTCCACCACGACCACGGAGTCATCCACCAGCAGACCCAGCGCGAGCACGAAGCCCACGATCGAGAGCTGGTTGATCGAGAAGCCCACGGTGCCGAGCATGAACAGGCCCATCGCCAGGCTCAGCGGAATGGAGACCATCACCACCAGCGATGCGCGCCAGCCAAGCGGCAAGAGCGTGATGAGCACCAGGAAGATGGCGAGACCGAAGTCACGCGTGAAGCCGCTCATGCGGTGCGCAACGTTCTTCGACTGATCGAAGCCGCGCTCCAGTCTGACGGTCTGCGGCAGCGTCTTCTCGAAGAGGGCGAGCTCCTTGTCTATGCCTGCCTTGGAGTGGAAGACGTTCTGGTTCTCCTTCTGGTTCACGGCGATCAGCACGGCGCGCTTGCCGTTCCACCGCGCAAGCGGCGCAGCCTCCACGTCTCCCATGGTGACAGTGGCCACGTCGCGCACGCGGATGGCGCTGCCGCCTGCAGACCGGACGATGGTCTCGCGGATCTCGTCCGTGGACGCGTAGTCCCCGCTGGCCTTCACGTTGAAGCGGCGCGCACCGGCCTCCACGCTGCCCGCCGGCACGTTCGCGCTCTCCGCGCCGACAGCGGACAGGAGCTCCGCGGGTGACAGGCCCAGCGCGACCATGCGCGGAAGGTCCAGCGTGACCGTCACCTCTTGCTTCGGAAGGCCGGCGATCTCCACTGCGTCCACGCCGGGCTGGTTCTCCACGCGCTTCTTGAGAGCGCGCGCCAGGATGTCGAGCTCGTGGTAGCTCGCGGTGTCCGACAGCAGCGCTACCTCCGCGATGTTCACCTTTGCGGCGTTGAACTGCCTCACGTCCAGGCGAACGAGTTCCGCGGGCAGCGTGGGCCGCCGCGCAGTCACCTCGCGCAGCACCTCGTCTCGCTTGCGGTCGGGGTCGGAGCCCGCGCGAAACTCGATCTGCGTGACGCTCAGGCTGTCCTCCATCTCGGTGGTCAGCTTCTTCACGTCGTCCAGCGCCTTGAGCTTGGTCTCCACGGGATCGACGACCAGCCGCTCCATGTCGTTCGGCGTTGCGCCAGGAAGCACCGCGACCACCACGAACGTGGCGAAGGGAAACGTGGGGTCCTCCGACTTGGGGATGGACAGGAGCGACTGCACGCCCAGCGCGCAGAGCGCAATGAACACCACGAGCGTGAACTGCCAACGCTTGACCGCAAACGCGCTCAACATGCAAATTCTCCCTGAAAAACAGCCTCTGTGAGGATCGCGACGGAGTGGTGCCTTACTGGACGACGCGCACCCGCATGCCGTCGGAGAGCTCCGCCGCACCGCCCGAGACCACGCGAGAGCCACGCGGCAGTGCTGCAGCGGAGAGCGCTGCGCGGTCGTCCAGGAGGAACGCGATCGTGACGTCGACCTTCTTCGCGTGCCCGTCCACCACCGTGAACACGGACGCCAGGTTGCCCCTGCCGAGCGTGAGCGCGCTCACCGGCACCACGGCGACGGCGTCCTCATCGTGCGGGATCACCACCTTGGCCGTGAGCCCCGACAGCATGCCGGCGGGCGGTGAGGCCAGGCGGATCTCCACGTCGAACGTGCCGGAAGACGGGGAGGCGACCGTCGCGATCTGTGAGACCACGCCAACGAGCGGGGCCTCCGGGCGTGCATCGCACACGACCTGGGCGCGGTCGCCCTCCTTCACACGAAGCACGTCGCGATCGGTGAGCCCGACCTTCACCACGGCGCCGCGCGACCGCCCGCTCAGATGGAAGATGGGTCGCCCTGGCGCCGCGATCTCGCCGTTCTCCGCCATGCGCCGGTCGATACGTCCGTCGTCGGGAGCCACGATGTGCGAGCGCTGCGAATTGAACTGCGCCGCCGTGAGCGCCGCGTGCGATAGCGCCGCCGCGGTCTGCGCGTCCTCCAGGTTGGCCGTGGGCAGGGCGCCGCTCGCCGTGAGCTTCGACACGCGCTCCAGATCGCGGTCCGCCTTCGTGGTGCCCTCCTTTGCCTGACGCAGCGCCGCGTCCACCTCCGTGGGATCCAGGCTCGCCAGGACCTGACCCTTGCGCACGAGCGCGCCCTCCTCGACGTAGAGCGCGGCGATCACGCCGCCCACCTTGAACGAGAGGTCCGCCTCGCTCTTCAGCCTGACCACGCCGGTGCCGCGAATCGGCCGTGATACCGGCCCAGCCTCCACGTCACCGAGCCGCACCGCGGTGTCCGCCTCCACGAGCTGCGCCGGCTCCGCGGCGTGCGCGTCCGACTCCGCCCCCTGGCAACCAGAGACCAACGCCAGCGACACGAGAGAGAACACCCCGAGCGACGTCCACATGTTCATGGGTGACTCCTCCCTGACAGTGTCTATGAGGCCGCCGGCAGACACTGTCAAGGCCCAAGTAGACACTGTCCATTGACAGTGTCTAGAATGCGCATGGGCTGGCCTTGACGGCCCTCATTGCGCGGTGCACTCTCAGATCGGATGAGCCGCGCTCGCACAGATCTCCACCCAAGGGGTGCCACCAAGGTGGCCGCGCTCATCCACGAGGACGTGCGCTCGGCCGTGCTTGCCGCGGCGGTACGCCTGATCGCCGAGGGTGGGCTCGCGAAGCTCTCCATGCGTGAGGTCGCGCGCGCCGCAGGTGTGAGCCATCAGGCGCCGTACCACTACTTCGAGGACCGCGAGTCCATCCTGGCCGCGCTGTGCGAGGAGGGCTTCACCATCCTCGCAGACCGCCTGGAGAAGGGCCGCGACCCGAGCGAGACGCCCATCGCCAGATTCACCGCGCTCGCCCGGATCTACGTGGAGTTCGCGTTCGATCACCCGGCCCTGTTCCGCCTGATGTTCCGCCCCGACTTCGTGGACATCCAGCGCTTTCCCACTGCCAAGGCGTGCGGCGATCGCGCCTTTGCGCAGCTCTATTCCGCGGTGCAGGACTGCATCGACGCAGGCCTCTTTCCGGGTCGGTCGCAGCAGGGGCTGGTCGTGCTGGGATGGTCGCTCGCGCACGGGCTCGCGTGCCTGCTTCTGGATGGTCCGCTTGCGATGAAGGTGCCAGACGCCGCCCTTGCACAGGAGACGGTGATCGCGGAGACGCTCAACGTGATGCGCAGCCTGCTGGAGAGCGCGACGCTCGCGGGCCCGAAGGCGAGCGTGAAGCCTGTGAAGATGGGCGCGAAGGCCACGCCGAAGCCCGCGCGCAAGACTGGCGCAAAGGCGAAGAGCCCCTCACGTCGATCTTGACATGTAGTCCTCGTGCCATGCGCCGTGTGTGTCCCGGCGGATGAGCAGCACGCTCGCGTTCGCAGGGTTGGGTTCTTCCTCGAACCAGTCGACGGGTCGGTTGCACCATGCCATGCGAAACGCTCGCTGCGACACGCCGTGCAGGAACACGATGTGGTGCGAGAAGTCGCTCCGGTGCAGCTTGCCGAAGAACAGGATGATGCGCTGCACGACGTCCGCGCGGCTCTCTCCGTTCGGATAGCGGAAGTAGAACTTGCCCAGGTTGTCCGTCAGGCGTTGCCGCTTCGCGAAGGAGTCAGGCAGCTTCTGCTTCGCCTCTTCGTCGGTCAGGCTGTCCCAGTCGCCGAAGTCTTGCTCGCGCAGGAGGAACGCTTCGCGCCGCCGGATATGCACCGCATCCGCGCCGAACGCGTGCTCCAGCACGGCGGCCTCGGTCTGTGCGCACCGCACGTAGGGCGAGCACCAGCTGGCGGTCTTCTCCGCTGCGAGCGACAACGAGCGCACCAGGAGCCCAGCGCGCGCGAGCCGTTCGGAGTGCGGATCAGCGAGCGGGATCGTGTGATCCGGAAGCTGCTTGTACACCGACGGATCCAGGTTGGCCGACGATACGTCATGCCGCACGAGGATGATGGTCTCGACCGTGCTTTTCACTCACGCAGCGTACCAGCGCTCGGGCTATAGGTGGGCTGTCTTGGCCTCCGCCCACCGCGCCACGATTCCCCATCTGCCCGCGCTCGACGGCCTGCGCGGCGTGGCGGTCATAGGCGTGGTGCTCTTCCATGCAGACGCTCTGCTGCGTGGTGGATACCTGGGCGTGGACCTGTTCTTCGTGCTGTCCGGCTATCTGATCACGTCGATCATACTGGCGGAGCTCGACGCGACGGGCACGCTCGATCTCAAGGCGTTCTGGGTGCGTCGTGCGCGCAGGCTCTTTCCCGCGCTCCTCTCCATCATGCCCGCCATCGCGCTCTATGCGCGGTTCGTCGCGAGCCCGGACGAGCTCGCGGGGCTGCGCAAGGACGCGCTCGCCACGCTGGCGTACGTCGCGAACTGGCGCGCGATCCTCTCGGAGAAGAGCTACTGGGATCTCTTCATCGCGCCGTCGCCGCTCGAGCACACGTGGAGCCTGGCGATCGAGGAGCAGTTCTACGTCGCGTGGCCGCTCATCGTCACGCTCGTGTTCGGCGTGCTGAAGAAGGGCCGGAAGACGCTGCTCTTCGTGACGCTCGCGCTCCTCCTGGGCTCCATGCTGCTCATGCTCGTGCTCTACGACATGGACCACACCTCGCGCGTGTACTTCGGGACGGACACGCGCGCGGCCTCGATCCTCGCGGGGGTGGTGCTCTCCATCCTGCTCCCCTCGAAGACGGAGATGAGCGTGCGCACCGCGCGCGTGCTGGACGGGTTCGGCGCCGTCACCATCGTGCTGCTCGGCATCGCGTGGGTGAAGCTGGACGGGCAGAGGGCGTTCGTTTACCGCGGCGGGCTCTGGCTGAACGAGGCGCTCGCCCTGGTGCTCATCGCATGCGCGGTCGCAGGGAAAAAGAGCCTCGTTGCGCGCCTCTTCTCGATCCGGCCGCTCGCGTACATGGGGACCATCAGCTACGGGGTCTACCTGTGGCACTGGCCCATCGACTGCCTGCTCACCCCTGATCGAACGCACATCGAGGGGATCAAGCTGCAGCTCCTTCGCATGTCGCTCACGCTCGTTACCGCCATGCTGTCGGACAGGTTCTTCGAGCGCCCGATCCGTACGAAGGGCCTGCCGTTCGGGAAGCCGATCTGGGTCGTGCCCGCTGCGTTCGCCGTCGCAGCGCTCTCGGTGGTCGCGGGAACGCGCGCGCGTCCGATTCCGCCGGCGCCGGTCGCCACGCACGAGCCGCCGCCTGGGCAGGGGCACTCGTTCCATCCGCCGTTCCCGGGCGCGTACTCGGCCGACGTGGAGACCCTGCTGCCCGCGTCCGACCTTCCCGCGGGGACGCCGCGCGTGCTCGTCGTTGGCGACTCGGTCGCGCAGAAGCTGGGCGTGGCGCTGCGCCACCGTCAAGACGAGCGACGGATGTGGGTCGCGCATCGCGGCGTGGGCGACTGCAGCATCGTGCAGAACCTGACCGTGAATCACGGCAAGCCCGGCAGCACGCAGAGGAACCCCGGCTGCGCGTCGCGTTGGGTTGCGGACACCGCGGAGCTCAAGCCCGATGTCACGCTCATCGTGCTGGGCGGCGGCTACTACGCAAAGATGATGGTCGATGGACAGCCCGAGCACGCATGCGACGCGGGCTGGCATGCGACCTACAAGGCCCGCCTCGTGGAGCTGATCGACGAGATGGGCACGAACGCCGGGCAGGTCGTGATCACCCTGGTGCCGTACCCGATGGATCGATGGCGCTACGAAGGCGTGGTCGAATGGGTCGAGTGCTTCGATGGCATCCTGAAGGAGGTGGCGGACGAGAAGCAGCTGCCCACGCTGGACCTCATGGGCCACGTCTGCCCCACGCAGGACTGCATCCGCGCGATCGACGGAGTGTCGCAGCGGCCAGACGGTCTGCATCCTGACGGCGCGGGCGCGGAGGAGATGTCACGATGGACGCTCACCCAGCTCCTCACCCACCTGCCTGCGCGCGCGCAGGACGGAGGTCACTGATCTTGCTGTTTTCGCCCTCGATTCGCGCTCTCTTGCTCTGTGCGGCCACGCTGCTCGCATGCGGCGGTGGAGCCACGCCCGCGCCCAGGGCCGGCGACGCCGCGCCCGTGCCCACGGGCCCCGCGAGCGGCACGCACCGCTACATCATCGGCGGCGACTCGCGCGACGACACTGCCAACGTGGTCCCGTGGGCGTTCCGTCAGGCGCACGCACGTGGTGCGAGCGCGTTCATGTTCCTGGGCGACATGGAGCTCACGCCCGAGCTCGCGGGCCACTTCTCCGACGAGCTCCGCATCCTGGACCCCATGCCCTTCTTCCCGGTGGTGGGCAACCACGAGGTGAAGATGTTCGGCGGGCTCAACATCCGCACCCATCATTCGAAGAAGAAGTTCCGCGCGCGCTTCCTGGACAACGCGCGTACGCCGGTGAAGAGCTCGCTCCCGCATGCGGTGGTCTACTCGGTGGATCTTCCGGGCGGCGTCCACTTCATCGCGCTCGACAACGTGAGCCAGAGGGGCTTCGGCCAGGAGCAACTGGACTGGCTCGAGAAGGACCTGGTGTCGGCGCGCGGAACCGCTGTCACCACGCACGTGATCGTCGGCATGCACAAGCCACTCGCGAACAACCCTGTCTCACGCCACAGCATGGACGACGACGGCGAGGCCGCTGTGAAGGACTCCGTTGCCGCGCTCGAGATCATGATGCGGCATCGCGTCTCGCTCATCGTCGCGAGCCACCTGCACCAGTTCTCCAGGTTCGTGCAAGGTGACATCCCGAGCTACATCACGGGCGGGCTCGGCGCGCCGCTCACGGACTCCGGGCCCGAGCATGCATTCCACCATTTCCTGCAGGTCGACGTGACGGACGAGAGCCTGCAGGTGGACGTGGTCCGCTTCCCCGGCGTCCCCGCGACCGGCACCAACGACGACGACTGAAGTTATTTGGGCTTCTGGAGGCTCGCGCAGGCGGGGCGGACCTTGTCGAGGAGATCGCTCTTCTCCATCGTGCCCTCCATCATCTCGCCAACGGACCACGTCTTGCGCGCCGTCTTCCAGCCGCACTCGCAGTATTCCTTGCTGCCGCCGGAGCTGGTGCAGCCCGTGATGAACTCCGCCTGGGCAGGGCCTTCGGCGATCTTCCCGCCGCACGCCTTCACCGCGCTCTTCTTCGCGTCGACGAAGCGCGGCGTCTTCACGATCTCTTCGTCGGTGAGCTCGGAGGCCGCGAGCTTCTTCCTGAACTCGGAGTACTTGCACTCGCAGTACTCGCCCGACAGCTTGCCGCCATTTGCGCAGCCTTTGAGGAACGACGTCTTGATGGGGCCCTCGGGCATCTTGCTTCCGCACGAGACCTTGACCTCCTCTTTGAAGCTGATGAGCTTCTTCTGGTACTTGTCGTCCGTGTCCTCCGCGGGCTGGCTCATCTCTTCCCTGGTGAAGTCCTTGGCAAAGAGCTCCCACGCGCACTCGCAGTAGTCGGGCGCGTCGGGCACCTTCTTCGTGCAGCCGGACATGAACGCGCGCTTCTGCTCGACGAGGCTCTTCGCGTCATCGCCGCCTCCGCTGCTCCCGCTCTTCGCGGGCGCGTTGCCGCCGCCGCATGCAAGGACCCATGTCGACGTGAGCAAGGCAGTGAACGCGAGCGCGTGAAATTTCATGGTGTGGGCCTCCTGGCCGCGCGGGCGAGGCGGCACCCTAACACCGAGACTCCGCCTACCGCTCGCTCAATAGCGCGCGACAGTGCGCTCGCGCGGAAGGGTGGTGGGGGCTTGTCCGCGGACGATTTGCAGGACGGGGCGCGTCGCGTGCGAGGGGATTCCGCAGTGATCCACGTTCACCGTGGCGGGCACCAGGCTGTAATCGTAGTCGTGGCAGACAGTGGTGCCGGTGCACTCCGGCGTACGTCCGGTGAACGGGCCAAGGAGCCCCCACGCGATGCGCGAGCAGTCATTCGTGGGCGCGACCGTGTGACGGAACTCGTGGAGCGTGCGCACGTTCGCGGGGATCTCGATCTCGGCCTTGCCGAAGACCAGCTCGTCGGTGCGATAGGGATCGAGCGCGAAGAATCGCGCGACGCCGTGACGTGAAGGTGAGAAGCGTCGGTCCGTCGCCACCTTCGCGATCAGATCCCGCGCGTTGAAGCCGCCCCACGAGTAGCCCACGACGTTGAGATCGATCGCCGTGTCCATGTTCGTCACGAAGCCGTCGTGGTTGGTGTCGAGCGCGGAGACAAGGACGTCGAGCGCGCGGTCCACGTTCGAGTTCCACCGGAAGAACGGATAGGCAGCGTCGTGCCCGCCAGCGTCGTGCACCAGGCCGGGGAGCGCCTTGCACAGCGTGCCGAACTCGCTGTTGCCGCCCGACTCATACGGGTTGTCGCCAAGCGAACGGCCGCTGAAGCAGATCGACATCTGCGGACGGGTGTTCGCGTCCTCTTCGGTGCTGGCTGTTTCGTCGCTCTGCATGGCGCAGCCACCGAGAGCGGCGACCGATGCGAAGAGGGCCGTCGCGACCAGACCGGGAAGTAGCAACGAGCGAGGCATCCATCCCTTTCGAGCACACCTCATGCCACGTCAAACGACACGTCAGCCGGTGGATTTTTCCGCGCAAAACGGATGGATCGGCGTGTCACGGATGGCTCCGATCTGGATCCTGGCGGATCCGAGGGTGGCCATTTCTTCGTGATCTCGAGCGCTCTATTTCTTCGGGTGCGCGGCGAAGAAGCTCCACACCGTGGGGCCGAACGTTGGCGTCAGATAGGTGAAGTGTGGACCGCCCTGTACGGTCCACAGCTCCACCGCGCCCTTCGCGCAGCCAGCGTACGTGGACACATGGGTCTCCGCGCCGGCGACAGGCTGTTCCAGATCGTAGGTGGTGCCCGTGTCCGCGAGCATGCCCGTGCATCCGTTGTACGTCGCCCAGTGCGCAACAGTGTCCTTCGCCGATGGGTACGCGACGTTGCTGACGCTGCCGTAGTCCATCGTGCCGCCGTCGAAGAGCACGGTGTCATCCATGTCGCCGTGCATCTCCACGATCGCAACGCCGTCCTTCGGCTTGCATCGGCTCGCATCCGCGTACGTGGCGCCGGACACGCTGAACACAGCGGCGATCCGATCCGACAGATCGCAAGCCAGGCGGTGCGCGAAGAAGCCGCCCGCGGACAGCCCGGTGACATACACGCGCTTCTGGTCCAGGTTGTAGTGCTTCGCGACGTCGTCGATCATCGCTCGCACGTACGCCACGTCGTCCGAGCCGTTCTTGTAGAAATCGCAGCACGCGTCCGTGCCGTTCCAGAACTGCTGCTTGTCCTTGTCCTTCAGGCCGTCTGGCGTGATGTAGAGGAAGCCTTCCTTGTCTGCGACCGGCTTCAGCTTGAAGTACGTCTCCAGGATCTTGCCGGTGTCACCGGACCCGTAGCCGTGAAACGCGAGCACCAGCGGCGCTGCCTTGTCCGCGGAGTAGCTGGGCGGCACGTAGATGTTGTACGGGCGCGCGGCGATGATCGGATCGGCTACATCGCCAGCGTCCGCGACAACGCCAGCGTCGCTGTCGGCGACATTCGTGGCCGGTGATGAGCTCGCCTGCGAGCAAGCGGCCACCATCCCGGAGAGAACGAACAGGCTCGAAGAAAGGACGCGTGAAGAAGTCATGCTCGCGCGGACGCAACGTGCGTACCAACACACGTTCGCACTGACAGCGCTTGTTTCAAAGCACATTTCGAGCCTCGCGCGCCAGCCGTCACCAAGCTAACGGGCGCACGGCGATGCACTGTACGTTGTCCAACATGAGCGAGCTCCGCGACATGCCCAGGGCGTCTGGGCTTCCTCTCGTCGGCAATACGCTTCAGTTCCTGAACGACCCAGCCGCGTTCATGGCTTCGTCGGCAAAGGCCCACGGCAACGTGTTCGAATGCAGGATCCTTCGCGATCGCGTCGCATGCTTCGTGGGACCGGAGGCGTTCACGGCCTTCCTCGACGACGACAACGTGACCCGCAGCGGAGGCAGCCCGCCTCACCTGCAAGCGATCTTCCATCCCTCTGCGGTGCCGTTTCTTGCCGACGACGCCTTCCGGCGGCGCAAGGCGCTGTTGATGCAAGCGTTCACCAAGGAGGCCATCAACGGATACATGCCAGTGATCGAGCGCGTCATGTCTCGCTACGCCGAGCGCTGGAGCGACATGGGGCCCATGACCTGGGCGCCGTCCATAGGGTCCATGAGCATGAGCATCGTGCGTGCGCTCTTCATCGAGGCTGACCCCGACTCCGACGATCCCGAATTCGAGGCCCTCTTCGATGCGGCGGCGAAGGGCATTCTGAGCGTGCCTATCGATCTCCCATTCACCACCTATCGCCGTGCGCTGCGGGCCCGCGATCGCGTTCGCGCGCGCGTGGCGGCCGCGGTGAGCACGGCGCCGTCACCCGGGGGAAAAGGGCAGACGACGAGCCTGCTCGCGCGGCTCCGTGCGGCGCGCACCGAAGACGGCGACAAGCTCTCGGATGAGGAGCTCCGCATCGAGCTCTTTCATTTCTTCGGTGCGTACGCCGCGGTGGTGGGCGCGCTCGCCTTCCTGGCGATGCAGCTCGGCCGCGACCGTGCCCTTCAGGAAGCAGTCCGCAAGGAGGTGCGCTCGCTCGATGGCCCTCTCACGGTCGACGCGCTCCTCGGGCTGCCGCTCACCGGGCGCGTATGCAAGGAAGTGCGTCGCGCGCAGCCGCTGGTGCCCGTCACGTTCTTCGGCGTGGTGAAGCGGGACTTCGTCTGCGAGGGCATTCGCGTGCCCAAGGGTCACAAGGCGATCGGCTGCATCGCGTCGACGTTGCAGGACGAGCGCACGTTCCCCGATGCCGCAGCGTTCGACCCCGATCGCTGGCGAGACGGCAAGGCTCTCGAGAAGCAAGAGAGCGCGTGGGTTCCGCATGGCGGCGGCGCGCACGCGACCGCGCACCGCTGTGCGGGCGAGGCACTGGCCGACATCATGATGAAGGCGTTCGTGGCGCTCATGCTGCGCGACCTCGAGTGGACACTTCCCGAACAGAGCTTCGCGCCCACGAAGGGTGGCCTCTTTGCGATGCCGAAGAGCGGTCTACTGGCGCACGTGAAGCGACTCGACCGCGCCCGGTAGAAGGTCGAGGTCGAGGTCGAAGTCGAAGTCGAGGTCGAAGTCGAAGTCGAAGTCGAGGGCGGGGTATTGACTTTAAAAGAGTCATGTATACTTTATATGCATGCCGCACGATCTCGATCCGCTGATCTTTCAGCGCCTCTCTCGCTCCCAGCGGATCTTGATCGCTGGTGCGGGTGGTGGCTTCGACGTGTACGCGGGGCTTCCGCTCGCGTTCGCGCTTCGCGCCGCGGGCAAGGAGGTCGTGCTCGCGAACCTCTCGTTCTCGTACCTTGGCGGGACCAATATCGAGTACTCGGCGCCGAACATCGCGCGCGTGACGGCGGATGCCACGGGAGAGGAGCGCTACTTCCCCGAGCGCACGCTCGCGCGGTGGCTTCGCGCGCGTGGTGAGCGTGACGTCGTTTACGCGTTCGAGAAGGTCGGGGTGCGTCCGCTCACGGCCGCCTATCGCGCGCTCGTCCGTCACGAGAACGTGGATGCGCTCGTGCTCGTGGATGGCGGCACTGACATCCTCATGCGTGGAGACGAGGCAGGGCTAGGCACTCCGGAAGAGGACATGGTCAGCCTGGCCGCTGCCGCCGCGCTCGACCTCCCGGTGAAGCTGCTCGCTTGCATCGGCTTCGGCGTGGATACGTTCCATGGCGTCTGTCATGCGCACTTCCTGGAGAACGTCGCGGCGCTCGATCGCGACGGCGGCTACCTCGGCGCGTTCTCCGTGCCGCGCAGCTCGCCATCGGGCGCCGCGTACGTGGACGCAGTCCGTGATGCGCAGGCCCACACGCCTTCACGCCCGAGCATCGTGAATGGCTCCATCGCGGCCGCGATCTCTGGCGACTTCGGCGACGTGCAGTTCACCTCGCGCACCGGCGGTGGCGAGCTCTTCGTCAATCCGCTGATGAGCCTCTACTTCACGTTCGAGGCAGACGCCGTCGCAAGGCGCTCGCTCTACCTGCCGCTCCTGTCCGCGACGGACTCGATCTTCGACGTCTCACGGATCATCGAGGCGTTCAGGCACACTGTCACCACCAGACCGCGCCGCGCGATTCCGCACTGACGGGTGGGACGCGTGTGCATGCATGGTCAGCGTCTGCATGTCACGCGCACGCGACACCAGATGGAATAGCCAGGAAAATGGCCGCCAGGGTGAACCGCGCGCGTTGCTCGCGATGGCATCCCGCTTGCGTAAATGCCCTCCATGCGTGGTGGATTGATGTTCGCGGCCTGTGTCACGTTGATCGGGTGCTCCGGCGCCGGCGTGAGCTCGATCCAGGACTCCACGACGACGCAGGAATCGAACGCCACCGACCCGACGCAGGGCGCCAGCGGCACGACCGGCGACCCCAGCCCGGACACGGCCGATGCAAGCACGCCTTCGCCGGGCAAGGATGACGCCGCCGCATCATCCACGGATGCGAGCAGTCCGCCGCTGGACGCGAGCGCGCTGCTGTGCGCGGTGAACGCGGCCGCGAGCAAGCCGTACGGGCAGTGCGCCGCGCGGACGGCCGGCACCGTCGTCGGCGTGGAGATCCAGGAGCCCATGGTCGCCGCGCGGCCGCTCCTTCTCGGTGCAGCCGTGTGCGGGCACCTCGCGAAGGGCGGGAAGGACGCGTTCATCATGACCGTCAAGAAGGGCGACTGCCTGGAGGTCCTTTTCCACGCGAAGGGCGCGGTCGTCACAGTCACGGGCGCGGGAATCAATGTCACCGCCATGGGTGACGACGTCTCGCCGGTCCGCGCCGTCACGGCCGGCACCCTCTCGATCACGGTGAGCGCGACGGTTGCGGACGACTACTCGCTGCTCGTTCGCTGACGCATCGGCCCCGGCATGTGACACACGCGTGAACGCTGTGAAGCTCGGCGCTCGCGAGCGCAACATCTTGCTCCCGCAATGATGAAGGCACCGCGCGGTCGCGGCTTCGTCACGTGCATCATGCACATGAAGTGCTCATGAGGAAAAAACCCGCTCTGTTCGGTCTCTGCCTCGTGACATGCTCCGATCCGAACGACGCCCAGCGCGTTGCATCGAGGAGCGCGCCGGTCGCCATCATGGCGCCCATGGAACATGCCTCTCCGGTCGTGCTGGTCACCATCGATGGTGTGCGCTGGCAGGACGTCTACGCCTCGGTCGACGAATCTTCTGGCGCCGGAGCCATGCCGGTCCTCCGGGACCTCATCGCGCGGGAAGGCGCCATGCTCGGCGCGCCAGGGTACGGTCGCATCGACGCGAGCGGCCCGAACTTCGTGTCGATGCCTGGCTACACGGAGATCTTCACCGGGCAACCCGCAACGTGCCGCGACAACGACTGCGGTCGCCCCGAGCAGCCGACGTTCCTGGAGGAGCTCGCGTCGCGCGGCGCGAAGGTCGCCGTGTTCGCCTCGTGGGAGAAGGTCGGCAGCGCGGTCGCCCACACGACGCCCGCGTTCTTCGTCTCTGCTGGTCGACCCGAAGGCGACACACAGAAGCCCTTTCCCGGCGGAGGCGCGTATCGGCCCGACCCGAGCACCATGGAGCAGTCGCTCGCGTACCTGCGCGAGAGCCAGCCAGACGTGCTGGTGGTGAGCCTTGGCGACACGGACGAGTACGCGCACGCGGGCAACGTGCGTGGGTACACCGACGCGCGCACGCGTGCGGACGCGTTCATCGGTCGCATCAACGCGACGCTCGCGACCATGGGCGAGCGCGGCGCATCGACACACCTCTTCGTGACCACGGACCACGGACGCTCGCAGGGCTGGAGCGAACACGGTGAGAGGTACCCGGAGTCCGCGCGCGTGTGGCTCGCAGCGATGGGGCCGCGAATCGCCGGCCGCGGATTCGTTGCCACGCGCAACCATCACCTGAGCGATCTGGCGGGCACCATTGTCGCGGTGGCCACGAACGAAGACGCGACGAGCGAAGGTCTGTCCGAGCTGATCACGCGCTGACGCCGCCTGCGCGGTGGCGGATGCCCGCTTGGTGTAGAGTCCCGCCATGCGACAGGTTTGGATCACGAAGGCAGGCCCCCCCGAAGTCCTCAAGGTTCGCGAGGCCGCCGACCCCGAGCCCGGCGCGGGCGAGGTGCGCATCCGCGTCCGCGCGGCCGGCATCAACTTCGCGGACCTCATGGCGCGCGTGGGCCTCTACCCGGACGCGCCGCCGATCCCATGCGTGGTGGGCTACGAGGTGTCGGGCACCGTGGATGCGGTGGGCGCCGCAAAGGATGGGGAGGCGCAGACGCTGAAGGAAGGCGATCGCGTCTTCGGCATGCCGCGCTTCGGCGGGTACACGGACACGCTCGTGCTCAACGCAAGGCAGGTCTTCAGGATGCCGCCCGCGATGACCTTCGAAGAGGCGGCCGCGCTGCCGGTGGTCTACCTGACCGCGTACCACATGATGATGTTCACCGGCCGGCTGCGAAAGAAGTCCAGCGTGCTCATCCACTCCGCGGCCGGCGGCGTGGGGCTCGCGGCCATCCAGCTCGCGAAGATGCAGGAGTGTACGATCTTCGGCATCGCGTCCGCATCGAAGCATGCGTTCCTGCGCGAGCAGGGCGTTGCACACTGCATGGACAACGACGCGGACTTCGTCACGGAGGTGCGCGAGAAGACCGGCGGGCGCGGCGTGGATCTCGTGCTCGATCCCGTGGGCGGTAAGAGCTTCTCGCAAGGCTACGAGCTGCTCGCGCCTGCAGGGCGTCTGGTCGCCTTCGGACTGTCCGCGGCGGCCTCCGGCAAGACGCGCAGCTTGCTGCACGCAGGCCTGCAGCTGTTGAAGGTGGCCAGCTACAAACCCACGAAGCTGATGGACGACAACAAGGCGATCGCGGGCGTTAACATGGGCCACCTCTTCGGCGAGCTCGACATGCTCGGCGAGGAGTTCACGGATCTCGTGAAGCTCTACGAAGAGGGGAAGATCCGCCCGCACGTGGACAAGTCGTTCTCATTCGACGAAGCGCCGCTCGCCCACCACTACCTGCACGACCGCAAGGCCAAGGGCAAAGTCCTGCTCATCCCGTGATCGTGCGTCTTGAAGGATTTCAGGAGGTGATGTCATGGACGCAAAGCGACGGATGAAGTGGATCAGTTCCCTCGAAGCCCCCTCGGTGCAGTCCCTGACGATCACTCGCCTACCGAGCAACGAGCGAAACGGCGTCAAACGCGCGATTTGGCCTCCATTCCATCCAATTGCCGTTCGTTTTCGTATCGATCTTTTCGTCGATTATCACGAACGATCGATCGATCTTCGTGATAATCATCGATTGTGACGACCCGCACCAACGTTGGCGACCTGCTCCGTCGAGCACGGATCCACCGCGCATTGTCCCAGCGAGACCTCGCCTCGCGCTCCAAGATCTCTCAGTCCGTCCTCTCCTATTACGAGAGCGGTCGCACACGACCGTCTCGGGATGTTCTCTCTCGTCTCGAACACGCGCTCGATCTCCCTGAAGGGCAGCTCGTCCAAGCGGGGACCGAGATCGCCACCCGGAGCACCTCACCCCCCCGACCGATCGAGGCCGAGCTCCCGCGTGCGGCCTTCCTCCGCTCGCTGGAGGCGGCGCAGTGGCGCTCCGCCGTCGTTGACCGCCCAGCCGGCACCGATGGCGGCGACCTCGCCTTTGCAGTCGACCTTCGCTCCAGCGTCTTCCTCGTTCTCCTCGACGCCCAGGGGTCTGGCGAGATTGCTGCGCCTCTCGGACGCATTGCCGCGAGCTGCGTGTTTGGAGCAACCGTCCTACCGGGTGGCGGCGTCCCGACCCCCGAAGACATCATCGACGTCCTCGTGCGCTTCTGGCGCTTCCTCGGAGAACCCATCGAACGAACGAGCGCATGCGTCGTGCGATTCGATCGTCGCGAACGCCGGCTGACCCAGTGTCGTCTCAACATGCCGCCTCCCTTTCTCCGAAGCGGCCGCCTCGTTCAGTGGACGGGTAACCCCGGCGGCCCTGCCGGCTCCTTCACCGGCGAACGCGTGCTTGATGAAAACGCGCTCCTCGTCCTTGCAACGGACGGCCTCGCCAGCCTGCCGACAAGGGGCGCAAAAACGCTCTGGGACTCTCCCGAACTGCGTTACGTGCTGAACAGCGCAAAGGACCCGAGGGATGTCGCCTTCGCGCTCGAGGGCCGCTTGAGAGACGACGATGGCCACGGTCGCCGCGACGACCGACTCGCCATCGCGGTGATGCCATGACAGCACACTCCGCGGAAGTCGGTGACGCTGCGGCGCTTCGCGGGTTGCGCCTCGAGGTCCACGCGGCATTGACCGCTCATCACGACGAAACCGTCGCGGCCCGCCTCCGGGACGTACTCTGGGAGCTAGCTACCAACGTGCTTGAACACAGCGCGCCGGAACCGGGAACCATCATCCGCGTGGAGGTGTCGTCAGCACGCATCGAGATCTGCCTACCCGGAGCGGAGTTCGACAGCGTGAGCCGCGCCTCAGAAAGCGACGCACACGGGCTCGACACCTGCGCATGGAAACTCGCGTTGAGCAGTTGGACTTGGGCCCACCACTACCAAGCCGACACCAACCAGATCATCTTGGAGAGAGGTCCTCAGTGAACCACTACGAAGCACCGCGGGTCGAGAATATCAACGAGAGCGGCGTCGCGATCTGGTGCCTCCGGGGCGACTGGACGCGAGATCTGCCACTCGATGTCCGGCGGGACGCGGCCGAGAAGCTCGATATCGCGGTGACCGGTCCGCTTCTCGTGGACCTACAGAACGTCAGCTTCATGGACTCGTGGGGCGAGGAGGTCATCTGCAGCGCGCTGGTGCGGGTCCGCGGGGAGGGACACAAGGCGGTGTGGGTGTACGATCCCACGCGACGGACATATTGCGAAGGTGTCGAACGTGCTTTCGCGCGTCGCAAGATGCCAGCGGAGAGCCACACAACTCTCGCTTCTGCGATGGCGGCCCTGACGCCATGAGGGTCGCGGTGATCGGCCTTGGCGATGTCGGAGAGGCCACAGCGCATCTCCTGGTGAGCCAGGGAATTGCCCGTAGTCTCGTCTTGGCCAACAGGACTTTAGAGACCGCGGAAGCCGTTCGGATGGACCTCGAACAGAGCCGCTCCTGGGGCACACCGCTCGCCGCGCGGGCGGGAAAGCCATGGGACGAGCGGATGTACGATGGGCTGCAACGTCATCGTCGTGGCCGCAGGCCCGAAGCTTCGGGGAACAGAGACACGTGCTGAGAAGGCCGAAGAGAGCGCGCGGCTTCTGAAGGGCGATGAAGCTGGGAGCATCCTGGGCGCGCTCTCGGCGCACGTCAAGAGGACGGACGGCAACCCCAAAGACCTCGGCGTGTTGCTCATCGTCACGAACCCCGTCGAAGCTACGGTCACGTGGGTCGCAGAGCAAACGCGCTGGCCGCGCAATCGCATCATCGGGCTGGGTACGACGGTCGAGACCGCGCGCTTCTCTCGCTTCCTCGCGGACGATCTCGACGTCGATGCGACGAGTGTTTGGACCGACATCATAGGCGAGCACGGCACAAGTATCGAGATCCGCGACGAGGCTGCGCTGGCTCTCCGTGTGAAGCAACTCGGTCATCGACCGCTCGATACCAAGGACCTGCTAGAGAGAACGCGCAACGCCGCTGCCGAGATCCGCAAGATGTCAGAGTTGGTCGGTGCGCGAAACGCAGCCCGCATCATCGAACGACTCGAGGAGGAGCACGGTGCTGAAGTTCTGGCGCAGGCACCGAAGGCTTATCTGCTGAAGGAACTCGCTGAAGCGCTCTCACCACCTGCGACTCGCTTTGCGATCGCTGCGGCGGTGGGCGAGGTGGTCCAGGCGATTGGCAGTGATCGCGGGCGCGTGCTCACCGTGTCTGGCTTCACCGGGTTCCCTGACACTCCCGACGTCGCGCTCGCCGTACCCTTTGTCGTCGGTGCATTTGGCGTTGCCTGCGCGATGGACGCTGCGGACAAGCTTCTAGCTGACGTCGCCAAAGAGGTCGAAGCACAGGTCGCGGCGATGACAAGGGCTACTGCCCGCAAATGAGCAGCGCCCAGAATGTCGCGATCTCCCCCTGCGGCGCAGAAAGAGTGCGAAACGAAGGTCGAGCCATTCCGGGCAGCACCCGCGATCCAGACGAGCGCGATGACCTCGGCGGCGGCCGAGGAGCTGCTTGATCTCGTCGCGCATCGGGTTCGGCGATCGCACAGGGGTTTTGCGACAGCGATGAAGTGCGCCATGATTCGCCGGCCTACGGAGGGCTCGTGAGCATCGAGGCGAAACGAATTGATAAGCCAGCCTCCGTGAAGCACTGGCCTGGCTAGTCGACGGTGATGCTCGTGGTGGTGAACGCTACGCCTCCGCGGCTGTCTCGCAGCACGAACCAGAGATGCACGGTGCCTGCGTCGCCGGGGGCGTGCCAGACGTCGTCGGTGAAGGTGTTGGGATCTGCCTCGTCGCGGCCGCTGCGATCGAGATCGAAGGAGCCGGCGGTCGTGTAAAAGGACACACGGATGGACTCTCGGCGGTCGATCAGGGTCACGGTCGTGGCGTCGTAGAAGGGGTAGTGCTCCGCGTCGGCATCGGCCCATCGAATGCGCAGCCGCACGGACTCGCCGCGGGTGGCGGAGGCGAATGCGGCCTCCTTCACGTCGTCCACGCGCGTGAGGCTCGCGATGCGCGGGTTCTTGTTCGCCTGATAAGCCTGCGCGAACGCGGTCACGATGTCGCCCGGCGCGTTGGCAAGATCGCACCTGGTGCGGAGCAGGCCGAACGCCATCTGCTCGTTCGCGCGCAGGCGAACGGGCGTGTAGAAGCCGCCGGTCGGATCGGGATCGCGCGGGCGTAGATTGCTCCCCGATGCGGTCTCGGGCCCGAAGAGCGAGCACGCGTCCGGCGGAACCGTGCCGGTCACCCCGCCCAGCGTATTTGCGATCGGCGCGATCGCGGCTTCGCCCGTGCAGTCCGGGCTGACGGCTGCGTTCTCCGCGACCAGCTTCGGGGCACGACAGAAGCCCCACGCGGATGGCGGCGCGGTCACCGTTCCTTGCGTGTCCACCACAAGCGCCGAGAGCACGACAGCAGTGCCCGGCGCGGCCTCCGCCGGCTCCGAACGCACCGCCAGGATCTTCGGGCCCGACACCAGCGACGGGCGATCCGAGAAGCTCGGTTCGCAGCCCGGCACACCTGCGGCGATGGCTGCCAGCGCGAGGGCCGCGACGGTCGCGCGTGAGATGGGTGTAGTATGCATCAAAAATCCAGCCTTGCTCCAACGACCGCGATCGTCGGCAGGCCGGTGATGATGCCGCGGCGGGCGTAGTCGAACGAGTACACGTACTCCTCCGCGTTGTCGTGCGCGGTGACGTTCTCCACGTCCAGGTACACGGTGAGCTTGCGGCCAAGGCCCAGTGGGAACACGCGATCGATCTTTGCGTCCAGCTGGTAGAACGCCGGCAAACGCGCCGCGTTCTGCGCGCCGAAGACCGGGTCGTAGCGATCGTTCTTTGCGTCGTACGTGGAGGCGACCACAGGCGTGCGCGGGTAGCCCGAGGAGGCGCGGAAGCGCAGGCCGAACGTGAAGCGCCCGACCTCGTAGCTGGCCACGGCCGCAAGGACGTGGGGCTGATCGTAGTCGAAGAGCCGGTAGCGATCGTCGCCGACGATGCGCCGCTCCGAGCGGCTGATGGTGTACGAGAGCCACGCGAAGAAGCCGCGCGTGAGCTCCTGACGAACCAGGAGCTGCGCGCCGAAGCTGCGCCCCTCGCCGTTCTGCGTGAGGACCCGCGCCAGAATCGGAGACGGAAGCTGCGTGCGCACCGGAAGGTCCGACAGCGACTTCACGAACTCCGTGACCTCGACAGTTGTCGTCTCCGTGACGCGCACCTCCTCCGCCAGGCTTGCGTGCGTGGCCTTGGAGACGCTGAGCGCGGGCGTGCCGAAGACAGCGGAGAGATCCTCGGGCGCGGGCGCCTGCCTGTAGAAGCCGCCCGCTGCCGTCACCACGAGACCATCGGCCACGCGAATGCGCGCGGCGGCCCGCGGATCGAACGCGAGCTCCAGACGCGAGAAGCCGATCTCCGGCGTGAGGCCCACCTTCGGCGTCTGGCGCGAGCCCTCGATCAGGTAGTTCTCCATGCGCACGCCGAGCGTGAACGTCGCAGGCCCGATCGCAATATCGGTCGCGACGTCCGGCGCCACGTTCAGCACGTGGGTCTTTTCGCGATCGGTCGCCACATCGTCTCCGGGTGGCTGACCGAACACGGACACGTCGCCTTCGCGCGGCGGCAGCGTGAGCGATCCCTGGCGCGACACGTTGGATGCGCGACCAAGGGCGTCCATGCCGACCGTGACGTGCGCGCGCTCGCCCACCTTCTCCCGCCGCGATGCGCGTAGCCCGTACACCGCGCTCCCCACGTCGAGCGTCGCGGGTGTTCCGCCAAAATGGAGAGCCTGTCGGCTGTCCTCGTAGCCCGCGAACGGCGTGACGATGCTGGTCTGCGACTGCGACGAGGAGACCCATCGCGCATACACGCGCTCGAAGCTGGAGCGGCTCTGCACGGACCGCACGCTGCCCGGATCGGGCGACGACACCGTGCGATCGAGCGCGTCGAACGAGCCAAGGCCTACCAGGTCCACGGACTCGCGCGGGCCCAGGTCGAACGTCGTTTTTGCCTGAAAATCCCCGTAGCGCGGGATGGGGAACGTAGCGCCGGTATCCCTGGATGACACCAGCGGAACCAGTGCGTCCAGATAGCTGTATCTTGCAAGTACCGAGGCGCGCACGTCCTCCGTGATCGGCCGCGCGTGCATGACCGCCGCATCCAGCGTGTCCGCCGCGACGAAGGTGTGTGGCCCGTCCTTCGCGATGTTGCGGCTGTCCACGCGCACGAGACCGCCGAGGCCGCGACCGTACTCGGCTCCGAACGCGCCCGGTGACAGCTCCACGCTCGAGACGAAGTCGGAGCTCACGACGGAGCGCAGGCCGCTGCCATGATAGAGCGCGGGCACCTCCACGCCGTCGATGAGGACGCGCGTGTCGTTCGGCGCGGAGCCCCACACCACGAGCTGCCCGGATGCGAGCGGCGGGCGCGAGACGCCCGGGAGGTTCTGCACGACCTTCAGCACGTCGCCTTGGGTGCCCGGGACGCGGCGCGCTTCGTCGGCGGAGACGCGGACGCCACCGGTCTCCTTGCGGGAGGTGGTGGAGCGGGCTTCGACTGTGGTGACGTCGGGAGGGGGAGGGAGCGGAGGTGAAGGTGAAGGGTTGGGGGAAGGGGAAGGTGAAGGGTTGGGTGAAGGTGAAGGGTTGGGTGAAGGTGAAGGGTTGGGGGAAGGTGAAGGGGATGGGGTGAGGGTGAAGTCGTAGCGGTAGGTGATCTTGGCGGGGGCTGGTTTGTTGTCGACCTCGGCGGGTTCGAAGTGGAACTGTTTTGCGGCGGCGATGGCGGCTTCGTCGAAGTCGGCTCCGGCGCTGGCCTGGACTGTGACCTTCGTTACTTCTCCCGTGGCGGAGAGCTCGATGGTGAGGAGCACGCTGGCGGTCTCGCCCTTGTCGCGGCGCGCCTTCGGGTACTCGGCGGGGACGAAGCGCTCCAGCTTTGGCATCTTCGTCAGGCGGCGCTTGGCGGGGGCGCCGCCCACGTCGGAGCTCTTCTCTTGCGCGACTGCATGTATGCTACACGTACATGCGAAGAGCGTCACGCATGCGGTCAGCCACGCCGCCTTGGCGGAGCGTGACCTCACGGCACGTCGAACTCCAGCGCCAGCACTCCCGCGCCGCGATCGTGTGCGGTCTGTTCGTCAGCGTCCGTGGACTCACCGTGCGACGTGCCCAGGCCCTTGCCGTCGAGGGTCGCGGATACGCGCCAGTTTGCACTGTGCGCATCGCACAACGAGAAGGTGTCCACGCGGACGGTGTAGTGGCCCGACGGCGGCGCGTTCGCGTACGTCACGTGCTCTGCGCGGCGTCCGTCGATCACGCAGTCGGCGTTGGAGTCGAAGTCCAGGATACCGCCGCTCTTCACGGCGCTCGGGTCCACCGGCGTGCCCGGCGGTGGCTTCTGGTAGGAGTTGAGGTTGCCCTTGTAGATCTCCACGCCCGCGGTGTCGACCACGTGGAGATCCAGATCCGCCTCCGTGTCCCACGTGAGCGAGATGATGAGTCGGCCCTTCGGCGCGTACGGGTCCGTGACGACCAGGTTGGTCTCGGTCGCGGCGCCCACCTTGCCTGACGCGTCCACCGCGAAGACCAGCAGCGGGCGTGTGCCCAGCGCGATGCTTCGCGAGAAGGACAGCTGGGTCTTCACGGCCGGCGCGCCCGGCGTCTCGACCGCGGCCGCGCCCGAAGGCACGATCCAGTATCCCACGTCTCCCTGGAGCGCGAAGCCCGCGGCGGTCGCGTCCGTCGAAAGCGTGCAGGATACAGGTTTTCCGGTGGTGCCCAGGTGCACCTCCGTGGTCTGCAGCGCCACGGCCACGACGTCCGGTCCGCCGTTCGCTGCCGGCGGCGCCCCGCGATAGAACTGCGCGCCGTCCACCGTGAGATCCGCGTCGAGTCCGTCGTCGGCCTTCACGTCGTCGCACGCGGGCACGAGCAGGAACGCGAGCGCCGCGCTGCACATGGACGCGACGGCGGCGCGCGACATCAGTACGTGATCTCCGCGCGGAGGATGGCCGTGTCGCTCGCGAGCGTCGTGGGCGTGCCGTTCGTACCGCGGCCGAGCGCGTTGTAGTTGCGGTCGTACTCGAAGAGCAGACGGCCGGCAGAGAGCGGGCCGTGCTCGTTCGGGAGGCGGAGGCCGGCGAGCATGGCGAACGTGCTGACGCTGCGGTCGCGCGGAACCAGGGTGAGGCCCTGCTGCTCGCTCGCGTCGCTGTCCGGATCGTACCGGTCGTAGCGCACCCCGAGCAGCCCGTAGCGCGTCACCTCCTGTGAGAGGCCAACGTAGTAGCCGGTCTCGCGCAGGTCGTGCCCGGCGCTGATCGGGTCGGCGATGAAGAGGCCGCGATCCAGGTTGTTGCCGCGCATGATCTCGCCGCGCAGCGTGAGGTGCCCAAGGCGCCCGACGTTGACGCGCACCTTGAGATCCGCGCCCACGCCGAACCGACGGAACGTCTGCGAGGGCGTCGCTGCGGTGCCGGGAATGACCTGGATCTCCGTGGTGTCGACGATGCCGTCTTCGTTCGTGTCGCGCCAGACCAGCTGGTCCTTCGTGGTGGGCGTGCCTGCGTGGAAGCCGCTGCCAGAGAGGCCGGAGAAGCCCATGTCCACGTCGATCCGTCGCGTGACGGGCGTCTTCACACCCACGCGGAACACGAGGTCCTTGCTCCTGTTCGGATCGCGCCCGGGGAACGACTTCTCGCCGATGGGGTCGCCGTTCATGAGGCCAAGGGCGTAGTGGAGAAACCTGTATCTTCCACGGAATCGCATTCCCAGGTCGTACACGCCGGGAAAGAACGCGTTCGACACGGCGCTTCGCTCCAGGAACGGACGTATGTAGTCGAGCTCCTGCACCTCCGCGCCGAACGGCGTCTGGATGAGTCCCATGGTCCACGCGAAGTCGTAGGTACCGCCCTTCTTCACGGGCCAGCGCGCCGTCACCTCGGCGGCGATGGGGCGCACCTGCGGACCGCTCACCGTGTTCGCGTCCAGCTCCAGCGCGCCGGTGATGATGCCGCGGTCCACGTCGGCGCGAAGCCGCGCGCGCCGCAGCACGAAGCGCTCCTGGTTCTGCGGCTGACCGCGGACGTCGAGCTCCTCCTGCGAGTTCTGGTTCATGGCGACCCAGTCGACCTGGGTGAATCCAGAGAAGCGGACGCGCGGGAGCTTTGCGACGACGGGGTCGCGCTGGTCGGGGGGCGAGGTCGCGGCCGGCTCGGTGTGCGCAGCGGGCACCGTGCGCTCGTCCTCCGCGGCCATCGCCGAGCTGCTCGCGAAGCAGAACGGAATGCCAGCGAGCAGGAGGACGATGCGAACGGATGGCATCAGTGCGCTCACTCGTCAGTTGACCGGGAAGATACGAAGCGCGCTTCCGTTCGTGAGATCGACGTCGGCGACGAAGAGGCGTTTGTTCGCGCCGTCGTAGGCAACGCCCTTTGGTCGTGTGAGCCCACTGACGAAGAGCTTCTTCGTTCCATTCCGGAGGATCTGATACACGCTTCCGTCGCTCGTCGCAGCAAAGAGCGATCCGTCGGGCCCCTGACAGAGCGCGTCGCCGTTCGGGAGGTCCACGAAGTCGTTCGGCTGACCGCCAGCGTCGCCCGCGTCGAAGCCGCCCCCGTCTGGCCCGCCGTCGCCCGGCGCGTTGAACGGGCCACCGGTCGTGAGCGACGTCGACTGCACGACGTAGCCTTGAAGCTGGTCCGTCACGAAGAGCTGTAGATCATTGTACTGTACACCTATCGGCATCGTGAGCGCCGTGATGAAGTCCTTCTCGTTGCCGGTGAACGCGGTGAGCTTGGCGACCGCGCCCACCGCAGCGGCGCCGGAGCCCGTGAAGTAGGTCGTGGCGAGCGTGCCGTCGGGTAGGAGCGTGAGACCCACGCGCTTGCGTGTGACGTCGAGGCCGGGAATGTCACCAGCGTCGCCGGTCGCCGCGACGTACTCGATTCCGCCGCCCACGCCGAACCCGAACCGGGTGACGAAGAACGTACCGTCGGTCAGGCGAATGAGTCCGCCGAGGCCGCCACCGTCCATCGGAGGCAGAGGCAGCGTGACCTGGGTGGAGAATCCCTTCTTGTCGTCCCAGCGAACGATCTCGTTCGCGCCGTCGTCCGCGATGAAGAGCGCCGGGTCCGCGCCGTACTGCCAGAAGAGACCGCTCGGCGTTGCCGTTGTCGGGTTGGGTAAGAAGGCCTTGGTGGGTCCGCGGTCCACGCCCGGACCGCTCGCATCTCCACCGCTGTCCTCCTGGAAGAAGCCCGCGTCGACGGGCGGGCTCACCGTGCCGTCGGAGGCGCTGCCTGCGTCGCTGCCGCCGCCATCCCCTGTCGCGTAGACGCTGTCGTCACCACAGGCGACTGTTGTACTGCCCAGCGCGAGCAACGAGCCTGCTCCGAGCACCAGAAGGGAACGAGACCGCATCTGCATGGCGTAGCGGAAAACAAGCCATTTGACGTGTTACAACTGTGTACACACCGGTGTAGCAGCCGTGTGCGTGATGCAACGGAGATGTCGCTGTGAGTCCTCGGGAACGTCGTGCACGCTGACCTAGTGGGAATCAAGAACCTGATGCGAGCCCCGCTCCGGGTGGCGGGCCCGGCGAGCGCCCTTCTGATGACCACGCTGCTCGCGCGGCAAGCACACGCGCTTCCATTCTGTGATGATGCGGCGATCAATCCGCCGCTCACGAACGCGCTGGTCGTGCAGTCCGGGGACACGCAAGAGCCGATGCTGCGTCTGATGAGCCAGAAGCTTCGCAACTCCGCTGCCCAGCAGGCGAGCCTGATCTACACGACCACAGGCACGTGCACGATCATCGCGAACATGTACAACGCCGATCCGTCGAAGCGCGTCATCGCCGCCAGCGCCACGCTCTCCTATGCGCCATCGACGCTCGAGAACCCGGCGTGGGATGCCTCGCAGCCGCCCTCGCAGTGCATCGTGAACCCGCTGGTCTGGCCGAGCGGCATCCCGATCGACGTAGGCATCGCGGCGACCTACACGTCCAGCTGCACGATGGCCCCCCCACCCGCGGACGTGGGGCTCTTTCCAGGGCCCATCGCCGGTTATGGCTTCATCGTCCCCAAGGCAAGCACGCAGCAGTCGCTCACGGCCGAACAGGGCTACTTCGTGTTCGGTCTGGGCAACGTCGGCCAGGCGGCACCGTGGGTGGATGAGCATTTTGTCTTCACGCGCCTCGCCACGAAGAGCACCGCGCTCACGCTCTCGGCGGCAGTCGGCGTGCAGCCGGTGACCAAGCTGCGCGGCACCCCGTTCAACGGCTCCACCGAGGTGCTGAACTCGGTCGCCCAGTCCACGAACCCCGAGAAGACCATCGGGCTCATGGGCACCGAGATCTACGACCAGAACCGCGACAAGGTGACCGAGCTCGCGTTCCGTGCGTTCGGGCAGCGCTACGCGTATCTGCCGGACTCTAGCCCCACGTCGTTCGACAAGAAGAACCTGCGCGACGGCCACTACACGCCGTGGGCGCAGACGATCTACATCACACCGATCGACACCGGGTCGAAGGCGCCCGCGAAACCGAAGGCGCAGCTGCTCATCGATCTGGTCCTTGGCAACACCACCCTCGCCGACGTGGACGGCCTTGGCATCACCGTCAGCAAGGGGCTCGTTCCGCTCTGCGCGATGAAGGTGACGCGTGATCCAGCCGACGCGGCGCCACTCAGAGGCTACACATCGCAGGCCCCATGTGGCTGCTTCTTCGACGCCAACGTGCCGAGCGGAAAGACCAGCTGCACGGCGTGCACGACAGACGGGCCCTGCGGCACAGGCAAGTGCCGCCACAACTACTGCGAGGCCCGGTGAGCACGCGCGCGAGCATCCTCCGGCGCCCGCGGAGCGTGGGTATCGTCGCTATCGCCGTTGGCATCCTCGCGCTCATCGCCGTCGTCGCTGCGTGCGGGGACAGCGCCATCAAGGAGGACGTGTCGAAGGACTCGGGCACGTCCACTGGGATGGCCGACGGCGCGAGCCCCGACAACGACGGCGGCATGCTCGGCCCCGACGGCGCGATCATCGACGATTGCGTGGCGAAGCCGGATCCGAACGTCTATACGGATCTGCTGAACGCGTGCACGACGTCCTTCAAGATCGATCCGCACCCGACCATCCCGCTGCTCTACGCGGACGGTGGGCTTCCGCCGTTGCCCTGAGCGCACTGACGAGCGCATGCGTGATTGGCGTGCTCGGCTGCTCTGCGATTCAAAAGCCGCCCGACCCGGACATATTTACCGGCCCTCGCGACACGGAGGGTCAGCGTCGCGTTGCGCTCGCCGTCCTTCGCGGGCAGCCCGCGGAGCGTGACGTTGCGCGTGGCCTTGCGTTCTTGCGGAGCGCCTGCGCGTCTGGCGATACGTGCGCGTGTCTGGAGCGCGCCGCTTCGCTGGAGACGTTCGACGGCCGCGCAGAGGCCCTGGGCGAGGCTGCACGGCACTACGAGCGGCTCTGTGAGGCCACGTCGAAGACGCGATGCACGAACCCAACCACGCCTGCTGCGGGGAGCGCAGGTGGCGTGTTCGAGGCGCGCACGAACGCGGGGGCAGCGCCGGCCGAGATGCATGCATGTTACAACTGGGCCCAGATGCTCGGTCGCGGCGTGCTCACGGCGCCCGATCACGCAGATGCGAGCGTGCTCACGAAACGCGCGTGTGCCGGCGGGCTTGCCGTGGCCTGCGCGAAAGGCTCGTGAACCGGGCGAAAACGGCTACGATCGGAGGATGCGCGCCCTCGCCTCCGTGCTCGTCCTGGTCGTTGGGGTTGCTGCCTGCTCGCAGCCCGCGCCCGCAGCCTTGGGCTGCAAGACGGACGTTGAGTGCAAAGGCGATCGCATCTGCGACAACGGAAAGTGCGGCGCATCCCAGGTTGTCATGACGACCGCCGCCGCCCCGCCCGCGCCGTCCGCGCAGCAGGTAGCTTCGGCGTGTCCGCCGTGCCCGGTGTGCGCTCCTCCCACCACGACCGCCGCTGCACCACGACCAGCCCGGCCGCTGCCCGTGCCCACGAACCAGCTCCGTAACCCTCTGGACCCGGGGTACTGATCGTGGACCTCCGACGGCTCCTCATCGCGCTATCGCTCCTCTCCTCTCTCTGCGCGTGCTCGCAGGCCTCGAGCGACCCAGCCCTGGGTTGTCAGAAGGACACTGACTGCAAGGGCGACCGCGTCTGCGACAACGCGAAGTGTGGCCCGCCGACGAACGGCGCGCGCGCTGCGGCCTCGACATCCGCGACGATCACCGCGGACCCGGTGCCTTCATCCGCGCCCGTCACGTCTGCCGCATCGTCCGCGTGTCCTCCGTGCCCCGCGTGCACACCCGTCGTCACCACGGCGACCGCGCCCCCTGCACCACGACCGCCCACTCCGGCGCCCACCATGATTCCGCCGCCAGCGCCCACGCCCACCCCACGCCCGCCGCCGAAGCTACAGCCGGCGGATCTGTTCTAGCGTCAGCCCGCGGCGATCCGATCGACGCGCACCACCGCACGACCTTCTGCGCGTGATGCCTCGAGGTCCACGCGTGCCTCGATGAAGACGCTGGATGGGCCCTCGTCGTCGAGGAGCACCTGCTTCACGCGCCAGAGGTGCTCTTCCTTCTCCACGATGAGGTGCTTCGGGCTGCGCGCCTCCAGATCGGTGCGGATCGCTCCGGTTTTGCCGCTGGATTCGAAGAGCGCACGACCCGCCGCAAGATCGTTCGCCGTGACGCCGGAGCCCTCTCCCAGGCGCTCGACGCCGTCATCGAAGGTGCCGCGCGACAGATCGCGCACGAGATCGAACATGCGATTGCGCACCAGCACCGTGAACGCGCGCGCGTCGGCCGTGATGTCCTGCGTGCCCGCGGGCTCCGCACGTCCCTCCTCCTGGCGCAGCGCGATCTCCCGCGCGCGGTCCGGGTCGCGCATCTTCTCCCATTCATCGAGGAGGCTGGCGTCGATCTCCTTCACCATGGCGCCAAGGAAGTCGATGACGTCGAAGAGCGCGTCGGTCTTCTCTTCCGTGGGCACGTTGGTCGAGAGCGTCTTGTAGACGTCCGACAGGTACCGCAAGAGCACACCCTCGATGCGCTGCAGCCCGTACTCGCGCACGTACTCCGTGAAGGACAGGAACTGCTCCACCATGTCCCGCGCGATGGACTTTGGCTTCACGCTGCTCTCGTTCGCCCACGGGTGCAGTATGCGAAACTCGTTGTATGTATCATACACGAATTCGGCGAGCGGCTTCGGGTGCTCCAGCTTCTCCAGCACCTCTTGCCGCTCTTCGTAGGGCATTCCCTGCGCCTTCAGCTCGTTCAGCTTGTCGGCGAAGATCTTGTCCTTCTGGCGCATCAGGATCGCCTCGGGGCTCTCCAGGATGGCCTCCACCAGCGAGAGCACGTCGAGCGCGTGTGTGGGCGACTCCGGATCCAGCGAGCGGATCGCCGCCACCAGGTAGAGCGACAGAGCGTGGTTCAGCGAGAAGTCCACCTGCAGCTCGTCGTTCACGCGTACGCGGCGCCCGTGACCGGTGCGCTCCACGAGCGTGATGCCCGCCTCGCAGAGCGACTTGAACATGGCAAGCGCGGTCTTCTTGTGGATGCGCTTCTCCGCCTCGCGCTCGTGGCTCTTGTCTATGAGGCGGCCCACGGAGAGGCATTTCCCGTCGCGCTCGAGCACGGAGAGCAGCATGGAGTGCGAGACGGTGAAGCGCGATCTCAGCGGCTCAGGCAGCGCGGTCGTCAGCGTGACGAACGTCTCGCGGTTCCACGGGACGAACCCGCGCTCGGGAGGCTTGCGTCGCACCATCTTGCGGAGCTTCTTCGGGTCGCCGCCGGCCTTCGCCTCCAGGCGAAGGTTCTCGATCACGTGCTCTGGCGCCTGCGCCACCACGTAGCCCTGGTTGTCGAAGCCCTTGCGCCCCGCGCGGCCGCTGATCTGGTGGAAGTCGCGCGCGGAGAGGATGCGCGTGCCCGTACCGTCGAAGCGGCACATCTTGGTGAACAGCACCGTGCGGATGGGAACGTTCACGCCCACGCCAAGGGTGTCCGTTCCGCTGACGACCTTCAAGAGCCCCGCCTGCGCGAGCTTCTCCACCATCAGCCGATACTTGGGGAGCAGGCCCGCGTGGTGGATGCCAATGCCGTGCTTCAGGAAACGCGCCAGGTCCTTGCCGTACGGGCTGTTCCAGCGCGCGCCCAGCATCGCCTCCGTGATGGCGCGCTTCTCTTCCTTGGAGCACACGTCGATGCTCATCAGGTTCTGGGCCTCCTCCGCGGCGCCGCGCTGGGAGAAGTTCACCAGGTAGATGGGCGCGCGCTCCTGTCGCAAGAGGTCGGAGAGCGCCTCGTGCAGCGGCTTCTCCGAATACATGAAGTCGAGCGGCACGGGCCTCACGACGGACCGCACCGTGGTCGTGGGCTTGCCCGTGAGCTTGGTGAGGCGCTCCTCGAAGAACGACGTGTCGCCCAGCGTCGCGCTCATCAGCAGGAACGTGGCGTTCGAGAGCTCGAGCAGCGGGATCTGCCACGCCACGCCGCGCTCCTTGTCGGCGTAGTAGTGGAACTCGTCCATGGTGACGTGGTCCACGCGCGCAAGAGCCCCCTCGCGCAGGGCCATGTTCGCCAGGATCTCGGCGGTGGCGCAGATGATCGGCGCGTCGCGGTTCACGGTCGCGTCGCCGGTCATCAGGCCCACGTTGTCCGGACCAAAATCCCGGGCGAGCGCGAAGAACCTCTCGTTCGCAAGCGCCTTGATCGGACACGTGTAGAATGCACGTTTGCCGCGAGCGATCGCGTCGAACGCGGCACACGTGAAGACAAGCGATTTGCCGGAGCCGGTGGGCGTGTTCAGGATCACGTTCGAGCCTGTCGTGATCGAGAGGATCGCCTCTTCCTGCGCTGGATAGAGCGTCAGCCCGAGCTCCTTCACCCACGCGAGGAACCCCTCCAGGACCGTGTCCTCCGAGACGTCCTTCGGGATGAACGAGAGCGCCGACGAGTGCGTCATCCGCGCGCCTTCGCGGTGAGGATGATGCGCTCGCGCTTCGACACCACTGCGCCGCCGGGCTTCTCCACGGTGACGGCGAAGAGCGCCGCCTCGCGCACGGGCACGCGCGCGGTGATCGGGACGATCACGTCGCCCGTCGTCGGGTCCACGTCGAATACGCCGCCATCGACCGGGTACTTGTCATCGCGGGTCTTGTCGAAGATCCAGAGCTGGTACTGGAACTGCTTCGGATCGTTCTTCGCGAGCCCGTGGAAGCGCATGGCGCCCTTCTGCTCCGCCGCATTCCACACCACGTCGCCGGACGCGCCCTTCGACGCCTCGTCCTTTGCCGCGCTCCATTCGAGCTTCTCCGTCCCAGCCTTCGCAAGCAGCCGCTCGCGCTCCTCGGACGCAGTGGGCGGAGGAGGAGGAAACACGTCATGAGGCACGAACACGGCCTTGGTGACGATCACCTCCCGAGGCTCCCGGGTCCACGCACCCACGGCGACGAGGAAGCAAGCCGCCGCCGCCATCCAGCCAAGCCGCCCAAAAAGCCGGGAGCGAGAAGGGGAGGGAGAAGGGATTCGGGGAGAAGGAGAAGTCGAGGTCGAGGTCGAGGGTGAAGTCGAGGGTGAGGTCGAGGGTGAAGTCGAGGTTGAGGTCGAGGGTGAAGTCGAAGTCGAGGTCGAAGTCGTCGTCGGTGTCGAAGTCGAGGTCGTCGTCGGTGTCGAAGTCGAGGTCGTCGTCGGTGTCGAAGTCGAGGTCGTCGTCGGTGTCGAAGTCGAGGTCGTCGTCGGTGTCGAAGTCGTCGTCGGTGTCGAAGTCGCCGTCCTCTCCTTCGCGAGCCTCTCCAGCTTCTCCACAAGCCCCGCTGGCATCTCCTCACCCTTCAACGTGCTCGCGATCGCCACGCTTGCCGCGGCCCTCCCGAACGCCTCTCGCTCCTTCGCGGCCTCTAGCGGCGCTTCCGCCAGCATCGCGTCGAGCTCCGCCCGCTCCTCCGCCGTCAGGCCCACGAGCGCCTCGTCGTTCAGGAGCTCCTGCGCACGGGTGTGCTTCGCGCTCATGATCGCTTCTCCATCGCGGGCTCGGCCCTGGGTATTTCCGCGGCGAGCGGGTCCGCAAGCAGCTCCCGCACCGCGATGAGGCCGCGTCGCGAGTGTGCCTTCACAGTTCCCAGCGGCATGCCGGTCCTCGTCGCCACCTCGTCGTGGGAGAGTCCGTGACACGCCGTCAGCATGATCACCTGGCGCTGCTCTGGGCGCAGCCGTCCGACCGCCCGCGCCGCAAGCGCCGCCTCCGCGCCGAGCTCGGCGGGCACGTCGCCCTCGGACGGAATGGTGTCCGTGAGCAGTTCGGTGACGGGCGTGCGCTTCGTTCGGCGGCGGTGGTCGATGAGCCGCCGTCGCGTGATCACACCCACGAACGTCACCTCCGCGCCTGCGGCCGCGTCGAAGCGGGCCGCGCTCTTCCACAGATCCAGGAAGACCTCCTGCACGGCGTCCTCCGCGTCCTCGAGCGAGGAACAGAAACGGCGCGCCAGCGACCACACGAGCCCGCCGTAGCGCGAGATGCATTCGCGCGTGGCGGCGGTGTCACCTGAGGCGACCCGCGGTAGGAGCGGACCAGTCGTTTCCAAGGGCGGCGCAGCATACCGCGAACGGCCGGGTCACGTGGACGCTGATCACCGGGGCCCCGCGAATCGAGCATTCGCATGCGACATGCATCCAGGATGCACTTGCGAACGAAATGATTGAGAAGGACACTGACGTCAGTGCGTTACTGCGAAACCTGCATGGCCGCGTTCCAGACAGTGCGGGTTTGCCCGCGCGACGGGACGCAGACGCGCGTCGACATCGGTGATCCGCTGCTGGGCCAGGTGCTCGGTGAGCGCTACCGCATCATCGATCGTCGCGCCTCCGGAGGCATGGGCCAGGTCTACCAGGCGGCGCACACCCGGATGGCCAGCGTGTTCGCGGTCAAGGTCATGTTCGGTGACATCGCCTACGACGCCGGCATGCGCGCCCGCTTCACGCGCGAGGCGGAGATCGCGAGCCTCTTGCAGAGCCGGCACATCGTGCGCGTGGTGGACTTCAGCCAGTCGGACACGGGGCTGCTCTACATCGCCATGGAGTACCTGGACGGCCTCTCGTTGATGGAGGTGGTGGACCGCGACGCGCCCATGGACCCCATCCGCTCGCTCAAGCTCACGCGACAGATCGCGCGCGGCCTGGCCCACGCACACGACCGTGGCGTCATTCACCGCGATCTGAAGTGCGAGAACGTCATCCTGGTGAAGGACGACGACGGCGACGACGAGGAGGTCGCGAAGATCCTCGATTTCGGCGTTGCACGCCTGAAGACCGACTCGCGCCTCACGGGAATCGGCGCCATTCTGGGCACCCCGCTCTACATGGCGCCGGAGCAGATCACCGCAGGCGACGTGGACGGTCGCGCCGATCTCTACGCGCTCGGCGTCACGCTCTTCTCCATGCTCACGGGCCAGTATCCGTACATCGGAGAGACCATCTTCGAGGTGGCGCGGCTGCAGCGCGAAGGCAACCGGGCGCGCATCACGGCCACGCTTGGTCAGAATGATCTCGCGCTGGGCATCGACGCCCTGCTGGACAAGCTGCTCGCGCCGGACGCGGACGCGCGATTCGCTTCCGCGCGCGACGTGGTGAACGTTGCCACGGAGCTGATGGACAACGACCGCGCCCGCCGTCGTGAGCGCGGCAGCTTTGTCCCGCCGTCGCTGGCGTCCTCGCCGTCAGTCGCCACCTCGCGCGCGCCGGCGCCCCCTGGTCCCCCACGCCCTCCTGTCGACGAGCCACTGCGCGAGAGCCTCCGTCGCGCGATCACGCGTGGCGCGCCGGCCTACAACGAGGGCAACCACGCAGGCTGCTACGCGATCTACAAGGATGTTGCGCAGGACGTCATCCGCGCGCGCAGCGTGGGTATCGTGAGCCTCGCAGCCACCGTCCGGCTCCGCGTGGCGCTGACGCAGGCGGAGCCGCAAGAGAGCCCCACGCTCCGCGCGTGGATCATGCGCCACGCCTTCGACGACCTGCTGGCCGCCGAGCCCATCACACGTCGCCTTCCGCGCGACGCAGCCGACGTCGCCGTGGACGAGTTCTTCGCGATCACGGATCGGGCCTACGCGCTCGGCCACGAGGACGCGCTCGCCCCGTTCCATGCGGGCTTCGCGATGTCCCTTCGCGATCTCTGTCGCGGCATTCCCGCGCGCGCGACCGCCATCGCTGCGCTGGAGCGTGCTCTGGGCGACATCCGCACCGCGCCACCGAATGTCGGCGTCGCAAATCTTGCCGAGGCGTTCGAGCGCGTCCGCGGCGACAGCGTGTCCGCGGAGATGCCGAAGGCCGTCGCTGCCCGCACCGCCATTGGCCCTCCAGTGCCGCGCACCCCGCCGTTCGTGCGCGACGCGATCGTCCGCGCGCTTCGCGTGGGCGTGCCTGCCTACAACCAGGGCGACCACGCCGCGTGCGCGCGCGAGTACATCCGCGCGGCCGATCACATCATCGCGGAGAGCATGAAGTCCGAGGAGACGCATCTCCTTGCGGCCTGGCTCGGCGGCGTCATCCAGACCGCGCGAGGCTGCAACCCCACCGACGCAGCATGGACCGTTCGCCACGCCTTCGACTCCCTCCTCGCCCTTCCCTAGCTCCGCCGGCGTGCTAGTTACATCGCCATGATTGCGGCGCTGCTCGGCATGTCACTCGGCCTCGTGGCCGGGGTCCGTCATGCGTTCGAGCCTGATCATATTGCCGCGGTGACAACGCTGGCTGCGGGTGAGAAGCGGGCCTCGCGCCTGGTTGCGTTTGCTACGTCATGGGGGCTCGGCCATGGGCTCATGCTTGTGGGCATGGGCGGCCTCATGTTCGCGCTTCACGCGGTGATGCCCGTGCGCATCGGCAATGCGCTGGAGCTCCTGGTCGCGGCAGCGCTCGTAGCGCTCGGGGTGCGCGCACTGTTCGTGTCCAAGCACGTCCACCGCGGCCACACGCAGAGCGCGCGTCTGCCCTTCGCGGTAGGGCTCGTGCACGGGTTGTCGGGCAGTGGCGCGCTGACCGCGCTCGCCGTCTCCAGGCTCTACAGCCTCCCCGAGGGCCTCGCCTTCATGACGCTGTACGCATCCGGCGCGCTGGTCGGCATGGCGCTGCTCGCAGGGCTCGCGGGTGTGCCACTCTCACGTCTCGCCCAAAAGCCTGCGATCGCCCGCGGCCTGGTAGCAGCAAGCGGCCTCCTCTCCCTCGGTGTGGGGCTCTGGTGGGCCTACCCGATCCTCTCGAACATCTGACCGGCGAACATCCGACCGCAAAAGTGGAAACGGCGTTGGATTGCTCCGAGGCAACGCCGTTTCAGACGCCGAGGAGCTTGTTCATGGAGGCCTCGTCGGCCGGCGTGAACGGGTACTGATCGAACTCGCCGCTCGCGACCCACTTGAACGCGTTCACGGCGCGCGGCTCGAGCAGCTCGCTCTTCAGCGTGCATTCGTACAGGAAGAGATCCACGACGTAGTGCTCGTACGGGTGGCTCACGAACGAGATGAGCTTGCCGCACTCGATGTCGGCGCCGAGCCGGTGCAGGAGCTCCCGCTTCAGCGCGAGCACATCCGTCTCGCCCGCCTCCACGCGCCCGCCCGGAAACTCCCAGAGCAGCGGGAGCACGGCCGACGTGCGGCGCTGCGTGATGAGGTACTTGCCATCACGCTCGAGCACCGCGGCCACGACGCGGATGGTACGCACCGATGTCGGCCCGCTCACGCTGTCCCCGCCTCCCCCTGGCGAGCGCTCAGGAGAGCGATCACGATAGAGCCACTCTGAACAGCTGCTGGCCCATGAGCAGCACGTCGCCGGTCTTCACGTCGGTCTCTTCCTTCAGGCGGATGAAGGAGCCGTTGGAGCTGCCGAGGTCCGTCATGAAGAGCTTGTTGCCCTCCCATGAGAGGCGGCAGTGAAGGCCGGACACGTAGCCGTCCTCGGGGAAGAGCACGTCGCCGCGCTCGCGACCCAGGTGGATGCCCGCGTCGGGAATGGGGAACGCATTTCCGGTCGTGTCGCGGCCGATGACGAGCGCGATGCGCCCCACGTAGCCCTTGGAAGGAGAGCCGAGCCGCTCCACGCCATCAGGCGATGCGGGCTCCGGCGTGAGCGCTTCGAACTTGATGATCTCTTGCCCGATGCGGAACACGTCGTTGGGCTTGAGCTCCACGGGGACGTCGCGGGCGAGCTTCTTGTAGACGCCGTTGAGCGAGCCTTCGTCCTTGATCAGGAGCCGCGGGCCGTCGCGACGCATGGTGGCGTGCTTGGGCGAGAGATAGCTGTCGCCAGCGAAGATGCCGCCAACGTCACGACCAACGACGAACGTCGCGGTGGGGACGATGAAGGTGCCAGCCTCCGAGCCGTCAGCGCGGAGCGCCGTGAGGACGACGCCACTCGGACCGCCACCGCCAGCCGCCATGGGCGGAGGAGGCTGCGCAGCCACCGACGCCGGCGCGCCACCACCAAGACGGAAGCCGCACGAGCCGCAGAACAGATTGCCTGGCGAGTTGTTATGGCCGCATTGCGGGCACACGACGATCGCACCGCCAGCTTGCGGCGGAGGAGCGACAGCAGGTGCGACGGGCTGCGCTGTCATGGGGGACGCCACGACAGGGGCTGCCACCGGGGGAGGGGCTGCCACCACGGGAGGAGGGGCCAGCACAGGAGGAGGCGCTGCCACGGGCGCAGCGACTGGCGGCGCTGCCGCGGCAACGGAGGCTTGCTGCGCTTTCATGCCGTGGGCAGGCGTCTGCGGCGTGAACGGCTTGGGCGCTGCATCGCGCGGGAGCTCTGCGCCACAACCTAGACAGAACTTGTAGTGGTCTTGGTTGTCCTTCGAGCACTTGGGGCAGGTGATCACGCGTTCCTCCGAACCGATTCCAGGGAGAGCCTAGGGGTATCAAGAGAGCCGAAAACCGGTCAAGGATTAGGGCCACAAACTCTACTGGGAGCGCCAGTATAGACATGTCGGCGCCAAGGTGGGCACGGGAATTGGAACGACCCTGACGTGAGCCCCAACTGAGCCTGTAGATCGTCTATGTTCGGCCTTGCGAGGGAGTGGCCCTTGCGCGATTTTTGGCGTTTCTGGAGGATCTCATGGTCGAGGCAACGTTTCCCCCCATCAACGTCCCGGGCTCCGGGCAGCTCTATGCGCGTTTCGTGACCTCCATGGGCACCATGGTGGCGCGGCTCGAGGAGCAACGCGCCCCCGACACCGTGAAGAACTTCGTCGGCCTGGCGATGGGCACGCAGACGTACAAGGACCCGCGCTCCGGTCAGGAGAAGCAGGGCGTCCCCTACTACGACGGCACCATCTTTCACCGCGTCATCCCGGATTTCATGATCCAGGGCGGTGACCCGCTCGGTCAGGGTACGGGCGGTCCAGGCTACAAATTCAAGGACGAGTTCCATCCCGAGCTCAGGCACATCGGCGTCGGCATTCTCTCGATGGCGAACTCGGGTCCCTCCTCGAACGGCTCGCAGTTCTTCGTCTGTGAGAAGGCCACACCCTGGCTGGACAACAAGCACTCCGTCTTCGGTCAGGTGATCGTCAACGCAGAGCTGATCCCCAAGATCACCCACTCCGCGACGGGCCCGCGGGACAGGCCGATGACGGACATCGTCCTGCAAAAGCTAGAAATCTTCCGAAGCGACACCGTCCCGAACGGCTGACCGCTCTGGAGGTTTGAGGTTTGAGGGTCGAGGTCGAGGTCGAGGTCGAGGTCGAGGTCGAGGTCGAAGTCGAGGTCGAAGTCGAGGTCGAAGTCGAGGTCGAAGTCGAGGTCGAGGTCTAAAGTCGAGGTCGAAGTCTAGGTCGTCGTCGTCGTCGTCTCGGCCTCTTCTTCCTTGTTCGCCTCTGCGAAGGCGTGGGCCAGATTCGTGTATTTTACAACCAATTTCTCGCGGCGCTGGTGGAGCGCCTGCAGGAGCCTTGCTCGCAGTAGTGGCGAGAGCGAGCGGGCGCGGCCGATGGAGAGCAGCGCGGCGTCCACGTCGTGGATCTCGCCCAGGCGCTTCTGCATCTTCGCCGCAGGCTCCGCCAGCGTTGCGATGTCCGGTGGCAGCGCGGTGGCCATCAGCTCGCAGGCGTAGCGGAGCCCCTTGTACGCAATGCGAAGGTCGTGCAGGCCCACGTCATCCGTCGTTGGCGTGTTGCGGAGCGCGTCCACACCGACCATCGCGCGCGCCACGGTCTTCCGCGCGAATTTGTGGAGATCCTTCTCGTGCTTCGGATCGAGCGGCAGGAGCGTGATCGCAGAGAGGAGCGACCGCGCCCGCTTCACCTTCGGGCTTCGCACCAGAGCGAGCACATTGCGGCGCAGCGCTCGCTCGCGTGCGTGGCGCTTCGCGATGAACGCCAGCATCTCGTCACGCGTCTCGTCGCGATCAAGGCCGAGCGTCCCGAGCAGCTCCAGGAACACCTCTTCGTCGCGGAGCGCGCCGGTGGCGCGATGCATCTCCGTGAAGCCAGCGCGCACGGCGTCGGCGTGGAAGCGACCATAGAGGGACCGCGCCGCCTTGAGCAGCGTGCGGAGCTTGCGGACCTCGACGCGGAAGTCGTGGAGCGCCTCAAGGTCCTCGCTCGCGTTCGCGAGCATGCGCGGGACCGTCTGCCCAAGGGTAAGGTCGAGCGCGGTCAGCGTGCGCGCGAAGAACACGCTGGCCCTGGGCGCACGCGTCGGCAGGGCCTGGGTCGGTGACATCTTCACGGCTTTCCCCCCGTCCCCGGCGCAGGAATGGACGATGTGACCACCACCACGGGCTTGTGCCCCGTCAGCTTTCCGATCACGCGCCTGGTCGCGAGCCGCGCGGCTTCCGTGCTGCGCTCGCGGTTCGTCGGCGGAGACACCGCACGAACGGCCTCCTGGATCTCACGCGTCAGCTCGGGACGCGCCCGCGTGAGCTCGGGCTCCATCATCACCCCGCGCGCCTGGATCTCCGGCGCTCCCACGAGCGCGCCGTTGCCATCGAGCGGCAGCGACAGCACCGCAATGCCATCGTGCGCGAGCGCCTTCCGCTCACCGAGCACGGAGGGCGCGACCTCGCGCTTGTCCCAGGTGAAGATCTTCCCCACGCGGAAGTTCGCGTCGCGCGAGAGCTCCGCCTGGGCTGAGAGGTGCGCGCTCTCTCCGTTCTCGAGGATCTGCACCCGCGAAACACCCGCCTCACGCGCCAGCTCCGCGTGCGCGTGAAGATGATGAAGCGCGCCGTGCACCGGGATGAACGACGCGGGGGCGACAAGGTCCAGCATGCGGCGCTGCTCGTCGCGGCACGCATGGCCGCTCACGTGGATGTCCGGATCGCGCGACGGAAAGCGCACGTGGGCGCCTTTTCGCAGGAAATCGCCGATGATCCGCTGCACCTCCAGCTCGTGGCCGGGGATCACGCGCGACGACAGGATGACCGTGTCACCTTCGCCGAGCGACAGGCCTGGCACCTCGTCGCGAGAGAGCTTCGCGAGCCCTGCGTTCTGCTCGCCCTGGCTCCCCGTCGCGAGCGCGAGGATCTGGTTCCGCGGCAGCTCGCGGATGCGCTCCTCTGGCCAGAGAAGCTCCGCAGGGAAGCCGAGCAGCCCGAGCCGCCGCGCGACCTTGAGGTGCCGCTCCATGCTTCGACCCACGAGCACCAGCCGCCGACCGGTCTCGCGCGCGATGCGACCCAGCGCGTCCAGCCGGTCCACATTGGACGCGAACAGCGTGACGACGACCGCGGCCTTGGCCTCGTGGATGATCGCGGAGAGCGCGGTGGCCACGGTGCGCTCGCTGCCGGAGCTGCCGTCGCGATCGGCGTTCGTGGAGTCCGAAAGCATGAGCGAGATCCCCGCGCGCGAGAGCTCCGCGATGCGTTCCGTATCCACAGCGGCAGACGGGTCTGCGTCGTCGTCGAACTTGAAATCGCCCGTGTGGAAGATGATGCCGGCCTCGGTCTCGATGGCGAGCGCCGTTGCATCCGCAGTGGAGTGCGCGACGCGGATCGCCTCGACGGTGAACGGGCCGACCTTGAATGGCGCGCGCGTGGAGACGTCGATGAGGTCCGCGTGGAACAGCACCTCGTGCTCGCGTGAGCGGTCCGACAGGAGCGAAAGCGCGTATTTCGGTCCATAGACCGGCACGTCGAAGCGCCGCAGGAAATACGGGACAGCGCCTATGTGGTCCTCGTGGCCGTGCGTGATGACCACGCCGCGCACCTCGAAGTCCATGAGCGCGGTGAAGTCGGGATGGATGACATCCGCCCCGAACGCGCGATCGGCGAACGACACGCCGCAGTCCACCAGGATCGCGTCCCGACCCTGAACGATCGCCATGGCGTTCATCCCGATCTCGCCCAGACCCCCGAACGGCATCACGCGGACGCCGCCAGCACCGGCTGCTCGCGGTGCTTCAGGCTTGGCTGGATGCGGACGGCCGGACATGCCGGCTGATTATCATGGTCTTCACTCCTTGCCACGCTGGCGGAGGTCCCTTAAAGGATGGATGCATGCCCCAGCCCAAGAAAGACGCTGCCGACTCCGTTCGGTTCGTCATCGTCGCGGGCAAAGGCGGCGTGGGCAAGACCACGGTGTCGGCGGCGCAGGCGCTCGCCTACGCGCACAAGGGCAAGCGCGTGCTCATCGTGATGTGCAACGCGAAGGAGCGCATCTCGGCGATGTTCGGATCGGAGCCGGTGGGCTCCACCGTCTCGCTCGTGGCGGAGAACGTGTGGGCGGTGAACATCGACCCGAACGTCGCGCTCGAGGAGTACGGGATGATGACGCTCAAGTCCCGCTCGCTCTACAAGCTGCTCTTCGACAACAGCTACACGCGGTCCTTCTTCCGCGCCGTGCCGGGCATGCAAGAGTGGACCATGCTGGGCAAGGCGTGGTGGCACACCACCGAGGAGCGCACGGACGGCCTCCCCAAGTACGACGTTGTCATCCTGGATGCGCCCGCCACCGGGCACGGTCTGGACATGCTCCGCGTTCCCAAGGTCATCCTGGACGTGGTGCCGCCAGGGCTCCTGCGTCGCGACGCCGAGCGCGCGTGGAAGCTCTTCCAGGATCCGAAGACGTGCAACGTGATCATCGTCACGCTGCCGGAGGAGCTGCCCGTCACGGAGAGCATCGAGCTCTGCAACGCGCTCGAGCGCGAGCTGCTGCTGCCCATCGGAAAAATAGTTGTAAATTGCATGCTTCCGCCGCTGTTCTCGAAGGCGGAGCGGGCCGTGCTGGAGGGAGAGCGTGGCGGAGAGGATGCGGACCTGGGCGCGAAGCCGGCGGCCGCGCTTGCCGCGGGCAGGGACCGCGCGATCCGCGAGCGAGTGCAGGCGGAGGCGCTGCATCGCCTTTCCGAGGGGATCAAGGTGAAGACGTGCTTCTTGCCGCAGCTCTTCGGCGACGCAGCCACGCCAGGAGCCGTGCGAGATCTCGCCAAGCGCCTGTGACCAGCATCGGTGGGCAGCCCTGTTCAGGGATCGATCACGATTTGCAGATCGGGACCCACGTGGAACTTCTTCACGTTACTCCACGGGAGGGATGAGAGGGGCGGCTGGCCTCGCGGGTTCGCCTGGATCTTGAGCGCGAGCGGCTCCTGGTACTGGGGGTTGTAGTCTGCGCACTCGAGCGAAGTGCCGGTGTCCTTGCACGCCACCGCACCACGCACCGCCATGTACCGGCCGCCGTTGTCCTTGTCGTCGACCGGCTCGACAAAGGTCATGCGCGAGCCGTCCACGATCGCGAGCAGCATGCCGTTGTCCACCCGCACCTCCGGCACCTCACTCGCCTCGACCACGCTCGGGCAGCCCGTGAGGTTCGCGCCCGCGTCGTCCCACACGATGGGCGTCAGCGCGAAGCCTCGCGCGAGCTCCACGACCAGGTGCATCGCGTCCGACCTGGCGTAGCCCGCGCGCACCGCGGTCGCGCTCTTCCATGTCGCGTCGCCCTGGAATTTCCCGCTCCACGTGGCCGGCCTGCAGAACGGCGCCTTCAGGCTCTTCTTGTCCTCCGTCATCGGGCTCGACCCCTCGGGCTCGGCCAGGATTCGCTGGTAGTCCGCCTTCACGGAATCAATGTATTGTGCACATACATCCGCCAGGGCCTTTCGCACATCGAGGCGGCTTCTATCCGCTGGAAGTCCGGCCGAGACGGGCGTGTCCAGCGTGCCCACCGCGATGCGCAGCGGCTCGCCGCTCTTGCGGAGCTCCTTGCCGGGGCGTCCCACCACGCGCATCTCGGAGACGACGATCTCCTTCCAGTCCTTCTTCGAACCCGGCTCCGTGCCCACGACCTCCAGGACGAAGTCACCGCCATCGAGATCGATGGGCACGGGCTGAAACCCGCGGCGCTGCGGGTCGAGCGCGACCTCCTTCACCTTCTTGCCGTTGCGATGCACCGCGATGGTCTTGATGCGATGGTTCGCGGTGAAGAGGTCCAGCTTCTCCCCGCCCTTCTGATGGCTGTCGTAGCCGGCGGTGATGTCTACCCGGTCCACGTGCGCGTCTGCCGGGACGCGGAAGGCGATCGTGGCGTGCAGATCGCCGGTCTTGCCATTCCATGCAGTATCCATGCGCCCGTCCATCAGGTGCTCGGGGAAGTCGCGCGGGTTCTCTACAGTGGAAGACACGGCCACCTTCGCGGGCACTGCCTGGAGCAAATTCGGCGTTCCGGTCGGGACCTTCCCGCCGTCCTCTCCGAGCGTCGCCGCGAACGCGCTCGATGCGGATGCCATCGGCGACGTCGCTGCGTCCTGCGTGGCGGAGGCCGATGGTTGCGTCTTGCAACCAATCGAAGCGACCACGGTGGAGCACGCGAAGAGAGCCAGCAAGGTGGAGCACCGCATGCAGGCGAGTCTACCTCGTCACGCTCGCGGGAGCGCTAGCGCGAAGACTGCGTGAGCGCCTGTATGTCGGCCACCAGCTCGGAGAAGCTCACAAGGTCGAGCTTGCCGAGCGCGATGGGCCGGTCGTCGTCCATCGCGTGAACGACAATGGCCTCTGTCGCCGCGTCTGGTGCGTCGCGCAGGTAGGCGATCTCCACGCCCTCCGAGAGGGGAAGCTCCGCGCGCAGTGGCGCTCCACTCTCGTCCTGCACCGTCTTCAGGAACGTTCCCACGAAGCTCGCGTCTCTTCGCTCCCAGCCGCGTGATTCGAGCACGCCCAGGAACTTCTTGGGCGCGGCAACGATGCCCGCGGTTCGCGTGAGGCTCTTCGCCGCGATCTCCCCCTTCGCGATCGTGTGCACCGGCCGGCCCACCTGCGGGAACGGCTGGAGCAGCTCGTAGTCGGCGAACAGCTTGGCCCACGTGGTGGTGATGCTGGGCGTCCGCGCTGGATGCGCGAGCCGCACGCCGGCCCCATCCGGGAGCGTGAACGACCGATCCTGCTCGTCAGACAGCGAGCCATCCTCCGTCACGCGGAAGGAGCGCGCTGCGCCCTTCTTCGGCAGCGCCTCCCACACCAGCCGTCGCGACAGATGCGTGAGCAGCGGGTGGCCAGCGATGCGCTCGCGGAAATCTTGGGCCGACCACGTGCGACCTTCGACCATCGCGCGCTCGAATCGACGCAGCTGTCGCTGCGTGATCGCCGCAAGGTCCTTCTTCAGCAGATCAAAGCGCTCGCGCGCGGACCTTGCGGCGGACGCGTCGTCCGTCTTCTGCGGTCGCGGCAGCGTGCCCGTGGCCGCACCGAACCCCGCCTTCGACTTCTCGCGCACGACCGGCGCAAGGTTCTCGTCCAGCGTCACCACGAACGTGCGCGCGCCGAACGAGAGCTGCAGGGTGCCCTTCGCGTCCAGGCCCACGTCCGGGACCGTGCGGTCTGCGAGCTCGTCCTTCGTGAGCCCGCGCGCGGCCGCAGCCTCGGCGACAAGCTGCGACGCGTCCTTCTTCAGCACGTCGTAGCGCGTGGTGTCCGCCACGTGCGCGAGCGCCATGAGCGCTGCGTCGGACCCTATCGCCGCGAGCCCGGCGCACAGCCGCGACGCCTTCGCCCCGTTCTTGCGTGCCCACTCGCGCGCAAGGGCAACGACCCTCCGCGTGGCGCTCTCCGACGGATAGTGCGCGCACGCGAACATCATCCACTCGTGCCGCCCTGGAAGGTCGCCGAGCACCCACTGCTCCAGCAGCTCCTCCGCCAGACGCCCGAGCGATGCCGCGTCGCACGCCTTCCGCACGACCTCCACGCCCGCGTACGGAACGTCATTCGGTGTAATCTGCAACAATTCGACCAGGGCACCGCGCGCGTCGTCGCCGATGGATTGTCCGGAGCGAAGCGTCACGTCGGAGAGCTCTGCCAGGCGAAGGAACGGCGGCGGCTTCGGCGGAGCCATATCGAGCGCGAGCGGGTCGCGGTCCAGCAGCGCGCCCACGAGCCGCGCGGCGTCCTTGCCGTACGCCTTTGCGGCCTTCTCGACAATGGCGCGGTGCCCGGTCTGCGAGAGCTGCCGGAGCGCAGAGTCTGCATCGCGCTGCGCCTCGCCGTCCTTTCCGAGCGCGTTCGGGATGAGACCCAGCGCTGCGACCGCCGGGTTCCGTTCCAGCCACGCGAGCGCCGCACCGCGCGCGCGCTTTCTATTCGCAGCCTTCGCGACGTCGGGCGCGATACGCGGCGACACGAAGCTCATCACCGCGTTGAGAAAATCGTGCTCGCCATCATACGAGAGCCACCGCAGCCAGTCGCGCGCGGTGAAGCCCGGAAGCACCTTCACGCCGTGTCTTGCCACCCACGAGAGCTCCGTCTGCGAGAGGCCGCATTCTCCGTCGTTCCACGCCTTGATCGCGAGGTCGTCGGGGACGCGACGGTACTCCCATGCCGTGTTCGAGCCTGTCACGCGCTCGCGCTCGTAGTCGGCGCGTCCCCACTCCTTCTTTGCGCGCTCCTTCTTCCAGCGTTCGAGCTCCGGCTTCGTCATGTCGCGGAAGACGTCGCTCCCGCTCGATGCCTCGAACCCGCGAACGGGCTTCGTGAGCACCACGCTCTCCTTGCCGACGATCACGGCGAGGGTGAGCACTTCGCGCGCGGCTCTCGCCTTGCCCCCCGGCGCGCGCCACGGGCGATCGCGAAGGATCGGCGGCACGTCGGAGGCCTTCGCTGTCTTCTGCGCCTTCTCTGCCGGCTTGTTGCCGAGCACGCGCTCCATGGACGGCGTCCGCTTCGCGCCGGCCTTCTCCGAGAGCGCACCGCCCAGCTCCGGTGCGTCGCGGAAGAACCCGAGCACCAGCGGCGCCATCACCGGGTGGCTCACGTACGAGGCCAGCACGGCAGCGACGCCCGGCGAGCGCCAGCACGCGATGGCCTCCGCGATCATGCGCGGCGGCGTCTTGAGCAGCGGCCCGTACTTTGGCTTCACGAGGAGCGTCGGGAGCTCCGTGGCCAGGATGGGCAAGAGCTCCTTCTCGGGCATCACGTGCACCATGTCGAGCGCGTAGGGCGCAAGGCTCGCGTACTCACCCCACGCATCGACGTAGGCACGCAGCGCCTCGACGCTGGTGGTCGCGGACAGCAGGATGTGCGGCCGGATGTCGTCCTTCGCCCCCGCGGTCTTGGCCTTTGCGCTCGCGAGGAGCTCTTCGTCCGCCCACGGCTGATCGGGGAACGAGTAGGCGACCTCCGTTCGGCGCGCGAGATCGAGCTTCTTTCTGAGCTTGCCCGCGATCTCCACGGCTGCGTCGTAGTCGGCCTTGGTCGCGGCAGAGAGTGCATCACGAAGCGGACGCCAGCGCTCACCCCACGACACGACGTGGTCGCTGTTGGTCACCACGTACACCGCTGTGGTGTACCCGTTCGCCGCGGCCAGCTCGAACTCGGTGCAGCGGAGAGCCATGCGCAGCGCGTCGGGAAGGCCGCGCGCGACCACGACCGCGTCGAGAAGTGTCGAGTCGGAGTCTGCGCGCCGGAGCATGGCCTCCGCGGCGCCAAGGATGTCCACGCTGGCAGCCCGCACGGCGTCGAGCGACGGGTCCATCAGGAGCTCGTGCGCGCCGGTCCGCACCGTGCGCAGCTCTGGCTCGGTCTTCGTGGCCAGGCCCGCCGCGTAGATGCTCGCGTGGGTCTGCTTGCCACCGAACCGGGTCTTCACCGCGTACTGCGTCTTGATGCGCTTGAACTGGCGGTTCACGCCCGCCTCCGTCGGCGTCACGGCGGTGCCGGGCAGCGATCGCCGCGAGCGAAGGTTCTTCCGGAGCGACTCGGGGACGGTCAGCGTCGTTTTGCCCATGGGTGCGCCAATCGTAAACCGATAAGCTCCCGTCGTGGCCAAGCAGAACCCCGACAGATCCGGAAACGTTGGTGCGGAGACGGCGCAGCGCCCGCCCGCGGAAGTCACTTACCTCGCGGAGCTCGACTCGCTCCGTGCAGCAGACACCGGACCGCGCCCGCCTGGCTGGGCGATGTCTCCACGTGCCGTGCGCGCGTTCATCCTGGGCGACGCGCAGAAGAAGGTGCGCCGCAAGTTCGTCGGCAATCCGTCGCTCGTGGATCGCGCGATGGTCGCGCTGGCAACGAACCGCGGGCTCATGCTCGTGGGCGAGCCCGGCACCGCAAAGTCGCTCCTCTCCGAGCTCCTTTGCGCGGCGATCTCCGGCAGGTCCACGCTCACCATCCAGGGCAGCGCCGGCACCACCGACGATCAGATCAAGTACTCGTGGAACTACGCGCTGCTCCTTGCAGAGGGCCCCACGCAAAGGGCCATGGTCCCTGCGCCGCTCTTCACGGGCATGGCGGAAGGGAAGCTCGTTCGCTTCGAGGAGATCACGCGCTGCCCGCTCGAGGTGCAGGACTCGCTCCTTGCTGCGCTCTCCGATCGCGTGCTCGCCGTGCCGGAGATGAAGGGCGCGGACGGGATGCTCTTCGCGAAGGACGGCTTCAACGTGATCGCCACTGCCAACACGCGCGACCTGGGCGTGAACGAGATGAGCGCCGCGCTCAAGCGTCGATTCAATTTCGAGACAGTGTTTCCCATCGGGGATTTTCAGGTCGAAATGGATCTCGTGCGCGAGGAGACCAGGCGCTTGCTCACGCGCTCTGGCGTTCCCGAGCTGCCGAGCGAGGACGTGCTGGAGCTGCTGGTCACGACCTTCCGCGAGCTACGCGCCGGGCAGACCACGGACGGACAGGCGATGGATCGGCTCACCACGGCCATGTCCACCGCAGAGGCCGTCAGCGTCGCGCATGCGGTCGGCGTGGCGGGTTACTTCCTGGGCGGCGCTCCGGCGACTCCCGCGGATCTCGTCGATTGCCTCGTGGGCGCGGCGGTGAAGGGCGATCCGGAGGACGCGGCGCGGCTGCGTCGTTACTTCGAGCAGCGCGTCGCAAAGGGCAAGGGCGCGCACTGGAAGGCGTTCTACGAGGCACGTCACCGCATCCCGGGCTGAACCAGAGATCGATGGGCACCAACGTTCAGATCGTCGGCGTGCGGCACCACAGCCCCGCATGCGCGCGGCTCGTGCGGGAGACCATCCTGCGCGTCCGGCCGCGCTTCGTCCTGGTCGAAGGGCCGAGCGACATGAACGAACGCATGGACGAGCTGCTCATGCCGCACGTCATGCCCATCGCGCTCTTCTCGTATCGTCAGACCACCGAGGGCGCGTCGCGATGGACCTGGACGCCGTTCTGCGAGTTCTCGCCGGAGCTCGTTGCCCTGCAGGCCGCGGCCACGGTCGGCGCGAAATCGATCTTCATGGACCTCCCCGCGTGGGACGATGTCTTCGCCGGGCTCGAGGATCGCTTCGGTCGCGTGCGCCCGAGCGATCGCCTGCGCGAGGTCACGGACTCGCTCGGCTTCGAGGACACCGATGCGCTGTGGGACCACCTCTTCGAGCAGCCGCGGACGGAGGCACGCCTCGAGGAGGAGCTCGCGCGCTACTTCGAGATGCTCCGCGCCGACGAGCCGCCGGGTGATCGCGACGGGCCTCGCGAAGAGACCATGGCGCGCACCATCGCCGCGGCTGCGGCTGCATGCTCAGACGGCGAGAGCGTGGTGGTCGTGTGCGGCGGCTTCCACAAGCCCGCGCTGGAGCGAACGTGGAGAAGCGCAAAGGCTGAATTTCCCGTGGTGCCGGAGGTGCCCGAGGGCACGCGCGTGGGCAGCTACTTCGTGCCGTATTCGCTGCGTCGGCTCGACAGCTTTGCGGGCTACGCCTCCGGCATGCCGTCACCCGGCTACTACCAGGCCGTGTGGGAGAAGGGCGCGGCGCAGGCGGCAGAGGAGATGCTGTTCTTCGCGATCAAGCACCTGCGCAAGAAAGCGCAGCGCGTTTCACCGGCGGATGCGATCGCCGCGTCCACGCTGGCGCACGGTCTCCGCATGATGCGCGGGCACGACGTGCTCACGCGCATCGACGTGCTCGACGGTCTGGCGGGTGCGCTGGTGAAGGAGGCGCTCGATGCGCCGCTTCCATGGACGCGTCGCGGAACCCTTGCGCGCCACACGGATGCGTTGCTCGTGGAGCTGGTGTCCGCATTCTCCGGGCAGAAGCAGGGCTTGCTCGCAAAAGGGACCCCAGCGCCGCCCATCGTCGCCGACGCGTTCGCGGAGCTTACGCGCGTGGGCGTGGACGTCGGCCGCGCGGCGCAGAAGATCACTGTCGCCGTTTCCACCGCGCGCGGACGTGAGACGAGCCACGTGCTGAATCGCTTCGCGGTCCTTGGCATCCCCGGCTTCACGCGCACGCGCGGCCCCATCACCACGCGCGGCAAGACAGACCTGACGGAGCTCTGGTCCGTGGAGCGCAAGCTGGAGACGGATCCGGGGCTGGTGGAGGCGGCGGTCTACGGAGGCTCACTCCTGCAAGCCGCACGCGCGAAGCTCGAGGAGCGCTGCGGCGCCGACGCCGACTCCGCGGTGCTCGCGGAGGCCCTGGAATCAGCAGCGGCGTGCGGTATCGGCGAGCTCTCGGGCCGCTGGCTCGCACGCATAGGCACGCGCGTGAACGAGGAGCCGTCGTTCGGCACGCTCGGCGCAGCGACCCGCCGCCTGCTCTCGTTGTGGCGAGGCGACTGGCTCATGGAGTTGAAAGCCTCCACGGATGTAGCAGCGGTGCTCGTCTCCTGCTTCGAGCGAGGCCTCTGGCTCTTCGAGGGAATGCGAGGTGCCACCGCCCCAGCCGACGACGGCCACGTGAGAGCAGTACAAGCGCTTCGAGATCTCGTCCGCCACGGCCCCCCCGACCTGCTCACCGAACGTCAACGAGCCATCGCCGTCTGCGAGCGCCGGATCAAAGACGATGAAGCCCCACCCGCCATGAGAGGAGCCGCCCTCGGCTTCACCTGGAGCCTGCGCGACTCCGCTCCCCCCGTGAACGTGAACGTGACCGAGCCCCACCCCGATATCGCCGAGGCAGAAAAAAACGCAGTATCCGCCCTCCGATCCGCGTGGCGCCCCACCACCATCGGCGACTATCTGGCCGGCCTCTTCGCCCTCGCACGAGAAGAAGTCCACGTCTCCGAGCCGCTCCTGGCCGCCATCGATCGCGCGCTGAGCGAGATGATGCCCGAGGACTTCATGATCGCGCTCCCCGCTCTCCGCCTCGCGTTCGCGTTCTTCCCGCCGCGCGAGCGCCTCTCGATCGCGCAGGGTGTCCTCCAGCGCGGTGGCAACGCGAACATCGATCCATCCGCCATGCTCCGCACCAAGTTTGGCGTGGAGACCGTGCGCGAGGGCGTGCGCATCGACAACGCCGCGCGCGACCTTGCAAAGCGCTTCGGCCTGACTGACGATCTGGACGCCGCTCCGGCGGGCGGGACGGCGCCATGAGCGAGCCCCGCATCCTCAGGTGGCGGCTGGTGCTCGGCGCCGCTGCAGACGAGCTCGACCAGCGCGCGGGCATGTCTGCCGACGACCTTGCCGCGGACGCATCACTCTCGTGGCTGTACGAGCGCGGTGAGGAGCTAGGCGACCGCGACATCCGCGATCGTCAGGGTGGCCTGGGCGCGTCCACGCTCTCCGTGCCGGACTGGCTCGCAGGCATCCATCGCCTCTTCCCGAAGGAGACCGTGGAGCGTTTGGAGCGCGATGCCGTGGAAAAATACGGCATCAACGAGGTCGTCACCAACCCCGAGGTCCTCGCGCGCATAGAGCCAAACGAGACCCTGCTCCGCGCGGTGCTCCTGACGAAGCACCTCATGAGCCCGGAGGTCCTGGCGCTCGCGCGAATGCTGGTCGCGAAGGTGGTGCGCAAGCTCATGGAGAAGCTGGCCCGCAAGGTCCGCGCGACCTTCCACGGAACCCGCTCGCGTACGCGCTCACGCATCCGCGTTGCGAAGAACTTCGACGCGAAGGCCACCATCAAGAAGAACCTTCGCCGCTTCGATCGCGACACGAAGACCATCACGATAGAGGAGCCGCTCTTCGTCTCGCGCACGCGCCGCCAGATGGACAAGTGGCAGATCATCATTCTCGTGGACGAGAGCGGCAGCATGCTGGGCTCCGTCATCCACGCCGCCGTCACGGCCGCGTGCCTGTGGGGGTTGCCGGGCACCAAGACGCACCTCTGCATCTTCGACACGGCGGTCGTGGATCTCACGGGCCGCGTCACCGATCCCGTCGAGGTGCTCATGAAGGTGCAGCTCGGTGGCGGCACGGACATCGGTCAGGCAGTGGCGTATGCGCAGGGCCTGGTCGAGGTGCCAAGGCGAACCATCGTGGTGCTCATCACGGACTTCTTCGAGGGCGGCATAGCGGGCGTGCTGGTGTCACGCGTGAAGGCGCTCTGCGATCAGGGCACCACGGTCCTGGGGCTTGCCGCGCTGGACGAGCAAGCCAACCCCTCCTACGACCGCGACATGGCTCAGCGCCTGGTGGACGTGGGCGCGCACGTGGGCGCGATGACGCCGGGCGAGCTGGTCTCATTCATCGCAGACAAGGTGCGCGCGTGAGGAGCGATCTCCTCGCGCTCACACCGCAGGCGCTTGCGTCGCTTGCGAATCTCGGGCTCGTGAAGCGCGCAACACGTGACATCGAGGAGGGCATCGGCCCGGATGTGAACGAGCTCCCGGACGGCACGGTGACAGGCACGTTTCCCGATGGAACCGTGGCGAAGCTGGTCGCGGGAAAACCGCTGAAGGAGTGCCCGTGCTCCTGCAATTCACTTGCAGTATGCAGGCATCGCATCGGCGTGGCGCTGGCCTACAAGGGTTGGCACGACGGCACCGAGAGCAGGCGCGCCGCAAGGACGAGCGTGCAGGTCGAAGAATGGTCGCCCGCGGAGATCGACGACGCGACGCTGGAGCGCGCGATCGGCAAGGCCCGCATGGAAGCAGCGCGCGCCGCGCTCCGCGCAGGCCTCGTGGTCACCGTCAGCCGCGGCAGTGGTGAGCCCGATGGGCCGCCGAGCGCTCTCCTTCCCGCGTGCACCGTTCGCTTCCTGGTCCCCCGCGACCCCGCATACGCAAAGTGCGACTGTCGCGACGCAGCCTCCGGTTGCCCGCACGTGGCCGTGGCCGTCTGGGCATTTCGCGAGGCTGCGGGCCGGCCGGGGGACGAGGTGATCGTCAGCCTTGGCTCCGCGGCGGCAAGCGCCGATGGCGCATCGCTGGACCTGGCGCGAGAGATCACGGACGAGCTGCTTCGCACTGGCGTCGCCGCGCTGCCCTCGACGTTCGTGATGCGGCTCGCGCCCATTCGTGCCGCGCTCGAGAAGCTCGGGTACGTGTGGCCACTCACGTCGATCTCCGATCTGGAGCGCGCACTCGAGGCACATGCCTCGCGCAGCGCTCTCTACAGCTCGCTCGATGTTGCGCAGATCCTGGGGGAGCTAGAGGCGCGCATCCGTGCCAGTCGCGCAGGCACGAGCGAGCTACCGGCGCGCTTCGTCCTGGGCTCCGACGTGGCGGTGGTCACGCCGCTCGACCACCTGCGCCTCGTCTCGCTCGGGGCGCGGCTGCGCGCGGATGGACGCGCACGCTTCGCGGACGTGTTCCTGGCGGACCCTGACACGGCGATGGTGCTCGTGCTCAGCAAGCGCTGGGATTTTCCCGAGACCGTTGAGCCCGAAGATGGGCCCGTGCTCGCGAAGAAGCAGCTCGCCGCACGCACCACGCTCGGTGCCATGGCCGCGGGGCAGATCGTCACCAAGGTGGCCAAGCGCCGCGCGAATCGCTCGGTGGAGCTCGGCACCAGCAGGGCTGCGATGACCTCCGTGACCCCGCAGCGCGGCGAGTGGGAAGGCCTGCCTGCGCCGCTCCTCTGCCGCGACCTCAGCGCTCACGACGCGTGGCTTCGCACCCGCGCACCGCGCGCGCTCCGTCCGCGGCTGCTGGCCGAGGACGTCCACGTGGTCGCCATCTCGGAGGTATCCGAGGTGATGTACGTGGCGGCGGAACAAGAGCTGCGTGCGCATCTTCGAGACGAGAGCGGGCATTCACTCACGCTCACGCTCACGCATCAGCGCGCGGCGCCGTACGCGATCGATGCGGCCGCAGCCGCCCTCTCGGGGAAGGTGCGCTTTGTCTCGGGCGCACTCACGCGGACGTCAGGTGGGTTCTCGATGGAGCCGCTTGCCATCGCGTCGGACACGCTGGTCGTTCCGGATATCGCCGATGTGCCGCAAAAACCGCTGGATCTCGCGCGAGTCACGGTGCGCGCGCCGAAGGACCCGCTGGGCGATGTGCTGCGCCGCGCGGAGTCGCTCCTTGCAGAGCTGCTTCACGCAGGGCTTGGTGCGCCCAGCCCCACCCTGGTGGAGCGATGCAAGAAGAGCGCGAACGAGCTCGAGGAAGCGGGCCTCTTCGGCATCGCGTCCCGCTTCCGGCATCTCGGTGATTCACTCGGCGGTCGATCGGCTGGGGCTCCGACCGCATGGCTCTCGGCGCAGATCCGCGTCGCGCTCGCGCTGGATGTCGCCTGACGTTGCCTGATGTCAATCCGAAGCCGCGTCTGCAGATCCGTCGCTTCGAGCCGCGTCGTTGGCGTCCGTGGCGTTTGCGTCGGTCGCGCTGGCGTCGTCACCAGAAGGGAGGCCGGCTTCCGCGATCGTGTGTCCGCCGTCCCGCAGTGGTGCGCCGCCCTCGAGCCCGCTGCATCCCGTCGGGTCCCAGCTGAAGCCTGCGGGCGCGCTGGAGCAGTTGTCGGGTCCGTCGGTGCAGGTGCCCGTGCCGTTGCCCGTTGCACACCAGCCGCAGCCGCCAACAGGTGTGCAGGTGCCGCAGGTCTTGTAGGAGCCGCAGCGAACACGCGGGCCGTAGTCGTAGCCATAATCGCTCTGGTCATCGCACGCGGCGACCACAGCGATGACGGTTCCGATCACTCCCAGTGAGGCGATGCGTTGCCACGTCCGCATGACATGGACTGTAGCGTGTTCGCCGCGCACGTCCACCGGGGAGGAAGTGCTGATACAATCACCGTCCCATGAGCTGCATCCACCTGGAGGCCGCCGCGCTCGGCCTGGAGACGGCCTTCACCGTGGATGCTTCACGCGTCACGTTCGGTCGCGGGTCGCTGCGAGAGGTCGGTGCGCGCGTGCGGTCTCACGGTGGCTCGCGCGTCGCGCTGTTCACCGATCCCCGCGTTCGCAAGCTGCCCATCTTCGAGACGGTGAGCGCGTCGCTGAGCGCGGCCGGCGCGGACGTGGTGGTGTTCGACGAGGTCCGTGTGGAGCCCACGGATGTGTCGTTCCAGGCGGCGATTCGCTTCGCGGCGGATGCTCGCGCGGATGCCTACGTCTCGCTCGGTGGCGGCTCGGTGATCGACACGTGCAAGGCCGCCAACCTCTACGCCACGCACCCCGCGGAGCTGCTTGCCTATGTGAACGCGCCCGTGGGCCTTGCGCGGCCGGTGCCAGGCCCGCTCCGCCCGCATGTGGCGTGCCCCACCACGTCCGGGACCGGGAGCGAGGTCACCGGGATCGCGATCTTCGATCTCCTCTCGCTCGGCGCGAAGACGGGCATCGCGCATGCGGCGCTCCGCCCGACCGAGGCCGTGATAGATGCAGATTGCACACAATCGCTCCCGCGCGAGGTGGTCGCCGCAAGCGGGTTCGACGTGCTCTGCCACGCGTTGGAGTCGTTCACCGCTCGTCCCTTCCAGAGCCGCGCCGCACCGGCGTCCGCCACCACGCGCCCGCTGTCGCAGGGCCGGAACCCGTGGAGCGACGTGGGGTGTCGCGCAGCGCTCGCGCTCCTGGGTCGCTTCTTCTTGCGCGCCGCGGACAGCGCCGCCGACGCAGAGGCACGCGAGCAGGTGATGTGGGCTGCGACGCTCGCGGGGATCGCGTTCGGTAACGCGGGTGTTCACGTGCCACACGCCATGAGCTACGCCGTCGCAGGGCTCGTGACGGAGTACGTGCCGCCGGGCTACGCCGACGCGGAGCCGATGGTGCCGCACGGCATGGCTGTGGTGCTGAATGCACCAGCGGTGTTCAGGCTCACGGCCGACACGAGCCCCGATCGCCACCTGGAGGCGGCGGAGCTCCTTGGCGTGGACGCGCGCGGCGCAGCGCCGTCGGACGCGGGCGAGATCCTCTCCGCGGAGATCGCTCGTCTCATGCGCGCGCTCCACATGCCCAACGGCGTGTCTGGCGTGGGCTACACCGATGATGACGTGGACGCGCTGGTCGCGGGCACGCTTCCCCAGGCGCGCCTCCTCGCGAACGCGCCGCGCGAGCTGGGGCCAGACGAGCTCTCTGCGCTCTTCCGCTCCGCGCTCACGTACTGGTAGGAGGAGAGCCGTGAGCGAGACCACGAAGAAGGAGAGGACCCGCGAGCCGCGCAGCGCCTATCGCTGGTCGTGTGACGTGACCACGCGCTGGATGGACAACGACGTCTACGGCCATGTCAACAACGTCACGTACTACAGCTACTTCGACACCGCCGCGAACCTGTTCATGATCCGCGAGGGTGGGCTCGATATCCACGCGAGCGATGTGATCGGTCTGGTCGTGGAGTCGCACTGCAACTACCACGAGGCCGTCGCGTATCCGGAGCCGCTCATGGCCATGGTGCGCGTGGACAAGCTCGGCGAGCGCGCGGTCACCTGGGGCATCGGCATCTTTCGCGATGGCGGCGAGCTCTGCGCGGCGCAAGGACACTTCGTCCATGTCTTCGTCGATCGCAAGACGCGAACGGCCGTGCCGATCCCGGCGCGCATCCGCACCGCACTACAGACGATCACTGCTTGAACATGTGAGCGAGCCCGAAGGGCGAGTGACTTCACTATGGCGACCGACCTATCGGAGGGAAGCCATGAAAATGGGGCCCAGGCGGTCCATGTCGTCCGCTGCTCGATCGAGATCGTCGTCAACGACGAGCCTCCCGTACGTGGAGAGCTGGCTGTCGAGCTTCGCGAGGACCTGATCGCGGCCCGCTCCGTGACGGCGTACGAGCACGCGTGCAGCCGCGAGTCGGAGGTCTGGCCGCGCGACGACGTCGGATAGCACGGCGTCCAGGTCCTCGCGCGAAGGAGCGAGGCCGCGATACCCCTCGCCTCCGTCGGCCGCGCCGTCGATGCGCGCAAGCCAGGCGCGCGTGGGCTCGTTCTCGCGGAGCATGATGCGCACGCGCGGTGGCGTGCCGTCGTTCGCGTCGTCTCCGTGCGCGGGGCCACGCGTGGCGCGGTGCCCGGCGTCCTTCGCATGCAGATCGAGATGCCGACCGATCGCGCCGGCAACACCGTCCGCGGAGGCGGGCGCACCCACGACGACGGTCTGCCGCGCGAGCTGGGCGATCAGATAGAGGAAGGTCGCCGCGATCGCGAAGACCAGACCCGGCAAGCCGAACGTCCCCTTGGAGCCGCTGTCGCCCAGGATGCCGACAGCCACCGCGTACCCGAGTCCGCACATCGCGGCCACGCCGCCAAGGACCGCCGTCAGTCCGCGCAGCTTGTCGAACCGCAGACGGAGCGCGACAGCCCGACCCTCGTCCGCTCCTGCCATGGCGACGAGAGCCCGTGCGTCCTCCATGCCCGCGACCTCGAAGAACGCGCCTTCGCCGTCGCCCCAGCCGAACGCGACACTGGCGCCGCGCCGGCCCTTCGCGATCTGCGCGGCCGCGCCCCAGGGCACCACGATCGTTCCCACCTGAACACCAGCGTCGGTCAGCGTCGGAAGTACGATCTGCGCGCGCGGTCGCCACGCGAGCATGCCCCCACCGCCCCAGAGTGCCAGCGTGAGGCCCACGAACAGGTAGCGGATCTCACTGCTCGAGTAGACGCACGCGAGCAGCCCCAGTCCGCCGAACGCGCCCACGGCCCAGCCACGCAGCGTGTTTTCCTTCGTCAGGTGCAGGCGTGCGCGTAGACGGTGACCGGAATTGACCTCCACTCAAGGAGGATAGTTCAGTTGCAGGCGCACTGCTGGAAGGCGATGGCGGCCGACGCAGGATCTTCACACGAGCTGTCGAAGTCGTTCGTGTCGTTGCCGTTCGCATCGAAGCACGCGCATGCGCCGCCCTGGCAGCCCATCTTCACCGTGTTGCCCGCGCCGTCGGTCGCCTTGCATCCGCACACGCCGCCAACGGCGAAGCACTGCGGATTGCCGCAGCTGCCTGGCGCGGCGGGCGGCGGCTTCGAAGCGTCTATCTTCGCGCCTGCGTCGCTCTGTGCCGGCGTGGACTGGGGATCGGGCTGTGCTGCCGGTGGGGACGGATCCGGATTGGACGGCGCCGGGTCGTTGTTCTGTTGCGTGGGCGCGTTGCCGCCAGTGCCGTTGTCGGTCTTGTATGCCGGCAGCTTGCGCGTGGAGTAGCCGAACGAGTCGCCCTCACACCCAAGGAGGGAGGCGGCGAGCGCCACCGCGATGGCCGCGATCGACGCTGAGGTTGCCAGAGAGCGAGCGGAGGAACGGGGAAGGATCATCGCGCAGATCTCCTCCGCAACCTGCGTGCCGAGCTCGACGTGGACCACCTCGGCTACGCACATTCCCTCCAACTGACCAAAGTTCAATAGTTCCGCGATGGCTATTTTTGCCGGTCACTGTCGCCTGGATCCGCGTGGATCTAGCCGCGACGGTCCATCACCGTCGGCGTGTGCGGCCCGGTGCTGTCTCCACTGCGAGACTCAGGTCGCCGGAGTCCGCGGAGGTCGCGGCGTCCACGTAAGGCTCGAGGTAACGGCGCATGAGCACCTTCGTCTCAGCCATGATCGACTCCCCGTCTTTCGGGCCGCGGCGCGCGGACAGGATGAGCATCGCGGAGATCACCTCCACGATCATCATCGCGACCATGCCGCGGTGCTTCTTCTGTATGTGCGGCATCGCGAGCTCGATCCAGGCGGCCACGCGGTTCGCGAACTCGCGGTTCAGCGCCTCGCCCTCGGCAACGACCTCCTCCGTGAGGTGCATGCTCAGCCACACCGCGCGGAACCCGGGGTCGCTCGCGTGGAAGGCCGCGAATGCGTCGATGCCCAGGTCGAGCGCCGCAGTCCACGTCATGTCCGCGAGGCTGGTCGTCAACACCGTGTCGAACAGCGCGCGCAGCTTCTCCGTGTACGTGTGCGCCAGCGCGTGGAACACGGCCAGCTTGTTCGGGAAGAACTGGTAGATCGATCCGATCGACGTCTCCGCGCGCGCGGCGATCGCCTCCATCGTGGTCGCGTCGTAGCCACGCTCCGCGAACTCGATCGCCGCCGCGTCCACGATGCGCGTGACGCGCAGTTTGCTCCGCTCCTGCGCCGGAATGCGGCGCGCCGGATCCTGGACGGGAGCCTCGGTTTTCTGCGGCTTCCTGGAAATCTTCTTGGGCATTCTTGCGGGGCGCTTGACAAACATGAGGCAAGCCTCAGATATTACGGAACGTGAGGATTGCCTCATGTTCCCACGAGAGGGCGATATGCACCAGTCAGCCGCGCAACTTACCACCACGGATGATCTCACGACGAAGAGCCGCGCGCCGGGCCCGAAAGGGCTGCCGTTGCTCGGTAACGTGCTCCCCGCGTGGAAGGATCCCGTCTCGCTCTTCATGCAGAGCCAGAAGGAGTTCGGCGACGTGGTCCGGTTCAAGTTCGGCCCGTACGACTACTACCTGGTGAACGATCCGGACGTGATCCGCCATGTGCTCGTTGACGGCGCGAAGACGTACACGAAGAGCCGCAACTATCTCGGGCTGAAGCTGGTGCTCGGCGACGGACTCCTCACGAGCGAGGGCGACTTCTGGCGGCGTCAGCGCAAGCTCGCGCAGCCGGCGTTCCACCGCGAGTCCATGGAGGGCTTCGCGCACCAGATGTCGTACGCGACGCGCGCGATGCTCACGCGCTGGGAAGGCGAGGACGACGCGGGCGGGAGGAGCGGACAGGACGGGAAGGCCGGCGAAGGCAGCGATCTCTTCTGCGCGCTGGCAGAGATGATGCGGCTCACGTTCCGCATCGTAGGGCTCACGCTCTTCTCCACGGACGTGGACTCCGAAGCGCAGGAGGTGGGGCAGGCGATGACCGTGGCCATGCACCACGCGAACGACTGGGCCGAGGCGCTCTGGAACTTCCCCGCATGGGTCCCCACACCAAAGAACCTTCGCTTCAAGACGGCGATGAAGACGCTGGACTCCGTGGTCTACCGCATCATCGAGTCACGCCGTGCAGATCCCACCCAGAAGAAGGATCTGCTGGGTATGCTCATGGCCGCCGTGGATGAGTCCGGCGAAGGAGGCATGACCGACAAGCAGCTCCGCGACGAGGTGATCACGCTGGTGCTTGCAGGACACGAGACCACGGCAAACCTGCTTGCGTGGACGTTCTACCTGCTGTCGTCGCGCCCGGAGATCACCGCGCGCATCCGTGAAGAGGCGAAGACGGTGCTCGGTGATCGCGATCCGGCGCTCGCAGACGTTCCGCGCCTCTCCTACACGAAGATGGTGCTGGAAGAGGTGCTGCGCCTCTATCCGCCGGCATGGGCGTTCGAGCGTCAATCAACCACCACGGACAAGCTCGGCGCGTTCGACATCAAGAAGGGCGCCATCGTCGGCGTGTCGCCTTATGTCCTGCATCGCCATCCGAAGTTCTGGGAGAACCCGGAGGAGTTCGATCCCTCTCGGTTTGCTGCGGACAAGTCTGCGACGCGCAGCCGCTACTCGTATCTGCCCTTTGGCGGCGGGCCGCGCATGTGCATCGGAAACGCATTCGCGATGATGGAGGCGCAGATCATCCTCGCGATGGTCGCGCGTGACTACGCGCTGACCGCGGATCCCACGCACCCCGTGGAGATCGACCCACGGATCACCTTGCGCCCGCGCCACGGCATCAAGGTGACCCGTCACCGCAGCGGATGATCAAGCCCTGGCGCGCAGGCCCTTCACCACGCCACCGGAGCCGGTGAAGATCGCGATCACGACGCCCTGGATGCCAAGGAAGAGCGCCTCTCCCATGGGCATGTGCTCCAGCGCAACGCCCAGACCGAGATCGGCGAAGCCGTAGATGGCGCCCGCGACACCGATCGCGGTGAGGGCGACGCTGCGTGTGGCCTTGGTGAACTTCGCGCCTGCGAATCCAGCCGCAGCGAACGACAGCGCCGTCGACAGGTACCACGCGTAGCCGCCAACGCCCGGGACGTTGACGTTCAAGAAGATCACGTCGAACACCAGCGCCACGACCACCGCGACAATGCCAAACCCGAACGCGAGCGCGGACGGCATGCCGCTCGGTCCCTTGATCTTGTCGAACGCATCCATGCCCGGGACCTTCGGCGTCATCAACCCCACGCCCGCGAAGCCGAAGCCCACCGGTGCGGCTTGAGATGGCGGCGCATACGACGGCGGCGGTGCGTACGACTGCGGCGCGTGCTGTGACGGAGGAGCCGTGTACGACGGCGCCTGCTGATAGGCCTGCCCCGGCTGGAGCTGCGCATACGGCTGGATCGGAGGACGCTGCGCGTAGTGCGCCGGCTGCGGGCTCTGCTGCGGCTGCTGCATCTGCATCTGCATTTGCTGCTGCTGAATCTGCTGATGCTGCATCTGGGGCGCGTGCGACGCGGCCTGCGGAGGCGGATACGACGAGGTACCCTTCGGGCGATAGACGAGCGTCTGCGGCTCCGGCGTGAGCGGTGCGCGTGACATCACGACGGTGCCCTGCGCCTGCGGCTGCTCGTGCTGCGGGTAGCCCTGCGGCGCGTAGGGCATGGGCTGAGGACGCGAGAAGCGGGGATCGTTGGGAGGGGTCATGACCACTCCTCACGCACGGACCATACCGGCCTCACCCATCGCGAAATACGGCTATTTTTCCCGATCACCGTGCGGTCGGCCGGCCGTGTCGGCAACGCGTTGCCGGCAGCTCGTTGCCGGGGCCCGAACTCGCTCGCCCTGGATGCGGGGGCGAATTCTCGCGCTCGCGGTCTACAGCTCCTTGCAGCAGCGGGCGCCGGTCTCTGCGCCGGAGTAGTGCGCGTCGTGACCGATCTGGAAGCTGCGGCACGCGTGACGGCTCGGGATCCACCACGAGCCCTTCATCACCTGCTTCCAGCCCATCTTGCCTTGCTTGCCGTCCGCGGTGACCCACTCTTCCATGTTGCCCGCCATGTCGTGCACGCCGAACGGGCTCTTGCAGTCGGGGTGCGCGGAGGCGGGCGCGCGGTGGTCCTTCAGACGGCCGGGGCGACCAAGGCCCTCGATGATGTCGGTGTTGCAGCGGTTCGAGTCGCGCTCGTAGCCGTAGGGGTAGGGGAGCATGTCCTCGCCCTCGCACGCGAACTGCCACTCGCTCTCGCGACACACGCGCGCGCCCTGCGACTCGCAGAGCTCCTTCGAAGACGTCCACGACATCCGATTCTTCGGGATGTCGGAGCCCTCTTCCGTGCGCTCGGCGACGTCGATGCAGAAGCGCATGTGCACACGCTCCTTCGACTTGCAGACGCTGGGTTTCTTGTACTCCGCACAGCGAAACTCGTGATACGGGCTCTCCGGCGGATCGAGCCAGCGCAGGCATTTCTCCTCGACGTCCGGACAGTACTCGCCCTCGACGAGGACCATGGAGGAGGGGCAGGGGGAGGTCGGGGTCGGGGTCGAGGTCGGGGTCGCGGTCGCGGTCGAGGTCGGGGTCGAGGTCGGGGTCGGGGTCGAGGTCGCGGTCGAGGTCGCGGTCGAGGTCGAGGTCGAGGTCGCGGTCGAGGTCGTGGTCGTCGTCGGCTCCACCTGCGTCTGCTTGCTCGTCCCCATCCTCACGCTTGTCAGCGTCGCGCTCCCGTTGGGCTCGGCGCATGCCGTCAGAAGGACGAGTAGCGTCGCCGCTTGGTACTGCCTGGGCATGGGGAAGTGCGGGGCTACCAAAGCTCCGCGCCGGCGAGAACCCTGAATCGACCTGCATGTAGGGTGCAATCAGTTCAGTGGGTGGTGAATGGATGAGCCAGTGGATCCCGCTTTGGCCAGCCTTCGTATCGCAAGTGATTGGAATGAAAGCGTTCCAGTGTCGGCATACTGGTTGCTGCATTGTCTCCCAACAGAGACATCGGTCTCTCCTTTGGAGGTCTATTTTGAAGCTTCGCCAGGTATTGCCGCTCGGTGCTCTCGTTCTCGCCGCGTTCGCGTCTGGCTGCTCGTCGAGCAGCACTGACCAGTCGACGCAGGAGACTCCCGACTTCGAAACACCCAAGGCCGTGAGCCTTCGGCCCGAGTCGATGAAGGCGAACCAGCACTTCGCGAACTCCGTCTCCGTGGAAGACGGGCGCCTCGTCGTCACCATGGACGCGGACAACGAGACCACGATGTCCACGGTCAAGGTCGGCACCATCATGGCCGGCAACCGCGACACCGCCACGCCCGACCTCACGATGTCGAAGAACCCATACGGCTTCCTTCGCCGCGTCACTGACATCTCGCGGAGCGGCAACACGGTGATCCTCACCACGGAGCAAGCGAACCTCGAAGACTGGATGGAAGAGGGCGACATCTTCATGGGCGAGGGTCAGCGCTCGATGTTCGAGGAAGGCCCGACCGCAACACAGAGCGCAGGCATCCACATCCTTGGCGGCTCCGCGGGCGGCGCACAGCCCGGGTCCACCGAGGGCGGGTCGGTCGAGGGCGACGACAAGTCCGACCCGACGAAGAAGGTCACGGTCCGTCCCTTCGCCAAGATCAGCAACACGAAGTGGGCGCTCAACGCCAAGTACGATGGCGAGTTCAAGCTCCGCAAGGCGTGGTTCGTGCCCACCGGCGTGAAGCGCGCAAAGGCGCTCCTCACGATGGACCCCACCGTGTCCGCGGATATCGAGATCGGCGTTCGCGTGACGGGTGGTGGTCTCGCGATCGGCGGTCCGAACGGCTACCCCGTCGCGTCGATGGACAAGTCGTGGAACGGCACGTCCGTCATCATCCCGCTCGAGGCAGGCATCCCGCTCACCGTCCGCTTCACGCCGCAGTTGAAGTGCGCCGTGAGCCTTCAGGGCGCGGCGTCCGTGAAGTTCCGCGCCCAGCTCCAGGTCCACGCCGCGGCGGGCTTTCTCTACGACGGCTCGTTCCACGATCTCAGCGAGGCGCCCAAGCTGACCCCGAGCTTCCTGCATCCGGTCAGTGGCAAGGTCGAGATCGACGGCACCGCGGAGTGTGATCTCCTGATGGTTCCCGCTGTGCTCGCGTTCGACGCCGTTGGCCTCGAGGGCAAGGTCGGTCCGTACGTGTCGCTCAACGCGAACGCCTGCGTCATGTACGACGCGATCACCGCGAAGACGACCCTGGGCCTGGACGCCTACGAGCAGCACGGCCTCTTTGGTGAGTTCGCCGGGCGCGTGCAGGTCCCCGTCCTGGGCGTTGGCAAGGACATCAGCCTGCTCACCTGGCACGGCCTGAAGAGCAAGCCCGCGTACATCTTCGGCGACGCGAACACCTGCAACGTCCAGTCGAAGGACAGCTGCCAGGGCAAGAACGACGGCTTCTACTGCAGCGAGCTCGTGAGCTACTCCGGCTACTACTGCAAGGGTGGCTCGATCGCCGAGGGCCGGCAGTGCGCAGACCCCACGAAGACCTGCAAGAGCGGCGACGCGAACAGCATCACCTGCCAGTGAGTGTATGCTTGGGTGATGGACCCCGCGTTCGAGGACGCGCTCACCCAGGCATGCGAGGAGATGGGATTGCAGGAGTGGTACCGCTCCTGCGTGAAGCCGCTGCTCAATCAGCCGCGCGAGCAGTGGCCCACGTGCTGCGGTGGGGTGTGCGAGCCCTGCAATCAGCGCCTGGTGATGGTCGCCGAGCGGGTTCTAGAGCTCATATCGACCCGGTAGCGCAGTTCGGATAGCCTGACGGAGCGCGCGCCGTCGTGCTCCCTGAGGGCCACCGATGTCATTCGAACAAGCAGAAGAAGCGCTGAAGGCGCTGTCGACGCTCCTCACCGAGCATCCGGACGCAGCAGACTCGGTCGTGCTCCGCTGGCAGAGCAATGCTCGCGCGCCCGTACCGCTCGCGGACCAGGCGCTCGCGCTGGTGGATCGCATCGCCGCGACGGTGCCGGAGCTCACCACGAACGAGTCCAGCGTGGCGGCGCTCGGTATGCTGCTCGCGGGGCCGGAGGGACAGACGCTGCTGGAGTTCCTGTCGGCCGCGGTCGCGCACCGAGAGCTTCGCATGGCGCACCTGCTCGCAGCCGCCGCGAAGAGGCCCGAGCTTCGTGAGCGCGCCGTCAAGATCGCGCGAGGGCGCGTCGTGGAAGGCCCGCTGGCAGATGCTCTTGCGTGCGCGCCGCTGCTGGGTGATGGCACGGCGCTGGAGCTACCCGAGAACGCGCAGGCAAGGGCGCGTCTGGAGATCCTCATCTGGGAGGCCGGCGCGAGCGCGCTGGAGACACCCGCGCTCGGACCATGGCTGTTCGGCTCCGCCGAGACATTCGAGACCATGATCCATGCGCCCGCACGCGGCACCTTGCGTGGCCGCGTCCTCGCTGCGCGTTGCCTCGAGGTGAGCATCGGCGGACTACCGCCCACCGCGGATCAGATGCTCGTCGGTCGCACGCTGCAGGTGCTGCAGCCGCTGCTTCTCCATCCGGAGCCGCTGGTGTGGGTCCATGCCGCGCGTGCGCTCGGTCGCCTGACGGGCGCGTTCGAGCAGATGGAAGGCACGCTGCTCGACTGGGTACTCGGCGAATCCAAGCTACTGCGACAGCGCGCGATCACCGCGTTCGCATCGCTTCCGGCGCAGCGGCTCGCGTTCCTCGGCGGGCAGCTGAACGCCATCCTCGTTGCCCCGGACGAGGAGGGCTGGGTGCTCGGCGCCATTGCTGCCGCCACTCCGTATCTCTTCTTCGAGCGCCGCCAGGCGTGGGACAAACTCGCCAAGCGGATCCTCGCGGGCGACGGCGGCGCGATCTCCGCGCGTGCGCTCGCGCGCGGCCTCGGCACTCTGTGGCGCCGTGGTGTGCACTCCGAGCGCGACGCGATCGAGCCGACTCTACGGGCGCTGCGCCACTCCGCGCGCATGATGCGCACCACCACCCTGGACGAGTCCCGCCGCTGGATCGAGGTCATCGCCCTCACCGACGTGGTGGACGACGCAGAGCGCGATCCGCTCGACCTGGAGCTGGGGCTCGAGAACCTGATGCGCATGGCCGCGCAGTACGACGACGAAGAGGCGGACGCGCGCGCGGCTCGCTGCGCCGGCTCGCTGCTTCCCACATTCCAGGAGGCGCGAAAGATCGTGTTCGGCAAGGGCAAGCTGCGTCATCGCGCCGCTGCCATCAACGCGCTCGAGGCCTCTGCGCGCGCGTTC
>JBBRNJ010000034.1:0-86173 GCA_038230375.1 Polyangiales bacterium | reverse complement strand
CAGGCCGCATTTCAGACGCTCCTTGGTCTCGGAACCAGCCAGGGGCCCACGACCTACAAGCAGATCCAAAAGGCAGAACGACAACCGCCCCACAAGCGGTAGCGGCGAGCTGAAACAACCGGACAAGCAGGAGCTAGCTAGGGCCTCAGGTCACACTCCCAGAACGTCGGAGAGGCCGTAGCGGCCGGCTTTTTTCCCTGCGAGGAAGCGCGCTGCGCGTAGCGCGCCGGATGCGAAGAGCTCGCGGCTCTGCGCGCGATGCGTGAGCTCGAGGCGCTCACCATGACTGAGCAGGTGCACCTGGTGATCACCGATCACGTCACCGCCTCGAATCGCGAGCACGCCGATCTCCGTGGGCTTTCGCGCGCCGGGTTTGCCTTCGCGGCCAAACACGAAGTTGCTGTCGGCGTGTCCCGCGGCCTTGTCACGTGCAGCCTTCGCGACCTCGGCGAGGCGCATGGCGGTGCCACTGGGCGCGTCGACCTTCGCCTTGTGGTGCGCTTCGACGATCTCGATGTCGCAAGCATCGCCAAGCATCGAAACGGCTTGCCTGACCAGCTGCGACAGGACGAAGACGCCCACGCTCATGTTCGGCTCCCAGAGCACCGGCACCTTGGACGCCGCATGATCCAGCGCAGCGCGCTCCTTCTCGCCAAGGCCGGTGGTGCCACACACCAGCGCCGCTCCACCCTGGGCTGCAGCAGCAGCCACGCGCGGTGTGAGGTCGGGCGCGGAGAAATCGATCACGCAGTCGGCCCTGGCGGACACGAGCTCGTTCACCTCGTCGGAGACACCACGCCCGATCGCGCCCACGCCTGCGAGCTCTCCCACGTCACGCCCCAGGTCGCTCGCCCCGACGGCGCACACGATCGTGATCCCCGACTCCACGGCGAGCCGCACGACGGCGCGTCCCATGCGCCCGCTCGCGCCCACCACCGCCAGGCGCTGGAGGCCAGCGTGCGCGGCGCTCACGACGACGCGCGCTCGAACGCAGACATCGCGCGGAGCACCTTCTCGCGTGCGCCATCCGAGATGCGCGCCAGCGGACCGCGCACCACCTCCGTCATCATCTTCTTGTGCGCAAGCGCCGCCTTCGCGGGCGACGGGTTCGCCTCGACAAACATGATCTCGTGCACGGGCAAGAGCCGCAGATGAAGCTCGCGCGCCTCTGCGATGCGCCCTTCCAGCGCGAGCGACGTCGCGCGCGAGACCTCCTTCGGGTACACGTTCGACGTCACACTGATCACGCCCTTCGCGCCGCAAGCGATCATGGGAAGCGTGAGCGCGTCGTCGCCGGAGAGCACGGTCATCTTCGGGCCCATCATCTGCGCGAGCGTCTGCGCGCGAAGCACGTTGCCGGTCGCTTCCTTGGTGGCGATCACGTTGGGGCATGCCTCCGCGATCTGCTTCAGCGTCTCGGCCGCAAGGTCGATCACGGAGCGGCTCGGGATGTTGTAGATGACCACCGGCACGCTGACGGCCTTCGCCACCGCCGTGAAGTGCTCGAACATCCCGGCCTGCGTTGGCTTGTTGTAGTACGGCGTGACGACCATGATCGCGTCGGCCCCGGCCGAGACCGCAGCCCGTGAGGCCTCGATCGTGCTCCGTGTGCAGTTGCTACCCGTGCCCGCGATCACCTGCACGCGCTTCTTGGCGATGCGCACGGCGCGCTCGATGACGGCGAGATCCTCTGCGCTCGTGAGTGTGGGCGTCTCGCCCGTGGTGCCGCACGGAACGATGCCGCTGACGCCTCCGTTGATCTGCGCCTCCACCAGGCGATCGAACGCGGCGAAGTCGACGCTCTGCTCCGCGTCGTCGTTGAAGGGAGTGACGAGCGCGGTATAGGTGCCGGAGAGCTGCATCCCTCCTTTTTTGCGTAGCTAAGCCAGCGACGCAAGAAAGAAGTCAGGGCATCATCGGGTTGGCGCCGCTGCCGTGACAGCCGCTGACGTTGCACCCGAGCGCAGCCACGCTCGTCATGGTGTGCGAGGTGGTCCCATTGCGTATGCCCGCCTTGGCACCAGACGGGAACATGGCGGGACCGTTGGGACTCCAGAAGTTGCCATCCGCGTCGGTGTACACGCTGTCGAACTGCTTTCCGTCGCTGCCGATGACGCGGATCTCGACGCCCGCGCCAACGCGGGTGGTCGGCGTGATGTACGCCGTACCAGCAAACCCCCAGGGGCTGGCTGCGCCGGAGCCATGACAACCGGACTTGGTGCACTCCATGCCAGTCGGATCTTTGGCAGCGTTGATGACCGAGTGTGCGGCCGTGCCCTTCGCGGTGAGGTTGCCACCCGCCTGGCCAGCGGCGTACATGGGTGCGCCCGCGAATGCCCCGGTGCCACCGCCTCCGTTGCCGGCATCCTTACTTCCTCCGCCCCCTCCCCCAGCGTCAGTCCCGCCGCCGCCGCCGCCGCCGCCTCCTCCGCCGCCACCGCCACCGCCACCACCACCGCCACCACCGCCCTGGTTCGTCTGGTCGACGCGCTGGTTGTAGACCACCTGACCTGGATCGGGCGCGCTACAGGCGATGGCTGCCGCCATCAGGATGGTGGAGGTCAGAGCAACGTGGAATGCCGACCGTGATTTCATGCGAGATCCTCCAAGAGAACGTGACGATAGGACAGTGTTGGATCCACCGGGCAAGTCCTGGGACCGACCTGGTGCAGCGCGGCCCCCGAAGCGGAGCAGGCGAATCCTCCCACTGTACTGCAAATCATGCACCGGACCTGGGCCGGGGTCCAGGGTGGTGGGGCCTGAATTCCCTCCTCACCTATGCGTGGGGACCAGATCTGGGTCCTGCACGTGGCCAAGAGGCTTTTTTTCGGCGTCTGAGCGCGTTCGGCTTTACAACGGGGCGCCCATCCATATACTCCGCGTCCCCTCAGGTAGCCGGCCTTGCCGACCTCCCTGCGCGGGCCAGCTTGCGCCACGCCAGCGTTGCGCAAGTCATGGGTGTCACGTTCTCCTCGCGGATCACTCTTCATCCCCCCTTCCCCGCCGAGCACTCCCACCCCTGCATCATGGCAGAGGCGGACCTCGAGCAGGTCAGGTCCAAGAAAGCGGGTCTCTTCATGTACGCGGTCATCAAAACAGGCGGGAAGCAGTATCGGGTCGCTCAGGGCGACAAGCTTCACGTCGAGAAGCTCGTCGGCAATGTCGGCGACACGGTCACCCTGAGCGAAGTGCTCATGGTGGGCGGTGAGTCCCTCAAGATCGGCGCTCCGCTGGTCGCAGGCGCCAAAGTCGAGGCGAAGATCACCGCGCAAGATCGCGGCGAGAAGATCATCGTCTTCAAGTTCCGTCGCCGGAAGAACTACCGTCGCAAGAACGGCCATCGTCAGCCGTTCACCGCGCTCCAGATCACCGGAATCACGGGTTAGAGGAGTAAACAGCCATGGCTCACAAAAAAGGTGCAGGCTCTACGCGCAACGGGCGCGATTCCAACTCCCAGCGTCGCGGCGTGAAGGTGTATGGCGGCGAGAAGGTCCTCGCTGGCAACATCCTCGTTCGCCAGGTCGGTGGAAGCATCGCGGCGGGCAAGAACGTCGGGCTCGGCTCGGACTACACGCTCTTCTCGCTCATCGACGGCGTGGTGAAGTACGAGTGGCGCACGAAGGACCAGAAGAAGGTCTCCGTGTATCCGCACGGCTCCCCCGTCATCATGACCGCCCCCGCAGCGAAGTAAACGCTTCGGGTCTCGAGAAGGGTCGCTCGTCAGAAATGGCGGACGACCTTTCGGCGTTTGTAGACTCGCGCTCCTGACTCGCGAGCCTCTGACGGCGCCGATTCCTTATTGAAAACCATTTTCAATTCGGAGATGGATGCGCTACAGAATAGGGGTGCGACCGCGCAAAGCAGTCCCCGAGGGCTCGTACAAGTTGATCGGCGTCGACCTTGACGGGACGCTGCTCGGCATCGACGGCCGCCCGCACCCCGTCGACGTCGCGGCCCTCCGCGAGGTACGCGACCGAGGCGTGCACGTGACCGTGATCACCGGCCGCCTCTACGCGGGCTCGAAGGAGTCGGTGATCGCCATCGGCGCCGACGGCCCCGTCGCATGCGCGGACGGAAGCCACATCGTGACGGGCAAGACGCACGCGACGATCATCCACAAGGGGATCATGGGCGAGGCCGCCGGGTCCCTGCGCGACGCGCTCTCCTCGTCTGGCGCATCCACATTCGTCTTTGCGCGTGACACCATCTTCCACGACGAGCGCGGCCGCGAGCTCATCCCGTACGTGAAGATCTGGTCGGACGACATCCGCGAGGCCGCCATCTTCGAGGGCGACGTCTGGGAACCGGAGCACGGGCTCACCGCGGTCGTCGCCATTGGCACCTTCGCCGACATCGAGCGTGTGCTCGCGCACGTCTCCAAGCACGACACCGTGCAGCTGAATCACTTCCCCATCCGCCGCGTGGGCGACGGCATGTGGGGCCTCATCGTGCGCTCGCAGGGCGGCACCAAGGGCTCCGCGCTCGCGTACATCGCAGAGCATCACGGCATCAGCGTGGACGAGTGCGTGGTCGTCGGCGACTGGCACAACGACGTCCCCATGCTGCAGATCGCCGGCCGCTCTTTCGCCATGGGGCAAGCGCCAGACGCCGTGAAGGCAGTCGCGACCGATCACCTCGAAGAGACCGCGGTGACGGGCGGCGGCATCGCGCGGGCGATCGCGGAGGTCTTCGGTGGCCGCGTCTGACCAGCGCGCGCGTACGCGGCTGCTTGCGGACGTCGCGCCTGGCGAGACCGTGCGCATCCGCGAAGTGGAGCTGCCCGCGGAGACCGCTGCGTGGCTCGCGGCCGTGGGCCTTTCGCCGGGCGAAGACGTGACACTGCTTCGCAGGGCGATCCTGGGCGGCCCGCTGCACCTGCGACTGGCACGCGGCGGTGAGCTCGCTGTCGCGCGCGACCTCGCCACGCGCATCACCATCGAGGATGTATGACGGCCCACGCCGTCGGAGCGGACCACAAGCGCGTCGTCGCGCTGGTCGGCAGACCGAACGCGGGAAAGTCTTCGCTCTACAACGTGCTCACCCTTGGTGACGCGCACGTGGGCAATTACCCAGGCATCACGGTGGACGTGATGGAGGCAGAGGTCACGCTGCCGTCCGGTTCGAAGGTCACCATCGCGGACCTGCCGGGCCTGTATTCGCTCACCTCGGTGGTGGACAAGGACACGGACGAGGGCGTCGCTCGCAAGTTCGTGGATGACGCCAAGAAGCGGGGACAGGTCGTCGAGATCGTCCAGGTCGTCGATGCGACGCAGCTCTCCATGAGCCTCCGCATGACCGAGGAGCTCATCGGCCTGGGCGTGCCGCTCGTGGTCGTCATCACGCAGAAGGACGTCGCGGATTCCCACGGCATCGCGCTGGATGCGGCGGCGCTGGAGAAGGAGCTCGGCGTGCCGGTGCTCTACGTCAGCGCGCGCGAGGCCCGGACGCGCGGCGTCGTGCTCGAAGCGCTCGCGAAGGAAGCGATCTCGCCAAGCAAGAAGCCGGAGATGGCGATGACGGCGCTCGCCAAGAAGGTGACCTCCGTTCGCGCAGACGTTCGCGACGCCGAGCGGCGCCGCACGTGGACGTCACGCGCGGATGCCGTGCTCTTGCACCCGGCGATCGGACCGTTCGTGTTCCTGTCGATCATGGCGCTCACCTTCGCGGCAGTCTTCCTGGTCGCGGACCCAGCGACCGCCGCGATGGATTTCGTGCTGGAGAAGGCGCGCGGCTTCATCGTGCAGCACACGGGCCACGGCCTTGTTGCGTCCTTCTTCGCCGATGGGCTTCTTGGCGGCGCGGGCACCGTGCTCGCGTTCATGCCGCAGATCGTGATCCTCACGATCGCGATGGAGGTGCTGGAGGCGAGCGGCTACCTGGCGCGTGGCGCATTCCTCGTGGATCGCCTGCTGCGGTTGCTCGGACTGTCCGGGCGGTCGTTCTTGCCGCTGCTGATGGCGCACGCATGCGCGGTGCCCGCCATTGCCTCCACGCGCGTCATCCGCGATCCAAAGGAGCGGCTCACCACCATCCTGGTCCTGCCCCTGATGACGTGCTCCGCGCGCATTCCCACCTATGGGCTGGTGCTCGCCGCGTTCTTCGGTCACAAGAGCGCGCTCTTCCGTGCATCCATCTTCGTGTTCCTCTACTTCGCAGGCGTGCTCATGGGCCTGGTCGCGTCGCTGGTGCTTCGCCGGACGGCCACGCGCGGGAGGTCACTGCCGCTGGTCCTGGAGATGCCCGCCTATCGCATCCCCCAACCGCGGCTCGTGCTCTCCAAGGCAAAGAAGGCGGCCACGCGCTTTCTTCGCGACGTGGGCACCACCATCCTCGCGGTCTCCGCCGTGCTCTGGGTTCTCCTCACCGTGCCCATGCCGGGTGGACACGACGTGGTAACGGCGACGCCCATGGAGAAGAGCATCGCTGCGCACGTCGGCCGCGCGATCGAGCCGATCACCCAGCCCGCCGGCTTCGACTGGCGCATCGACGTCGGGCTCATCGGGAGCTTCGGCGCGCGCGAGGTGATGGTGGGCACGATGGGCGTGATCTTCGGGCTCGAGAAGGCCGAGGACAATCCGGGCCCGCTCGCCCAGCGCATGCGCGACGCAAAGAATCCCGACGGCACAAACGTGTATGGTACACGCAATGCCCTGGCGCTCCTTGCCTTCTTCGTGATCGCCTGCCAGTGCATGAGCACCGTGGCAGCGATCAAGAGGGAGACGAAGAGCTGGCGCTGGCCGGCGTTCGTGCTCGCGTACACCTACGCGCTCGCGTACGTCGCCGCGGTCGTGACGTACAACGTCGCCGGCCTGTTCTCCTGAGTCTTGGAGAAGAGGATGTGAGCGGCGCGGCTGACGCTACTTCAGCAGCTTGAAGGCGTGCATCCAGCCATTGCCGGTGAGACCGGGAATGCACCAGAGCATGCAAAGCGGCTCGATCGCGCGCGCGGCCTCGACAGCGCCCATGTCCGACGTCTCCCAGCCGAACTGCTCGAGCACCTTCTTCACTTCATCCTTGGCGCCCTTGTCGTTGCCGCAGATGAACATCGTGGGCGGGCCGCCCGGGAGCTTCGGGTTGACCATGAGCGCGTTGCCCACGCACGAGAACACCTTCACGAAGTGCGCCTCGGGAGCCTTCTTCTGGAGCTTCTCCATCAGCGACTCGTTCAGGTCGGTGGTGAACTTGATGACGCCGTTCACCGGCGGTGCATCAGCGATGGGGTTGGTCGCGTCCATCACGGTCTTGCCCGCCAGGTTCGCGAGCCCGCACAGCTCGACTGCCGACTCCGCTGCGCCGCCCTTCACGGCGAGCACGATGCTCTCACCCCACTTCGCGGCCTCCGCGAACGTGCCGGCCTGTGCCTTCGGGCCCGCGGCTTCCTTCCATGCGGCGAGCTTGGACGCGTCGCGGCTCCCGCGCATCACGTCGTGTCCGTGCTTCAAGAAGCCATCTGCGAGCACCTGCCCGACCTGACCCGAACCCAGTACAGCGACCTTGCTCATCTTGATGTTCCTTCCGCCTACAACGCCTTCGCGACAACGTCGCGCAGCTTCTCGCAGCACGAGTGATACTGCAGATCCGCGTCGCCCGATGCCGTGAGATGGAGCCGGATCTCGCTCGGGGCCTGGTCGTGCTCGGGGCACTTCGCCGTCGCGAGCTTCTCCCCCACGTCCTTGGCCATCTGGGTGAGCGCGGACTTGATCCTGGGGTCCGTCACCTTGTCCAGGGCCACCTTCTTGCCCCGAAAGTCCACCGTGATGGCAACGTTCGACATGCGCGGGATGGTAGCCGCGTTTTCCGCCTTTGTCGGTAAGATCGGCCCGAGACCGTGGCACTAGCTCCGTCCGCACCATCCCTGAGACTCCAGATCATCGCGAGCCTCGGCACGCTCCTCGTGCTCGCGTTCCTGCCGCTGTTCTTCGCGGTGGCCGGGCTATCTCGCGCAACGGCCCTGGGCGTGATGAACGACGAGATGGCGCAGCGTGCGCGGACCATGACGATCGCCTTCGACGATGCACGCACCTCTGGTTCAACTGGCCCAGGTGCCATCACCATCGCGGTTGCAGATCAGGCACGCGCGCCCTCGGTCATGGCGATCGCCGTCACCGACAAGGACACGCACGTACTGCTCGCCGCCACGCCCGACCTGCCCGACGAATGGGCCGAGGCGCACAAGGATGACGCTGGCGCAAAGAGCAGCCGCGTGGCGCTCACGGACTTCACGGACGAGGCCGGGCGAACGCGGCTCCACGTGAGATTCCGCCCGTCGGACGTGGAGGTGCGCGTCACGCCCCTGCTCCGATTGATTGCATTATACATATTTCTTTTCGGCGCGGTGCTGCTGGCGTTCGCGTACCTCGCGCTCACGCGGCTCATCGTGCGTCCCATCGACGAGCTCTCGCGCGAGGCTGAGCGAGTCGCATCCGGCGCCCGCACGTTCCGTTCGGCGGCGCGCGGTCCGCGCGAGATCGCGGAGCTAGGGGTCTCGGTGCGGACCATGGCGGACACGCTCGTGGCCAGCGAGAAGAGCCTGCGCGCCAAGGTGGACGAGCTCACGCAGACCACCAAACGCCTCACAGAAACGCAGGCGCAGCTGGTGAAGAGCGAGCGCCTCGCAGGTGTCGGCAAGCTCGCAGCGGGCGTGGCCCACGAGATCGGGAATCCCATCGCCGCCATCCTCGGCATGCTGGACCTGGTGAAGGATCCGGACATCTCGGAGGAGGACAAGCGGGATCTCCTGTCGCGGACGCAGCGCGAGACGGAGCGCATCTCTGGCATCGTGAAGGACCTGCTCGACTTCGCGCGGCCCGAGAAATCCGCGGACTCGAGCACCAGCCTGCGCATGGCGGTGTCCACGGTGGACCGTGTCGTGAAGGACGTGCTTGCGCTGGTCTCCGCGCAGAAGTCGTGGAAGCAGATCACGGTGGAGACGGACGTCACGCCCGCGCTCATGGTGACGCTGCCTGAGGCGCGGCTGCAGCAGGTGCTGTTGAACCTGCTCCTCAACGCGTCGCACGCGCTCGCGAACGTGAAGGAGCCCTTGATCGTCCTGCGCGCAAAGAAGGAAGGCAGCGTGGCCGTGCTCACGGTGGAGGACAACGGAACGGGTGTGCCCGAGCACGCGCGCCCGCAGATCTTCGAGCCGTTCTTCACCACCAAGGACGTGGGCGAGGGCACGGGCCTTGGGCTCTCCGTGTGCAGAGGTCTTGTCGAGGCCGTGGGCGGCGAGATCGCGCTCGACGCGTCTTACACGCAAGGCGCGCGCTTCCGCATCACGCTGCCCAGCTCGGAGCTGTGACAGCATCCCGGCGGTGCGATAGCGTTGATGTCATGCGGCGATCTGCGCTCTCGATCTTGCTCGTCACGACCTCGCTCGCCACGCTCTTTCTTGCATGCGGAACGAAGCACTCCGACGTGACGCCCGACGCGGACGCCTCTGTCGACACCCCGGACGCGGCCACCGCGCCTGACACCGGCCCCGACACTGGGCCTCTGGGGCCCGTGGTGCCGAACGACATCAAGCACATCGTCGTCATCCTGAAAGAGAACCGCACGTTCGAGAACTACTTCACCGGCTTCCCCGGCGCGGACACGGTCACCACGGCCATGGACAGCACGGGCAAGACGATCACGCGGGGCCCTGGCTCCGACGTGTCCACCACGTGCTTGCTGGAGCACTCGTACACGCACGCGGTCGAGGCCTACGACAAGGGCAAGATGGATCGCTTCGACATCGGCCAGTACACGTGCGCGGGCGGCGACGATCGCGCGTTCTGGGCCTACACGGAGGCGCAGCTCCCGAACTACTGGCAGTACGCACGCAACTTCGCCATCTCGGATCACTTCTTCTCCACGGTGAACACGGACAGCACGCCTGGCCACCTGGCGATCATCGCGGGATGGAGCCCCGCGTATGAGAACCCCGACGGCTGCCTCGACTCGATCACCTGCGGCTGCCTCGCCCCGAAGGGCGCGACCATTCCCATCTTCGACCCCACGACCTGCGCGACCAGCACCACGTACCCGTGCTTCGACATTCCGCACATCGCGGATGCGCTGCCCAATGGCTACACATGGATGTCTTACGGTATGGGCAAAGGGCCAACGTCGGAGAGCACCTTCAACGCGATCAAGTCGTTCGGAACGAACGCGGCGGCGCAGGCGACGCACGTGCGCGACCTTGATCAGTTCACCGCGGACATGGGCACGTCAGAGCAGGCAAACCTGGTCTACGCATTCGTCGGCTCCTCGCCCATCTCGGAGGGACCACCGGACGCGCCGTGCGCGGGGGAGAACTACACGGTGACGGCGGTGAACAAGATCATGCAGTCGCCGCTGTGGAAGGACACGATCATCATCGTCACGTGGGATGACTGGGGCGGCAACTTCGACCACATGCTGCCACCACGGGAGAAATGCCCGAACGGTGCATCGTTCAACGGCGGGTTCCGTCTACCGATCATTCTCATCTCGCCGTACGCCAAGAAGGCGGTCGTTCATACACCAAGCGAGCACGCGTCCATCCCGCGGCTCGTCGAAGATCTCTGGGGAATGCCGCGGATGGCGGCGCGGGAGCCGCGTGCGCGTGATGCAAAGGCGGGGAGCCTACTAGAGGCCTTCGACTTCAAGCAGACGCCCACACCGCCCCTCGTCCTCACACCGCGAACGTGCCCCTGAGCACATTCGAAACAAATCTGGGCGCGAGGAAGCTCCTGGGTTGAATCCGCGTAGAGGTGGAAACTGGCGGAACCGGCCACCAAAACGCCTCACACGCCGTAACATCACGGGGAATGCTGGCGATCAGGGGCATGACGTTGGTGTCACGCTTGTGCAGCCAGCCAATCAGCCTCAAATTAGTGACCTGCACCCGAACGCGCTACGCTTCTGGTGCTCCTTGTCTCAACTCTCAAAGGATAAATTAATCAAATGAACCTTCGAACTATCATTCTTGGTCTTGCTGCGTTCTCGGCTGTTGGTATCGGTGTCGTCGCCTGTTCAAGCTCGAGCACGACCACCAACAACATCACCCCCGCCAAGGATGGCGGCGGCAGCGGTGACACCGACGGCGGCGGCGGCGGCGGCGACACCGACGGCGGCGGCGGCGGCGGCGGCAACTGCAAGCTTGCTGACGGCGACTACACTTTGACCACGAAGGCCACGGTCGGCCCTGACGTTGACGCGTCGAGCCCGTTCGAGACGTCCTGCAAGGACAGCACAAGCACGGTCACCGTCGACTCGACCAAGGACGCCAGCGCGGGCGCCTCGGGTTGCATGACCATGACCAGCAGCGACAACTGCACGATCACCATCGACTGCACCAGTGACCAGTCCGGCTACAAGACCACGATCCACATCGAGGACAAGATCAACGCTGACGGCACGGGCTTCACGCTCACCACCACCAGCAAGACGGTCCTTGACGACGGCGGCGCGGCGCAAGCCGAGTGCACCACGGTTGGCACTGCAGTGAAGATGTAATCCAACGGGAGGCACGTGCCTCCATCACATGTGCGCCGGGCGTGACTCACGTCCGGCGCGCTGCTTTTGTGGTGTCAGCGCTTCTTCTTCGCCTTCGGCGCTTCCTCTTCTTCTTCCTCTTCCTCAGCCTCTTCGGATGCGGCGGCCTTGTCTGCGACGCGGACCTTGCCGCCGCCCTTCTCGCCCTTTGACTCGTCGTCCTTGTCGGCCGGGGTGTTGTCTATCTCGTAGAACGCGCCGAGCACGCCCGTGATGATGGGGAGCGAGGTGAACGGGAGCTCCCCGATCGGGCCGATGCCTGCCTTGAGCGCCGTGAGATCGAGCGGCATGGTTCCGAACCTGCGCAAGAGCCACATGCCGCCCAGCGCGAGCACCGCGCCGACAGCCGCCTTCAAGATGCTCTCGATCTTCCCCTCGGAGGCCCAGATCGGCTTGCCAGTGACAAGGCCGACGATGCCGCCCGAGGCCGCGGCTGCGAGATACGCGAGCACAGCGCCGCCAGCGGTCATGAAGCTCACGTTCAGACCCTGGACGAGCGCTACCGCAAGGACGATCCCGGTGACCAGTCCGATCGACAGCCCGACCACGAGCCTCTTCACCATGTGACCATCCTAAATCACAGAAGGCTGTCTGGGGTCATAACTCTCACCGCGTCCCGAATCCGTGCGCAGAGGCGCGTGCGGCGCTCGTCCTTGCGGTCCTCCGACAGGGCCATCTTGATGGCGCGCGCATCCGCCACCAGCACCACCAGCTTCCGGCCACGCGTGACCGCCGTGTAAAGCAGGTTCCGGGAGAGCATCACGAAGTGCGTGGTCAACATGGGGATCACGACCGCGGGGTACTCGCTGCCCTGAGACTTATGTATAGTGCACGCATATGCGAGCGTGAGCTCGTCCAGGTTGGACTCCTCGTAGACCACGTCCTTGTCGTCGAAGCGCACGGTGAGTGAGCGCTCCTCCAGGTCGGCAGCGGTGATGCGGCCCAGGTCTCCGTTGAAGACGTCGCGGTCGTAGTCGTTGCGGAGCTGCATCACCTTGTCGCCCACGCGGAAGCTGACCGTGCCGCGCGTGATGCTGGGGCCGGTCGGGTTCAGCGCCGCTTGCAGGCTGGCGTTCAGTGCCATGGCGCCTGCGTCGCCGCGGTGCATGGGCGTGAGCACCTGCACGTCCTTGATCGGGTCGAGCCCGAAGCGGCGCGGGATGCGCGTCTTCACCAGCTCCACGATGGTCTCGTTCGTGTGAAGCGGATCGCGGCGCTCGATCACGAAGAAGTCCTGTGGCCCGCCCTCCTCTGGACGGAGCGGCGGCTGCCCTTCGTGGATGCGGTGCGCATTCTTCACGATCAGGCTCTTCTCGCCCTGGCGCTGGATCAGGGTGAGCCGCGCGCATGCGACCTCTTCGGAGGCGATGACGTCGCGCAGGACCGCGCCGGGGCCGACGCTCGGTAGCTGGTCGTGATCGCCCACCAGCACCAGGCGCGCGCGCGCAGGGAGCGCGGCGAAGAGCGCCGCGGCCATCTCCGAGTCGATCATCGAGGACTCGTCCACGATGAACGCCTGCGCCTCGAGCGGCCGCTCCACGTTGCGTCGCCAGTCGCGCGTCTTGGGGTCGAACTCGAGCAGGCGGTGGAGGGTCATGGCCTCCATGCCAGTGGTCTCGGTGATGCGCTTCGCCGCGCGGCCCGTGGGCGCTGCCAATCGCACGGTGAGGTTGGCCCCCAGGAACATGTTCAGGATCGCGCGCACGACCGTGGTCTTGCCAACGCCAGGCCCGCCCGTGAGCACACAGACCGCGTTCGCAGCCACCTTGTCCACGGCAGCGCGCTGCTCGGGCGTGAGCTCGATGTCCACATCCGCCTGGAATTTCCGCACGGCCGCGGCCGCATACGATGCGAGCGACGTTCCCTCCCGCCCCGCGCGCGCGAGGCCTGAGGCAATGCCCAGCTCGGCGATGTACAGCAGCATGGGCGACAGGATGCGTGTACCTTGCACGCTCTCTTCGATGAGCAAGCGCTCCAGGACCGCGCGCGTGATCGCGAGATCGATGATGGGCGTGGCGTCCACGTCGAGCTCGAGCAGCGAGGTGGTGCGCGACACCAGGTCCTCGCGCGGGATCACGGTGTGCCCGGCGTCCGTCACGTCGCGCGTGGCCTGGAGCACCGCCGCCAGCGCGCGCTCCACGGAGTCCTTCGCAAGGCCCATGGCAGCGGCGATCTTGTCGGCGGTCTTGAAGCCCACGCCCCACACGTCGATGGTCATGCGGTACGGATCGCGCGAGACCTGGTTCATCGTGTTCTGGCCGTAGCGTTTGTAGATGCGCATCGCGAGCGCGGGCGACGCGCCATGCGCCTGCAAGAACACCATCGCCTCACGCAGTCCGGCCTGCTCCTTCCAGCCGCGGATGATGGCGTCCACGCGGCTGCGTCCCAGGCCGGGGACCTCGCGCAGGCGCTCGGGCTCGGAGTCCAGCACACGCAGCGATGCATCGCCGAACGCCGCAACGATGCGCTTTGCATACGTGGGGCCCACGCCCTTGATGACGCCAGAGCCCAGGTATTTCTCGAGCCCCTCGAGCGTGACGGGCGCGAGCTCCAGCAGCTGCGCGGCCTTGAACTGCTCGCCAAACTTGGAGTCGTTGTGGAACGAGCCGCGCACGCGCACGCGCGAGCCCACGTTCACGCGCGGGAACGCGCCCACGACGGTGAGCTTCTCTTCGCGTCCGTCGATGGCGACCTTGAGCACGCGAAAGCCGGTGTCGTCGTTCTGGAAGGTGATCCGCAGGATCTCTCCTTCCAGTGTCTGTTCCTCCGGCGCGGCCATCGGGGAGAACCTACACACGACAGCGGAAACTGGGTAGCGTGGCGGGCGTGGCTGGGCTCCTGTCGGATACGCTGGTGGCGTTCGGATCGGTCTTCTCGATCGTCGATCCGTTCTCCGCCGTGCCCGTGTTCCTGGGCCTTGCTGGCGCCGAGCCGAAGCCCGCGCAGACGCGCACCGCGCTCCGGGCATCGCTCACGTGCTTCCTGGTGCTCAGCGTCTTCGCGGCCGCGGGTGGCGCCATCTTCCGGTTCTTCGGCATCACCATTCCGGCGTTCAAGATCGCGGGTGGCATCCTGCTCTTCGGTGTGGCGATGGAGATGATGCGCGCGAAGCACTCGGGCACGCGAACCACGAAGGAGGAGGAAGCCGAGACACGCGAGGACGTGGGGCTCATCCCGCTCGGCCTGCCGCTGCTCTCCGGCCCTGGCGCCATCGCCGCGGTGATGGTGCTCGCAGGCAACGCGCCGAACACGGAGGGCCGCCTGGCCGTTCATCTGGCGGTCCTCGGGGTGAGCGCCCTGGCGTTCCTGATCCTGCGCTCCGCGACGTTCTTCTCGCGGCTGCTCGGCACCACGGGCATCAACATCATCGGCCGCCTGATGGGCCTCATCCTGGCGGCCATGGCGATCCAGTTCGTGCTGGACGGAGCCCACGAAGCGTTCCCGAAGCTGTTCGTCTGAAGTCGACGTGCGGCAGCGACACAAAGCAGAATCGGCGAAGCATGCATTCTGCACACTTCGCCGACGCTTCACTCGACGCGGCTTGGTCGCCGCTCACATCAGCTCAGTTGAGCGACTCGGTCAGCACGTTGATCATGATCTTTCCGGAGTCGCTGGTGCTGTAGCCAGCGCTGTACACCAGGACCTTGCCGCCGGACGGGATGCTCACGCCCGTCATGGAGCCGTAGCCGCTGGCGCCGCCGCACAGCGAGGAGCAGCTGTCTGCCACCTTGCCCGTGCACGCCTTCTTCGCTGCGTCCGTCCCCGGGGGGGTTGAGCCGGTGTAATAGAAGAGGATGGTGTCGAGCGTGTCGTCACCACCAGCCGCGACGGACTGGTAGAGAGAGACCTTCGCCGTCTTGCCGGTGTTGTTGTCGATCTCGACGTAGTCCGAGGGGTTGTCCGCCGTGACCGACGACGTCGGGCAGGTGCCCAGGCCGATCTTGAACGAGGAGCCGACGACGCTCTGCATGTTCTGCTCGTGCGTGACGACTGCGCCCACTGCGCCGACCTGGAGGATAACGGGGTTCATGAACGGGCCGCAGCTCGCGGTGAAGTTGCCCTGCTTGCAGTCGTTGCCGCAGGTCTGCTGACGGTAGGTGCCAGCCGAGCAGCCTGCGCCGCTGTTGTTGACCACGCCCGGGCTACACGCGCCCGCGGGCTCGCCGGTGCAGCTGCCGGCCTGCCACTGGCAGCTGTTCTGGCAGATCTTCTGGTGGGTGCCGCAGAGGCCGCAGGCCTCCGTCATCACGGAGCCCGGCGCGCAGCCACCCGCGACCTCGCCGGTGCAGGCGGAGTAGTCGCTGACGGTGCCCATGGCGCCGGCATCGACAGCAAGACAGACGGCCTGCTGCGTTCCGCAGAAGCCGCAGCTACGCGTGTAGACCGAGTTGAGCGACGAGCACTTGTCGCCGGGGCTCGGAGCGGGCGGACCCGCGTCCTTGCCGCCGCCGCTTGAACCCGCGTCCTTGTTGCCGACGGAGGTGCCGGAGTCCTTGCCCGTGGTGCCACCGCCGCCACCCTGGTTGCCATTGCCGCCGCCGTTGCCGGTGGGGTTCGTGGCGGGGGTGCCGGAGTCACCGGGGTCGGTGCCGTTCGTGTCCGTTCCGGTGCTGTCACCCGGGATATCCGTCGACCCATCGGCGCTGCAGCCAACGGCCACGCCGCCGGCGATCATTCCGGCGAAACCGAGCGTGACGAGACTGGACGTGAAGTTGCGCATACCGACTCTCCTTGATTGGCTTTTGTTCGAGCTTCCCAGCCGTAGCTGGGGGTGCGATCCGCGGAGGAACTACATCGACCGACACCGTCGCTCGAACGAGAACGGGGCTGTACCTCGCACACACTTGTCGCGCAAGCGTCTCTGAACACCCCACATGGCCATCCATGTGTCTGCATTCGGGGTAACCAAACCGTAATCTCCCAGAATTGCTCCGTTTGCGCCGCCGTGTCGCAAGCCCGCGACACTGCAAAATAAATTGGTCTCAGACGCGTCTCGTGGTGGTCCGCAGATCCACCAGACACATTTCTGAATCATTTCATGTGGAGCGGGTGTTGCGCACCACGTCAGGGCGTCTATGTGGTCAACTTTCCTGCGTTTTTACAGGTGAGCTTCGCGGATGCGTCACCGACGTTTGTGCTGGCGTGGGAGAGCCGGCAATGTAATGAGCCGTCGCACATGAACGGCGACAGTGTGACGAGGGTTGCGATCGGGCTGGGCACCCGCTCATCCTGGTGCCCTACGTCGGCAGCGGCGCTGACCGTCCGGGCACACGCGCTTGCCGCGACCTACTGCTCACAGGCGGACGCGGCGCAGGCTTCGCATCGCACGTGAGTTGCTACACCGAGCCGAGCGACTCGATCTGCCAGGTGGGCTTCGGAGATCTTCTGGTGCTCTTCGGCATCATCCACGACGAGCTCTTCTCGGCGCAGGGCTTCCAGCAAGTGAAGGGCGTCGCGCGAGCCTGCCTCACGCAGCTGTTCCAGGGCAACCGAACGCAGACCGCACCGACCAACGCCAGCCCGGAAGCCAAGCTGTTCCAGGCCATCGCTGACGTCGCCGTCGCGGTTGCGTGACGAGCCTTTCGCACTTGCCTTTGTGGGCGTGGAGTGCAAATTCGCGCGTATGAAATCGATCCTCGTCGTCAGCTCTTGCGCAGTGGTGCTTGGCCTCGTCGCGTGCGGCGATCCGCCCGCCCCGAAGAACCCAGAGACCACGCAGGTCAAGACGACCATCGACCTGGGTGATGCGGGCGCCGGCCCGACCACGACCACCAACACGGACTCCGCTGATGCTGGCGCGACCGCGAAGCAAGACCCGCCCGCGGCGAAGCCCACGCCGGCAGTCGTCTTCAAGGGCGTTGGCCTGATGACGCCGGAGTCCGTCCTCTACGACGCCACGGACGATGTCTACTACGTGTCGAACATCAACGGCGCGCCGCTCGCTGTCGACAACAACGGCTTCATCTCGCAGCTCTCACCGGACGGCACGGTGAAGAACCTCAAGTTCATCGAGGGCGGCAAGAACAAGGTCACGCTCAACGCGCCGAAGGGCCTCGCGTTCGTCGCCGACATGATCGTCGTCTCGGACATCAACACGGTGCGCATGTTCGACAAGAAGACGGGCGCGCCCAAGGGCGAGGTGAAGATCCCCGGCTCGACGTTCCTCAATGACGTCGCGGTCGACAGCAAGGGCACGGTCTACGTCACCGACAGCGGCCTCAAGGCTGGCAAGGAGGGCTTCGAGCCCACCGGCACCGACGGCGTGTGGTCGATCGACGCGAAGAAGAAGCTGACGAACGTCGCGAAGGGCAAGGACCTGAACCGCCCCAACGGCATCATCGTTGCGCCCGACGGCAAGGTCTGGGTGAACACGTTCGGCGCACCGGAGCTCTACTGGCTCGGCCCGAAGGGGGAGAAGAAGGACGTAGCGACGCTACCGAAGGCCTCGCTCGACGGCCTCGTGCTCCTGCCCGGCGGCGACGTGCTCGTGTCCAGCTGGGAGTCGCAGACGGTCTATCGCGGCAAGCCCACGGGCCCATTCACGGCGATCGTCACCGACGTGAAGTCGCCCGCCGACATGGGCTGGGACAGCAAGCGAAGCCGCGTCATGATCCCGCTCTTCCAGGCCGACGAGATTCAGGTCTGGGACGTGAAGTGATCACAGCGGGGTGAACGTGAAGACGGCGCCCGCTCAGGCGTCGAGTTGCTTCTTCAGTGAGCCATCGGCAAGGGCGGCGATCGTCTCGTCTGCACCGCCGATGAGTTCGCCCTTCACGAAGACCTGCGGGAACGTCGGCCAGCCGCTCCACATCTTGATCGCGAGGCGCGGCTTCCACCCTGACGTGTAGCTGCCGTACTCGAGATACGTGTACTTTACACCGGCTTCGTCGAGCGCCTTCTTGGCCCTCTTCGGATGCGGGTTCTGCGTCATGCCCACCACCACGACGTCGTCGCTGCTGACGGCCTTGTCGACGGCGGCGATCACGTCGGCGTGGAACTTCTCCTGGTGGTCGAGGACGGCGCTGGACGATTTGTCGGGTGCGTGAAGGGGGCGTTTCGGCATGCCGCGAAGACAATCACGATTCGGGGCGCGTTGGTGTCGCCCTCACGAAACATAGATAGAGCGGGCACCAGGATCGCCGTGGGATGTGTGGCGACGGAGCGAGAACAAGCCCCATATTCGGCCGATTTTTCCGTGTGCGCAGAAGATGCTCCTTTGTGGGCAAGTATCCGCAAATGGCACCGCCGACGCTGGTCCGCAAGTTGCGACGTCAGGGAAGAACCCCGCAGTCCCGCACGGAGGCTTTTCTGATGACGTTCGCCAAGATCCTCTTCCCCGTCGCATCCCTCGTCGCCATCACGTTCGCCTCGCAAGCAGCCCATGCGGCCGCGTGCACGTCGAAGGCCGTGAGCTCGAGCGCCATCCTCTCCTGGAAGCCGCCGGTCAAGGCGAAGGCATGCACGCAGACGGATGCAACGGCGTTCGACACAGCCTTCAACGATCCGCAGGCGACACCCGACACGATCGAGGCCTCCGTCTCCGGCGCATGCAACGCGTGCATCTTCACCGAGAACGCCAGCTCCTCTGCCAGCTGGCAGCTCATGGTCTGGGTGGACAAGGCGAACAAGAAGGGCATCTTCAACCCGGGCGCGTGCGTCGCGGCGGCGCAGGGCAAGAACGACTGCGCGGCGACCTCGTATCAGGTCGACGAGTGCAACAACCTCTCGTGTGCGGCGTGCACCGACCAGGCGACCTACGACACGTGCCAGCAGGCCGCCGAGGCCGGCACCTGCTCCAGCTACCTCAACGCCTCGCAGACTGCGTGCGACACGAGCGTCGAGCCCGCGCTCAAGCTGTGTGATCTGCAGCAAGGCGGCGGCGCCAGCATCGCCAAGATGGTCATGGAGCTCTGCGGAACGACGTCCACTGGCGGCGGCTCCGGTGGCGGCTCCGGCAACGGCGGTGGCTCTGGCGGTGGCTCCGGAAACGGCGGCGGCTCTGGAAGCGGCACGGGCGGCGGCACCGGCTCCGGCACGGGCAGCGGCACCGGCAATCAGGGTCAGACGCAGTCACCTGGTCTCGGGCTCAACAGCGCACCCAACACGGGCGGCTGCTCCACCAGCGGCAACTCGTCTCCGTCCGAAGGGCTCGCAGCATTCGGCCTCGCGGCCATCGCGCTCACGATCGTGCGACGTCGTCGCGCCTCCGTGTGACCATCGCAAGGATCGCGAACAGAGCGCCGACCCCGAAGAGCCCGCCGGCGCCCATCGCGCCGTAGGAGAACGGCGCACGGAAAAGGCCATCGTCGTGGCCCACGTACGTCACCGCGCTGCCCGGTGCCTTGGACGTTGCGTGTACTTTCCACACGTCGCCCTGCGCAGCGGTGAGTGACAGCGTGCACTTGCGCCCGTCGGTGCGGCCAAGGCTCTTGCCGCCTTCGGAGCGCGTGACCTCCAGCGTGCACTCGTCGTCCTCGGGATAGACCCAGAGGTAGTAGCCGCCGCGCTGGAGCGGACCGATGTTCTCGTTGATGGCGTGCGCAGGGACCGGGTCGATCGGGACGGTCATGTCCGGATGCGGCGGCTCGAAGGTGGCGAGCGCGAAGAACGTGGTCCCACCGCACGTGGCGCCCGCCATGGCCCAGAGCACAATCGCGAGGACGAGGAAGATTCGACGCACGGGACGTCCTCAAGCAAGCGCGACCGCGCGCTCCGCAAGGCCCTGGATGACGGAGTGGAACGACGACAGGCGATGGAGCTTGTCCTTTCCGAACCGGGCCTGGAGCTCACGTTCGATCACGGGCACGCGCGTGGTGCCGCCCGTCGCGCACACGATGTCGATGTCCTTCGGCGTGACGCCGGCGGCCACGAGCGTGCTCTCCAGGTTCTCCAGGATGCGCTTCGTGGTCGGCTCGGCGAACGACTCGAACTGCGCGCGCGTGATCGTCTCCGTGACGTCGATGCCTGGGTACTCGAAGCGGAACGTGGTCTTGTCTTCGGAAGAGAGCGCGCGCTTCGTGTCCTCGATCGCCTCGAAGACCTGAAAACCCAGGGAATCCTCGATCAACGTGAGCAGCTGGTCCATGCGGTCCTTGTCGTCCGCGCCCACGGAGCCGCTCTTGATGTCGCGGAGGAAGCGCATGATGTCCTTCCGCTCCAGGAGGCACAGCTCCGCTGGCGAGCAGAGGCGCTCCATCAAGGGCAACGGCATGCTGAGCACGTTCGAGCCGAACGGAACCATGTACGTGACGTCCGACCCGAAGTGCGCTGCGATCTTCTTGCGCATCAAGCTGCCGTCGAGCGCGTCGCCGGCGACGGGAACGCCGCCCACCGCGAGCACCTCCCGGAGCTCGCCTCCTGACAGGCGCGCGACGGTGAAGTCGGAAGTACCACCGCCGAGATCGCAGACCAGGATGGTCGCGTCGTGGGCGATCTTGTTCTTGAAGTCGTGCGCGGCGGCCACGGGCTCAGGACAGAAGTGCACGTCGTCAAAGCCGGCGAACCGCGCGGCACCTTCGAGGCGATCCTGCGCCAGCGCGTCGGCTGCGGGGTCCTCGGAGAAGCGCGCGGGCCGGCCGAGCAGCACGCGACGAACGTCCGTGTCGTAGTGGCGGTTCGCACGCTCGCGCATGGTCCGCAGGAACACGCCGATGAGCGCCTCCAGCTTCACGACCTGATTACCCAGCCGCGTCTCCTTGAAGCTCTCCATCGGAAGGAAGCGCTTCATGGAGCGGAAGAAGCGCCCGCGCGTGGCTCCAACGATGAAGCTCTCGAGCGCCTCTGCGCCGAACGACCAGCCGCCGTCGTCGGACAGGAACTGGATGCTCCGCAGGATGGACTGCTCGCGCGCCTTCATGTCGAGCGGGATGGGCGCCTCCGCACCGGAAGGCCCCGCGGCCGCGAGCAGCGAGTTGCTCGTTCCGAAATCGATGGCGTAGATCGTGGGCTTCGACACAGGGGGGTCGGATAGCTAACCAGGAAGAGCGGGCAAGCGAAAGAGGAGTCGGGCGGCAGGGGGAGCCGACAGGGATTTTGGCCTGGGAGCCGCGTGGTCCTAGACTGCCAGGATCGTGCGAAGTCACTTCCACCGTGCGCTCCTCTCCGTCGCCGTCTGCATCGTCGGGCTGTGTCCCGCGTGCCAGAAGAAGGACACGAGCGCTCCCGAGCCGCCGTCGTTGCTCGCGGCGAAGATGGACGCCTCGGCGAACGGCGCAGTCGCCGCGACGGACGCGGGGAGTGACGCGGAGTCCGTGACGGCATGCGCGCCGCTCGACCCGCAGACCATCGCGCCGTTCGCCGAGTGCGACACCAAGATCGTGAAGACGCCCGTGCCGGCGATCGAGGATCCGAAGGGCTCGCTCAACGCCCTCTACGAGAAGCTCGCGGCGCTCGAGCGCGGCACCGCGGACAAACCCGTTCGCATCGCCATCTATGGTGACTCGAACCTCACGAGCGACTTCATGCCCGGCCACCTGCGACGCGTGCTCCAGGCGCGCTACGGGGATGCGGGGCATGGCTACGTCGCGCTGTCGCGTCCGTGGCTCAGCTATCGGCACGAGGACGTGACGATGGGCGGCTGGTGGGGCGCGCCGTTCACCTACTGCTCGCCGACGACGAACCTCTGTCATGACAAGCACTACGGGTTCGCGAACCTCGCGTCGGAGACGGGCGAGATGGGCATGCAGGTCTGGGCCGGCACATCCAAGGACCCGAAAGGCGTCGTCGGCAAGAAGGTCTCGCACTTCGAATTGCACTACGCGCTTCGTCCCGGCGGCGGCTCGTTCACGGTGCAGATCGACAAGAAGGACGTGCAGACAATCTCCACCAAGGCGGATGCCTGGGGCGTCACGACCGCCAGCTTCGACGTGGAGGCGGGCGAGCACGAGCTCCGCTGCGTGGCGCGAGGCGACGGCAAGGTGCGCTGGTACGGCGTGTCACTGGATTCCCCGGGCGAGAAGGGGAAGCCCGGCATCCAGATCGACTCGCTCGGCACCGGCGCCATGAACTACGAGCGCTTCAAGTGGGTCGCCGACGACACGCGCCGCGAGCAGCTGAAGAAGCGCGACTACGACGCGGTCTTCGTGTGGCTGGGCGCAAACGTGATGTGGGTCCCCCCGAACCGCGAGTTCGCAAAGGACTGGATCGCGCAGCTGCGCGCAGCAAAGCCCGACGTGCCGATCCTGATCATGTCCCCAGGCGACACGGTGCGCGGTGACGAGAAGAAGAGCGATCCGCGCATCATCGCGCTCACCAAGCAGCTCCGCGAGGTCGCAGAGGAGACCGGCGTGGCCTTCTGGGATTTCCGCGAAGCGATGGGCGGCGACGCCTCCGCGATCCCGTTCTCGAAGCGCGGCCTGATGGGCGGAGACCGGATCCATTTTGGTCCGGAGGGAAGCGCGCTGATGGGCAACCGGCTGCTGTGTTCGATGACGACGTCGTTTGCGGGGTACGTGAAGGAACGCGCGACGGCGGGCTGCAAGCAGTAGCGACGACGACTTCGACGACGACTTCGACGACGACTTCGACGACGACTTCGACGACGACCTCGACTTCGACCTCGACCTCGACTTCGACCTCGACTTCGACCTCGACTTCGACCTTCTACTTCTTCTTCGGTGCGGCTGGCGGATGGGCGCTGGGGGCTGGTGCAGCGCTCGGGGCTGGTGCAGTGCTTCGGGCTGGGCCGGTGCTTGCGGCTGGAGCTGCGCTTGGCTTCGGGGCTCCGCCTTTCTTCGGTAGGCAGTAGCAACCTGCGCCTCCGATATTGGTTGTACCTTGCATGTATTGCACCTCAGCGGGCTCCATCGTCGGATCCTTGCAGGTGTTGTGTGGGGGCATTGTCTCGATGCTCCACTCGCAGCTGCCGGCGCAGACCTTGTTGTCGTCCATGTCCACGCACGAGAGCGGCGACTTGCACGTGTTCTGGAAGAACTTGTCGCACGGGTCTCCCGCCTTCTCGCCCTGACATCCGACAAGGGCCAGGAACGCGAGCGCGGTGAGGGCGCGTGACGCGCTGAGCTGGGCGATCATGCGCTCGAGCATAGGCCAACGAGCTACGGGACGGCGACGAACCCGTAGCTGGTCTGCGAGAGCCCCGTGCCGTCGTTCAGGCCGACCGCGAACGCAGAGCCGTGAAGCAGCGTCGGCAACCTGGGCGCCCGCGCGCGCGTGATGCTGAGATGAAGGACGTCGCCATTGCGCGCCGTGGTGCGGTCGACAGTGAACGTGAGCTCCTCGGCGTGGTGGTAGATCTTGGATGCAACGTCGTACGCAAAGAAGGTGAGATCACCGGTGGGCCGATCGCTGGCGACTCGAATGTCGACGATGGCCATCTCGCCCGTTGCGATCGTGACGGCTGGCGCGGTGAGGGCGGCGTTCAACTTCGCCTGCTCCGTGAGCACGGGCATGGGCAGGAAGAACGGCACACCGTCTTCCGCGCCACACGGGTCCTTGCCTGCCGCAGCACGGAGGTTCGACCACGCGGCCTGGAGCGAGAGCACCTCCTGGTGGTTGCCCACCGTGAGCACCGGCAGTCCGTCGAGCGGAACGGGCCGTCCAAGGCAGAGATCGCCGATCTCCGAGAAGCCACCCAGCCCCACGTTCCGCGCGGCGTGTCCGTCGTCGACGGCGGACCACGCGGGCGCAGAGGCGGGAAAAGGATTCGTCGCTGACTCGAAGATCTCGTGCGAGAGATATTCGAGCGTCTTGGCGGCGGCGGAGAGCGTGTCTTCCGCTGCCGTGCAGATGCCCTCGACGACCGCCAGCGGGACCTCGTCGGTGGGCGTGGCCAGGATGCTGGTGTGGTAGCCAAGGATCTCGGTGCACGGCATGTTCGTGACGGTCGCGGTGGGCGGCAGGAGCACGATGTAGAGCGTCTCTGCGTGCTTCGTGGTCACCGAGGAGCCGGCGTCCGCACCTCCATCGGCGACGCCCGCAGCGTTCTTGAAGCGGAGATCATGCACGGACTGCGCGACTGCCGCTTCCAGGTCGGCCCTCGCGAACGACGACGGCAGGGTCGGCAACGGCAGCATCGTGATCGCACCCGGCGGGCCCACGCCGTACTCCCCGAGCGCGTCACTCCAGGTCTTGCTCGGCCCAAGGAGCGGCAGGACCTGGTCGATCGCGGGCTTCCGCGGATCGTTCGGGTCGATGAACACCACCATGTCCGCGTGCGCGAGCTTCGGGCCTTCCTTGTCCACCACGCGTGGGAGATCGAACGCGAACCCCGGATACGGCGCGTGTGGATCCGCGTCCGACGACCCGCATGCGCTCGCTGTCGCAGCAAGGGTGACGACCGCCGCGAGCCCGACGACAGCCGCGACTGAACCAAACGCAGTCGCGACGTGTCTACGTCTGCTCACTGCTTCTGCGGCGCCGGCGGAGGCGGGAAGAACTGCGGCAGACCGCTGGGCATGGGCCACGGCGCGGGCCAACCTGCGGGCATGGGCCACGGCGCTGCTGCCGGCGGCGCCGCAGGCTGACCATTGGGCGCGTTCGGCGCGGGCGTGTTGGCCGGTGCGTTTGGTGCGGCGTTCGGAGCGGGCTGCGCGCCGGGCACGGGCGGCCATCCCGGGAAGCCGGGGAAGCCTGGCACCACGGGGAAGCCGTTCGGGAAGCCTGGCAGCGCGAGCGCGCCTGGTGTCGGCGCGGGCGCTGGACCGTTTGGACACTGACCGTTCGCGGGCCGCGACTGATCGGTGCAGATGACGGCACATGTGCTGGTCACGCTGTCCATCACCTGCTCGCCGGTGCAATCCTCGTCCGTCTTCGGCTTTGCGGGAGGCGTGGGCGGCGCGGGCGGCGCAGTGGGAACTCCGGGCGTCGGTGCGACCGCGGGCTGCTGCGCAGTGCCGTCCACGTCCGTGCGAACTTTATATGCAAGATGCAACCATTTCTGCACCATGGCCTGGCTCACCCACGCGTAGCCAGCGTCGCCCCATCGCGGTCCCCAGCTGTTGTGGATGAGGAACTGCTTGCCCTGCGGCGTGTTGCGATAACCCGAGAGCGCCACCGCGTGACCACCGTCTGGCGTGGACCAGTCCGGGATGACGAAGTTCTGCATCTTGCGGTTCACCCACGACGTGGAGTCGATGTGGAACGCGACCCACAGGTCCGCGCCGCTCGCCAGCGTGGCGACGATCTCGTCCACGTTCACGGGCGCGACCGAGAGCTCCTCGTACGAGATGACCTTGTGACCGTTCGACGCCTCGGCCGTCTGATAGTGCTGCTGCAGGGCCGCGTCGCGCGTCGCCGTGTTCGGCATGACGTTGTACGCCGCGCCGCAATCGTCCATGGAGTCCTTCGAGAGCTCGCACGCCTCGCGCCCGCTGTACGGCCAGGCCTCGAACGTGGTGATGCCACGGTTCACGTTGCCGGTCGCGGCGTCCTCCATGGTGGGTACGCCGTAGTGCGCCCACACGTGCTCGGGTGACGTGGTGACGTTCTGACCGGCGCGACGGAGCGAGTTGTCCAGCACCGCCGACAGCGCGAACGCAGTGCAGTTGCCGACGTCGCCTTGATCCTTGATCGGACCTTCCGTGCCACTCAGTCGATGATCCACTGCGTCGGGAAAAGCTTGGGGCGCATCGGACGCGCGCACGGCGCCGCCGCCGAGATCGGAGCCCTCTGCGCCGACCGTCATCGCGCCCGCAGGTGCTCCGCCGCGAACGGTGGTGTTGCTGGGGCCACCGCCAGGGATGAAGCGCGGCCCTTGCGTGCTCTTGCTTGCCTGGGGCATGCGCGCGGCGGGGTTCCAGCGCACGTGACCGCGCTGCATCATCGCCAGCTTCGCGGGCGTGGCGTGCTTCACGGCGATCGGGATGCGACGGTACGGGTAGCAGTCCACATGCACGAACACGCCGTCCGCGACCTCGTGCGGGAGGTTGCAGCGACGCTGCTGTACGGATGCTTGCCGCAGGTAGTTGACGTTCTGCACATCCACGCGCCCCTGCGCGGCCGGCATCGTGATGGGCGCGGGAGCCTGCGGCTGCGGCCCGTTGTAGTAGACGAACCCCGGATGGTTGAACGCGGCGGGCGGCGGTGCAGCCTGGTACTGCGGGTACTGCGGCGGGGCCTGGGGCGGCGGGCGCGCGACGCCTGGCTGGACTGGCGCACCTGCCGGCGCGGCCTGCTCCTGTCCACCACATGCAGCTGCGGCAACGAGAGAGCAGAGAGTGACGGATCGAAGGATCGTGTTCATCGCGCGTGGCTCCAGAAGAAAGATGGTACTCGCCTCCACGTTGGACGGCAGCCTCGCGCGTTTAGTCACTTGGCGACCCGCACGGTGATTTCTGGGTCCGCGGGGGCTCCTTGCGCCGACTCGTACGGCAGAGGCAGCTTCACCTTGTAGGTGCCTACCGCCAAGGGTCCCGCCGAGACCGGCTCCACATGGATGGCGCAGCAGGCCGTGGGTCCGGTCTTGGGCCAGGCTGCCTTCACAGCGTCCCACGTGATCTTCGCGTGTGCCTTGCCGCCCGGCGCGAGCACCACATGCGATGTTGGGTTCCTGCAGGACTGCTCGTTCAGGCACCGCGGCTCGGGGTTCTTCGGCGCGTTCCCGGTGGGCGGCGTCACGCGCCCGCCCTTCGCATCCGTGACGAGCGCCGCAAGCGTGAGGTCCCCAGCGAAGTACAGCGGGACCCCGACCTTGCCGGTGTTCGTTACCTCGAGCGTGAGCTCCACGTGCCCGGAGGGCGCTATTTTCTCGGGCGCGGCGGTGAGCTTGAGCTTCAACATCTGCGCCCAGCCATCGGGGCTCGCAGGAGCATCGGAGCGCGTGCGGCATCGCCGGTTCGCAAGCACCGCAACCAGGTCCACGTCCGCCCCGCCACACATGGAGTCGTCTGCCTCGCCTGGGTCAGTCGTGGGCACAATTGCAGCGCCCGCGTCGATGGGCGCCGCAGCAACGACGACACCCGCATCCACGGCTGCGGTGGTGATCGGAGGGGGAGCCGCGTCCTCCGCGGGCCCCTGAGGTGTGGTGGTCGTGTTGGAGTTGCCGCACCCCAGCACGAGCGCGACCGTCGGGACCCACCACGCACGACGTCGTCGCAAATGAACCATGGCGCCTAGCCTACACAAGAGATTCAAACGATCTGGCGGAAAACAACCCTTGCGCTAACGTGCGCGCCCCAACCCAAGGAGTCCCATGAAGACCTTCGAAGCGATCACCCAGTTCGGCAAGATGCTCCGCAACCTAGACAACTGGATCGTCAAGGCAGAGGCCCACGCGACCGCCAAGAAGTTCGAGGTCGACCTCCTCACTGGTGAGCGCCTCGCCCCTGACATGTACCCCTTCGTGAAACAGGTGCAGTCTACATGTGATTCGGCGAAGTTCACCGCCGCCTACCTGAGCGGCACCGAGGCGCCGAAGCACCCGGACACGGAGAAGACGATCGCCGAGTGTCGCGCGCGCATCAAGTCGTGCCTCGCCTACCTCGAGACGCTGACGGAGGCGTCGTTCGCGGGCGCCGATGATCGCAAGGTCGCGCCGCCGTGGCTCCAGGGCAAGTGGGTGAAGGGCGACGCATACCTTCTCCAGATGGCGATCCCGAACTTCTACTTCCACGCCACCACCGCCTACGCGATCCTCCGCTCCAACGGCGTGGACGTGGGCAAGATGGACTACATCGGCTCGGTCCCGGTCCAGGGGTGAAACGGGGAGCGTCACTCCCGCTGGCCGTCGCCACCGCGCTTGCCCTCACGGTGAGCGCGGAGGCACGCGCCGACGAGCCATTTCCGAAGCCCGACACGGAGCGCCGCGAAGAAGCAGAGGACGCTGCGTTTCGCGCGTTCGCCGTGGGCTCGCTGCTCTCGGCTGTGCCGTTCGGCATTGGTACGGCCGTGACCACGTCCTCGCACGAGCAGAGCACGCAGAACGCGGGCGTCTACACGCTGCAGACCGGGCTTGCGATCGCGCCATTCGTCTCGCACGCGATGGTGGGCGAGTACAAGCGCGGGCTCCTCTTCTCCATCGCGCCGGTGATCGGCTCCAGCAGCATGGCGTTGCTGCTCGCGATGAACCCCGACGCGGTATCGCACGCGTCCCTGGAGACGCAGCGCTCCTATTACTTCATGATTGTCGCGAGCGTCCTTGGCGGCGGAGTCGGCGTTGTGGACACGCTCTTTCATCCGTCGCGCGAGCCGTCGCGTGAGCTACCTCGAACGCAGGGCAGCCTGCGCATCGCGCCCATCTTGAGCCCCGGAAACTATGGGCTCTCCGTAGGAGGTGCGCTGTGAGCGCAACCAACAGACCCACGCCTTCACCTTGCTCTTCGCCGTTGACCCTGACCCTCGCCGTGAGCGTGCTCCTCCTGGCTGGCTGCACCGCCGTGCCGCAGAACCGGCGCGTGCATCTGGCGGACCCCATGATGTCGGTCGGGGATGACCCCATCGAGACCTACCGCAAGCAGAAGCTGTATAATACACGCGAAGGCGCCGCCGGTGGCGACGGCGCGGCATCGGGCGGTGGTTGCGGCTGCCAGTGAGCCCCTCGCGGTTCGTCTCCGCTCTGGTCGCGCTCGCCGCGGCCTTGCTCGTACTCCTGCCGGTGGCGGGCGCGCGCGCGGACGAGTCCATCTTCGACCCGAACCGCGACAAGCTCCATCTCGACTCGTTCGACCTTGCCCTCACTGGCTACTCGCAGCGCGGCAACGGCTACCAGTCGCAAGCGGGGCCTCCCGGCGGGCCCGGCTCGCAGGCGCTCACCGTCTGGGAGCCCATCGGCTACTTCGTCCTGAAGAAGGGCCAGAAGCTCACCATCCGCATCCTGGCCCCCTTCGACATGGTCACTGCGGCGTCACCCAACGCGATCGACAAGACGCGCACGGACACCATCAGTCAGGCGTCGCGCCAGAACGAGGCCGGCTCGATCGACACGTCGGTCACCTACGACGTCAGCAAGCGAACGACCGGCACGTTCCGCGGCGGCATCCACCTCGAAGAGGACTTCCGCTCGTGGAACATGGGTCTCGCCGGAACGCGCAGCTTTGCAGAGGACAACACCACGATCGCCGCCGGCGCGAACCAGATCTACGACTGGTTCGATCGCTTCGACTATCGCGGCCTCCGCCACGCGCGCACGCAGCGCGGCACCACGTCGGGCTTCGTCTCGCTCACGCAGATCCTCTCGCCGACCACCGTGGGCTACCTGAACTACGGTCTCACCGAGCAGAACGGTGAGCTGGGCAACACCTGGAACGCGGTGCCGCTCGTCAGCAACAACTACGGCGGTGAGGTGCTGCCGCAGCACCGCTTGCGCCACGCCTTCGTCGCACGTGTTGCGCAATGGCTGCCGTGGAACGGCGCGCTGAAGGGCTTCTATCGCCTGTACGCGGACGACTGGGGCATCGTCGCGCACACGCTGGAAGGGCAGCTGTACCAGCGCTTCTCGTCCCTGTTCTACGCGCGCGTCAGCTACCGGTTCCACACCCAGCGCGGCGTGGACTTCTTCCACACCGTCGCCTTCGACGATGGGAACTTCCGCACGGCCGACAGCGACCTGCAATCGTTCGACGCGCACTCGGTCGGTCTCTCGGGCACGTTCACCGTGCCGCAAAGGCGGATCAAGGGGCTGGAGATGCAGGCCGCATACGAGCGCTATTTCCGAACGAACGATCTGGATGTAAACGTGTTCACGTGGCGCACCGGCTTTCGCTTCTGACCTTCGCCGCGCTCGCGCTGGCCCTCACGGCTGCAGGTGCGTGCGATCCCGCGGGCGCGGGCACGTCGCGAGGCGCGGGCAATGCTGGCAACGCTGGCAACACGGGCAACCCCGGCAATGTGCAAGCGCTGATGGGCAAGCCGCTGCCCGATGTCGAGTTGAAGACGCTCGCCGGTCTGCCTGCGCGTCTTCAGACGGAGCTCGGCGGGAGACCCGCGCTCCTCTCGTTCTGGGCGTCATGGTGCGAAGCCTGCATGGATGAAGTGCCTGCGCTGAACAAGCTGTCGGCGTCCGCGAAGAGCGACGGCATCGTGATCGGGATCGCGGTCGGTGACTCCACGGAGAAGGCGCGCGGCATCGTGACGGACAAGGCGCTCGCATACCCGAACCTCGTGGACGCGGATTTCAAGCTCGCGGATGCACTGGGGCAGCGCAACGTGCCGTTCACGATGGTGCTCGATCGCGAGGGTCACGTGGTCTTCACTGGCGGTGCGCTGGACCAGGCCGCGCTGGCCGCGTTCGAGCAAGCGCGAAGGTAGCTCCCAGGTTAGCCTTGGTCCATGGAGCGCAGCTCGCTGGACGGGGTTCCCGCCGCGATCGTCCGTGCCGTGAAGACGGCACCGGTGGCGCCTCACGTGCGCGCGATGTTCGCTCACCTTCCGCAGCGTCTGCGACTGGACGCGCATCTCCCTGACGACGCGGAGCGGATCCCGCTGGCCGCACGTCAGCTCGTGAAGATTGGTCTCATGGGCGAGAAGGTCGCGTTGCGTGAGGTCACCGCGGGCGATGGTGCGCTCTCCCTGACCGTCGCGCTGGGTGAGCGTCGATGCACGCTGGGCTTCGCCGAGCTGTCGCAGGAGCTGCGCGTCGTCATCCACGCGATCCTCGGCGCGCTGTTCGAAGGCAGCGACGTCACGCGGCTCCTGGAGAGCTTCGCGTCGCAATCGTCAAGCCTGGCCACGACCCACCAGGTGACGCGTCACATGTTGCGCGCCCCAGACATCGATCGCGCGCTCTACGTCATGCTCTCCGGCATCACCTCTGGCTCGGGGCTTGGACTGAACCGCGCGGCGCTTTTTCTGCTGGATCCTTCGCGTGCGGTGTTCGTGGGCAAGAGCGCCATCGGCCCGGCGGATGCGGCGGAGGCGCACCGCATCTGGGAGGAGATCGAGCACGACGACCTGACCATCGAGCACCACATCGAGGACTACTCCGCGCACCGCACGGACACCCGCTTCCAAAACTTCGTGGAGTCGGTGGAGCTACGCGCGACCGGCGCGGAAGATGACGAGCTCGTGCTCGCGGGAAGTCAGCTGCTCTTCCGGACAGAGGCCGCGCCGAAGAATCGCTCGCTCGCCCGCCTCACCCCTGCGCCCGAGTTCATTCTCACCTCCATTGCGTCACACGGTGAGGTCAAGGGAATGCTCTTCGCCGACAACCTCTACAGCGGTACGCCCATCGACGACGAGCTGGTGCGGCGCGCCGCGTTCTACATCGAGCAGACGTCGCTCGTGTGGGACAACCTGTCGCTGCTGCAAGAGGTAGACACGCTTGCCCGACACGACGCGCTCACGGGCGTCTTCAACCGTCGCGAGCTCGAGACGCGTTTTGCGCAGGAAAAATCACGCTGTCAGCGATCGGGCGCGAGCCTCTCGCTCATGATCCTCGACATCGATCTCTTCAAGGCAGTCAACGACAAGAAGGGCCACGCAGAAGGCGACGCGACACTGCGCACGCTGGGCGCGCTCCTCCAGAAGACGTTCCGCGGACACGACGTGGTGGCGCGCTACGGCGGTGACGAGTTCGTGGTCCTCTTGCCCGACGCGACGGGAGAGCACCTCACGGCCGCCAGCAGACGCATCGGAGCGCTCGCGCGCGACGCGGGCATCTCGCTCAGCATCGGCGGAGCGACCTTGGGCGCCTCGTCACCGTCAGATGGTGAGCAGGCGCTCTTCGTTGCGGCGGACGCGGAGCTGTATCGCGCGAAGGATGCCGGACGCGGCTGCGCCTTCGTGAGCGGACAGCTCGTGAAGTACGGCGACTAGGAGCCGTACGGCGTGGTCGTCACTGAACGGTGGGCGTTCGACCCATCTCGGTGAGGACGTGGTCACCGCCGTCGACAGCGTCGAGCAGCCATTCCACATAGCGGATGTCCACGCCGATGCAGCGGCCCACCTTGGGTTTCCACAGCCAGTCGGAGCCCAAGGTCTCGTACGTGCTGTCGAACGCGAGGCCGGTGATCTCGCCCTTGGCGTTGAGCACTGCGGAGCCGGAGTTGCCGCCCGTGATGTGCAGGTCGGACAGGAAGTCCACTGGCACCTCGCCGTTCAGCGTCTCGTCCGCGTACGGGCCGAATTTCTTCGCAGCGAACGCGTCCGTGAGGGCCTTCGGCGCTGCGAACGGGAATGCGTTCGTGTTCTTCTTCACCACCTCCGACAGCATCGTGAACGGGCGGTTCGCGGGCTCGCCGTCCTTCGTGGAGTAGCCCCGCACGGTGCCGTACGTGATGCGCAGCGTGCCGTTTGCGTCAGGCGCGATCTCCTTCTGCTCGAACACGCGCAGCGCATCGAAGTAGGCGGGCTTCAGGAGCGCCATGCGCCCGTCGAACGCCTCGTCGCGCTCATCCGCCGCCTTGACGAGCGGGCGCAGCGCGAGCACGAACCGGATCATCGGGTCACGGCTCTTCCTGAGCTCCGCCATGGTCGCGGTCTTCGTGAGCGCGACGCGAACGTCCTTCTTCTCCAGCTCGGACTCGAACAGCACCTCCACGGCGGGCTTGTAGGGCGTCGCGTTCGGGTTCACCAGGTTCAGCTTCGCGACGACGCCGACGACGTCGAAGCGGTCCTTCTTGTCGACCTTCTGCGAGCGATCGATCGCGAGCTGGAACATCGCCATGTCCACGGCGCGGCTGTACGTGTTCTCCATGGCCTCCTGCGATTGCACATGCCGCTGCCAGTTGCGCTCCTGGTAGTCGGGGTGGCGGTCCTTGTCGGCCTTGGCGCGCTCCTCCGCCATGCGCACGATCGTGTACGCGGAGCTCACGAGCTTCGGGAACATGACCTCCGCGCGCAGCTCCAGCGTGGCCTCGCGGTGCGCCTTCTGCGCCTCGTAGGACTTCGCGATCTCTGCGAGCACGCCACCCCACTTCGCCTTGCGCGCGGGGTCTGCGTCGATCCACGTCTGGAGACGCGCCTCCCGATCCACCTTCATGGCCAGCACGCCGTCCTTCGTGAGGCCGTCCAGCTGGCCCTTCACGTTGGTCAGCGCATTGCCAAAGCGCCGCACCAGCGGCTTCGCGCGGAGCTGGTCGTCCTTGGTGCCGCCGACCTTCTCGAGCGTCGCCAGCGCGTCCTCGCACAGCTTCTGCTGGCGCGGGTACGAGAAGCTCACAGCGTCCTCCACCTGCGCGCGCGTCCGCTGCGAGTAGGTGCGCCCCGGGTAGCCCGCGACCATCACCATATCGCCCTCGCGCAGCGGCTTCTCCGCGAGCTTGAGCACGTGCGCCGGCTTGTACGGCACGTTCTCCTTCGCGTAGTCGGCGGGCGTGCCATCCGGCGCGACGTACGCACGGAAGATGGAGACGTCGCCGGCGTGTCGCGGCCAGCGCCAGTTGTCGATCTCACCGCCGTAGTTCCCCACCCCCTCTGCAGGCGCGTAGACAAGACGCACGTCGCGGATCTCCAGCTGCTCGATGAGGTAGAAGGCCGCGCCCTCGTAGAACGAAGACACGGTGCAGCGGATCCCCTTGCGACCCTTCTCGCAGGCCTCCACGGTCTCCTTCTGGTTCTTCTCGATCATCTTGAATCTGGCCTGATCCGTGATCCGGGCCGGCAAGTTGTGATCGAATATCTTGGGCGTGACATCCGTCACCTTCTGCGTGACGAAGACACGGAAAGTGGGCCCATTGGAGCGCTCGTCCGCGCGCGTCTTCGCAAGGAAGCCAGTCTCCAGGTAGTTCGCCTGCGGCGTGGAGTTGTACTGGAGCGCGCCGACCGCGCAGTGATGGTTCGTGATCACCAGGCCCTCCGGCGACACGAACGACGCGGAGCATCCGCCGAGCGACACGATCGCCGAGAGCAACCCCGACGCGGGATCGGTGAGCTCCTTCGGATCGATCGCGAGCCCCAGCTCCTTCAGCTTGTCTGCATGCGCGGTCATCTGATGCGGCATCCACATGCCGCCGGGATTCTCGAAGCGCACGGGCAGCGGCGCATACGGTGGCGGCGTGGGTGGCTCTGGCGGCGGCGGCGACGCGGTCACGACGGGCGTCGCAGACGGTGTGGGCGGCGGAGGCGTTGCTGGCTGCGGAGGGTCGCCGCAGGACGCGAGGAGAACGAAGGACAGACCGGCTGTTGAGATGAACGTGCGCTTCACGCTCCGTGAAATACCACGTGCCGCGCCCGCTGGCGCCCTCCGGAAAACAACGATCGTGCTTCACACGGCCCAGGCAGATTTCCGTGAACCTTCTGCTGCCAGCGGTGTTGCGGAGTGCTGCGCGGGCGCTCTCAGACGCTGCCGTGCATGATCGGGTCGAGTCCGTGGACGAGCACGAGGTGGTCCTCGCCAGCCATCGACTCGAACCACGGCGTGCGCCAGCCGCAGTCCACGCAGTGGAGGCGGTAGATGCTGGGCAGGTTGCTCACCGTCATCCCCACCGAGCGCTCATCGCACCGCGGGCACCCGATGGGACATCCGGCCAGGCGGTACTGCGCGAACAGCGCACGCACTTTTCCGGAGGAGATCTCGAACGGCTGAAACGCGGGGAGCGACGGGAGCATCATGGCGGTTACCCATGAAGACGGGCGATCCTGGACTTGAATTAACGCGTCAGGGGATTGTCGCCGCAAGACCCGATGGCGCGAACATCAGCGAGAGGGCGACCGCGGTCACGAACAGCCGCATTCCTTCGCGGATCGTCGCGCGCGGCCGGGCGTCGAGCAGCCCGCACAGCGAGGACATCGCCCACGTGATCAGCGCCGCGGAGACCACGAGTACGGTCCACGAGTGGTGGTCGCGACCGATGAAGACCCAGAGCGACGCGACCATCGTGAGCCCGAGCTGCGCCGCCACGTAGACCTTGGTGGGCGGGGAGATCTGCTCCGGAAGTGGAGGCGAGAGCACCGGCGGGAGCCCAGCCTTCGTGGGGCGCCCCAGGAGCACGCGTATCCTGGCGGACGCGCCGCTCGCGAGCCGTACCTGCTGCAGCAGATCGCGCCAGAGGACCCACTGGGCCTTCGTCCCGTCGTGCGTGGCATAGCCACGCGTGGTGCCCCACTCCGGCGGGGACCTTGGGTCGAGCTCCACGTACGTCCCGAAGATGCGGTCCCAGATGCCGAGCATCGCGCCGAAGTTCTTGTCCATGTAGGGCGAGTTCTTCGCGTGATGGAGCATGTGCGACTGCGGCGTGACCAGAAAGCCGAAGCTGGGAAAGCGGTACTCCGCGGAGTGCGTGATCAGCGCGTGCACCGACAGCGCGGTGGTGGCGATGAAGAACTGCTCCATGGGCACGCCGAGCATGGGCAGCGGCATGTAGAACGGAAACGAGTAGAGATCGGAGAACCACGCATGGCGCATCGCCACGGTGAAGTTCATCTCCTCGGGCATGTGGTGCACGCCGTGCACCGCCCAGCACGCGGCCACGCGATGGTCCATACGGTGGTGCCAGTAGTGCCCGAAGTCCGCGAGCACGAACGCGAGCACCCACGTGACAGGGGAGCCCTTCGGCCAGTGCACGAGCGCCATATGAGATTCACCGAACGCATACAGCAGCAGCAGCGCGGGGCCCAGAAACAGGCCCACCACGATGGACCCGAGCCCCGCCGTGATGTTGCCCACGCTGGGCGCGAACGACAGCGTCGGATGACGACGACGACGCGCGAGCCACCACTCGACCACCACGAGCATCGCGTAGAGCGGCACACCGAACGCGTAGTAGGCGGTCGTTTCCATGGTGATCGCGGAGAGGCTCATCATCCCACATGCGCCCCGGGACGACGATCGCTCACGGCGCGGTTGAGCGATCCAGTGGATCGTGACGGCGCACCGATAGTGCGATCGACGTTCGATGGGAGGAGCAAGAACGGTCGTTTTGCGGGAGAAATGGGCCTCTCGTTGGTGGCACGGTCGGTGCTGCATGTCTCGTCAATGAAACACCACTCCGCCCCCATCGCCTGTCTCGCGCTTGTTGCGTCCATCGCGACCACGACCGGATGCGGTTCGTCATCCAGCGAGTCGCTGGGCGCGAACAACTCCACGCTCGGCGAGAGCGACGGGCGCATCCAGGAGGATGGCTACTTCATCGACTCACTGCGCACTGGATTGGAGGCGATGGATTCGTGGGACGAGACCTTGCCGGGCGACGACAAGATTTGCCACACCGACGAACTCAAGGTCCGCGTCGTGGTCTGGTTTGGCGCGGTGACCATGTCGAGCATCAACGTCCGCGCCGTGGAGATCACCTCCTACTCGGGCAAGCTACCGGCGACCGACGCGCTGGTGCAATCGTTTCACAAGGTCAAGAACTCGGGCACCGATACGGTTCGGTACGATGTGAACCAGACCTTCACGTTCCCCAACAAGGAGGGCCGCCGGTACATCGAGGGCCGCTTCATGTTCGGCGCCAGCGGTGATCCGAGCGCGGCGCTCGACACCTCGGCCTCGGACCTCGCCGGTGCGGCGTTCTGTCAGCAGACCATCGGCTTCAGCTTCAACGTCAGGTAAGCGCCCCGTCTCCTCATCGCTGGTCTTCGCGCAGGAACGCGTCCATCTCCTGCATCAAGAGGCTCACCTTCCTTGCGTATTCGGGGCTGCCGTACGTGGCCACCGAGCCGGCGCGAAAGCCGCGCATCGAGCTCTGCTCCGACGTGAGGATGTCGAACGCGGCCTCTGCATCCGCGAACACGAACGACACGAACGCGGCGCGACCGTCGTGGACTCCGGGCCCACAGCGCACGGCACCGTCGTGCACGTGCAGGTACGATGCGATGTCCGTTCCCGTGACGCTCCACTGATAGACGCGCTCAGGGCTGCGCGCCGCGAAGGCACGCATCTTCGGATACCCGCCCTCGTGTAGCGCGGTGAGCGCGCGCGGCACGAGCGACAGGATCAGCCCCACACGGATCGCCTTCTCCTCCGACGAGAGCCGAGCACGCGCGCGCTCGCTCTGCGGCTCCAGGACAGAGAGCTCCGAGAGCAGCCCCACCGTGCGGGCGCAAAGCCGCGCGCTCGCGACCCCGAAGAGCGGCGTCACGCGAGGCAGCGACGGCTTCCCCGCAAAGAACCGAGCGAGAGCACGCGAATCCGACCACGAGCACCGGACATCCGCGTCACCCCGCCCCTCCTCCACCCGAAGCCCGTCCGCACGGAAACACACGCGAGCAGCAAGCTCCGTCCCAGCCACCTCGAGCAACACAACCCCACCCGTACGACCCACCCGCTCGGCAACCGAAGGCCGCGACCGGCACACGAGCTCGAGGAGAGGAAGAAGCGCAGAGAGAAAGACATGCGCCCTGCAACGATCAGGATCGAAGGTCGAGGTCGTTGTCGAGGTCGAGGTCGTTGTCGAGGTCGGGGTCGAGGTCGAGGTCGTTGTCGAGGTCGTTGTCGAAGCTGTCGTCGTCGAGGTCGTTGTCGAAGCTGTCGTCGTCGAGGTCGCTTTCCTCGCCTCTCCCACGATCGCGTCCTCATCGAACCCGCCCTCATGCATCAGGTCCTCTGGCACCCCCATCCCCAGCCAGCGCCCCTGGTGCCCCAATCGGTGCACTCTGCACGCAATCCCGGCGCCCGCGATCACCTCGCACACTGCGCCTCCCAGGCCGCCGTTCACGCTGTGGTCCTCCACGGTGATGATGCGCGGGACACGCTTTGCCAACGACAGCACTGCGTCCGCGTCGAACGGCGATAGTGAAGCGTGTGCCTGCACTGTCGCCTCGATCCCGTGCTGCGCGAGCCTGTCCGCTGCGCGCATGGCCTCCGCCACGGTGACGCCGGTCGCGATCAGCCCGACATCCGCTCCTTCGCGCAACAGCTCCGCGCGACCGATCGCGAACGGTGCGGTGCGCGCGATCGGCTCCTCCGTTCCACGTCCGTAGCGGATGTACACGGGGCCCTCGTGTGCCAGCGCCGCTCGCAGGGCGCAGCACATCTCGTCGCCGTCACGCGGCGAGAGCACGACGAGCCCGGGGATCGCGCGCAGGAACGCCAGGTCTTCGAGCGTATGATGCGTGGGTCCGCCCTGACCGAACGCCACGCCCGCGAGCGTGCCGATGATCTTCACATTGCGCGCGTTGTACGCGATGTCCGTGCGCACGAACTCCGCCGCTCGCAGCGCCGCAAAGGTCGCGTACGTGCACACCACCGGTGTGAGCCCCGTGGACGCGAGCCCCGCGGCGACCGCCATCAGGTTCTGCTCCGCCACGCCCACGTTGACGAAGCGCGCGGGCATCTCGCGCCGCATGCGCGCAAGCTTCGTGGTGGTGCCCAGATCCGCGGTCACCGCCACCACGCGCGCGTCCTCGAGTGCGAGATCGACAAGCGTGTCGCCCCACGCATCGGATGACGACAAGAGCTCGTGGTCCGCCACCGTCCACGTGAAGCCCTTCACGCGCGCCATGACGTGCCTCGCATCATGGGATTTCTCGCGCGCTGCGGCGAACGTCCGCCAGCGCTCGGGCATACATCGAAGAATCAAGCGCGCCGTAGTGCCACTCGGGCCGGTGCTCCATGAACGACACGCCTTTGCCCTTCACTGTCTCCGCGATGATCACGGTGGGCCCGGCCGCGCCGTCCGCGAACGCGCCGAACAACGCAGCGCACAGCGCGTCCATGTCGTGGCCATCGCATGTGACGACGCGCCAGCCGAATGCGCGCCACTTTTCGGCGAGCGGCTCGAGCGGAACCTCCGACTCCGTGTCGCCATCCATCGTGAGGCGATTGCGATCGACCACCGCGACAAGGCCCGTAAGCCCCAGCGCGGGCGCGGACATCGCGGCCTCCCACGTGCTGCCCTCGTAGCACTCGCCGTCGGAGAGGAGGCACACGGTGCGAAAGGATGCATTCTGCATCTTTGCGCCCAGCGCGATGCCCACCGACACACCAAGCCCATGCCCGAGCGAGCCGGTGGACACCTCGACGCCGGGCACGCGAGCGTGATCCATGTGCATGCCCACCGCGTGGAACGACTCACCGAACGCGGCGAGGTCCGCGTCCGATATGAACCCGCGCTCGCACAGCGTGACGGCAAGCCCGAGCCCACCGTGTCCCTTTGAAAGGACGAAGCGGTCGCGCTCCGGCCATGCGGGTCTCTTCGGATCCACGCGGAGCGCCGAGAAATACAGGGCGACCAGCACGTCCGCTTCGGACAGCGCGCCGCCCACGTGCCCGCTGCCGGACGTCCACGTGACGTCCAGGATTCGCTCGCGCACGCGCCGCGCGCGCTCCGTGAGCTGGAGACGCTGCGTCAGGTCGGGCTCGGGCGGGCGCCTCACATGCGGCAGTCTACCGTGTCGCGGGGCTCGTCACTCTGGCTTCTTCTGCGGTGCGCGCCCGAAAGAAACGCGCGGCTCGCACGCCTCGTACACGACGTGCGCGAAACCAGCGGACACCTGCGCGAGCGCGCGAACATCGAGCTTGTCGGCGGTATCGGCCGCTGTGTGATGCACGTCGAAGTAGCGGGTGGCGTCCTGTCGCAGGTCTATCGTGGGCACGCCCGCCTCCACCATGAACCCCACGTCGGTGCCTGCGTGCGCATTGCCGTCGTTCTGCATGATGCCGAGCGGCGCAAGCCCCTTCACCACGGAGGCGAACGTGGCCTTGCCGGCGTCGTCACCGATGAACCGCGCGAACAGCGCGCGCTCGGTGCCGCTGTCCGCCTCCATCGCGAGCACGTACGAGCTCGCCTGAGCACGATGCGCGGCTGCATACGCCTTGCCGCCCGACACGGAGTTCTCCTCCGCGGCGAAGAGCACCACGCGCACGGTACGACCTGGGCCCGCCTTTCCCTCTGCGCGCGCGCGTGCCTGCACCGTCTGCGCGGCCGACATGACGATACCGACGCCCGCGCCATCATCCAGCGCGCCGCGACCGATGTCCCACGAGTCCAGATGCGCGCCGAGCAACACGATCTCGTCCTTCTTCTCCGTTCCGGCGATCTCCCCGACGACGTTCGCGCTCTCCGCGTCCTTCGGGTGCTCCGACTGGAGCGCCAGATGCACCTTCGCGTTCGGGCTCTTCGCGAGCGTGCGCGCAAGGAGATCAGCGTCGGCCGTGGAGATCGCCGCGGCGGGGAGCGGATTCTTGATCGCACGCAGCGCGGCCGCGCCGGTGTGCGGGAAACGGTCCATGTTCGGCGTCACCGATCGCACGATGAACGCGACTGCGCCCGCGGTCATGGCAGCGATCGGCCCTTGCCCGCGCGCAGGCACTGCAGCGCCGTAGCCCATCCCGTCGTTCGTGCGCTGCATGACCACGTTCGCGAACACGATCTTTCCCTTGGCCGCATCCTTGGGCAGCTTCATCAGCGCCTCGACGGAGTCGACCTCCATCACCTCCGCCGTCACACCGCCCCTGGGCGTGGAGCCGCTCCACCCGAGCGCCGTCACCGCGAGCGGCTGGTGCGACGGCGAGACGATCTCCGCGGACTCTGCGCCACGCTTCCACACCGGCACCATGACGGGCTCCGTGTGCACGTTCGCGAAGCCCATCGCATTCATGGTGCGCACGCCCCACGCCACCGCGCGAGCGTCGCCCTCGGACCCCGCAAGCCGCGGCCCCACCTCGTCGGAAAGCGAACGCGCAACGTCGTACGCCGAAGTCGACTCCAGCGCCGCGCTCATCCACGGAGGCATCGCGGTCACCGCCCCGGCATCACCCGACGCAACGGGGATCGGCTCCACCGGCGTCACCGCCACTGCAACACCGGCATCCGCGCCAGGGTCCATGCACATGCCAGCCGCAGGAACCTTCGCAAGCGGAGGCGCCTCACCGCAAGCCGCAAAGATCACCACGCACCCAACGGAAAGATGGATCGCTCTCGACATGTCCCCGCCACTCTAGGTCGAGGTCATCGTCGAGGTCGAGGTCGAGGTCGAGGTCGAGGTCGAAGTCGAACTAGTTGACCGCGCTTCTCCCCGCGAAGATCAACCCACCGTGCTTCAGCTTGTCCACGACCGCAACTGACTGGCTCGGATCCAGCGCGAAGCAACCTTCCGACATACCCGTGGCCTGTCCGTTGTCACGCACGTAGCTCGCAGGGTGAACGATGATGCTGCGCCGGCACACCTGATCGTTCGTGGTGGACAGACCGGACAGCTGCAGCGAGTGCGGATGCTTGCCGTCGTACGTGTCCATCGTGCGGTAGTACCCCAGCGACGACATGAACGAGTTGTTGACGTTGCCGAAGCGCGTGGGCGTTCCGGTGTGACCGGGATCGCTGCCGGTGCCATGCGCGACCTGATGGGCTTCCACCGCGCCCGTCTCCAGGTTCACCAGGAAGAAGCGCTTCTTGGAGTTGGACTTCGAGAAGTCGACGACCGCCATGTACCGCTGGTTGTCGAACTTGTCCGTGTTCACGTCCAGGAACCCGAGCGCGTCGGCGAGCAGGTTCTTGGGGATGATGCCGTTCGGATCGACACCCACGTGCGCGGTCACTGCCGCTGCCTTCTGCGCGTCCGTCGGCTCCGTGAAGCCCGGGCGATCGCTCGGGCACTTGTCCGGCGAGACCTGCAGCCCGCTGATGGCAACGTCCGGCGAATCACCATCGCTGCCTCCTTCATCGCTGGCGCTACAGGCAACGAGGACAAGGGAGATCGCAATGGGCAGTGGTAGACGGCGGAGCATGGCTGCCCTCAAGCAAGGTGCATTCCACACACTGTCGGACATTCACACTGTTCGTTTCCGCTAGAATTGCCCGGAAATTCAGCCAAGTGCTTCGGCGCGATCCAAGGCTGCTGTCTCCTCCGCGTGTGGTGAGCAGCACCCGATGGATCCGTACAGGTCCATGCGCGCGCGGGCTCACGTCTCCACGTTGCAACGCGCGCGCTAGCTACTTGGTTTCGTGTGCGTCGCGCTTCTCCACGCGGTACTGGCCCATGCCGTCCGGCACCAGGTCGACGGAGCCGCGCACGCCTTCGATGGGATAGGCGAACTCGACATGCACCTTGGTCTTCGTGGCGACGAACGACGTGATGTCGAAGTAGGCCAGGCCGGGCTTCACTTGCGCGCGCTCGATCCACGTCACGTCCTCACCGAACATCATGAACGTGGGGTTCTCCGCGAAGGCCGGGTTCTTCAGGATGCGCAGCGGCTTGCGGCCCGGCGTGTTCACGTGCCAGTACGGCGCGAGCACGTCCAGGATGACAATCTGCTCGAGCAGCTTCGCCCGTGTCTTCGCGTCGAGCGCGACCGGTGAGCCGTCGTCCAGCGCACGCGCACACGAGCCGTCCAGATCGAAGGCCTCGCCGCGGGGCAACACGCGGACCTGCATGAAGTCACCCATGCCGTGTCCGATGTACACGCCGCCGTCCGTGCACTTCTCGAATGTGCCGCCGATGCGCGGCGCCGTGGCGACGCAGCCGCCAAGGGTCTTCTCGAAGGCCTCACGCGCGACGTCACGCGCGACGGGCTTGCCCTGGTACGTCACGCAGTCGGGCGCCTTCCGCAGATCATCGAGCCAGATGTCCACCACCTTGCCGCCGCACATCGAGACGCTGAGCCCTGCGATCTCGAAGACTTCGTTGTCTCCCTTGCCGGTCTCGCCCTTCGGCTTCGCGCCGAGCTTCAACAGATCTTCCCTGGTCTCGCCCAGGTCCACGGGACCGAAGCTCACGCCCGGCTCGATCGTCAGTGGGCACGACGCGCGCGGCATGGAGCGCCCGCGTGGCTTGAGCTGCGTGATCGGCGCGCCGTTTGCGGATGCCGCGGCGCTCGGTGCGGCAGTGGTGGACGCGAGCGGGCTCGCCGCGGTGGACGACGGAACCGTCGCGGGAGTTCCGACCGGCGTGTCCTTCGGAGCACCGCACGAGGAGCTGCACGCGACCGAGGTGAGAGTGACGAAACCAACCGCGATGCTGATGAAGCGGCTCACGTCAGCGACCGCCTTGCGTCGAGGTCTGACGACGCTCGAGCGGGCGCGCTGCGTTCTTCACGTCGAACCACGAGGTGCGCAGGCGGCGCGGCATGGCCGACGCGTACAGGCAATCGCGCAGGCCGTTCAGCTCGTGTGTCACTGCGCCATGGGAGAGCTGCGTGCGGATGAGCACGACCTCCGCGAGCGTGAGCTCCGCGCGACTGAGCGTGCCCTCGTGCTCCTCGATCGCCGTTCGCACGCCGGCCTGCGAGAGCTCGGCCAGCAGACGATGGCTCTCCACTTCGGTCGTGCCGCCGGTCGTGTAGAGCACCAGCTTGTGCCGCGACTTCGCGGACTGCCCACGACCGGCGATCACCCAGTCGCGAAACACGGACGTGTCTGCATACAGCGCGTCGAAGAGGTAGACCTCGGTCACGGGAACGCCGCCCTTCGATACGCACTGTGCGGCCGCGTGATAGCCGCCCGAGTGCGCGGAGATGCAGACAGTGCCTGGCTGCGACCCCGGCTTGATGCCAGACGTACCGAGCGCGGCGCGCCCCGTCTCGGACGAGAGCGTGCGGAGCGCATCCTCGAGCAGGCGCGCGAGCCCCAGGTTCTCTTCGAGCTTGCCGCAAGACGAGTCCGCCGAGAGCACCGGCCCTTGCGGCACGAGGAGGATCGCGTTCTGCTTGCTCTCGTAGAGCTGCTCGCGAAGCTCGTGCGCTGCCATCGCCGTCGGCGCGGTCGACGTGTGACCGTGGAAGTGCACCAGGACCGACACGCGGCCATCGTGCGACGCGCGGAAGTGATTCGGCACGAACGCGATCACCGTCGCGTCCTTGTACGCGTAGCCCGGCGCGGGGAACGGCGCATGCGTGAGCTCCATCTCGATGGTCACACCGCGCGCATCACGCGACACCGCGCGGATGCGGGACTGCGCGACCGGAGCTTGCGGCTCTTGCGCATGCGCGATCGACATACGGGTGCCAAGGACGACCGCAGATGCAGTGAGCATGGTGAGCAGCTGGCGACGGGAGAAGAGGCTCATGGCTCCAAGGTGCGCAAATGTAGGCAAATGGCCAAATTCGCTGCCGACTCGTCGTTCGCTGAACGAGATTTCATCAATCACAACCAATTGAAATGACGGGACTTATCCGGCTGTTGGCGCCGATGTAGGATATTGGGGTTGCACGTGGGGAAACGGGCAGTAGAGGAAGCGGCGTCGGTGATGAGCCGGCCACCAGAAACCCAACGTCACTCTCCATACGGCGAGGGTCATCCCGCCGAGAAGGTCTCCAGTCATGCGCCCCATCCACTTCGTCTTCTCCGCTGCTCTCGTTGCTCTCTCGCTCAGCGCCGTCGCCTGCGGTGGCGCCGATGAAGGTGCGAACGCGGACGACTCGAACAGCGCCGACGTCACGTCTGCCAAGCCGGTCGCGCTCACGCACGCCGACAACAAGAAGACGGTCCACGTCACCGCAGGTCAGAAGGTGGTGCTCACGCTCAGCCAGAACGCCTCGACCGGCTACATGTGGATGGTCACCGGCGAAGGCGGCCTCACCAAGGCAGTCGAGACGACGACCCCCGGCGACGTGCACAAGCCCGGCTCCTCCGGCACCGACACCTTCACGTGGAAGACCACGGGCAAGAGCGGCAAGCACATGCTCACGCTCATCCTGCAGCGCCCCTGGGCCGAGACGTCGCCCCCCGCGCAGACGTTCACCGTCACGCTCGACATCGCAGCGAGCAGCCCCGCCCCGAAGATGTGCGGCGGGTTCGCCGGCCTCCAGTGCGGCGCCACCGAGTTCTGCAGCTACACCAAGATCGCGGCCTGCGGCGCCGGCGACATGAGCGGCACCTGCGAGCCCCTCCCCGACCTCTGCCCCATGATCGTGCTGCCGGTCTGCGGCTGCGACGGCAAGACGTACAACAACAGCTGCGAGGCCAACCGCGGCCACGTGTCAGTCGCGACCAGCGGCCCCTGCGCGCACAAGTGAGCTGAGCGAAAGCGAATGACGAACGGCGCTGCCAATCCCTGGCGGCGCCGCTCCTCTTTTGTCGACTGCAGAAGGCTACCTGAGCCAAGCGCGAGAGCGTCGCAATATGCCCCACACGGGCGCACCGTCCCGAAATGATGTCGTTGGTCGGCGTTGTGCCCGAATTCCTCGTGGTGAGTTCGAGCGACGGGCGCTAGCGTGATCGTGCGAACTTCGTGGAGTGCGATCTGCTGCGGAGCAAGCGCGGGGGCAATCATGGCAGGCGAATCGGCCGCACGTGTGCGTGGGAGCGATGTGACCCTCCCAAAAGGCACGAAGCGTGTTCCCGTCGTCGCGCTCGGTGCCTCCGCGGGAGGCCTTGATGCGCTCGAGAAATTCCTGGGGAACGTGCCTCCCAGAAGCGGCATTGCCTTTGTGGTGGTGCAGCACCTCGACCCCACGCACAAAGGAATGCTCGCGGAGATCTTGCAGCGCGCTTGCGCCATGCCGGTGCATCAGATCAAGGCCCGCATGCGCGTCGCCGCAGAGCACGTGTACGTGATCCCGCCGAACCAGGAGCTCACGCTCGTGCGCGGCGTGCTGCGTCTGTTCCCGCGCCCGCGGTCGCCTGCGCTGCGGCTGCCCATCGACCGCTTCTTTCGCTCGCTCGCCAAGGACGCCGGGCCCCTTGCCATCGGCGTCGTGCTCTCGGGCATGGGCGCTGATGGCACGCTTGGCCTTCGCGCGATCAAGGAAGCGGGCGGGGCCGCGTTCGTTCAGGCCCTTGCCACGGCGCAGTTCGACGGCATGCCAGGCAGCGCCATCGCCGCGGGGCTCGCGGACGTCGTCGGTTCACCGGCCGAGCTGCCCGCGAAGATCATCCAGTGGCGGCGTCGGAGTGGTCAGAAGCCGCCCGCAGCCACACCTCCAGCGCCTGCGCGTGCGCTTGACGACGTGATCGCCGCGCTCCGCGACTCCACTGGGCAAGACTTCTCGCTGTACAAGCACGGCACGCTTCGTCGGCGCATCGAACGGCGTATGGTCCTCCACCAGGTGACCGAGATGCGCGTGTATGCGCGCTACCTCCGCGAGAACCGGAAGGAGGCGCTGCTCCTCTTCCAGGAGCTGCTCATCGGCGTGACCAGCTTCTTCCGCGACCCGGTGGCGTGGAGGCAGCTCGAGAAAGAGGTGCTCCCCGCGTTGATCGCCGACGCCCCGCACCCCGTGCTCCGCGCCTGGGTTCCCGCTTGCTCCACGGGAGAAGAGGCATACTCGCTGGCCATCGCGTGGGTGATGGCGCAGGCGGCCACCAAGTCAAAGAAGAAGCTCACGCTCCAGATCTTCGCCACGGACATCGACGCCGACACGATCGCGCGTGCGCGCCTCGGCGTGTTCGGGCCGACGATCGAGACCGAGGTCCCGAGGGCACGGCTGGCGCGGTTCTTCGTGAAGGAAGCGAAGGGCTACCGGGTCACGAAGCAGATCCGTGACATGGTCGTCTTTGCCACGCAGAACGTGATCTCCGATCCGCCCTTCACGAAGCTGGATCTGTTGGCATGTCGCAACCTGCTCATCTACCTGATGCCCGCGCTCCAGCAGAAGCTCCTCGCGCTGTTCCACTACGCGCTGCGGCCGGGTGGCATGCTCTTCCTGGGGAACGCGGAGACCGTCTCGTCCGACCCGCCGCTGCTCGAGCCGCTCCGCGGTGGAGGGCGATTTTTCCGGCGCGCAACCGGCGTGCGCGCACATGCGGCCAACGTGGACTTCCCCGTCGCAACGCCACGTGAGCCGACCGAGGTGAGCGCCGCTTCAAGAGACTCCGGCGCGTTCTCGGCGCGGCGCCAGGCAAGCGTGGACCGCTTCCTGCTCCAGCGCTTCGCGCCCGCGGCCGTCGTCGTGAGCCAGGGCGGCGACATCCTCTATGTGAGCGGGCGTGCGAGCTCGTACCTGGAGCTTCCCGCAGGGAAGGCGAACTGGAACATCTTCGCGATGGCGGGGGATGCGCTGCGCGGCGCGCTCGCGAACGGTCTTCGCCGCGCGCAGAAGACGGGTGCCAGCGTGCTCATCAACGGCGTCCCGACTGGCAGTGCTCCCGGCGGACGGGTGGTTGACGTTGCCATCGAGCCTCTGACGGATCTACCGGCCATGCGAAGGCTCATGACCGTCGTGTTCACGGATGCGGCGGCGAGCCCTTCAGGCAAACACAGGGCCACGAAGGTCGGGAAGCCAGACGCCGAGCGGGCACTGGAGCGCGCGCGCGAGGAGCTGCGTGCCGCGTACGACGAGCTGCGCGAAGTACGAGAGGATCGTGTCTCCACGACGGAGGAGCTGCAGTCCTCGAACGAAGAGCTGCAGTCCTCGAACGAAGAGCTCACCACTTCCAAGGAGGAGCTGCAGTCGATGAACGAGGAGCTGCAGAGCCTGAACGCGGAGCTTCAGGCCACTGTGGGCGAGCTGTCGCGGACCAGCAACGACATGAAGAACCTGCTCGACAGCACGGAGATCGCCACGCTGTTCCTCGACGACAGGCTGAACGTGCGGCGCTTCACGCCCGAAGCTGCGAAGCTCGTGAAGCTGATCCCGGGAGATCTCGGGCGTCCGGTCACGGACCTCGCGTTCGACATCGAGTATCCGACGCTCCAGGCGGACGCGCGGGAGGTGCTGAGGACGCTCGCGCCGAAAAGAGACCGAGATCGCCACGCGGGACCACCGCTGGTTCTCGGTTCGCATGATGCCGTACCGCACTCTCGACAACGCGGTCTCTGGGCTGGTGCTCACGTTCTTCGACGTCACCGTTGCGAAGAAGCTGGAAGCAAAGCTACGGAAGAGGGACTCGTGACGCGCCGGAAGACGCCCCCCACGCCGGCCCAACGGCGCGCGCAGGCGGAGGCGGAGGTCAAGCGAGCCGCGGTGCCCACCTCCGTCACCACGCCCGAAGACGCGGTGCGACTGATGCACGAGCTGCAGGTCCACCAGGTGGAGCTGGAGCAGCAGAACGAGGAACTCTGCCGCTCACGCGAGGAGGTCGAGCTGCTCCTCGCGCAATACTCCGACCTCTACGACTTTGCACCCGCCGCCTACTTCACCCTCGCGCGCGACGGGACGGTGCAGCGGGCCAACCTCACCGCCGCCGGGATGCTCGGCGTCGCCCGCTCCCTCATCGTCGAAAAGCAGCTCATCGCCTTCATCGCCGACGCGGACCGTGTCACGTTCCAGCGCGTCCTCGACTGCGTCTTCGAGGGGGGAGCAAAGGCGTCGTGCGTGGTCGCGCTGGGAGGAGCGGCCAAGCCTGGTGGCGAGACGTTCGTACAAGTGACGGGGCAGCACGCCGATGGAGGCGAGTGTCGTATCGTCGTGGTTGACGTCTCGGAGCAAAAGCGCGCGGAGGAGAAGCTCCGTGTCGCGCAGAAGATGGAGGTCGTCGGCCGCCTCGCGGGCGGCGTCGCGCATGACTTCAACAACATCCTCACGGTGATCATGAGCCACACGGAGTTTGCGCTCGCCGGACTCGACGGCAGTGATCCCCGCCGGCAGGACCTGCTCGAGGTGCAGGCCGCCTCGGCGGCCGCTGCGGCCCTCACCAGGCAGCTCCTCACGTTCAGCCGCAACCAAGTGGTCGAGCCGCAGCGACTCAACCTGGATCTCGTCACCAAGGGCCTCTTGCGCATGGTCCGTCGCACGCTGGGCGAGGACATTCTGGTCGTTCACGTCGCAGCTCCAGCCCTTCCGCAGATCGAGGTCGATCGTGGCCTCCTCGAACAGGTGCTCATGAACCTCGTCGTGAACGCGCGCGATGCCATGCCTCGGGGCGGCAAGCTCGCGATCGAGACTGCACTGGCAGAAGGCGGAAAGGCCGTACTTCTCACCATGACCGACACGGGTGTGGGCATGGCCCCGTGCAGGAGAAGATCTTCGAGCCATTCTTCACGACGAAGGCCAAGGTGGGTGGAACCGGTCTCGGGCTCGCCACCGTGTACGGCATCATGCAGCAGTGTGGCGGCAGCATCACCGTGGATAGCGAACCTGGTCGCGGCTCCCGGTTCACGCTCACATTCCCAACCGCGCCCGTCGCGGGCCCAGCGGAACGGGCTGCGGTCGCCCTGCCGGAGGAAGAGGAGGTCGGTCATGGCGAGATCGTTCTGGTCGTGGAGGACGAGGGCGCCGTGCGATTGGTCGCCGAACGAATCCTCTCGCGTGCTGGCTATCAGGTGATCACGGCCAGCGGCGGCGCCGAGGCCTTGCGCCTATGCGAGGAGCGGGCCGGCCCCATCCACCTCGCGCTCTCCGACGTGGTCATGCCCGAGATGAGCGGGCCGGAATTTGCCTCGGCGCTCGAGCACATCCGGCCCGAAGTGCCGGTTCTCTTCATGTCCGGCTACACCGAGGATGCCCTTGGGCGCCACGGCGCGCTCGGGGAGAGCGTCGCGCTGCTCCACAAGCCGTTCTCGTCTGCACAGCTAAGGCGCAAGGTCCGTCACGTGCTGGACACCGCACGCCTCAGGAAGCCTGCTGCTCGCTGACGCGCGACGTCCGGTGCGTTACTCCGACAGCCGAAGCCCGATGGGGAGCCCCTCGCCCATGATCGCGACCTTCTCGGCCTCGTCCATCACGGCGAGCTCGCGCACAGCGCGGATCCACTCTGGCTTCGCGCCTATCGCGATGAGCTTCTTCTCGGTCTGCAGGCGGAGGTCCGCGGAGAGGTCGCGCGCGCGATCTCCCGTGACGCGCGCGAGCTGCACCGCAGCGTGAGGCGCAGTGTGAAGGCCCTTCCAGGTCTCGCGGAGCAGCTGCGTGAGCCACGCCTCTGCCGCGCGCGGCGGCACCACGTGATGCAGGCTCGCGTACAGCGGCTGCCGCGCACCGAGCCTTCCGATGCTGGTCCAGAGCCGCGCGTCCTTGTCCACCCACGTGCGCTCCAGCAACCAATCGCCGAGCTCCACGCGGCGCGCGACCGGCACGCGCTCGAGCGACGCGAGCATCATCGTGAGCTCGTCGCGGCCCTCCGGGATGCGTCGTGGCATCTTCAGGTTCGCCTCCTTCGGAGCGATCACCGCGTCGAAGGCGTCGCGGATGTGAACCTGCTGCGCCTCTGACAGCCCGCCTGACACGCGGCGCCACGCGATGAAGAACTGCTGCCAGTTGCGCGGCTCTTCCGGGAACGCCAGGCGCCCGTCGAAGATAGTGTAGAGTACACGTACTCGCTCCGCGTCGCCCGGGTCGCCGAAGCCGGGGCGCATGCAGTAACCCGTGAGCATGAGCCACATGCGCTCGTGATTCTCGGTGCGGCGACGCACGCCGGGGTTCTCCAGCAGCTGGTCGGCAAGACGCCGCGCGACCTCCATGGTCCAGCTCGCGCGGTCGCCCAGGATGCGCTCCAGCTCGCGCGACAGGTCCTTCGTGATGCGCGGGTCTGCGTCGCCGCGCTTGCCGAAGACCTGATCGATCAGCGCGCGCGCCTCCTTCATGCGTGTGTCGTCCGCGCCCCGCAGATGCGTGGATGGCGCTGGTGCCAGCGACGGCGGAGGAGCGCTGGCCCCGAGCGGCGCGCGGTCCACGTTGCCACCGTCGCGAAGCTGGAACTCGAGGCGGATGCGGCCGCCGGTGTCCTTGCGGGTACAGTAAAGCTCCAGCTGTCCCGTTGCGCTGAGCACCCCTCCCAGGGTGACCGGCAACCGCCCCTCGCCGCGCCGGTCCGACGGAACGTTGAGCACCAGCGACGGAAGCACCTGGAACGCGGAGCTCGCGTCGTTGTCGGCGGCGCCCTCGTGGCTCATCTCCTTCGGCAACTTCACCAGCGTGCCGACGTTGTCCTTGCGCACGTCGCTCGCGTACAGCGGGAACTTCACCGTGCGGCCCGTGGTGAGCTCGAAGGAGCGGCCCTCCGCCTCGAAGTACTCACCCTCGTCCGCGCCACGCGGCAGGATGCATACTGCACGTTTTTCGGTGCCGTCGGATTCGACCGCCACGTAGTAGCCGTGCGACGCGCCGCTGGTCACGCGGACGCCGTGCCCGCGCCGTGCGAAGCCGTAGAGGACAGCGCCGCGCGCAACGGCCAGATCGGGATCCGCGTTGGGCAAGAGCGCGGGCTCGCGGCCGAACGCCAGCTCCACTTGCTTCGCCACCGCGCCCGCCAGCGCCTCCGCGTGGAACACGCCGCCGTTGAGCAAGATCGCATCGGGGCCGCGCCCGTGCATCTCCTCGGAGTGGCGCGTGAGGAAGGACAGGACGTGGCGCGTGATCGCGGGATCGCGCTCGAACGGCAGCCCGAACGAGACCAGGCCCGTGCGCGTCTTCGGTGGCGGCTCGCCTGCCGTGACGATCGGGAAGAAGCCGGCGATCAGGACGTCCTTCACGTCCTTCTTCGTCAGCGTGATGCTCTTCTGGCTCTTCACGAGCTTGCCGCCACGACCGAGGACCGTGACCTTCGCATCCTTCGCGCCGCCGAAGATGCGCTCCTTCGCGTCGCGGCAACCGAGCACCAGCTGCGCGAGCTCGCCCGTGGGCAGCGGCTCCTTGAGCGACATGCGCGACTCTGCCACGTGCGCGAGCGCCAGGTCCATGTTGTCGCCGCCGAGCAGGATATGGCGTCCCACCGCGACGCGACGAATGTTGACGGGCTCCCCCTTCTTGCGCGCGCCGATGGCCATGAGCGACAGGTCCGTGGTGCCGCCGCCCACGTCGCACACGAGCACGAACTGCTCGGCGTCCGCCGCGTCCTTCTTGCCGATGCGCCCGAGCAGCTTGTCCCATGCGGTGTTGCTGCGGTCCTTGCCGCGCGCGTCTCGCATTGCGTCGTAGAAGGCGGCCGTGGGCTCCTCGACCAGCGTGACGGAGAGACCCGCGAGCACGGCGGCCTTCGACGTGAGCTCGCGCGCGACCTCGTCGAACGACGCGGGCACGGTGAGCAGCACCTCCTGCGATGCGAGCGGTGCATCCGTATGCTCCGCGTCCCACGCCTCTCGCACGGCCACCAGGTAGTGCATGCTCGCATCCAGCGGCGAGATGTGCGGCGTTGCGGCGGCGCCCGCCTCGTCGTGAATGCCCCATGGCAAGATCGCCGCGAGCCTGTCGACGCCCGCGTGACAGAGCCAGCTCTTCGCGCTGGAGACGAACCGCCCGCGGATCTCCGCGCCGCGGCGACGCGCGAGCTCTCCGCCGACCCAGGTGGGATCGCCGTGTATCTCGCCCGGAAGCGGGGCATAGAGACATGAAGGCAGCAGCGGCCGTGCCTCTTTCTCGCGCAAGGTCACGAGCTGCGGGATGGCCAGGATGTCGGGCGTGATGCCCACGTCCCGGTCCTGACGCAGGGGCGCGCTCGCCACCACGGTGTGCGTTGTCCCGAGGTCGATCCCGACGATGAACGTCGCCTCGCGCTTCGCCTCGGTAGACACGTGTCTACTCCCTCTCGCGTACGCTGAGCTCCAGCTTCCAGCGCTCTTCTTCGCCGCCCGGCCCCTTGCCCTTCTTCGCCTTGTCGGTGGGGATGGCCTCGAGCAGCAGCGTGCCTACCTCGGTGATGGTCGCGCGGATGCTCACGGGCACCACGTCGCCTGGCGTGCGGCCCTCGGCGGGCAGCGTGATCGCAATGGGCGAGAGCTCCGTGAGGTCCTCGGGCTTCCAGCGCTCGAGCGACGTGCCGGCGACGTCCGTCTTGCGCGACTGCGAGCCGAAGAAGCGGAAGCGAACCTGCTCGCCCACGACCACGCCGAGCAGGTGCGCCGTGATGTCCGCGTGCGTGCCCTCTTCCATGCCCAGCGGCGCCACGCAGAGCGCGGTGACGGGCGGCGGCACACCAGGGATGGCCGGGGCCGCGCCCTCGATGCCGACGTAATATGCGCGCGCCGTGCCTCCGCGGATGCGCATGCCCTTGCCGCGACGTGCAAGGCCGTACGCGGCCGCGCCCTTCGCGACCGCGAGATCGAGATCGACGCCGTCGAGCACCTTGGGCGCGGGGGCCTTGGCTGCCGTTGCCCACGACGTGGCGCATGCGGTGATGCGCTCGCGCAGCGCGTCGCTCTTCATCACGCCGCCGTTGAACAGGATGCGTGTAGGTTGCATGGGTTCGCCGGTCTTGGGGCCGAGCAGCGCGGCCAGGTGCCGCGTGACGCCCGGATCCTGCGCGTACGGCAGGCCCATCTCGACGAGGCCCGTGCGCGGACGAACGGCAGGACGCGCGGACGCTTCCACCATGGGGAAGAAGCCGTCCACGATCGACGACGCCACCTCTGCGCGCGTGAGCTCCGTGCGCAACGTGCCACCCACCATCTTGGAGCCCTTGCCCGCGATGGCGATCTGCGACGTGTCCTTCTTGCCGTCGGAGAGGAGCACTTCCTTGGCGACGCGCGCCGCGTGTTGCAGCGCGGTCCTCTGCCAGCGATCGAGCTCCAGCGGCTTGCCTGCGGCCTCTGCTGCCGCGACGAGCTTCTGCTCGGCGATGTGCGCGAGCAAGAGGTCCATGTTGTCGCCGCCGAGCAAGATGTGATCGCCCACAGCCACGCGCTCGAGCGAGAGCTCGCCGTTCGTTTCCTTCGCGACGATGACGGAGAAGTCCGTGGTACCACCGCCCACATCCACGACCAGGATCACCTCGCCGGGCTTGATGTCCTTGCGCCATGAGTCGCCCTTGGCGGAGAGCCATGCATAGAGCGCGGCCTGCGGCTCCTCGAGCAAGGTGAGGTCCTCGAACCCTGCAGCAAACGCGGCCTCGGTGGTGAGCTCGCGCGCGGCCGCATCGAACGACGCGGGCACGGTGAGCACGATGCTCTGCTTGCCGAGCGCGAGGTCGGTCTTGCCCTTCGCGACCTCCTGGTCCCACGCCTCTTCCAGGTGCTGGAGAAAGCGGAAGCTGGTCTCGACGGGGCTGACCTTGCCTACGTCGTCCGGCGCGCCATGCGGAAGGATGTTCGCGCGCCGATCGATGCTCGGGTGGCACAGCCAGCTCTTCGCGCTCATGACCACGCGGGCGGGCGCATCGACGCCACGCGAACGTGCGTGCTCGCCCACGGCATACGTGCGCTTCTTGTCCCATGGGAGCACGAGCGCGCCCTCGCTCTCGTGAGCAAGGTAGAGGAACGACGGGAGCAGAGACCGCGACTCCACCGTGCCTGCGGCGACGAGCTGCGGGATCTTCAGCACCTCTACGGGGAGCGGCTTCTCGCCTTCCGCCGGGAGCTTCGCATACGCGAGCGCGGTGTGCGTGGTGCCGAGATCGATCCCGACGGCGTACGTGGGTGCGTGCTTCGCGCTCATAGCTCCAGCTCCGCCTGCGCGAGGATCGCGGCATCGTGGCCTGCGACCGCCGTGGGCAACGTGATCTTCTTCGCGCGCCAGCCCTTGTGACGAAGGCTGCCAGTGAACGGCGCCTTCCCTTGCACGTTGCCGGTGAGCTTCACGGACTTCGCGTCGAAGCCCTCTTGCAGCGTGAGCTTCACGCCCTCTTCTTCTTCTCGAATCGCCACCAGCTCCACGTGCTCGCGAAGCGCCTTGCGACACCCATCATGCACCACGCGGGCAGCCGCGCCGATGTCCGCATCCGCCGCTCCCGCGATGTCCTCCTCGAGGAAATCCACGAGCCGCCCCTCCCGCTGAAGCAACGACAGCAGCTGCAACGCCGAAGAAAAATCGGGCTCCTTCGCCTCGACCTTCGCCTCGACCTTCGCCTCAACCTTCGCCTCGACCTTGGCCTCGACCTTTTCCTCCTCCTCTTCCTTCGCCTTCGCCCTGGACGCGAGCTTCTTCGGCTCCTCGATCGGAGCAAGCTCTCGCCCCTTCCCGAGCGCGGACACCTTCGCCGCGAACGTGCCGTCGAACAGCACCTTGAAATAGACGAGCCAGGCCAAGAACAGGCGCGCGACGAAGGGGACGGGTTCCACGGCGCAGAACCTAGTCGGACTCCGCCCACACCTCAACAATCACCGTAAAAATAGCCGTTCGCCGGCTCACCAACGTGCCCTAGCCTGCCTTGTGGTGGAAGACCCCTGGTTCGTCTACGTGCTGCTGTGTGGAGACGGGACGCTTTACACGGGCATCGCCAAGGACGTCCCAGCGCGGGTGCGCGCGCACGAGGCCGGAAAGGGTGCAAAATACACGCGTGGCCGCGGACCCCTTGTTTTGTGCGCCAGGAAGCGCTGCGGCACGAAGAGCGAGGCGCTCCGCCTGGAGCTCTCCGTGAAGGCTCTGTCACGTCCGGAGAAGCTCTTGCGGGCCAGTAGCTCGCCGCGCCTTGCCGCGTTCGCCCGAGCGCTCAAGCGCAAGCGAGCGTGATACGGTCGCGTCCGTACCAACCCGAAGGGGAGAACATTCCATGCGTAGAAGTCTCAAGTTGCTGATCGGGGGAGTCGCCACGCTCCTCGCGCCCGCCGCCCTCGCGGCAGGTGCCGCACCGTCGGCTGGTCCCGGCGCACCTCCACCCATCGGGATGGCTTCGGCCGCGCCCGCCATGACCCCCGCCAGTCCGTCCGCATCCGCGCCACACAATCACCCGGACGCAGGCCCGGCGGAGACGAAGGATCAGAGGGCCTTTCGTCGGAAGTACGTCGCGGAGACGGTCGAGAAGGAGAACACGCTCCTCAAGGGGCTCGTGCGCACGCCCGACGTGCACCGGGCCGTGACGAACCACTGGCATCGCGCGTATCGCACGCTGCGGGTGCGAGAGCTCGCTGAGGACAGCGCCGACGCGGCGACGGTCGCGCGTACAGACGCCCACCTCCACAAGATCGACGCGCACTTCTTCGCGTACCTGGCCGAGCTCGCCCCTTCGCTGCCGCCGATCGCCGCGGCTCCGTCGATCGCAGCGCCAGCCCCCGGCGCACAGATCCCGATCGGCTCCGCGCTCACGATCACGGTGACGCCAGGCGGCGGGGCCGCACCGAACGAGTACTACTGCGTGGCCAGCGAAGGCGGCGCGCACGCGCTCGTCAACTACGACGCGGCCGGCAAGCACTACGGTCTGGACGGCAACTGCACGTTCGCCGCGAACGATCCGCGCTGGGCGAAGTTCCACCCGGGCAAGGGCGGCATCTGGGCGGCGACGGTGATCAAGGCCAAGACCGCGAAGGGTGCAGAATACAGGCAATGGTCGCACCAGAAGTACATTCCGGTGCAGTTCGTGGCAGCTGGCGGCGCACCGGCGCCCGCAGCGTCGGGAGGTGCGCAATGAAGAAGCTCATGTCCGCTGTCCTTGTGCTTGGAGTCTCCTCGTTGTTCGCGCTCGCCCTTGCCGGCTGCCCCAAGAAGGGCGGCGATGCGACCGCGGAAGGCGGCGTTGCAGCCGCGTCTGCGTCTGCGAGCACGGACACTGCGGCGGCTTCGGCAGCTGCAACGTCGGACACGCCGCCCGCGGCCGTGGCCATGGCTCCTGCGGCGAACATCCCCGGCGTGGTGACGGACCCGAACGGGCGCCCCAGCACCGAGTCGGACGACAGCACGGCGAAGGCCGAGATCAGCAACGCGAACTACAAGAAAGAGCTCGACCGTCTCGAGAAGGAAGACCTCTCTCAAGACAAGAAGTAGCTCTCGCGCTCGCGTGGACGGCGTCGCATGGAGGTAGCTCCGGCGGCGCCGTTATCCTTTTGTCACCGCTTGTTGGCGCGGCGACCTGGCTGGGCCGCGGCGATGAACGTGAGCGTGGGGTTCTTCTCGATCGTGCGGTTCATGACCCACTCGCTGTCGAAGAGCAGGATGGGGCGCTGCTCGATGTCGTAGCTGACCAGGATGCTGCCGCGACGCTCGATCTCCTTGGGCTCGAAGGGCGTCCCCTCGACCCAACGCGCGTGGTTGTACGAGAGGCGGTCAAAGATGGCCGCCACGCCGTACTCCGCCTTGAGGCGGTACTGCACGACGTCGAACTGGAGCGGGCCGACCGTGCCCAGGATCGGCTCGGCGTCGTTCTCGTCGCGCTCGTACATGAGGAGCACGGCGCCCTCGTCGGAGAGCTCTTCGAGGCCTTTTTTGAGCTGTTTGCGCTTCATCGGGTCTGCCGAGCGAACGCGCACGAAGTACTCCGGTGAGAAGCGCGGGATGCCCTCGAACTCCACGTCCGGCCCCGTGGTGAGCGCGTCACCGATGCGCAGCACGCCCGGATCCCACACACCGACGATGTCGCCCGCGTACGCCTCGTCGACGGTCACGCGCTCTTGTGCCAGGAAGTTGAGTGAGCGCGAGAGCGTCAGCTTCTTCTTCGTGCGCACGTGGCGCACGTCCATGCCGCGCGTGAACTTCCCGGAGCAGATGCGCACGAACGCGATGCGGTCCCGGTGCTGCGGATCCATGTTCGCCTGGATCTTGAACACGAAGCCGGTGAAGTAGTCAGCGTCGGCCGGGATCTCCAGGTCCTTCGAGTGGCGCGTGCGCGGTGACGGGCACAGGCCGATGAACTTCTCGAGGAACGGCTCCACGCCAAAGTTGTTCATCGCGCTGCCGAAGAACACGGGCGTGACCTTGCCGCTCAGGAACGCGGCCTCGTCGTACGCATTGCCGGCGGCATCCAGCAGCTCGAGCTCCTCTGTCAGCTCCAGGTGCTGCGCGTCGCCGATCTCTTCCTTCAGCAAGGGGTCACTGATGCTGGAGAGCGCCATCACCGCCTTGTGGCCGATGTTCTCGCCCACCGCGAAGCGGAGGAACGCGTTGGTCTTGCGATCGATCACGCCCTTGAAGCGCGGACCCGTGCCGACGGGCCACGTCATGGGCGTGCACGGAATGCCGAGCACGCTCTCGATCTCGTGGAGCAGATCCAGCGGGGCTTTACCCGGGCGATCGAGCTTGTTGATGAACGTGACGATGGGGATGCCGCGCATGCGACACACCTCGAACAGCTTGATGGTCTGCGGCTCCACGCCCTTCACGCAGTCGATGAGCATGACCGCGCAGTCCGCCGCCGCGAGCGTGCGGTACGTGTCCTCGCTGAAGTCGTTGTGGCCCGGCGTGTCGAGCAGGTTGAAGTGGCAGCCGCCGTAGTCGAACTGCAACACGCTGGTGGAGATCGAGATGCCGCGCTCCTTCTCGAGCGCCATCCAGTCGCTGGTCGCATGGCGCGCCGCACGACGGGACTTCACGGATCCGGCCAGGTGGATCGCGCCTCCGTACAGGAGGAGCTTCTCGGTGAGCGTGGTCTTGCCCGCGTCCGGATGCGAGATGATCGCGAAAGTTCGCCGCTTGGCGATGTGCGACCGGAGGAGGGCCAGGTCTTCTTGCAGCATGGGAAAGGCCCTCTTAGCCCGTTTTTCCCGTGGCTGCGCCGGAGGTTTTCGCCGCCTCCAGCTCCGCCAGCTTGGCCGCGATCGTTGCCACGAGCCCGTCGATCCGGAAGGGCTTCTCCACGCACGCGTTGCCCTTCGCCGTCACGGCGTCCAGGAAGGCGACCGCGGGCGACGTGAATGCGCCACCCGTCATGAACACGAACCGCGAGCACAACTCCGGGCGCGTTCGCTCGACGTGCTCGTAGAGGTCCATCCCGGTCACGTCCGGCATCATCAGGTCACACAGGACGAGATCGAACGGCGGTGGGGTGTCGAGATTGGTGCGCCCTTCCGCGCCGCTGTTCGCGACGGTGACGTCGTAGTCGGCGAGGAAGCTCTTGATGAGGCGACCCAGCTGCACCTCGTCGTCGACAACCAGGATGCGATGACGCCGCGCGGGCTGGCCGCCATTCCCGGACCCGCCAGCGTCGCCGGATGACGCTGCATCGCTCCGTTGTGAGGCCGTGACGGGCGCCGCGCCCTCCGCCATCGGAAGATGGACGACCATCCGCGTGCCGTGCCCGACGGCGCTCTCGGCGGCGATCCGCCCTCCCTGCGCAGTGACGAGCGAGTGCGAGATGGAGAGCCCGAGCCCCGTGCCGCGGCCATCTGTCTTGGTGGTGAAGAACGGCTCGAAGATGCTGCCGATGTGCTCCGCCGGAATGCCCGCCCCGGTGTCGGCGATGGTGACGACCACATCCGGCGGATGGTCCTCTGTCGTGACCGTGATCGTGTTGTGCTCGGGATCGCCCGGAGGGATCGCCTCGGCGGCATTCATGAGCAGGTTCAAGAACACCTGCCCGATCCGCGCTTCGTTGCAGAGCGCACGTGAGCGTGAGAGCAGGTTTATCTTCAGCGTGGCGCGCTGCGCGATCGCGCGCTCTGCGATGCGAAGGCACGACTCGAGGACTGTCGCCACGTCGGTCGCCCCGGACGCTTCGGCACTGGGCCGCGAGAGTACCTTCAGGTCGGCCACGATGCTCTGCACACGCGTGGCGCCATCGAGAACATTCCGGATCGACGCCACCACGTTCGACGCAGCCTCGCCGCTCACGACTTGTGAGAGCGCGCGCTCAGCGCTGCCGACCAGGAAGGCTAGCGGGTTGTTGATCTCGTGCCCCACGTTGGCTGCGAGCCGCCCGAGCGCAGCCATGCGATTGGACGCAATGAGCTTCGCCTCGAGCGACCGCCGCTCGCTGACGTCGCGCGCGTAGGTGAGCAGCGCTGGCTTGCCCTCGAAGATGGTCGGGAACGTGTGAACGAGCGCAGTGACCACCGACCCGTCTGGGCGGTGGAAGGGAAGCTCACGCGGGGGTGCGGGTGCTCCGTTACCAGCATCTTCCAGCCGCTGCGCGATGATCGGTCGGGTCTCCGGCGACACGCGGTCCAGGATCTTCATCCCGATGGACGCGTGACGATCAGCCGCGCCCACCAGCGTCGCCCAGTGCGTGTTCATGAAGAGCATCGTGCCCTCGCGGTGGATGAGCACGGCATCGTTCACGCGGTCGAGGAGCTTGCGCAGCGCGTCCTCTTGCTGCTGCCGGTCGGTGATGTCGGTGACGGACGAGACCACCGTGGTGGGCAGGCCAGAGTCGTCCGAGAACACGGGCTCGACGTTGACCGAGATCGCGAACGCGGTCCCGTCTGGCCGGACCATCCGCATCTGGAAATCGCGCGAGGCCGTCCCCGTACGGAGGCAGACGAGCGATGGGACCTCTTCCTTGGCGAGCGGCGTTCCGTCCATGTGAGTCATGGACCATCCGGGCCCACGCCAGCGACGGGCCATGACGTCCTCGGCGGACAGTCCGAGGATCCGGCGCGCGGCAGCATTGGTACGAACCACCTCACCTGTGCGCGTCTGCACCAGGATGCCCTCCTGCAACGAGTCCACCATCGAGGTGATCTGCGCGTGAGATTCCGTGAGTTCAACGAAGACGGCTGCGATGTGACTCCGTGCCTTGATGCTGCCAGCGAACGCGCGAAGGCGAACGTGGTTCAGCGGCGCGTCGGGAACGAGGAACGCCGTGGCCTTTCCATCGAGCAGGTGCTCCGCGGCCTGTAGCGCAAGTACGTCGCCGTAGAGGACCTTGAACGGCGCGTTGTCCCCGAGCGCCTCGAGCCGCGTGCAGCCGAGCTCCGCCGTGGCGACCCCGTCGCGCAGATCGAGGAAGATGAGGCTGGCATCGCGGCCGTGGGTGAGCAGGTCCTCGGCATCGGCGGCGACGAACGTGACCTCGTAGCCTTGTGCAACGAGGTGCGCGCCCAGCTCGCCGATGGGACGTCTCTCGCCGGCGACGATGAGCGCACGCATGATCGAGCTTCACTATACCTCGTGTATAGTGCCGGGCCCATGAAACCTATGTTGGTGCTCGGCCGCGATTCCTCCCTCGTTCTGCATGCTGTTGCGTTCGGTCTTGGCGCGTTTGGCGTCGCGATCGGAGTCGCTGCGTGCGGTGGCGACGAGCCCACGGTGAAGAGCCCGCCGCCCGTGATGAGCGCACCGCCTCCACCCCTGGTGTCCGCGGCGCCGTCCGCGAGCGTCGTCGTACCGCAAGGTCCGCACGCGCCAGTGGCCGCGAAGAAGCCCGTCACGCACGCGTACTTCGGTGTCACCGTGAAGGACGACTACGAGTGGCTCGAGGACTCGAAGGACCCCGCGGTGAAGCAGTGGAGCCAGGACGAGAACGCGTTCACACGTACGGTGCTCGACGCCTGGCCGGAGCGCGCGCAGGCACGCGCACGCGCATCGGAGCTGCTCACGCAACGCAGCTCCAGCTTCAACGACCTCATCAACGCCGGCGGGACGTGGTTCGCGATGAAGAACGCGCCCCCGAAGCAGCAGGCGCTGCTCGTGACGCTCGGCTCGCTGGACGACCCCAAGACCGAGAAGGTGGTCCTGGATCCGAACGCGCTCGACGCCACGGGCGGCACCACGATCGACTGGTTCTCCGCCTCGCGCGACGGCAAGCTCGTCGCGGTCTCGCTCTCCACGGGTGGCTCGGAGCGCGGTGACCTGTCCGTGTACGAAGCGGCGACCGGCAAGGTGCGCGACGACAAGGTCACCCACGTGCAGAACGGAACCGCGGGCGGCAGCGCCAGCTGGAACAAGGACGGAACGGGTTTCTACTACACGCGCTACCCGCGCGAGAGCGAGCGACCCAAGGCCGACACCGAGTTCTATCAGCAGGTCTACTTCCACAAGCTCGGCACCACGGAGGACAAGGACACGTACGTGCTGGGCAAGGAGCTGCCGCGCATCGCCGAGATCGCGATGCAGGCCAGCCCGGACGGCGGGGCCGTGCTCATTGCCGTGGCGAACGGCGACGGCGGCGAGGCCGAGCACTTCGTGATCGGCGCCGACGGAAAGCCCGCGCAGCTCTCGAAGTTCGAGGACAAGTGGGCAGACGCGTTCTTCGGCGCGGACAACGCGCTCTACGTGCTGTCGCGCGCGAATGCACCGCGTGGCCAGATCCTCCGCATCGCGCGCCCTTACAAGGCGCCCAAGGTCGTCGTGAAGCAGGGTGACGGCACGATCGAGCAGTTCACCGCGACCGCGCACACGCTCTACGTGGGCGAGCTCCTGGGCGGACCTTCGCGTCTGCGCGCCTACGCGCTCGGCGATCTCGCGACCACCGCGCCGCCGCAGGAGATCGCGCTGCCGAAGGTGTCCTCCGTGTCAGAGGTCGTGCGCACCAACGCAGGTGACGACCTGATCTACCGCGCGCAGAGCTACACCGAGCCGCCCGCGTACTACCGCTGGGACGCGAAGAAGAAGATGGCCGTGAAGACCGCGCTCTTCCAGACCACACCCGCGAAGATGGATAACGTGGACGTGTCGCGCGAGCAGTGCACGTCCAAGGACGGCACGAAGATCCCGATCAACATCCTGAAGAAGAAGACCCTGCAAGCAGACGGGCGGAACCCGACCATGCTCACTGGCTACGGCGGATACGCCGTGAGCCGTAAGCCACGATTCAGGGCAATTTCAAGGCTATTTCTCGACGCGGGCGGCATCGTCGCGGAGGCGAACATTCGCGGCGGCGGCGAGTTCGGTGAGGAGTGGCACACGTCCGGCAACCTGACGAAGAAGCAAAATGTCTTCGATGACTTCTACGCCTGCGAGACGTACCTGGTGGCGAGCAAGTGGACGAGCCCCGACAGGCTCGCGATCATGGGCGGCTCCAACGGCGGGCTTCTCATGGGCGCCACGCTCACGCAGCACCCCGAGGCGGCGCGAGCCGTCGTGTCGCTCGTGGGCATCTACGACATGCTCCGTGTAGAGCTCTCCCCCAACGGCGCGTTCAACGTGACGGAGTTCGGCACCGTGACGAAGGAGCCGGAGTGGAAGGCGCTCTTCGCGTACTCCCCGTTCCACAACACGAAGGACGTCGCGACGTACCCGTCGGTGCTGATGCTCACGGGCGCGAACGACCCGCGCGTGGATCCGTATCACTCGCGCAAGTTCACTGCGCGCCTGCAGGAGGCCGCGACCTCGAGCGGCAACAAGCGCCCGGTGCTGCTCCGCACGAGCGACGGGACGGGCCACGGCATAGGAACGCCGCTCGCCGCAGAGATCGAGGAGGACGCGGACATCTACGGGTTCCTGCTGCACGAGCTGGGAGCACACCTCTAGACGTGGCCTTCGCGCCCCACTCTTTCCTTCGGTCAGTGGGGTGATCTCGCCACAGCTGGCCTGATTTCCGTTGTCGGGCTAGGTTGGCTCGGGCATTGCGTACTCGCCGGAGCCAAGGTTTGCGCCCAATGAGATCGTCGCGGTCGAAGTCCAAGTTTGTCGCCAGCGCCCTGTGCGTGCTTTGCACCATGCAGAGCCTGCCACGCGCGCACGCCGCAGACGCCACAGTGACCCCGACTTCGACCCCGACCTCGACCCCAACCTCGACCTCGACCTCGACCCCGACCTCGACCTCGACCCCGACCCCGACCTCGACCTCGACCTCGACCCCGACCTCGACCCCAACCCCAACCTCGACCCCGACCTCGACCCCGACCCCGACCCCGACCTCGACTCCCGATCCCGCGCTTGGCTCTTACTGGAGCGCGCGGCGCATCGTTGGCTTCATGCTCGTCGGCGTGGGCGCGGTGGGCCTTGGCGTGGGGACGGGCGTCGCCGTGCAGGCCAAGGGCAGGTACGACGCCGCCACCAACGAGGCCGGCGAGCTGCGCAACACCGACTCGACGCACGCGATCCGTGATGGCAACCTGGCCACTGGCATGCTGATCACCGGCGGCGTGCTCGCGGCCACGGGTCTCGTGATCTGGCTCACCGCTCCCAGCGCCGCCCCGCAGGTCGGCACCAACGGAAGTACCGTCTTCGTCCGGGGTGACTTCTGATGCGCACGCTATCGCACGCCCTCGCGGCGCTCGTTGCTCTGGTGCTGGCGGTTGCGTGCTGCTTCACGAGCGCGGGTTGCAACGAGGTGCTCGGGATCGTGGAGCTGCCCGCGACGGATGCTGGCACTCCCAGCCCCACGTCGTCATCCACCACCGCGCGAGATGCAGCGGTAGCGCCACCCAAGGAGGGTCTCCTCGGACTCACCACGTCGATCGGTCCGATCACGCCGGGGTTCGATCAGGACACATACCTGTTCACCGCCACGCCCAGCGTCAGCGTGCTCGGCACTACCAGCTTCACGGTGACGCCCACCACCAGCGCTGGCACCAACGTCGTCATCGCGGGCTCTCCGGTGGGCTCTGGATTCCCGTCCAACGCATTCACCAGAGCGTCGGTCGCGCCGAACGTCATCGACATTGCCGTCACTCCGCCCAAGCAATCGGTGCGTCACTACACGCTGCTAGTGCCGGCGATGCAGGGCGCCTACGTGAAGGCCTCCAACACCGCGAAAGACGCCTTGTTCGGCACCTCCGTCGCGATCTCCAGAGATGGCTCCACGCTTGCCATCGGCGCGTCAGGCGAGTCCAGCTTCTCGCAGGGCATCAACGGCAACCAGGGCGACACCACCGCGAAGGGCGCTGGCGCGGTCTACATCTTCGTACACAGCTCACTCGACTGGAAACAGCAGGCGTACGTCAAGGCCTCCAACACGCGTGCAAACGCAACGTTCGGTAGTTCCGTTGCGCTCTCCGACAACGGCGACACGCTCATTGTCGGTGCAAGCGGCGAGGCGAGCGCGACCAAGGGCATCGGCGGCAACCAGAGCGACAACTCGGCGCAGCAGGCTGGCGCCGCGTACGTCTTCACGCGCAGCGGCACCACCTGGTCGCAGGACGCGTACGTGAAGGCATCCAATACGCGCCCGAACGCGCTCTTCGGGGAGACGGTCACCGTGTCCGGGGACGGCGCGACGTTCGCCGTCAGTTCGTATGCCGAATCCAGCGGCTCCGCCGGTATCAACGGTAACCAGAACGACACGTCCCAGTCGTACTCGGGCGCCGTCTACGTCTTCCAGCGCAGCGGCGGGAGCTGGGTGCAGCAGGCTTACATCAAGGCGTCGAACCCGCGCGCCAACGCTGGATTCGGCTATGCGCTCGCCCTCTCAGGCGACGGAACGACGCTTGGTGTGGGCGCGTATGCTGAGCCCAGCGCCGCCAACGGCATCAACGGAAACCAGAGCGACACGTCTGCGCCCAGCTCTGGCGCAGCGTACATCTACACGCGCAACGGCGGCTCGTGGGGCCAGCAGGCGTACGTGAAGGCATCCAATACGCGCACCAATGCGATCTTCGGTTACTCCATCGCGCTCTCCACGAACGGCAACACTCTGGCCGTGGGCGCGTACGGCGAGGCCAGTGGGGCCCGAGGAGTGAACGGGAATCAGAACGACACGTCCCAGTCGTACTCGGGCGCGGTCTACGTCTACGCGCGCGGGGGCAACGCATGGACGCAAGAGGCCTACGTCAAGGCGTCGAACACGCGCACCAGCGCCCTTTTCGGTTCGGCGGTGGGTCTCTCCGGAGACGGCACCATCCTCGCGGTGGGCTCATACGGCGAGTCGGGGAGCTCACTCGGTGTCGGCGGCGACCAGAGTGACAGCTCACATCCTTCGTCGGGCGCGGCCTACGTCTTCGACAAGAAGAACGGCGGGTGGTCCCAGCAGACCTACGCGAAGGCGTCCAACTCCCAGCAACAGGGCCTGTTCGGCTACGTCCTCGCGATGTCGGGCGACGGGACCCAGCTGGCGGTAGGCGCCTACGGAGAGCCAAGCAAGGCCACGGGGATCAACGGCGACCAGGTCGACTTCTCCACGCCAAACGCAGGCGCCGTCTACCTGTTTCCGTGACCGGTGCTAGCCTTCCGCTGCAGATGACCGCCGGTGGCGAAAAAGGAACGGACCTCATCGGGACCGTGATCAAGGAGCGCTACAAGGTGCTCCGGCTGCTCGGCGAAGGTGGCATGGGCGGCGTGTACGAGTGCGAGCACGTCGAGGTCGGCAAGCACGTCGCCGTGAAGTTCGTGAGCGCCGTGCACGCACAGAGCCCGCAGATCGCCGCCCGCTTGAAGCGTGAAGCGCGGAGCACGGGCGCGCTCGAGAGCGATCACATCGTGCAGGTGTTCGACGCGGGCGAGGACCCCGTTCACGGTCTGTTCCTGGTCATGGAGCTGCTTCGTGGCAAGGACCTCGCGGTCCTGCTTGAAGGCGGCAAGCGCGTGAGCGTGCTCGATGCATCGCTCATCGCATTCCAGGCTGCGCTCGGGCTGGAGCGCGCACACGACGCCGGAATCATCCATCGTGATCTGAAGCCCGCGAACGTCTTCGTGTGCGAGAAGCAGGATGGTCGCGCCGTCGTCAAGCTCGTGGACTTCGGCATCGCAAAGCTCGTGCGCGACGCGAACGAAGAGGGACTGGACCCGGGCATCACGCGCGCTGGCGCGGTGCTCGGCACGCCCCAGTACATGTCGCCCGAGCAAGCGCAGGGCCTGGATACGCTCGATCTGCGCACGGATGTCTACTCGCTCGGCGCGGTGGTGTTCGAGCTCATCACGGGCGAGGCGCCCCATCCGAACATGCCCACGTACGAGCAGACGATCCTCCGCATCGTCATGAGCGACGCGCCGCGCCTGTCGCAGAAGATCGCGGACGTGTCGCGCGATCTGGACGATCTGGTGGCGAGCATGCTCGCGCGCGATCCGAACGGGCGACCTCCGCACATGCGGGCCGTACGCGCGGCGCTCACACGCATGTTCCCCGATCTCGAGCAGCGCAATCTTCCGTTCGCGCAGCTGGCAATCATTCCCACGAACGACCGAGGCTCCCTGGCCCAGCCCGCGGCCACCGTGGTGTTGCCGCCGTCCGCCCCGCCGCCAGGCCCTGCGATGAGGCCGCTCGCGCCGAGCTATTCGAATGCGCCGGGTGTCACTGGCGCGCAGGCCGTGACCGGGGCGCCCCACAACTCGTGGCCGCCGCAGCAGGTCTCTCCCAGGACGAGCGCCGGCGTGTCATTCGAGTCGCGCACGGAACCGAGCGGCAACGGTTCCCGAGCGGCATTTGCGATCGTCGGCGCCATCGTGCTCGTCCTTCTCCTGCTCGGAGGCGGCGGCGTGTGGCTTGCCCGCGCGAAGCTGAAGAGCGTCCTCGCAAGCCAAGGCGCAGCAGCAGCAACGAGTGCCATGACAACGACGACGGACGTCTTGGTTCCCACGGCGGTGCCCAGCGAAAACGCGGTGCCGGGCGCAGTGGGGAGCGCCTCCGCAAGCGCCGCCCCGGTTGCCTCCGTTGCCGCACAGACAAGCGCGACAACCGCTGGGACACCGAGCGCTCTCGCGGGCTCTGGCAAGACGCAGAGGCCACCGACGACCAGCGGGAAGAATCCACCGCCGCCGAGCTCGGCCAAGCCGCACGATCGCCAGCTAGGCGGAACCGGCCTCACCGACAACTTCTAGAATCTCAGAGCTGAACGCCGATCACAGGACCAACGTAGATTTCGACGTCGTTGACGACGCGGACCTGGCCGGTGCCGACGGGTAGCGGGGCCTTGCCGTCCTTCAGGCGGAGCAGGTTGGACGTGTCGACCGTGGACTGCGCGATGTTGGTGGACTGCGGTGGATTCAGCTCCGTGAGCATCTGCACGCCCACGAGGAGCTTGGGGCCCGTGAGAGATCCGATCAGCACGCCGCCGTCCACATTGATGCGCGGCACCGCGTAGAACGTGGGGTCGGACTGCACGCTGGTCGTGGTCTGACCGTTTTCCGTGATGCTCTGCTGGAAGAACGCACCCATCACTCCGAGCCCGCCTGCCACGCCGAACGTGGGTCGCAGGGGAGCCATGCGCGGAGAGAAGCGCACGCCGATCTCCGGCCCGCCGCCCAGCGTGTGGAAGTCGTAGTCATCCACGCGCGGCGCAGTGCCGGGATGCGTATCGTTCACGCTCGCCGTTTTCACGTTCACGGTGGACTGCCCATGCCGATAGTTGACGAAGATGCCCAGCTCCAGCGACACGGGACCAAAGCTGTAGCCCCAGCGCCCGTCGACGCCAAAGCCGAGCGAGCCGGGGCTGGAGAGCTTCGCGTTTGCCGCATAGCCGACGCCGTTCGCGATGTCGTTCGACGGCTGCGTGAGCTCGAACTGCGCCGAGCCGCGTATGAACAGATAGCTGCCCTTGTAGTCGTGAGCGGGTGGGGCCCCCGAACCGCCACCTTCGCGCGTCAGCGTGACGCTCTCCACGATCCGATCACCGGCGCGGATCTCCATGGTCTTCGTGAAAGCGGTGTAGCCAGGCCGGCGAACCTGGATGTCGTGACGGCCCGCAGGCGCGCGGCCCTCGTACCCGCCGCGTCCGATCACCGTACCGTCGAGGACGATCTCCGCCTCGGGCATGCCACAGTTGATGCTCAGGAACGCGTCCGCCGAGGACAACGCAACGACGATCTCGTAGGTGCCGCCAGCCTGCACGTCCACGCGCTGCGGCGTGGCGCCCATGCCAGGCACCTTGGCAGAGAACACGTGCTGCCCCGGCGCCAGATCGAGCTTCACGGGCGCCGGCCCCTTCTCCGTATCGTCCACCAGCACGATCGCGCCGGCAGTCACCGGCGACACGCTGACATTCGCGTGGCCTGTGGTCACGCCCCTGGTGAGCGGGTCCGAGATGACGACCGCGTCGTGCCCGCGGAGCTCGACGGCCTTCTTCAGCGGCTGGAGGCCGTCCTTCGTGATGAGAACGATATGCGTGCCCACGCTGGCGCGAATCGGGCGCGGCAGAGGGAGCGCGCCCACATCCACGTCGTCGATGGAGACGCGCGCGCCGGGCTCCTGCGTCTTCACCTCGATCGTGCCGGTGAACGCCTCGAGCTCCGACATCGCGCGCTGTGCCGACAGGATCTCCTGCGGCTTCAGCTGCGTCGGGTAGGTCGTGATGAGCTCCGCGTAGGCGTCGTACGCAGCGGCGTAGTCACGCAGGTCGCGGTATGTCTGCGCCAGGTTGGTCTGGATGCTCGGCCGCGGCGCGAGACGCTTCGCCTCACGAAACGCCGCGAGCGCGTCCCGGTACGCGCCCTGCTGCGAGAACTTGATGCCCGCTTCGAAGAACTTCTTCGCGTCTGCGAGATCCTGCGCCGTGGGCGCGTCTGCAAACGCCACGCGCGGAAGCGTGGTCGCCGAGAAGCAGATCAGCGCAAAGACCCAGAGTGTCCTCGCGGCATGCGCACGCCATGACATGGGTTCAGCCAGCGCCCCCTGCCCCGCACACCGTGTTCACCAGGGTCCCGGGGTTCGACTCCGAGCACGACGAAGAGAAGTTCGAGTAGTTCGACCCGCACGCGCTCGCGCTCTGCGCGGACGAGAGCGATGAACCGCACGCGCCTGTCTGCACGACCGATCTGCACGAGCTCTGGTTCTGACACGTGGAGGGGCAGGACAGGTCGGTGCAGGCGTTGAACTGTTGCGCAGCCGCGCCGCACGCGTTGGAGCCAGAGAGCACCTGGTAGCAGCCGCCGACATTGATGAAGCCCGTGCCCGCTGCCTGGTTGGGCGACCACACGACGACGCCCCAGTTCGCGTCGCCCACGTTGCTGAACACGCACTTCTGACAGGTCGTGGAGAGCATGCCCGCGGCCGCTGCCCATCCCGACGGCGGCTCCGTCAGGTATGAAGACAAGAGGCCGATCTCGCTCGAGCTGCACGCAGCGAGCTTCTGCACGGACGACTTCCACTGCGGGATGTTGGTGATCGCGACCGGGACCGGGCACGTGGGCGCGCCGGCGTCCTTCGAGCCACCACCTGCATCCGTGTCGCCGCCGCCACCGCCACCGCCGGAGTCGAACGACGACGCGCTGCCGCCGTCGGCCTTGGCACCCGCGTCGGTCCCGTCGCCACCGCCCGAATTGTCGTCCTTGCCGTTGCCTCCGAAGAGGCATGCGGATGCCAGGAGGCCCATGGCGCCAGTGGCAAGAACGCGAATAGCAAAGGGACGCATGAAGGAACTTCCTCTCGACGCTCTGGAGGCGCGTGACTCGACGCCGGCAACCTAGATCGCAATTGTCGATGCGTCGAGCAAGTGTCGTGCCGCCGGCAGCTTTCGTGGGGGAATTGCACCGGGATTCGTCGTCCGTGGCGTCACGACCTCAGCACCATGCCCCTCTCGTGAGGCGCGCGCGCCTCGCCTCCACCCTCGCGGTTCAAGGACAGGTTGACCCTTTGGTGCCGTCGGGGACGCGCGCGGCGCCGCCCTTCGCGACGGACTGGAGGAAGCAGCGATACTCGGCCTTCGGCGGCTCGGTCTGGAACATCACCTCGTGGCCGTCCTCGATGCCGTCGGCGGGATGCTGGATCACGAGTGCTGTGGTGCCTGGCCCGATGTTCGCGGTCGCCGGCAACGTCACCGGATGACGTCCACCGAATGCGAGCACCGACGAGAGCGGCGTGAGCTCTGGGCGTGCGATGAGCTCCGCGTTCTGCGTGTCAAGCTCCGCGCCCGCAAGGTCCAGGCCGAGCGCGAGCGTCATCGCATTCGCGATCGGCGGCAAGATGTAGTGATCGACGATGCCCTGCTCCATCAAGATCTGTCGCGGCGACTCGCCCGCGCGCGGCTCGCGTACCAGGTTGCGCGCGACGACGATCGGATCCGCGGGCTCCACGGCCCACTGCAGCAGGGTGAGCACAGGGTCGCCGCGCGTGAGCTTCCGGTGGAGCGAGCCGTAGCCGAAGAGCGTCTCCATGATCGGCCGCACGGCAAGTGGCTCCTGTTTCCACATCACGTTCTCGATGTAGCTGCCACCTTCGCCAGAGAGGAGCGCGGCCTTCCATCCAGGCGTGAGGTCGAGCGCGAGCGGCGCGATCGTGGCGCCCATGGAGTGCCCGATGAGCACCGCCTTCGTGGTATCGAACTTCACGGGGCCTGCGGCAGTGCCGGGGCAATCGCTGGCATCGAACGAGAGCGCCGCCAGCCACGCGGAGAAGACAGAGAGCTCCAGCGCGGACTCGCGCACGTTGTCGCGCAGCGCGAGCCCGTTCGACACGTTGAACATGAGGAACTGCTCGTCGCCGTTCGTGACGTTGCGGAGGCCGCCGTGCGGGCCGTCCACCTGCGCGCCCGCGAAGCCGACCGTCGCGAGCTCCATCGCCGGGCCGCTGCCCGCGGTCCTGGGCGGACCGTCGTGAACGACCTGCACACCGCGATCGACGAGGGGCCTGTCCCCACCGGCGCCCGTGCGCACCAGCGTTGCTATCGGATATCCATTCGCCGGCATGGCAGCGCGCGGGACGGTGAGGACCACGCGTGAGGGCGCGAGCCGTTGCTGGATCGGGCTCCCATCCGGCGCAAGCGCCAGGTTACCACCCGTGCTCCCATAGGGCGGCGTGCCCTGCTGGTAGTCCGGCATCGCAATCTGTGCATTATACACGCAATACCCGTCGAACACGTCGCCCTTGGTCGGCGGCGAGGTGGTCGTGGGCAGCGGGCGCTTCTGCACGGCACGTGCGGCGACGCGGAGCTCCTCTGCGGGATCGCTCGTGGTGAAGACGGCGAGCGCAGCGACGTTTGCGGTATCCACGCCTTGCGCCAGAAGCGCGTGGAGAGCGGCGGTGTAGCTGGCCGCGACGGTGCCGCTCATGCCCTCCGGAACGTCCCCGTGAACAAGCGCGGCAACCGCTGGTGCCTGTCCCAGCGCTGCGCCGTGCACGTCACGGACGTCGCGCGTCACCACCATCGCGTACGACTCGCGCGCGCGAAGCACCATGCCCCCCAGCGGCACCGCAGAGAGCAGGTGCGGCGCGCCGTAGGGTCCGCCGTCCGCGTCGAACGACACGTACACGGGAACGCGAACGCCAAGATCCGGCGCGCCGTCCGAGACGGCTGTGAGGAACACGCTCGCCGATGCGCTCACGCTGTCCGAGAGGTCAGGGAGCGACGCGGGATCAAGGTCGTCGGTGAAGCTGACGAACGCGCCGCCGGTCACGCTGAAGCCGCGCGCCACGTGGCTCACCATGGCGACGAGCTGCGACACGGGAATGTCGTTCGACGGATTCGGGAACGCGGCAAGGTCCACCGTACCGTCGCTGCCGACGCGATGATCGCTGGGGAAAGGCGCGGCCCAGAACTCAGCCGACGAGAAGTCCATGCGCGCCACCGTCTTCGGCGCGGAGCCTCCGCCACCAGAACAAGACGGCGCCACCGCAAGGAGCACGGCACCTACGATCGCGACCCTTCCCGACTTCACGAATGGATCGTAGCAGGCTAGCCTTCCGGCCGTGGCAAACGACATCCTCACCTACGCTCTTGAAGGCAACATCGCGACCGTCGTCATGGATGACGGAAAGGCCAACGCGCTCTCGGAGGCACTGATCGATGGCCTCTCGGGCGCGATCGATCGCGCGGAGCGGGAGGCCTCGGCGCTCGTGATCTGCGGACGCAAGGACCGCTTCTGTGCCGGCTTCGACCTGCGGGTGATGATGAGCAGCCCGGATGCGGCGAAGCAGCTCCTGCGTCAGGGCTCCGCGCTCCTCATGAAGCTCTATGGCGCGAAGGTGCCGCTGGTGATGGCGTGCACCGGTCACGCGCTCGCGGGCGGCGCGCTGGTACTGCTCACGGGCGATGTGCGCATCGGCGCACGCGGCGCGTTCAAGATTGGCCTGAACGAGGTGTCCATCGGCATGCCCGTGCCGGTGCTTGCAATGGAGCTCGCGCGCGATCGACTCGACGTGCGCGAGCTGGGGCCTGCCACGCTCGAGTCCCGCATCTACACCCCGGACGACGCGGCGAAGGCCGGCTACCTGGACATCGTGGTCGCGGACGAAGAGGTGCTTGCACGCGCAAAGGCGGAGGCCACGCGCCTCACCGGCCTGGCGAAGGGCGCCTACGCCGCCACGAAGGAGCGGCTGCGCGGCAAGACCATCAAGCACGTCAACGACACGCTGGAGTCCGACATGCAAAGCCTGCTCACGCCGGTGGGGAAGTAACATGCGCGTCACCGACAGCATGGGACCCGCGTGGGAGCGAATGAAGGGCATGCTCATGCGCCCCTTCAGCCTGGGCACGTGGTTCACGTTCGGCTTCATCTTTGCGCTGCAGTCCTGCATCGAGGGCGGCGGCGGCAACAGCTTCAACATGCCAAACACCGGCGGCAACAGCGGCAGCGGCGGCGGCTCGAAGCACTACAACAACGACGATACGAACGACGCGATCTCCCATTTTTTTCGGGACGCGATGAGCTCCATGTCCGGAGCGTTCTCCCATCACGGCGACGCGGGCATGACCAGCACGGGCGACAACCCGTTTGCGGACTTCGACACGAGCCTGATCGTCCCCATCGTCATCGGGGCAGTGCTCCTGCTCATTCCGATCATGCTCGTCCTGTACTGGCTGGGCGCGCGCGGTCAGATGATGGCCATCCGCAGCGTCGCGATCGGCCGCGCGGACATCGGCGAGTCGTGGGCTGTGACCAAGTCGGCCGGCGGCTCCTTGTTCAAGTTCCACCTGGTGGTCGCGGTGCTGTCCCTGGTGGTGTTCGTGCCGCTGCTCGGGGGCGGCGGCCTGTGGGCGTACTCGCTGTCGCAGGCGAACCCTAACAACTACGAGGTGCTCATTCCCGTCCTGCTCGTTGTCGTGGGCGTCATGCTGGTGCTCGCGATCCCTTTCATGATCCTGAACGGACTCGCGCGGAATTTCGTCGCGCCGCTCATGTGGAAGGACGGCTCGAGCTCCCGTGAGGCGTGGAAGAAGTTCTGGGGCGTGGGGAAGAACTTCATCGGCCAGATCGTGCTCTTCTTCGTCCTCCGTATCGTGTTCTCCATGCTTGCTGGTGTCATCGGCATCGTCGCTGGCTTCATCACGTGCTGCCTTGGCTTCCTGCCGGTGCTGCACCAGACAATCATGGCGCCGTACTACGTCTTCGAGCGCGCGTGGACGCTGGAGATCCTTGCGTCGATGGGGCCCGAGTTCGACGTGCGCGGTGGTGGGGCACAGCAGCCTCAAGGACCTACAGGCTTCGGTCCGCCACCCGGGTTTGGTGGTCCGGGGTACATGCCAGGCGGGAATCCCTACGCGCCGCCAGGCGGTTATGGGCCCGGGGGTTATGGCTCGCCTCCTCCAGGTGGCTTCGGGGGCGGCGGTTACGGTGGACCACAAGGTGGTTGAACGAGAATTTTTCCGGGCGCGTGATCGCTTCGGAGTGCACGCCTCCCCTACGAAGTAGATGCCACACCGCGCCGCGATCGGTCTCTCGCTCTCGCTCTCTTTGTTCATGGCATGCGGAGGTGCCGCCACGTCCGGCACCGCGGCCGATGGTGATGGCGGAGGCGTGGACGGCGCGGCGGCGGAGTCCGATGGCGGCGTGACGACCGAGGGCGGAGCCATGAACGCGACGGATGCCGCAGCCATCCAGGTGACGCTCATGAGCCTGCCGGTGGGCGATGGCAAGTACGGGCCTGCGCCAAAGAAGGGCTACATCTACTCCTGTCAGCAATCGTTCATGGGTGGCGGCGGCGCGTTCAAGGACGGCCCGTGGATCAAGGGCGACGGCACATTCGACTTCACCGCGAAGGTCGTGGTGCAAGGGATGAACGCCTGGCCGAATCACACGTTCGCGGCGGATGTCACCGGCGGAACGCGCGCCGTGATCGGCAATGGGCTCCCCGATCACATGACCGGCACGTACCCGATCGCGCAGGCCGATCCGGCGTATCAGTACGATCGCAACCCGAACAGCATCCAGGCGCAGTCGATCTCGTGGTCGCTCGCGGCCACGCCCACCGTATCCGCAACCACGACGTGCCTTGGTGGCGGTCCCATCGGCATCTTGCTCACGGGCTCCGTGCTGTTCGACGCCCTCGATGCGGAGGGCCGCGATGCGGTGGCGCACGAGACCCAGGATCTCTGCCAGGCGCACCCCGAGAAGAGCGGCGCGTACCACTATCACAGCATCCCGACGTGCCTCCCCGACCCCGGCGCAGCTCACTCGGTGCTGCTCGGGTACGCGAAGGACGGCTTCGGCATCTACGGCGTGCGCGGCGAGGACGGCAAGACGCTCACGAACGACGACCTGGACGAGTGCCACGGACACACGCACGTCGTGTCGTGGGACGGCGCATCCGTCTCGATGTACCACTACCACGCGACGTACGAGTATCCGTACACGCTGGGCTGCTTCCGCGGCACGCCAATAAAGTGATTGGCAAGTGATCGCAAGTGACTGGCAAGTGAGCTTCAGCCGAACGCGAGCGCGAGGAGCTTCTCGCGCGACGTGAGGCCCATGATCTTCCCGTTCTCCTTGCCGTCCTTGAACACGGCGACGGTGGGCACACCACGGATGCCGTAGCTACGCGCGACGTCGGGCGAGTCATCCACATCCACGGTGACCACCTTCAGCTTGCCCTGGTGCTCTGCGGCGATCTTCTCGACGATGGGCGCAAGCGCTTTGCACGGGCCGCACCATTTTTCGCCAAAGTCGACCAGCACGGGCACGCTGGACTCGAGCACCTCGCGCTGAAACGAACCATCATCGGCCGTGACGACACACGTATCCCCGTGCTTCTCCATGGTCTCTCTCCTTCTGTTGTTGACGGCGTCGGACAGCCGACTTCCCGCTGCTAAGTTAGGGACGCGCTTCGTGGCGCATCATGCAGGTCTTGAGGGACGCCTTTGCGCGGTGCGCAAGCACGTCCACGTAGCCGCGCGAGATGCCGAGCGCCTGCGCGACATCCTCTCCCGCGTGCTCTTCCAGGAGCCGCAGCATCACGATGCGTCCTCGGGGGTCACTCCTTCGCCACGCGCAACGCGAACCAGCGCTGCGCGATGCTCCCGACCCAGGTCCAGGAAAGTCGCGCTCCGCCGCTCTCTGGCCCAGTCTCTGTCCACGCAGCCTGTCACACCTTCAAAGGTGCGCTCTTCGCCGTTTCTTACAAGCCTTCGTCGAAAAAAGATCCGGGGGGGCGGACCCGGCCGTTCGGTTACGCTCACCATGTGCGACGAAGAACGCGTCGCGCTCTCCACACGCGATGTCCTCTCAGCTCCAACGCTCTGCGCTCTCGCTTCGAACGCGCACCCTGGTTGCGCTGGGGATTCCCGCTGCCGCCATGGGCAACGTGGCGGCTTGCGCTGCTGCAGACCGCGAGGTGGTGATGGCTCCGCTCGCGCCGCCCGTGATCGACGCGGGCACGGACGCCAGCAGCACGGATGCGGACACCGAGGCCGGCGGCGAGGGTGGTAGCCGGAAGACCACGCGTGCCCTTCGCGAGCCGGTGAACCGGGCGCAATGCAAGCGCAACGTCCGCTGCCGCCCACCCGATGACGAGGAGCAATCAGTCCCCTACCCCGACCCGTTCGCGCACTGCGCGCCAGCGCTGGCGAAGGACAAGCGCGAGGCGCCGTTCTCTCCCAAGGAGACGAAGAGCGCGCGCGCTCACGAGCCCGACGTGTGCTGCTACGTGGAGTTCCACAGCTGCGAGAACAGAACCATCCAGATCATGGAAGGCCGCGCGCTTCGTGCGCACGGTGAGGTGCAGCGGCCCAGGACCAGCCCACGCCGCGGCACAAAAAATCGACAGGTCGCGAGGTGGACGCGCGCAGCGGAGAACGAGCACGCGTCGATCGCGACATTCGCGCGGCTCACCCTGGAGCTCCTCGCGCTGGGTGCGCCCATGGAGCTAGTGCTCGCGTGTCAGCAAGCAGGCGCGGAAGAAGTGACGCACGCGCAGGAGGCCTACGCTCTTGCTTCCTGGTTCGCGGGTGAAGAGCTCCATGCCTTGCCGTTCGCGGAGGCATGCGCGCCCATCGTTCCAGACGTGCTCAGGCTTGCGCGCGAGACACTGCTGGATGGGTGCATCGGCGAGACCGCAGCGGCGCTCGTGGCCATGCGCGACGCAGAGCTCGAGGCCGATCCCGCAATCACGGCTGTCCTTCGCCGCGTCGCGCAGGACGAGTCGAGCCACGCGGAGCTCGCATTCAAGCTCCTGGCGTGGACCATCACGGTCGGCGGCACAACGGTACGCGACGCGCTCCGGCGAGATCTCGCGTCGTTCACGCGCGGCGCAGCAAAGGGCGACGACCCGCTATCGCTCGCGGTCCACGAGGTCACGGCTCCGGTGGTATCACGCATGCTGCCACACGCTGGGCCCGGGCTCACGGCAGCGGCGGAGGCTCACGAGAGGTGGTGAGCAGAAGACAGCTCCACGCGCTTCTCGCGCTGGTCGTCATCGCTGCGCCGCTCGGCGCGTGCTCCGCGCTCGTCGCCTTCAGCGGGCTCGTGGGCGACGCACCGGGCCCAGTGGATGGGGAAGCGGACAGCCTTGTCGACAGCACAACGAGCACCGATGGCGCAGCTGCGGACGCCGGTGCTGTGGTGGATGCGACGACCCTTCCTGTTCGCTTCTGTGCGGACGCGCAGGGCGCTTCGTTCTGCGACGACTTCGACGAGCCCGACGGGGGCTTCTCGAGGTGGAGCAGCACTCACGTGGGTATGGGCACCCTCACCGTGGATCTCGACGCCTCCGTCTCACCGCCTGCGTCACTGCTCGCCACCTGCGTCGGCGGCGGAATGTTCAACGGCGTGAGCCTCACGGAGAACTTGAGCGGACACACACGCGCCCGCCTCTCTGCCGACGTGCGACTCGATGCGTTCGACAAGATCGGATACGGCTCCATCCTGGAGATTCACCTCCTTCCGCTTCCGTCCGGCTTCGGCGACTATCGCGTCGCCCTTATCTACACCGCTGGGCTGATGACGCTGGACGTCTACTCGGAGAACAACGAAGGCGGCTCGGTCCAGAACGCGACGCCGATCGCGCTCGACTTCTCCGCCTGGCAGCACATTTCCATTGAGATCGCGATGACACCCACGCCGCACGCCGCGGCCTTCGATGCAAACGGCACCCAGCTCGGCAATCTCGCGATGCCTGCATTCGCCGGCTCGGACACCAATCAAGGTCAGTCCGCGACCGTCGGCCTCCCATACCTCGTCAGCAACACACAGCCATGGGGTGTGCGCCTGGACAACGTGACCGTGGCCGTGAGCGACTGAAGAGGGAAACGACTCGCGAACTGCGAAAACGAGAAGGGCCCCGAGACTTTCGTCGCGGAGCCCTTTGCTGCGAGGCATGAGCCTCTCAGTCCGAAGTCACCAGCGCCTCACCGGCGCCTCACCAGCGATAGTGAGCGAACGCCTTGTTCGCGTCTGCCATCTTGTGCGTGTCGTCCTTCTTCTTCACCGCGTTGCCGCGACCCTGGGCCGCGTCGATGAACTCGGCTGCGAGGCGCTCGCGCATCGTCTTCTCGCCGCGGTCACGCGCGTAGGCCACGATCCAGCGCATGGCCAGAGCGACACGGCGCTCGGGGCGAACCTCGACGGGGACCTGGTAGGTCGCACCACCGACGCGGCGGCTCTTCACTTCGAGCTTGGGCTTGACGTTGTCGAGCGCCTTGCGGAAGACCTCGAGGGGCTCCTCTTCCTTGAAGCGCTCCTTCACCACGTCGAGCGCGCCGTAGAGGATGCCCTCTGCGACAGCCTTCTTGCCGCCGTACATGAGGGTGTTGACGAACTTGGAGATCAACTTGTCGTTGAACTTGGGGTCCGGGATGATGCGGCGCTTGGGTACTTCTCGGCGACGGGGCATTGTCTTGGTCCTTTAACGCTCAGGTGCTCAGGTCTTCGGGCGCTTCACGCCGTACTTCGAGCGCTTGCGGTTCCGGTTAACTTTGTTGGTCGACGACGGGCCGATGGCGCCGGATGCGTCGAGGGTGCCGCGCACCACGTGGTAGCGCACGCCCGGGAGGTCCTTGACGCGGCCGCCGCGGATGAGGACGACCGAGTGCTCCTGGAGGTTGTGTCCCTCGCCCGGGATGTAGCTCGTCACTTCCATGTGGTTGGTCAGGCGAACGCGGCAAACCTTGCGAAGCGCCGAGTTCGGCTTCTTCGGGGTCGTCGTGTAGACGCGAACGCACACGCCGCGCTTCTGCGGGCAGCGCTTGAGCGCCGGGGACGCCGTCTTCCAACGGGCAGCCTGACGGCCATGGTTGATGAGCTGATTGATCGTGGGCATTGTTCTTAGCCGTTCTCGGGTTTCCCGGGATTTGGTGCTGGGAAGGCGCTATTTGCCCTCAGAGCTCCGGGGAGCGCGCACTCTAGTCGCGGCGAAGTACCTGTCAAGACACAGTGCGATTTCGGGCGCTTTGTTCGCGGGAATCGCTCAGTTGCATGCGAGATCCTCGGCAATTCCGCACTTGTTGTTGGTGTTGCAGGACAGAAACGTGGCGCAGCGGCCGGTGGTCTTCGCCATGGGATCGCAGGTCGCGCCGTCCGGCAGGTTCGGCACGCACGCGGAACCCATGCCCCCTGCGTTCGGGGAGCACAGGCCGCCGCGACAGTAGTTCGACAGCCCGGCGCCGCCGCACGCGCTGCCCGGTGGAAGGAAGGTCGCTGCCGTACACTTCATGGCCGTGGAGTCGCAGAACGTGGCGGCGTTGGTCTCGCAAGGAACGGAGCTCCCGCACATGTCCCCGACCGCGCCACCGACCCCGCACTTCTTGTTGACGCACGCGAGACCGTAGGTGCACACCGGCTGCCCCGTCATGCCGCACGCGTCGCCCGCTGCCGCGTAGGCGATGCACTTGCCACCAGACCCGCAGTAAATGTTCTTCGTGTAGTCGCACGGCGACGTGACGCTGCACGTTGCGCCCAGCCCAACGGGGTCCACACAGATACCGCACGTGCCCACCGCGGCGACGCCGCAGTACCCGCTCGCACACGACGCGCTGTACTGGCACGCGGCGCCGGTCGGCCGCTTGCCGGGGACGACCGCGCAGCCGTTGCCGTTCGAGCACTCCCGGTTCCCGAGGAGCACGCCGCAGGCCGCCGCGTCATCACCGGTCCGGTTAGAGTCCGGAACCGCCGAGCTACCGATGCAGGCCGTCGTGAGGTTCGTCTCGCACTCCGCTGCGTCCGCGAAGTCGATGCCGAAGCCGAACGCCTGGCACTTCTTGAACGACGCGCAGAACCCGACGGCCTGCTTCGCGCAGCCTTCTGCGATCGAGAGCCCACTACCGCCGCCGCCCTCGCCACCACCACCACCACCACCGTCGACCCCGCTGCCCGGACCGCCGTCACCGCCGCCGGGGATCACCGTGGTGTTGGTGGAGGAGCAAGCGGCGATCACGCCGACGAACAGAAGCGGAATGGCAACGAGCGCTCTCATGCGCGCGTCATAGCACCGCGCGAGCAACCATCAAAACCTCGCGCTCGACGACTTCGACTTCGACCTCGACTTCGACTTCGACTTCGACCTCGACCTCGACTTCGACTTCGACTTCGACCTCGACTTCGACCTCGACCTCGACTTCGACTTCGACCTCGACCTCGACCTCGACTCTTTACTTGCAGCCGCCCGTTCCTGCGGCGGGGGCCGTGGGGAGGTAGGGGTGCGCGCAGCCGAAGTCGAACATGTCGAGGAGCGCGTCGCTGTTTGCGTCGCGAGCGGTCAGCGCCGGGAGGTCGTGGAGCGTCTCGATGAGGCGCAGGATCGACGCGTGCGAGTGCAGCTTGTGCGAGACGTACCCGCGGCGCGCAAACGGCGAGATGAGCACCATCGGGACGCGCATGCCGTACGTGTCGAACTCCGGTGCGTCGGCGCCGGGCACGCACGCCTTCGGCGGCACTGCGTGGTCGGCCATGCCGCCGTTCTCGTCGTAGGCATAGATCATCGCCATGCCCTTGCCGTCCTTCAGCCACAGCGGGCTCGTGGTCACGGCGTCGTAGACGTGCTTCGTCCACGCCTCACCCGGCTGGAGGTCCGCGGGCGGGTGCTCATCCAGCGTGTTGAATCCGGCGTCCACGAACGTGACCTGCGGCAGCGTACCGGCGGCCGCCTGTGCGTAGAATTCCTTCACGCGGAAGACACCCTTGTGCGTGCTGTCGAACGTGGGGAGGAGCGTGCCGTCGAAGGGGAAGGTCTCGTCGGTGTACGCGCCCCAGGTGACGCCAGCGGCGTCGAGCGCGGTGAGAATGATCGCCGCGTCCTTCGGGAAGATGTCCGTGCCCGTGTTCTTCACGCCGTGCGAGCTGCCCGCAAGCAAGAACGCGCGGTTCGACGTGGTGCCGCCGAGCGCATCACCATGGTAGTTGTCCGCGAGCGCGAAGGTGTTCGCAAGGAAGTAGTAGAACGGCAGCTGCGTGCTGTCGTACGTGCCCATCACGTACGCGCCGTCCGACACCGTGGCGACGCTGTTGACGGTGGTGGTGGCCGCGGCGTTCGTGACGAAGCCGTCCATCTTTCCGGTGTCCCACATGGCGTGCATGTTGTCCCACTGGTGCCCGGGGTCTTCCTTCACGCACGTGCTCTGCTGGTGGAAGCTCGACACGGGTGCGCCGCCATCGGAGAACCCTGGGTTCATGAAGGGCTCGTCGATGCCGTCCACGTCGGGACGCGAGAGCTTGAGCGCGCCGAAGATCTGGTCGAAGGAGCGGTTCTCCTTCAGCACGATGACGACGTGGCTGATCGGGAGCGCTGCGCGTGTCTTCGCGTCCAGGCCGAGTGAGTCGGCGACCGTCGCGCCTGCCTTGAACGTGCACGAGGTGCGCATCGCCTCGGTCGGATCCGCTGGGACCGAAGTGCATGCCGCCGCGTCGAGCGAGTACACGGAGCCGTCGTCGGTGCTACCGCCTTCGGTGCCGCCGTCGTCCGTGGTGCCGGGACCAGCGTTGCCGGAGGACGACGAGCTGCATGCCACGAAGCCAGCGAAGGACATGAGAGAGGCGACCGAAAGGAGCGTGAGATAAGGCGCGCGCATACCCAAGTTGTAGCTCAATACAGGCTCACGTACACGTGGCTCGGCGGAACGTTCGGGGAGAGCGCGAGGTCAGGGGATGTCTGCAAGGTCTCCAGCACCTGCTCGACGCAGTCGACGAGCACCGATGGGAGCTCCGAGCGCGTGACGAGCTCGACCGATGCCGCACCGCCGAGAGGACGCCGCACCGAGAAGACCATGTGACCCGTCACGCCGGGCTCCTTGTCTAGTGCAGCGCGGTAACACTCGCCGATACGCGGGCGGAGGTCCGACTCTGGCGCGAAGAACACCCATGCACCATCACCGTCCGCGGAGAGCAGCGCGAGCTCTACCTGCTCTGGCCTGCGCGTGACCAGCGGGTGCGGCGCGGGGCGTGGCGCGGGCGGTGGACGGATTTGTCGCGCGGGCTTCGTCGCCGTGCAGCGCTCCTGCGATGGTGCAGCGCAGCCGATCGCGTGCAGCATGCAGGTGAGCGTGACCATCGTATGGATCGCGCTCGTGCACGGTCGCGGTATGATCAAGCTCATGGGAGGAGCATATCGCGCTCTTGGGCTGCTCGCGCTCGCTGCGACAATGTCGGTCACCGCACGCGCGCATGCCATCTGCGGGCGCGCGGCGGACGTACGCGTGCTCCCCACGTACTTCCTCACGGGGCCGCCGAACGCAGAGGTGCGCCTCACGCTCCGGCGCGAGTGGCGGACCACGGGGTTCTGCACGGACGGCGCGCGCGATGCGTGCAGCGGCGTCACCATGGACCTGGAGCTGCGCGCAGCACCTGCCAACGGGCAGCCTCCGCGATCCATCCCGTTCACCGTGACGCACTCGGAGAGTGGCGCGTTCGCGACAGAGGTGCTGCGGCCTGCATCGCCCCTGGTGGTGGGCCTGTACGAGGTGCGTGCCGTCGAGCACTCCGCGCGTGTCGCGCCGCTGGTGATCGCGCTCTTCAGGGTCGGGGGAGAACCGGACAGGCTGGCGCCCACGTGGGCAGGGCTCACGTCTGCGCGCTGGGTCAGACGCGCGCATGGCATTGGCGGAGCGGTCGTTGTCGAGTTGGAGTGCGGCTCGCCGCTCATCTTGCTCGAAGCGGCGCGAGCCATGGACGACATGACGAGCGACGGCGCGGTACGGTTCGCGATCTGGCTCGCGCAGCCGGGCGCCGCGATCGACTACACGACGCCGCCGCTCCTCTACGCGACCGCCGACGAGCTGGGGCCCACGCTGAAGATCTCACTGGGGAGCACGGAGGAGAGCACGTCGAACCTCGCGCCCAGCGGGATGGACGCGAAGACGCCCTATCCCACGCGGAAGCTCGGCGTGCGCGCGGTCGATCTAGCCGGCAACATGAGCGCGCCGAGCGAGGCGCTGGTCAGGTAGAGAACCTAAGGGCAGGACCAGATGTCGACGTGTTGGTAGAGAGCCTTCGCGCCCCCGTCGGCTCTGAGATACGTACCGATCTGGAGAGGCCCCTGCATGCGGATGGGCATCTGGATGGTGTTTCCAGACTTGCCATCGAGTGTCTGCTGGCCCATCAAGGCGGCGCCGCCATCGTGGCTCGGGGGCAACGAGACCTCGAGGACGTGGGGGGTGCCCGTAGCGATCTTGCTCCAGCTGCCGTAGAAGGTCCCGTTGGAGCTGGACACGACCATCTGGGTGGCCGGGTCGTAGGTGAACGTGAGGTTGGCCGTCGCACCCAGAGCGTCGATCAGCTGGGCAAACGCGTATAGCGGAGCACCGCCATCCTGCGCGACGTCCTGGAGCGTGAAGGCGAGCCTGACGACGGCAGCACCTGGCGGAAGGCCGGTGTTGGTCGTGAGTGTGTTGTAGCTCTCCGCGGCGGCACTACATTCGATGAGGACGCCAGCGCTGTTGTAGTTGGGGGGTACCACGCAACCGAAGCTTGGCGATGCGGTCCAGTTCAATCCGGTGTTCAGGTCGTCATCGAAGACGGGCTGACCGTTCGTGCAAGACCCATCACCTCCGCCGTCCACGCCGGGTGCTTTCGAGCCATCCAGCGCATTGCCGCCGGCATCGACCGGCGCAGCGTCGACCGGCGCAGCAGCCTCCGCGCTTCCGTCTGTGGCGTTGTTGCCCTGCGCGTCCTGACCGCTGAAGGACCCGCATGCAACACCGACCGCCGCGACGAGCGCGACCATGGCTGCGAGGACGACACGAGTCGAATTCTTGGAGCGCATGTCAGAGGGTGAACTTGTAGCGCGCCGTGCCGTCGACCGGAACGTTGACCTGCGCGCTCTGCGGCTTTCCGCCTTCGGGCGTGCACGTCACGCGATGCGAGCCGCTGGCGATCTCGAGTCCGGCAACGGGTGTTGCGCCGCGCGGCACGCCGTCGACGGTGACGTTGCACCAGCCGCCGGATGCACCCACATTCAGCTTGCCGTTGCCCTGCGGTGTGGGCGCAGGGCGCTCGGGGCGATCGCCCGTGGGCGCGAGCGAAATGACGGGCGCGCTGCTCACGGACACCGGATCTCTGCCGCCCTTGCCGCTCGGGAAGACCATCGCCTTCGCGAGGACCACGTCGAGGTGCTTCTTCTCCATGGGCTCACCCAGGAACACGAAGGTCTGCTCGAGGTAGCCGGGCGCGGTGACGACGACCTTGTGCTCGATGCCGGACGCGACGCCGTCGATCGTCATGTTGAACGGCTTGCCATCCATGGTCATGGTCACGTGCGCGTCGTCCGGCTTCACGGCAACGTCGACGACGACAGAGCCCTTGCGCAGCGTGAACTGCACGGAGTCGCGCGGGCGCGCGTCCGTCAGGACGACCGTGGTCTTCTGCTGCTCGAACCCGTCCATCGTGACCTTCACGTCGATGTTCGAGCCGATGGGGAGCGGGACGCTCGATGGAGTCACTTCCTTGCGAAGGTCTCCGTTCACCCAGATCGCAGCGCCGGGCGGATCCGTGACCACCTCGAGCGCGCCCTGCGACATGGCCGCGGGCATGGGCGCTGGTGACGAGGCAGTGGTCGTGTGCTGCTTCTTCCAGATGAGGACGCCGGAGAGCCCACCCACGCCCAGGATGCCGATCAGCGTGAGCGCCACGAACATGCCTACGTTGGTGCGCGGCGCCGGCGAGAAGTTCGTCACCGTGTGTGCGGCTGCGGGCATGCTCTGGGACGCGAGCCGCTGCGAGTCGGTCGCAAGGTTCGCCGCGGCCAGGCGCGACATCGCCCCCTCGAACTCCATCGTGGTCTCTGCGACGCGGTTCAGCTCGATGATGTCGGCGAGCTGTTTGCCCTGGAGGAGCGCCTCTTTCTGCGCGGCGAGCTTCTCCTCGAACAGGCTCTGCATGAACTCGTGGAGCGCGATGTTGCTGACGGCGATGCGCTCGTGGCGGATGAACGCCTCGAGGTCGCTCTGCATCTCGCGCGCGCTCTGGTAGCGCTCCTCGCGATCCTTCAGGAGCGCCTTCATCACGATTCGCTCGAGCTCCGGCGGGTAGCCGGGTCGCACGCGCGAGGGGCGTGGGTACTCCTCCTCGCAGATCATCTTGAGGGTCTCGTACTCGCTCGCGCTCTTGAAGAGGCGCTTGCCGGTGGTCAGCTCGAACAGCATGACGCCGGTGGAGAAGATGTCCGACCGCCAGTCCACGTGCTCGCCGCGAGCTTGCTCGGGCGACATGTACGGGACCTTGCCTTTGAGCTTGCCGCTCTTCGTGGACTCGCCGGTCTTGTTGTCGCTCTTGGCAATGCCGAAGTCGACGATCTTCACGTCGCCGGAGAACGTGACGACCACGTTCTGCGGTGAGATGTCACGGTGGACGATGTTGAGCGCGGTGCCGTCGAGCTCGCGCCGTTCGTGCGCGTACGAGAGGCCGGCGCACATGCCCAGGGTGATCGCGAGCGCGTGCTCCATGGGGAACTCGAGGACGTTGCGCCGCTTCATCTGGCGCACCATCGAACGGAGGTCCTCTCCGTGGACGTGCTCCATCGCAATGAAGTAGACGCCGTTCACCTCGCCCACGTCGAAGATCTGGACGATGTTCGGGTGCGAGAGCGTGGCCGCGATGCGCGCCTCGTGGAGGAGCATCTCGATGAACGCGCGATCCTGGTTCATCTCCGGCAGGATGCGCTTGATGACGATCAGCTTCTCGAAGCCGGCGACGCTCCGCTGGATCGCGAGGAACAGCTCCGCCATCCCACCCTTCGCCAGTTTGCGAAGGAGGGTGTACTTGCCGAAGCGCATCGGCATGCCGTCTTCATCCGGATGGGGAGTGACGGGCGGAGCGAGCAGCGGCTGTGACATCTAGAGCTTCAGTTGCGTCGCGGCTTTCGGCCGCCCCCTTTCCGTGCTCTAAAACGGTAGACTGACGTTGACGGCGGGTCAATTCAGGCCTCGTTGAATTTCGCGCCATGACCCCCGGAAACGCTTCGAAGTCCGCTTGCTTGGCTCTCCTGGCCCTTGCTTTCGGCCTTGGCGCCCTCGCGTTGCCCCGCAGCGCCCGAGCTGCCGGATCGAGCTTCGTGAAGGGTCCCTATGTCCAGGACCTGGGCGCGACGTCCGCGGAGGTCCGCGTGGAGGT
>JBBRNJ010000033.1:0-86231 GCA_038230375.1 Polyangiales bacterium | reverse complement strand
GACGTGCGCGGGCGCCGCGAGGCATCCGAGCGCCTCGCCGATATTGAGCATCTCCAGCTTCGGCAGCAAGGCGACACACGCGATGCAGGGTTCAAGGCGATACTCGACCGCGAGCCGCTCCACATGCCGGCCCTCCGCGCGCTCGAACATTTCTACCTTGGCCAGGGCTCGGACGCGGAGCTCGAGCCCATCGCCGAAAAGATCGCGTACGCGCTTGGTGGCAAGCCGGGTGGCGAGTGCGCGGCGCACGCTCAGCTCGCAGCGCGGCTGAAGCTCCGCGGCGGCATGGTGGACTTCGAGGGCACGCGCCCGCTCGTGGAGCTCGCCGCGCAGCAACCAGAGCCGCCGCTGTGGTCCGTCCGCGCGAAGAACGCACACGCGCGCGTCACGCACAGCACGCAAGCGATCCTGGACACGGCCGTGCTCCTCTCCGAGCGCACTGGGCGCGCGGGCGAGGTCGCCGCGCTCTGCCGTCGCGGCAGTGAGGCCGCGCTGGAGCTCAATCGCGAGCAGGTCGCCCGTGACCTGCTGGAGCGCGCCGCGACCGAGGACGCCGGCGATTGTGTGACGTGGGGCCTCCTGGCCGACGCGCGCGAGCGTGCCCAGGACCCGCGTGGCTCCGCCGAGGCCTGCGAGTCGCTCGCGCGCACCAGCACCGTCACGACCCACCAGCTGCTCGCTTGGTACGACGCCGCCAAGCTCTGGCTCGACGTGGTCTCCGAGGAAGATCGCGGTATCGCGGCGCTCGAGGCAGCCGCTCGCATCGACGTCGCCTACGAGGACGTGTTCACGCGCCTCTCGGCGAAGTACGCCGCTCGTCACAACGACGCAGAGCTCGCGACACTGCTGTCTGCACGCCTCGAGCGGGCGACGGATCCCGACGAGCGCGTGACCCTGGAGGTCGACCGCGCGCGCGCCCTTGCCGAGATCGGCGACCTGGAGCCCGCCGCAGCATCGCTGCGTCAGGCGCTGGAAGCACGCCCCGACCACACCACGGCGCTCTCGGCCTACGCCGACCTCTGCGAGAAGACGAAGAACTGGACCGAGGCAGAGCAGTCGTGGGTTCGTCTTGCGCGCCTCTTGCCCACGCCCGACGAGCAGCGCGCGATCTACGAGCGCCTCGGCGTCCTCTACAGCAAGCACGCGCCGAACCTGGCCCGTGCAGAGGTCGCGCTGAAGGAGGTCCTGAAGCGCGCACCGAAGGACAAGGCCACGCTCGAACGCCTGGTGGACGTGTACCGCCAGAAGAACGACGCCCCGCACGCCGCAGAGGTGATGCAGGAGCTCATCGGCCTTGCCGACGACGAGGACACGCGGCTCTCTCGCCTCATCGCGCTTGCCGAGCTGCACGAGAACGTCGGTAAGGAGCTCCGCAAGGCCGAGCAGGTGCTCGAGGGAGCCCGCAAGGAGTTCCCCACCTCCGTCACCGCGCTGCGTGCGCTGGCCGAGTTCTACTCACGCCAGAAGCAGATCCCCGCCATGCATATCCTCCTCGATCGCGCCGCTGGCGACGCGCGTCGTGCCTTTGCGGGCGGGCGCCTGGTGACGTCCCTGTTTCAGATCCTGGCAACGGCCTACGAGCTGCGCGGAAAGAAGGACGCGGCCAACGTTGTCGCCGCGACGCTCGCGGCGCTCGAGGGCAACAGCGCTCGCCTTCGAGGCGCGGAGATGCGCGCGTTCGATCCGCGCCTGGACGACCTGCTCGCGCCCGAGGTCCTCGGCGCTGGCCTTCGCTCCATTTTGGCGCAAGCGGGCGATGCGCTCGATCTTGCCGCCCCCGTGGACCTGCGAGCGCTCAAGGCCAACACGCTGCCGCAGGGCAACCCCGTCAGCACCATGGCCAGCGCCATCGCCTCGACGATGGGCATCAACGGCCTCAACGTGCTCGTATCCCCCGCCCTGGGTCGCGTGTGCGTGCCTTGCGGCTCGAACCCTCCGATGATCGTGATCGGGGAGCCTCTGCTTTCCGCGCAGAACGATCGCGCAAAGGCCTTCCTTCTCTCGCGTGCTCTCAAGTCCGTGCAGTCGCGCGCTTCGTCGCTCGTCCGCGTCCCCTCGCAAGAGATGGCCGTGCTGCTCCTTGCGTGGCTCTCGGCATTCAACCCGGGGTGGAAGCCGCCGGGCGTGAACGCGCAGGCGCTCGATGCAGCGCTGCGCCGGCTCCAGCCCGTGATGCCCAGGGTGCCGGATCCGCAGCTCGGCACGCTGGCGCTCGAGCTGGCCGCGAACCTTGGCCAGCAGTCCCTGCAGGTCGGCGCTGCGGCGGTGGCGTGGTCGAACCGCGCCGCGCTCCTCGCCATCGGCGATCCCACGGCCGCCGTCGAGGCGATCGCGTGGACCACCGGTATCGACAAGGCGCCATCGGGCGCGGAGGAGCGCGCGGCCTGGGTGGCTCGCACCGTCGAGGCACGCGAGCTCCTGGTCTTCAGCGTGTCCGATCCGTACTCCGAAGCGCGCTCGCGGCTCGGACTGGATCGCTAGCTCCTCTCAGTCCACGCGTACGCGCACGGCGGGGCTTCTGATGCCCAGGGTCGTCTCCGCGACAATCTCGTGATCGCCCGGCGAGAGACTCCAGAACACGCGCGAGCCCACCTCGGGTAGCGCGTGTCCGTCCACGAGCACGCGCGTCTTCGCGCTTGATTCCACGGTGATCGGCAGCATCTGCGCCTCTCGCGAGCGTCCCCGCTCGATCGCAAAGCGCGAGCCGTCGACCGGATACTGGATCCTCGGACCACTGTCGGAGCCGAAAGCCACAGTCGCCACGGAGCCCCCGCAGAGCGGTGAGGTCGAATCGGGTGCGAGCTCGATGCCGGCGCCCTTCGCCCATGACCGGTACTCGTCCGGGAGCAAGAGCATCTCGCGCCGCTCGACGAAGCGGGGATCGCAGCCGGGCGTCGCGCGAAGGCCGTTGCGCTTGTCGATCGCGATCTCGTCGTGCATGTCGCAGCTGCCCACGTCCGTACCGCGACGGACGCGCTCGCGTACGTGGTGATGACAGTGCGGGCCGGCGCGCTTGCCGGAGAGCGGACATACCTCGATCTCCTCGGTCTCCGCGTCGGGGACGAACGGTGCGGGGTCGCGGTGCCGCATCGCCGCCGTCATGACGCCCTGGAAGATCGGGCCTGCGCCAGTGATGCCGCTGGTACCGTGCATCGGAGAGCCGTCGAAGTTTCCCACCCAGACACCGACAGTGAGCTCTTTCGTGTAGCCGATGGTCCAGTTGTCGCGGAAGCCCTTCGACGTACCGGTCTTCGCGGCCACGGGGAACGCCAGCTCGAGGACGTTCGCCTCGCCGAACGACGCAATACGCGCGGTCCGATCCGAGAGCATATCCGTAAGCAGCGACGCCTCCCACGACGGCAACACGCGCTCGCCCAGAGGCACCGGCGTGGTGCGCAGCGCGCGCACCGGCAGGCTCATGCCACCGCGGGCGATCGTTGCGTACGCGTTCGTGAGATCGAGCAGTCGCACCTCGCCGTCGCCCAGCGCGATCGCATCACCATAGTGCTCGGCCGGCGCAGTGAGCGTGGTCAACCCGACGGCGCGTAGTCTCTCCACCACCGGTCCGGGGCCCACCTGATGGGCCGCGAGAACGGCAGGCACGTTGTACGAGTTCCCGAGCGCCTCGCGCATGCGCACCGGACCGTGGAAGCGGCCGTCATAGTTGTTGGGGGCGTAGGTGCCACTCGTGTCCGCAAGGTGCAGTTCGGTGTCCGGAAGCACCGTCGCGGGCGACGCATCACGACGCTCCATCAAGAGCCCGTAGACGAACGGCTTCAGCGTGGAGCCGGGCTGACGCTGCGCACGCACGCCGTCGTTCTGTCCGCCGTGGGGATCGCTCCACTCGGGCGAGCCCACGTAGGCCAGGATGTCGCCGGTGGCATTGTCCAGGACCACCACGCTTGCCGCTGTCACTTCCTTCTTCGCCAGCGGACGGAGCGCCTCACGGACGACGTTCTCCGTCTCGCGCTGGAGATCGCGATCGATGGTCGTCTCGAGCGCGTGTGACTGGCCGGGCAGTGGGCCGAACGCGCCATTTTCCAGGGCGATCGTGAAATGGGGCGCACCGGACTGCGGGCGACCCAGCTGCGGCGTGAGCGGCTCCGCCTGCGCGCGCACGCGCTCCGCGTCCGTGATGAGGCCCTGCGCCTGCATGCGCGAGAGCACGCGGTCACGGCGGCGCAGCACGCGCTCCGGATGCTTCTCTATGCTGTAGACCGCGGGCCCGCGAGGAATGGACGCAAGCGTCGCCGCCTCCGCCAACGAGAGCTCCGCGGGCGGCTTGTCGAAGTAGCGATGACTCGCCGCGGACACACCGCGGATGCCAACACCGAACGGCGCACGGTTCAGGTACTGCTCCAGGATCTCGTCCTTGCTGAGCGTTCCCTCGATGCGCATCGCGCTCGCCATCTCGTAGAGCTTGCCAGGCAGATCGCGCCGGTGCGGCTCCACGTTGCGCGCGAGCTGCATCGTCAGCGTGGACGCCCCGGACACGATCCGCCGATGCATGATCGCAGAGCCCGCCGCCCGCACGACAGAGAGCGGGTCCACGCCCGGGTGCTGATAGAAGCGCGCGTCTTCCGCAGCCACGACGGCGCGCCTCACGTTCGGCCCCGCCTCGTCGAGCGTGACCCAGCGCGCATGCGTGGAGTCGCCGGCCCGCGCCTCCCGAAGCACGCGCCCGTCGCGGTCCAGGAAGCGCCGCGATTCCGTGTAGGTTGCATCTTTCTTGAGCGCCGCAGGCAACGGCAGGAAGAGCGCGCAGAGCGAGAGGAGCACCCACGGAAGGAGCAGCGCCGCGACCAGGATGCGCAGGTGGCGCAGCCCGAGCGACGACATGCCCCTCCGCAGACGCATCCAGACCTTCTGCGCGCGCACCTTCACTTGGACTTCACCTCGTAGGCCGTGCCGCCGGTGCGACCGAAGGTCTCGGGCTCGTACATGCACTCGGCCTTCGTGGGTGGCATGGAGAACGTGCCCACCGTGGTGGCGCGAGCGAGGTACCGGTAGTGGTACATGCCCGCCGCCATGTGATCGACGAACGTGAGCACCTTGTCGTCGTCGAACTCGCGGTGATACCAGGCGTAGCCAAAGCCACGACCGTTCGCGATCTCGTCGTCGGTGGTCTTGTCCTGGTCGGACTGGTCGCCGTCGCCGCCCGATTCCGTGACGTTGAGCGAGCGCGCCGTGGTCGCCAGGTTCGTCTGCACCGGCTCCAGGCCCGCAGGAAGCGGATCGTCGATGACGACCTGCTCTCGCGGATCCGCGGTCACCACGATGAGGTCCACCAGGACCATGTCACCTGCCTGCGCGGAGACCATGGTGTCGTGCGGGAGCGTACGCATTGCATCGAAGAGCCCCTCGGGCTTCACGCTGCGCATGTACTTCTTCACGAAGAAGCCGCGGTCCAGGCCCTCCTTCGGGAGCTCTGTCTTCGAGTAGCGGAGACGCGCCTCGTAGAAGAGCCGACCCGGGCCGTCCTTGTCGAACGCCAGGGTGCCACCGCCCGTACCGCCCGACAGGAGGTCCTTCATGGGGATCTTGGTGGTCTCGCTGTGCACCGTCTTCGCGCGAAACTCCGCCTCGAACGCCTCTTTTCCGGCGAAGAACACGCGCGCCTTGAAGTTGGGCGCCTCGTTCTCCACGGCCTTTGCGTACTCGCCCATGGAGACCAGCGCCCACGCTGTCTCCTGCGTCGTGCGCCACGTGCCGCCCTTGCGTTCGGCAAGCAGGCCCTTCACCAGGCGCGGCAGGAGCACGTGCTCCTTGTCGATCGCCGTGATGGCGCGGATGACCAGGCCTGTGGTGCGCGCGTCGGAGTCGAGCACCACGGCGTACTTGTCGCCGACGTTCTCCGTGACGATCGCGCCGGTCGGCGTGACGCGGAGGTTCTGCTCGAAGGTGCGAAGCAGCTCCTTCGTGCGCGGCTCCCAGGATGCGTGGCTCTCGCCCGTCTTCTGCGCGGAGATGGCGATCGCGTGCGCGAGCCAGGCCTTTGCGAAGATCGGCAGCTTGTCGCGGCTGTCGTAGAGGCGCGACATGTAGCCCGCGTCGGGCTTGCCGAGCATGGCCAGGACGTCCACCACGAACGCGCCGGACACGCGCGAGATGTCATCGCGCTCCATCTGCGCGAGGTTCGCGCGCAGGTAGGAGAGCGCGCGCGGGATCACCTCCTCCGGGATGTGATAGCCGCCTTGCTCCGCAAGGTAGAGACCCCAGAGCACGTACGCCGTGAGCCACACGCTCGGGTGCTGGGAGTCGGGCCAGTAGCCGAACCCGCCGCCCTCTTGCTGATCGAGGATCACCTTGCGCAGCGCCTTCTCGATGACGGGCTTCAGATCCTCTGGCAGCTTGATGCCGTAGTCGTTCGCGATGCCGCTGAGCGCGACGAGCGGGACGATGCGGCTCGTCAGCTGCTCCGCGCAGCCGTACGGGTACTCGATGAGCGACTGCACACCGCTGTCCAGGCCGACGAGCGCGGAGGAGCTGAGCTTCACCTCCAGGCCGCCGTAGTCCGGGCGCACGCTGGCCAGGTTCCCGAGCTGCTCGCCCGTCGCCTCCTTCGTGTCGCCGTACAGCGCGACGGCCTCTGCGACCATCGGGATCTTCACCGCACGTGTAACGGTGACGTCGTCCTTCTGGCCCATGCCGCTCGCGGAGAACTGCAGCTTCATGTTGCCAGTGGTGGGCGCCTTGATCGCGAAGCGCACCTCCACGTTTCCGTTCGCGGGGACGTGCACGACCCTCGTCGGCTCGGACGTGAGCGTGGCGCCCTCTGCCTTGATCGCGACGGTCACGTCGCCTTCGGGCAGGTTCTTCGTGGAGATGATCACGCCGGCGTCCATGCTGTCACCCGTACGCAGGAAGCGCGGGAGCGCGGGACGCGCCATCAGAGGGCGGCTCGTCACCACCTGCGCGTCGCCGAACCCAAAGCGATCATCCTCTGCGGCAGCAACCGCCATGAGCCGATACGTGGTGAGGCTGTCGGGCAGCTTGAACGACACGTGGGCCTTGCCGTCGGCGCCCGTGCGCACGCTGGGGAGGAACGCCGCGGTGGAGCGGAAGTCCTCGCGCGAGGTGGTGGGCCCGCTGCCGCCACCATCGCCGCCCTTGTCGTCGCCGGAGAACCCGCCGACCTTGAGGATGCGCGCCAGACCGTCACGCGACTCGAGCGCGAGGACCGCGAGCGGACGTGCTGCCATGAACGTGGGCAGCGGATCGGGCGTGGTGTAGCCCGTGAGCATGAGCACGCCCTCGTCTACGGCGTAGAACGTGACGTCTGTCTTCACGCCTTTTCCAGCGCGATCCTTCACCAGAAGGTCAGCCTCCACCTGCTCGCCTGGCCCGGAGTTCTTCTTCGTGGGCGTGACGGAGACGGCGAGACGGCGCGCCTCGGGGTTGATCTTCAGTTCAGTGTATCCTACACGGAATTGAGGACGCCCCTGGTCTATGCCGCGCGCAGGCGCCGGCTCGGTGCGACCGCGGAGCAGCTCGACAGACACGAACACGTTCGGACGCAGGTCCTCCGTGAGCGGGACCTCGACGACGGGCATGGGGCCGGTGACGTCCTTCTGCCACGTCTTGTAGATGCCCGCGCGCTCCAGCGTGATCACCGCATGTGCAGCCTTGAACGGGCTCTTGATGAGGATCTTCGCGGTCTGCCCTGACTCGTATGACTTCTTGTCAGTGACCAGCTCCAGCGTGGAGACGTCGCTCATGGCCCACGCGATGGCGTCCGCGCTGCCCACTGCGTAGACCGACGAAGATGCGGCCGCCATGTTGCCCTTCGCGTCCTTCACGGTCGCGCGGATGATGAAGTAGCCGGCACCGGGCGCGGTGAGCGGGCAGGACACGGCGTCCTTGTCGCTCTTCACGTCGCAGGCGCCCACCTTCTCGTCGACGGGCTTGGAGACATAGTGACCGACGTCCTCGTCGTTCGCCTCCGTGACGGTCTTCCATGAGCGACGCAGCAGCTCCACGTGCACGGACTCGCCCACGCGGCGCTTTCCGCCCGGCTCCACGGCCAGGACCTGGAACGGAAGCGGCTTCGACGCATCCACGAAGAAGTCGTCGCCGCTCTTCAGCGCGGCATACACGCTCGCGGGGTGAACGACGACGCTCGTGCGACCCGCGATGGTCTGGCGCGACACGTCCTCGACTTCGGCCTCCACGGACAGGAGCTCCGGGCTCGTGGTGGGTGCGCCGGAGATCAGGGTGTCCGCAGCGAGCGAGCCCTTGCCGTCCAGATCGCCCTGCCCGGACTGCGAGGCCCCGCCGCGCTGCGTGCGCTCGGGCAGGCCCCAGGCGTACACGTCGTCGTCGGTGGAGAAGCCCTCGGTGTTCGCCGGTGCGAACGCAGTCACCTGCCGTGTCACCGTGTAGCGGACGTGCGCGCCGCCCATGGGAGCGCCGAAGAGATAGTCGCCGCGCATCGTGAAGCCGGCCTTGTCGCCGTGCACGTAGGACGTCTTGTCGGTCTCGACGGTGGTCTTGAACTCCGCGGGCTTGTAGGCCGCGACCTGCACGGACGCGTACGCGGTGCCCTGCGACTCGTCGCCGAGCACGTTCTTCTTCTCCACCTGCGCGCGCAGGTTGAACACGCCCAGCCGCGCGTCGGCGGGGATCGGCACGTCGAACGCGAGCTCGCCAAAGTCGCCGAGCGCCGCTTCCTTCGAGAAGAACTCGGTGCCGTTGGAGTCGGCCGCGGTGACCTTCACGGCGGAGCCCTTGAGTGAGCTCGTGCCCTTTGGCTCGCGCATGCGGAACAAGCTCTTCGCGTGGATGGTCTCGCCGAGCTTGTAAATGCCTCGATCCGTGAACATCATGCCCACGGGCGCGATGCGTCCGCTCATGTCGATCCCGGAGCCGGGCTGGTAGCGCCAGCTGTCGAGCCGCTCGCTTGCGCCCCGGAATGCCATGTCGTCGCCGAGCGACGCGAAGATGAACGAGCCGTCGCCGTCCCACTGCGAGTTGCCTGGGCTGTACTTGTCCGCGGGCACGTTCACCAGCCCGTCGGCGTTCGTCGTGCCGCTGAACTTCACGCTGCCGTCCTTGTCGCGGATGCGGACGCTGGCGCCATTGACGGGCTTCGCGTCGGAGAGGCGGGTGACCCAGATCATGCTGCCGAAGCGGCTCTCCTTCGCGCTGATGCCAAGGTCGGTGACGCCGAGCACCCGCACGTCGGACTGCGTGCGCCCGCCGCGCTCGTAGCGAACACCCAGAAGGGCGACGCCCTTGCCGCTCTTCAGGGTCTTGTCGACGGCGACCCGCTTCACCTCGAACGCGTTCTTCGCCGACTGCGGGCGCACGGTCTCGATCTTGATCTTCGGGACGCTCGTGGCGACGGTCCACTGCGACGGCGTGCCGTAGGAGCTCGCCGTCATCATGCGGACCACGTCCTCTTCGCCGATCTCGCCGGTCATGAGGTCGTAGCTGGGCGTGTTGATCGACGCGAGCGGCACGGGCTTCGCGCCCGCGGCCTCGAACGTGCTGCCGGAGACGCCGATCTGGACGTTCGGCCACTCGTCGCCCGTGTGCACGGTGAACGTGGCGTCCTTTGCGAGCACCTGTCCGTACTCGTCCTTCAATCCGGCGGTCACCGTGACGCGGTACGTGGAGGCCGGGCGGAAGCGCGCCGGCAGGCTCATCCACGACGTTTTGTAGTCATTTTCGGACTTCTGGAAATCAACCTTCACCGGCGGATCGATCCGCAGATGGGCGATGGCGTCCTTCTGGCCCACGCGGTTCGAGAACGGGATCGAGAAGCTCCCGCGTGCCGCGCACTTCTTGTCCGGCGTGCTCGCGTAGCACTCGACGCCGTTCGCGGTCAGGGGACCGTACGTGCGCATCATCTTGTCGACGGAGCCGCCGATCGGCAGCGGGCCCTCTGTCCCGTGGAGGCTCGCGTCGACGTGAATACCGATCGCAGAGTCCAGCGGAAGCCGGGTCTTCGGCGTCAGACGCACGAGCGTGAGCACGTCCGCCTTCGGATACGACGCGACGAACGGAACGGTCTTGTCGGTGGGCTTGTTGGCGGCGTCCACCGTGATGGAGACCGTGCGATCGATCTCCTTCAGATCGACGGGCTGGTTCATGCGCAGGTCGAACGTCTGCGTCGGAAGGAGGTGTGTGGCGCCCTCGCCGGGGTCCATGCGAACCAGCTGAGGGCGCGGCGTCGCGAAGTCGAACTTGTAGGGCTTCGCGAGCAGGGAGCCGTCCAGCGCGCGCGTGCCTTCCTTCACCGTGACGTCGTACGTGGTCGCGCGCGGCAGCGCCTTCTCCGGCGCGAACATGAGCGCGCTCGTGCCCATCCATCGCCACGCGCCCTTCGGGGCCTGGCCAGCGCCATTCGTGATCGTGATCGGCGGCGCGCTCTCCTCGCCAGCGAGCTCCAGCGCGCGCATGGGTCGGTTGAAGACCACGCTGACCTCGCTCACGTCCTCCACGTTGCCGCGCGGCGTCGCGAACACGACGTCGAACGGAGCGTGCGGGGCCTTGCCACCGCCCTCCTTACCGAGCTCCAGCGTGCGGGTCGCGGTGACGTCCGGCGCGCGGGCTCCGGGGAAGCAGCTGACCGCGGCAACGAGGAGACCTACAAGGGCGAAGGATCGTTTCATCGACCTCGCACATACCAAACCCCGTGCCGAAGGAAGACCCTGAAAATTACCGCGCGCCGTGTGACAGCCCGCGGCGAAGCGGACACAAGGTGTGTCCTACTTCACGCACCAGCAGATCGGCTGGGTGCTCGTCTGCGTCTTGTATTCGGTCCCGCAGGTGCCACTGAAGTTTGGTGAGCCAGAGGTCGCGCCGGTGGCCGCGCACGACTTCGTGCAATCGAAGACCTTGAGCCGGCCGTCCCCCCCGCAGCTGTCGAGGGCCTGGTTGTCGGACTCGCAGGTCGCGGTGCTGGTCTTGCTGCACGAGGGGAAGCAGAGATCGTTCAGCGCGGTGCCGCTGGAGCCTTTGCCCAGCAGATCGTCGCAGGACGCGCTCTTCATCATGTCCGCGCAGGACTGGCTGACGCGGACCGCGCGGGCCGTCTCGAGGCAGCTCCCGACCGTTCCGGAGCCCCCGCACTTCGTCACGTAAGAGTTGCAGAAGGAGTCTGCGTCGAGAAACGTGTAGCCGGACGTCGCGCTGGACGTGGACGACGACGAGCATGCGCCCAGCCCGGACAGCAAAAACCCGGCAAATCCGGCCCATCTGGCGGCAATTCTCATACGACGAGCCGTAACGAGAACCCGCCCGAAGGTCAACCGAACCCGTGGGTTTTGGGCGCCGCGCGTGGGCTCGGCCGGCACGGTTCTTGTGAACACTGCTCGCATGGTTCGTGTTTTCTGCTAGTAGCCCGCGGCGAAATGGCTTCTCCGTCTATCCCGCCCGCTGGCAGAAATCTCAGAAACGTGGCGATCGTCGCCCACGTCGACCATGGCAAGACCACCCTCGTCGACCACATGCTCAAGCAATCCGGCCTGTTCCGCGAGAACGAGGTCACGGCCGACCGCATGATGGACTCGAACGCGCTCGAGAAGGAGCGTGGCATCACGATCCTCGCCAAGAACACGAGCGTCCGCTGGAAGAGCAAGGACGGAAACGCCTACAAGATCAATGTCGTCGACACTCCAGGCCACGCCGACTTCGGCGGCGAGGTCGAGCGCACGCTGCTCATGGCCGACGCCATCATCCTCCTCGTCGACGCGGCCGAAGGCCCGTTGCCGCAGACGCGCTTCGTCCTCCGCAAGGGTCTCGACCTGGGCTTCCCCGTCATCGTGGTCATCAACAAGATCGACCGCAGCGACGCGCGCCCGGCGGACGTCCTGAACGAGGTCTTCGATCTGTTCTGCGATCTCGAGGCGAACGACGAGCAGGTCGACTTCCCCGTGCTCTATGCGGTCGGCAAGCTTGGTCAGGCAAAGGCGACGCTGGAAGAAGAGTCGAAGGATCTCTCCGCGCTGTTCGAGATGATCATCGAGAAGGTGCCGGCGCCGGCAGGCGACAAGACCGCGCCGCTCCAGATCATCGTGAACAACCTGGACCACGACGAGTACATCGGTCGTCTCGCCATCGGGCGTGTCGTTGCCGGCACCGTTCGTGAGAACCAGAACATCGGCATCGTGAAGGACGGCACCGTCACCAAGGGCACCATCAAGGTGCTCGCGACGTTCGAGGGGCTCGCACGCATCCCCACCAAGGAAGCGGCCGCGGGCGAGATCGTCGCCATCGCCGGGCTCGACGACATCTTCGTGGGTGACACCATCACCGACGTGGACCCGGGCTGGGAGACGCGCGCGTTGCCGCGCATCATCGTCGAGCAGCCGACCATCAAGATGCGGATCGGCGTCAACACGAGCCCGTTCGCGGGCAAGTGCAAGACGTCCAAGTACCTCACGAGCCGCCAGCTGAAGGAGCGCCTGCAGCGTGAGGTCCGCAAGAACCTCGCGCTCCGGTTCGAAGAGAGCGAGTCGCCCGACACGTTCGTCGTGCTCGGCCGCGGTGAATTGCAGCTCGCCATCCTGGTCGAGACCATGCGCCGCGAAGGCTACGAGATGCAGCTCGGCAACCCCGAGGTCATCACGCGCTTGCACGACGGCGTCGTCGAGGAGCCGTACGAGCTTGTCGTCGTGGATGTGCCGGAGTCGTTCATTGGCGTCGTCACGGAGCGCCTTGGGCAGCGCAAGGGCCGCATGGTCAAGATGGCGAACCCGGGCTACGGGCGTGCGCGCCTCGAGTACCGGATCCCGTCCCGTGGCCTCATTGGCTTCCGCGGCGAGTTCCTCACGTCCACGCGCGGCACGGGCCTCCTCAACACGCTGTTCGACGGCTGGGAGCCGTGGGGCGGCACCATGGCCAAGCGCATGACCGGCGCGATCGTCGCAGACCGTGCGGGCGTCACGTCGCCGTACGCGCTCCATCACCTGCAGCCGCGCGGCAACTTCTTCCTCTCCACCGGCGTGGACGTCTACGAAGGCATGATCGTGGGCGAGCACAACCGCCCGAACGACACCGACGTGAACGCGATCAAGGAGAAGAAGCTCTCCAACGTGCGTAACCACGGCAAGGACGAGAACGTCGCCCTGGCGGTGCCGAAGATCCTCACCATCGAGACCGCGATGGAATGGATCGACGCGGACGAGCTCGTCGAGGTCACTCCGGACGCGGTCCGCGTTCGCAAGCAGATCCTTACCTGCAACCTGCGTCCGCGCCGCTCCGACGCGATCGAGGACGCGCAGGCGCAGGACTACTGAGGGGTCGCGTGAAGCGCGGGGGCTTCCTTCTTTCCCTTCTCATGTGCGGATGCGCGGCAACGGCTGCGCCTCCACGGCCGTCGTCCAGTTCTGCATCGCCCTCCCAGGCGCCCTCTGGCGCGCCGAATACAGGTCCGTTCGCGGATGTAGCGCTGGTCTCGGCCGAGCACGCGCAGCCCATGCCGACAGATGGGCGCGCCATCGTCGTCGTGAAGAACAACCACGTCTGGCTCGACAGCAAGGACGTCGGAGACAGCGCGGCGATCGCGAAGACGGGCCGACTCACGCGCGTTGACGGAATGTTCAATGCCCTGAAGGCGCGGCGCGAGTCGTGGAAGACCGCGCATCCGGGAGCGGATTTCCCAGGGGTCCTGCTCCTCGCGTTCGACGCGACCGAAGGTCTGGTGGTCGTGAAGAGCGTCCTGCAGACGGCCGCCTTCGCGGGCTACCCGAACGCCGCGTTCGTGGTTCGGCAAAAGAACGGCGCAACAGCGATGCTGCCGGTCGATGCGTTCGTGCCGGGCCCCCCGAGCATGGACCGCACGGGACCCACGGTGGGCCTCGTCGTGGAGGTCACGCGCGCGAACGCGGTCGCGTCCTGGCGAGAGCGCGACAAAGCCGACAAGGGCGACGGCGGCGTCTCGCTCGGCGGCCCCGCGAGCCTTGGTGCAATGGCCCAGGCCGCGTGGCGAGAGCACGGCGAACATCGTGGCCCGCAAGATCACAAGTTCGATCAGGCGTTCGTGTACGCAGACAATGACGTGCCCTTCTCTGCGCTCGTTGCGTCGCTCGATGAGCTCCTTCGGGTTGAACGCGACTGGGAGGTCGCCGGCAAGATCGAGCGCGTGCCAGCGTTGAACGCGACCTTGATGGTGACTCCCCCGCGCGCCGGCTCGGGCGTTCCGACCAGCGGCGGGCGACTGCCGCCAGAGATCATCCAGAGGATCGTACGCGCGAATTTCAGCGGAATGCGCACCTGCTACGAGGCGGGCCTTCGACGCAGCGGCAACCTGAACGGCAAGGTGGAGGTCCGATTCGTCATCGAACGTGATGGCAGGGTCAGCTCGGCAAAGCCAACGGAGGGCACTGCGCTCGTAGACAACACGGTCGTGCAGTGCGTGGTTGGCGAGTTCTCGAAGCTCACGTTTCCGGAGCCCGAGGGCGGCACCGTCATCGTCGTGTACCCGATCATCTTCAACCCCGGAGACTGACGTGAGCGAAGACGCGCCTCGCACCTCCAAGCTCTCGTTCGCGCTCGGCATCGTGAACGGGCTCATCGGCGACCACCTTGCGCGCACCGACAACGAGCTCGCGTTCGACATGGCCGTGATGTCCAAGGGCGTGCGCGTGCCACTCGACACCGAGTCGCTCCGCGCGCTTCACCCCGACGCGACGTCGCGCGTGTGCGTGCTACTGCACGGCCTGATGAACACCGAGGAGGCTTTTTTCTCCGGTGATTGTGAGGACTACGGCGCGCGCATGCAGCGCGACTTCGGCATCACGCCGTACTACGTTCGCTACAACAGCGGACTTCCGATCCCGCAGAACGGCGCCGCGTTTGCGCGCCTGTTGACGGACCTCGTGGCGGCGCATCCGGTGCCGGTGACGGAGGTCTTGCTCGTTGGCTACAGCATGGGAGGGCTGGTCGCGCGCAGCGCCTGTCACATCGCCGCCGAGGAATCGCTCGCGTGGCTTCCGCTCGTGCGCCGCGCCATCTACGTGGGCACGCCGCACCGTGGCGCACCCATGGAGCGCGCCGGGCGCGTCCTCACCAGGCTCCTCGCGGCCATCCCCGATCCGTACACGCATCTGATCGCCGACATCGCGAACCTGCGCAGCGATGGCATCAAGGATCTCGGCGACGCCGACGTCACGGACAAGGATCGCGCACGCCGGCTCCCCCGCTTCTCCCTGCGCGACGAGAAGCACCCGGTGGCGCTCCTGCCGCAGGTGGAGCATTTCCTCGTCTGCGCGTCCGTCTCGGAGGATCCGCAGCTCGCGATGTGGTTTGGCGACGTGATGGTGCCCGTCCACAGCGGCAGCTTCGACACGATCACGGAGAAGGCGCACCTGGCGCTGCCGCAGGACAACGTGAAGTACCTTCCAGGCCTTTCGCACGTCGCGCTGCCGTGTCACGATCGCGTGTGGGAGACCATCCGGGAATTCCTCGGGCGCCCGCTCCCGGAGACCGAGACACCATGAGCTCGTTGAAACTCGTACGCGGCGTGCGCAAGCTGCTGACGGACGCCGTGGAGCACGGCTCGCGCGCAGTGGAGACCATCCAGCTGGAGACGGCGAAGCGGCCGTTCACCGTGCTCGAGGCGATCTCGCCGATCGCCGTGCCTGCGAAGACGGTGCACGTGTTCCACGACGCCGTGGTGAACGCCACGCATGCTTCCATTCGCGGGGTGAATGGAGTCGTGGGGGTTGCTCTCGATGCGGCGATCGATCTCGCGGAGAAAGCGAAGCCGGAATAGTCAGTCGGGGGTTACGAGGACGGTGTTCCACGGGATCGTGGGCCAGATCTGCGCGCGCAGGATCGGGAGATGGCGCTGGACCCGCTGGGTCTCTTGCGGGTTTGTTTGGTTCTGGCGGCGGTGCCACGCGCTCATTCCCTGCTCGAACGCCTGCGCCAGCTGCTCCCAGCCCTGGTGGGAGCGCTGCAGTGCTTGGCCGATGCGCGCCTGGTACGCCTTCGACTGATCTAGATCGATGTATCCTGCAGCCAGTGCCATCCGCACCAGATCGAGCGCGCGTACCTTGTCCCACGCCTCGTTGCCGGTCTGCCCGTTGATGAGCTCCTCGATCACGTTCTGCGCCATTCCGCCGCTTGGTGCTCCATACCAATCACGGAACGCGTTCTGCGCGCGCTCTCGGGCCCAGCTCGCGGAGTCGTCGCCGCCCGTGAAGATCGAATAGGCACCCCGCGCCCACGCATCGAGCGAACGGCCCTTCTTCTTGCCCATCATGATGGTGAAGACCGCCACGCCCACTCCCACGAGCAGCACCACTACGATCGCGACCGGCACGATCACCGCAGGTACGAGAATGTCATCCACATCCATCCCCCCAAGCATACGTCACTTTCGGGGGTGCTCCGCTGACCTCACCATGAGCAGGCGCGGCCGAAGTGGCGAGTTGCGCTACACTTCATGGGTGCGTGGTTTCGTTCGTGCGCTGGTCTGTTGTGGAGCGCTGCTGGGCGTGGTGCTCCTGCCGCGGGCCGCGCATGCCTCCGCGGCGCTCGATCTGGTCGCGATGGCACAAGCCCACGAGGCACAGAGCGACGACGACGTGGCCATCCGCCGCTACACCGAGGCGCTCACGCTCGATCCCAGCTGTGAGCCCGCCTACGTGGGACTGGGTGCCTTGCGAGAGCGTCGTGGTGACGTTCGCGAGGCCGAGCGCGTCTACACCGTGGCCCTGTCCCACCTGCCAACATCGAGCGACGCGAAGATCGGCCGCGCCCGTGTGCGCTGGTCCCTTGGCTTCGCCGACCTCGCCGCGAAGGATCTCGAGGACGCAGCACGCGAAGACCCGCGCGCCCTCGCCAGGCTGGGTCTCTGGTACATGACCGCCGGTCAGATGCCCGCCGCGCTGGCCGTATGGCGAACCATCCTCGCGCGAGCAAAAGTCACGAACGACGAGCCGCTGGCCCGCGAGGCCCGCATCCACATCAAGGCGCTCTCGACGGTCGTGGTGACGGATCCCGTCTCGCATCCCGTGGACGCAAGAGGCATCCGAAAAGCCATCGCGGTGTTTGCCGATCGCTGAGCCAGGGCCACGGATCACTGGCCAAGCGCAAAGCGGCAGGCCCCGTGCTCGTGCCCGTGCCCGTGCCCGTGCCCGATCCTAACCGCGGACCAGCGCGGCGTGCAGCGCCCGCTCCGCATCGTTCTGTGCGCTCGTTGGCACCACCGCACTCAGGCGCAGCGGCGTCGCCCGCACGGCGTGCACCATCACGTTCGCATCGCGCAACGACCGCAAGAACATGGGCAAGCTCCTGCCTTCCGACAAGAGCCCATCACCGACGACGCTGACGAACGAGCGCTCCTCACTCATGGTCACGCCCGCGGCGACGAGCGCCGCCTCGCAGCGAGGCCAGTCGGGAACGTTGAGCAGCGGGAGCACCGCGCGTGCCTGTCCACCATCGTCTACCGACACGTCCAGGGCGGGTACGCGCAGCTCCGTCAGCAGCGCCGCCAGCGCGCCCACATCCGCCGCGGAAACGCAGACCACGCGCCCGAGACCCGTGACCGCACGCGCGCGCGCATCCGCGTCTTCGCGCGCCACGGTCTGCTTCTCGGGGTGGCCATTCGCGCCGACCGAGTCGCCCGTCTTGCGCGCATGGATCGCGATCTTCGAGCGCCGCGCCCACTCCACCGCCTGCGCGTTCAGGACCTTCGCGCCCGCCTCCGCCATCTCCTGCAAGAGCTCCAGGCGCAGCTCCGGCAGGTGCGACGCGTCGGCGACCACGCGCGGGTCCGCGGAGTAGACACCGTCCACGTCGCTGTAGATCTCACAGCGATCCGCGCCCAGCGCCGCTGCCAGCGCGACCGCGGTCGTGTCGGAGCCGCCGCGTCCCAGCGTCGTGATCTCCTTCTTGTAGCTCATGCCCTGGTAGCCGGCGACGATGACGACCTTGCCGCGATCGAGCTCGTCCTCGATCCGGTACGGACGCACCTCCAGTATGCGCGCGTCGAAGTGACGGTCGCTCGTGATGATGCCGGACTGGCTGCCCGTGAAGCTGATGGAGTCGATGCCGCGCGCATGCATCGCGATCGAGAGCAGGGCCATGGACACGCGCTCGCCAGTCGAGACCAGCATGTCGAGCTCACGCCGCGCCGGCTCCGGCGAGACCTTCTTGGCGAGCGCGATCAGGTCGTCCGTTGTCTTCCCCATGGCGCTCACGACGACCACCACGTCGTCCCCGCGCCGCCGCGCCGCGGCGACCATGTCTGCCACTTGCCCGAGCTTCTCGACCGTGGCAACCGACGAACCGCCGTACTTCTGAACGATCCTCATGGCGTGCTTTGCATTACCAAAACGCGCCGTTTCGTCCCAGTATTCGCTACGCGGACCGGCCCGACTTGCGGAGGCCCACGAGCCCGAACTCCCCGACGACCCACAGTATCCCCGTCGCGGCGTCGTATGCCAGGCGACTCACCTCGAACGCCTCCGGCGTCCCGAGCTCCGCGATGGTCCGCGCGCCCATCTCCTCCGCGTACAGAAACACGATGGATGCATCCTGCCCTGGCTTGGCGCGCGCGCACGCCAGGAACCCAGGAAGCTCCGCGACCGCGCTCACCGACGCCATCCCCGAAAGGCCTGCGGTGAGCTTCGTGGGGTCGGGAGCCGGGCTCACGGAGAGCGCCTCGAGCCCGGCCTCGAGCGCGAGCCGTGCGATCTGGGCGATGGCCTCCGAGTCGCGATGCTCCGCAATCTTTTCCCAGGCGTCGTCCGCCCACGGGGCCGCAATCTCGTCCGCGAGGCCGTCGAAGAATGCCTCGTCCTCGAGCGCGCCCTCCTCGTCCGCGTCCATCGGCGGAAGCTCACCCAGGGACTGCCCGTCGTCCTCGTGTGCGGGGCCCTCTTCACCAGCGTCGCGAACGCCCTCTTCGCTCTCCTCGATGTCGAGCAGCTCGTTGTCGGTGCCGGGCTCGTCGTTGTCCGTGAGGAGGCTCTCGCCCTCGTCGCCGAGCAGTTCGATGGCTCCGATATCGAGATCGCGGCTCTCCTCGGCGTCGGCCATGGCGTTGTCGGCCGCGGCATCGAGCGAATCCGGCAGGAATTCCACGGGATCGAGCTCCCCGGTCGTGTCGTCCAGATCGCCCTCGCCGGACTTCACGTCGTCCCCCTCGAAGTCCTCGGGCTCGGGCACACCTTCGTCCTCGTCGCCACCATCGAGCGGGGGCAGGTCCGTGAGGGAGTCTTCGTCGGTGCCTGTCACGGGCTCCACTCTACACCTACACGAGCCTCGAGAGCGCATCTCAGGACTGTGGTCACCCAGCCACGCCAGTGACGCCGCCGTCAGGCCCATGAGAGTCGTCGACGGAGGGACGCGATGCGCTCGCCCTTGAAAAAAAGCCCGGCGGCCCCACATTCGAATGGAGGCACGGAGAATGCAAGTTCCGTGATGAACCCGATGCTCTCCGCCCGCGCTCACACGACTCTCCGGCTCCTCGCGATCATCCTGATCGCGCTGGCCGCGCTCGTGCCGCGGGCCGGATCGAGCCGGGCCAATGCGCAGGTCGCGTCTCAGGTCGCGTCGCAGGTCGCCCGGCGCTAACGTTCCGGAATCACGAATTTATAAGACGGGACTCGCGTACGGGCCAAAGGCATGCGATGGCTGGAGCGCCCGTGCACTTCCTCATCCTTTCTCGCAACGCAATGCTCTATTCGACGAGCCGCATCGTGCTCGCCGCGCGTGCCCGCGGACACGAAGTGACGGTCGCGGACCCGCTCGACTTCAACCTCGCCGTGTCGCGCGGGCGCCCCGACATGTTCCTTGGCGACCATCCGATCCCGCGCGCTGACCTGGTCATCCCGCGCATCGGTGCGTCGATCACGAACTACGGCCTCGCGGTCGTGCGTCAGTTCGATCTGATGGGCGTGCCCGTGCTCAACACTGCTGTGGCCATTGCGCGGTCGCGGGACAAATTGCGCGCCTTCCAGCTCCTCACGAAGAAGGATCTCGACGTACCGAAGACCGTCTGCGCGCGCTCGCCGGACTCGGTCGATCAGGCGCTCTCGTTCATCGGCGGCGCGCCCGCGATCATCAAGCTCCAGCAAGGCACGCAAGGCATCGGCACGATGATCGCGGAGACGCGCGAAGCGGCGACCTCGCTGCTCGAGACGCTCTGGGCCATGGGCCAGGACATCATCCTGCAGGAGTACATCTCCGAGTCGAAGGGCAAGGACTACCGCGCCATCGTGGTCGGCGGTCGCGTGATCGCGGCGATGCGTCGTCAGGCGAAGAAGGGCGAGTTTCGCTCGAACCTCCATCGCGGTGGCCTCGGCGTGCGCGTGGATCTGCCGAAGAGCTACATCGCCGCGGCGGTCACCGCAGTGAAGGTCATGGGCCTCGAGATCGGCGGCGTCGACATGCTCGAGGGCAAGGACGGGCCGAAGATCCTGGAGATCAACAGCTCTCCCGGCCTCGAGGGCATCGAACGCACGAGCGGCGTCGACGTCGCAGGCGCAATCATCCAGCACGCCGAGAAGTTCGTCCTCCGCCGCAAGCAGCGAAAGAAGGCCCGTCGCACGGCGACGTTCGGCGACAAAGATCCGAACATCCTTGCCGAACAGAGGGCTCGGCGCGTCAAGGCCTGAGATGGAGGTGGCGCCGTGTTGAAGGTTGAACGTCGTGGCAGCGTCGAGATCTGGACGATCGAGCAGCCCAAGACGAAGAACGCGATCGACTACAAGACGCTGCAGGCGCTCAGCCAGCGCGTGCATGCGCTCGGCAAAGATCGCGCGCTGCGGGCGGTCATCCTGACGGGGAGCGGCGACACGTTTGTGTCCGGCGGCGACCTGCGCGAGCTGCGCGAGACGGACGAAGAAGAAGAGGTCCGCATCTTCACCGACCTTGGCTACCAGCTCACCCGACGCATGGAAGAGATGCGCGCGCCGATCGTCTGCGCGATGCCGGGCGCCGCGATCGGTGGCGGCGCGGAGCTCGCGATGGCGTGCGACGTGCGGATCCTGGACCCGAGCGGAATCATCTCGTTCCGTCAGGTGCGCATGGGCGTGACCACGGCGTGGGGAACCACGGAGCGTCTCATCAACGTGTGTGGGGTCGGCACTGCGTCGCGGCTCCTCTTCCTGGCCGAGGACATCCACGCGGAGGAGGCGAAGGCGCTAGGCATCGTCGACGCGGTCTCGAAGCCCGGTGAGGCGCTCGCGCTCGCGCTCGAGTGGGCCGCGCTGATCGAGCAAGGCGGCCCCGAGGCCGTCGCGCAGATGAAGCAGCTCCTCACGCACACGAAGCGCACCCCAGCCGAGGCGCGCGAGATCGAGCGCGAGAAGTTCATGGGCACCTGGATGTCCGCCGAGCACAACGAAGCCATGAACTCCTTCTTCGAGCGCCGCTCCCCCGTCTGGCCCAAATCCTGAACAGCGGCGCCTCGGGCAGGATCCATCCCGCCAGGCTTCGTTTTGGACTGCGCTCCGTCCTCACGTACGGGAGTACGTTCCGGGCGGTGCTCGCCCAAAGCCTCGCCTGACGGGCGGCTCCTGCCCGATCCGACGCTGTTCACATCGTTCGATGGGGGTTGAGCTAGTAGGAGCGCGCTGCGGCGCTTTGCTTGGGGCCGTTCTTGCGGACTTCGTCCAGCGCGGCGAGGAAGGCTCGGAGCTCGTCGTCGGTGGTGTAGAAGTGCGGGCTCACGCGGATGCCGGCGCGGGGACGGAAGTCGTGGAAGAAGCGGCGCGCGTTGAGCTCGCGTGAGACAAGCTCCGCGCCCTCGAAGTCGAAGCAGATGGTGCCGCCGCGCTGCACGTCAAGGTCTGGTGTGTTGACCGTGAAGTCACGCTTCAGCAGCTCCTCGCGGAGCATGCGCGTCTGGCGGAGCGACTTCTTGCGGATGTTGTCGACACCCAGGCGCGCCACCGTCTCCCAGCCCGCGCGCGCCGTGTAGATCGCAGGGATGGCCATGGTGCCGCCGATGAGCTTCCAGACATCCTCTGCCCAGCGCATGGGGCCCATGTCGAAGGCGAATGGCTCCGCGTGCGCGAACCACCCGGCGGACATGGGCGTGAGGTCGGGCAACAGATCCTTGCGGATGTAGAGGTACGCGGCGCCTGGGCCTCCACAGACCCACTTCACCGAGCCGCCGCACGCCATGTCGACGCCGAGCTTGCCAAGGTCGAGCGGGACGGTCCCCGCAGACTGGTAGCAGTCGAGCAGCACGAGCGCGCCCACCTTCTTCGCCTTCTCCACCACACGCCCGACGTCGTAGACGCCACTGGAACGGAAGAGCACATGGCTGATCGGGACGAGCAGCGTCTCTTCGTCGATCGCGTCGAGCAGTGCGTCGATGGGTGCGTGGATTCCGTCCTTGCTCGGGACGACCACGACCTTCGCGCCACGTCGCTCCTGCTCGCGCCACACGTAGTGGACGGTGGAGAAGTTCAGCTCGTCGTAGACGATCTTGTTGCGACCTGCGAAGCGACCCTTCTGCGTGTCGTCGAACGTGAAGCACGACGCGACGGCCGCCTGGATGGTGGAGACGTTTGGCAAGATGAGCGTGGAGCCGCTCTCGACGCCAAGCACACCCGACACCACGTCCGCGAGCGAGCGCACTGCCGGAAGCCACTTGCCCCACGCCGTGATCGAGTCGTTCTCCCATTCGTCCAGAAACTGGTTCGCGTACGTGCGGGCGGCCTTCGGCATGGCGCCAAGGGAGTGACTGATGAGGTGCGTGCACGATTCGAGCGACGGGAACTCTGCGCGGGCGGCGAGGAGCTTCTCTTCGGACATGCTCCACCGTTTACACGGCTTTCGTGCAGCGCGCGAGCGTGCCAGAATGCGTGCGTCATGCCCACCAAGGATCCGCCCGTGCCGCAACCAGATAGCCGTGAAGGTTACTACGGCGCGTTCGGCGGGCGGTTCGTGTCGGAGACATTGATGTTCGCCCTGGACGAGCTCACCGTCGCCATGAAGGACGTGGTCGCGAGCGCCGCATTCCAGGCTGAATGGCGCGAGCTCCTCGCTTCTTACGTGGGTCGACCCACGCCGCTCTCCAGCGCGGACAGGCTGGCACGCGCGCTCAATGCGGATCACACCAAGATCGCGCGGCTCTTCCTGAAGCGAGAAGATCTCTGTCACACGGGCGCGCACAAGATCAACAACGCGCTCGGGCAGGTGCTCCTCGCGAAGCGCATGGGCAAGGCTCGCATCATCGCGGAGACCGGCGCAGGGCAGCACGGCGTCGCCACTGCCACGGCCGCAGCGCTCCTGGGCCTTCCATGCGACGTCTTCATGGGCGAGTCGGACGTGGCACGTCAGGCGCCCAACGTGGCGCGCATGACCATGCTCGGTGCGCGCGTCATCCCCGTCACGTCCGGCTCGAAGACGCTGAAGGACGCCATGAACGAGGCGCTCCGTGACTGGGTCACCAACGTCGGCACCACGTACTACTGCATCGGCTCCGCTGCGGGACCTCACCCCTACCCCGAGCTCGTCGCGGGCTTTCAGTCGGTCATCGGCGAAGAGGCGCGCGCGCAGGTGCTCGCGGCGACGGGCGCGCTTCCAGATGGCGTGATCGCGTGCGTCGGCGGCGGCTCGAACGCGATCGGCATGTTCCGGGCCTTCATGAAGGACGACAGCGTCGCGCTCTTCGGCGTGGAGGCCGCCGGCCACGGCGTGCACACGGACAAGCATGCAGCCACGCTCACCCGAGGCCGCAAGGGCATCCTGCACGGCTCTCTGTCCTACGTCCTCTCGAACGACGAGGGCCAGGTCCAGGAGGCGCACTCGATCAGCGCGGGCCTCGACTACCCAGGCGTGGGCCCCGAGCACGCCCACCTCAAGGACTCCGCGCGCGCACGCTACCTCTCCGCCACCGACAACGAGGCCATCACCGCGGCCACGCTCGTCACGCGCACGGAGGGCATCCTTCCCGCGCTGGAGACCGCGCACGCGTTCGCGCGCGTGAAGGACATCGCCGACATCCTGTCCGCGGAGCGCGGCCGCCCGGTCACGCTCGCGTTCTGCCTCAGCGGGCGCGGCGACAAGGATCTCGCGACCTACCTGCGCGAGCGCGACCTCCGCGAGCATGAGCGCGCCGAGAAGGACCCATCGTGAACGGCCGCATCGAGCGCGCGTTCTCCCACGCGCGTGAGGCGAAGCGAAAGCTCCTCGTCACCTACCTCTGCATCGGCGATCCGAACGAGACCGAGTCCCTCGCGCTCGCAAAGGCATGCGTGGATGCCGGCGCGGACATCCTGGAGCTGGGCTCGCCCTTCAGCGATCCCACGGCGGACGGCCCGGTGATCGCCCGCGCCAGCGAGCGCTCCATCGCCGCGGGTGGAGGACTGACGATGACCCTGCGTGTGGCGACGGCATTACGTGCATCCTACAAGGATCTACCGCTGGTGCTCTTCGGCTATTACAACCCGCTCTACGTACGCGGCACGGACAAGGCGGTGCTCGCGGCCAGGGAGGCCGGCATCGACGCGCTCCTCGTGGTGGACCTCCCATTCGGGCACGGTGAAGAGCTGATGGCCGCCGCCCGCGCGAACGACCTCCGCGTGGTGCCGCTGGTCGCGCCCACCAGCACGGACGCGCATGTCGCCCGCCTGGCGCAGCACGGCGCGGACGCCGGGTTCGTGTACTACGTCTCGGTCGCGGGCGTCACGGGCAACGCCGCAGCGCCCCTTCCGGAGGCCGCGGTCCGGGCGTCCCAGGTGCGCGCGCGAACCGGGCTCCCCGTGGTGATCGGCTTCGGCATCGACGGCCCGGACAAGGCGAAGCTCGCAGCGCGCGGCGCCGACGGCGTGGTCGTCGGAACCGCCATCGTGCGCGAGATCGAGAACGCAACATCGCCAGACGCCCGCATCGCCAAGGTCAAGGCCCTGGTGTCGAGCTTGCGCACGGCGCTGGATGGCGAATCCGCTCCGGAGGCGCCTCATCCGCGCTAGGGTTAGAGGGTGCTCCGGTTCCTTTGCGTCTCCGACATTCATGGTGAGCTCGATGCTCTCCGCGCCGTCCTTGCGACGGCCGAGAAGCGCAGCTTCCAGAAGCTGCTCGTTGCAGGCGACATCGTATTTCCTGGACCGGAGCCGCTCGAGACCTGGCGCAGGCTCTCGGCTGCGGGGGCCATCATGGTCCAGGGCGTGTCGGACCGCGCGCTCGCAACGCTGAACCCGGATGACCTGTCGCCCCAGACGGAGCACGAGAAGGGTCGCCTTGCTCGCCTGCGAGACGTACAGGCGCAGCTCGGGGAGCTGGTGCTCGGTCGCCTTCGCCGGACGCCCACGCACGCGCGCATCCCACTCGAAGACGGGCGTGAGCTCCTCCTCGTGCACGGGTCGCCGGTGGATCCATCGGAGCCGCTCACGCACGACATGAGCGACGAGGAGATCCTTGCACTCATCGGCGACGATCCCGCCGACGTGATCGTCTGCGGAATGAGCCACGTCCCGTTCGACCGAACCGTGGCCGACGTGCGCATCATCAACGTGGGCAGCGTGGGCGACGCGCCCGACGGCACAGCCGAGGCCGACCCCGCGCACCCGCCTGCCGCCAGCTCCGGCAGCTCCGGCAGCTCCGGCAGTCCGAGCATCCGCGTGCCGACGATCGCGCACGCAACGTGGATCGAGTCATCGCCGGCCGGAATCACGGTCGAGCAGATCATCGTTCCGCTCGCGCCGCAGGTAAGAGCCGCCGGCTGACCCGCCGGATCTCGCGGATCTGCCGGAGCGTCTGCCGGCCGCCGCTCTCCCGTAAGCACGTCTCGAGCAACGCGAAAGTTGCTCGTCTTGGTGCGGGTTCGGCACGATTTCAAATCAATGGTAGACGCTGCTTCGAAAGGGCGCCGGGGGCCCGGTGTCAGGAAGAGCCGGGAGCAACCGCTCTTTCAGCGCGGCGGCGAGCAGGTGCGCGCGGTCGAGAGCCGCTGGCGCGCGCTCATCGATGGCGCCGACGCCATGAGCGAAGGCGCAGTGCGCAACGAGACCGATGGACGCGTCTGGTACGGGTCCACGAGCCTGCTCGTCGCGTTGACGGGGACCGATTCCGAGCGCGCGTTCTACGTCGCCCTCGCCTCGCGCGACATCCACGTCCGCACGCGCGCCATCCGCACGGCGGTCCGTGAGGCGGAGAGCCGAGCGCCTGGTGCGCTGGGCAAATTGTCAGCGGAATTTCGCGTCTCGGAAGATTCCGTCGGGCTCAGGATTGACGTCGAGGTCCAGGCGCCCTTGATTGAGCGTCGACGCCGGAGCCGAGCCCCCGGTGAGTGATCTCCACGTGATGACCGACGAACGAAAGACCAAGCGCAAGAAGGGCGCCGACATCATCCACGTGCAGTTCGGCCCTGGCGGCGGACGCCTGAAGGAGTTGTCTGCGCTGGACAAGAAGGCTGCGGCCAAGGCTGCCGCGAAGCAGGGCGCGGGCCACGAGCCGCAGCTCTCCAAGGGCCGCCTCACCGAGCCCGTCACGGATATGTTCAGCGCGAAGGAGGTTGCGAAGCTGCTCGGGCTCACCTCTGCGCAGCTTCGGTCCCTGGACAAGGCCGCCGTCGTGTCGCCCGCCGGTGAGCGCAGCGGAAAGCGCGCCTACACGTTCCAGGATCTCATCGCGCTCCGCGCAACGCGTGAGCTGCTCGCGAAGAACATCCGCCTCGCCGACGTGCAGAAGGCCGTCTCGGCGCTGCAGAAGACTCTCCCGCGCGTGGTGCGGCCGCTCCAGGAGCTGCGCATCACGAGCGACGGTCGCAAGATCGTGGTGCGCGCGGACGAAGGCGCGTTCGAGCCCATCTCCGGCCAGATGGTGATCGACTTCCACGTGGGCTCGCTCCAACGCGACGTGGTCACCATGCTGCGTCCACAGACCGCGGAGGCCAAGGCACGCACCGCGTACGATCTCTACATGCGCGCGAGCGCGATGGATGAGGACCCCGAGTCCTTCGACGAGGCGGAGAAGCTCTACAAGCGCGCCATCGACCTCGACCCCGGCCTTGCCATCGCCTACACGAACCTGGGCAACATCCGCTTCCGTCGCGGCGACGCACCAGGCGCCGAGGGGCTCTATCGGACGGCGCTCGAGATCGACTCGCGGCAGCCCGAGGCGCACTACAACCTGGGCTACGTGATGCTGGAGCGCGGCGAGCCCGCGCGGGCGGTCCCGTTCTTCCTCCGGGCGCTCCAGGCAGACCCGCGCTTCGCGGACGCGCACTTCAATCTGGCCATGGCCTACGAGGCCACGTTCGAGCGCGACCGTGCGGTCACGCACTGGCAGAAGTACCTCGAGCTCGAGCCCGTGGGCACCTGGGCCGACGTGGCGCGCGAGCACCTCAAGAAGTAGAGGGGCCCCGGCCCGCTACTTGATGCGCCGATGCGCGAGGCACGGGAGGCCCGCGCGCACGCGATCCTGGTAGTCGAAGTCCAGTCGCGCGATCGCGAAGCCGATCCCCTCGCCCGCTTGCGCGAGCACATCGCCCCACGGATCCACGATGATGCTCTTCCCGTACGTGGTGCGTCCGCGCGGGTGCTTGCCGTGCTGCGCGGCAGCGAGCACGAAGACCTGGTTCTCGATCGCGCGCGCCCGCAGGAGCGCATGCCAGTGGTCCTTGCCCGTCATCAACGTGAACGCCGCGGGCACGGTGACGATGCGCGCGCCCAGATCCACCAGCGCGCGGTACTCCTCGGGGAAGCGCAGGTCGTAGCAGATGGTCATGCCGACCTTCACGCCCAGGACCTCCTGCACACGAAGGCCACCCGGCTCACCAGCGTTGGTAGCGCGGCTCTCGAGCGCCTGCGTGCCGTCAGGCAGGTCCACGTCGAACAGGTGCACTTTCCTGTAGGATGCAACTATCTCGCCTGCGGGCGAGACCAGCACACTGGTGTTGAACGGCCGCGCGGGATCGCTCGACGCCTCGGGCATGCCGCCGCCGATGAGGAAGATGCCCTCGTCCTTCGCCGCGTCGCGCAGGAACGCAGCGATGGGGCCCGGTGCGCCCGCGGTCAGGTTTTCCGCGATCTTCCGCTTGTCGTCCTCCTCGCCCATGAACGCGAAGTTCTCCGGAAGGACCACCAGCTTCGCGCCGGCGCGTGCTGCGTTCTTGATCTCGTTCCTGGCGCGCGCGAGGTTCTCGCCCACGTCGCTCTGGCTGTTCAACTGGATGACCGCGGCAGAAAGGGCGTCCATACGCATCATGCTATAGGACAAGGGTGGACGCGCTCGCGGAGAATCCAACGGCTGGAGACAGCGTCGTCGTCGTGGCGGCACACACCGAGCGCGGACAGGGAATCCTGGAGGAGCTCCCGATCACGTCGGCCACACTGCGCGACGCCGACGGAACAATGGAGACCGTCCGCATCGTCGGAGGCACCTTGCCATCGGGCCGTCGCGCGCACCTCGCCGGCTATGTGGTGCCTGCGCTCGGGATGACGGTGCGGCGCGACCTGAGAACGGCTCCCTCCCCTCGCGTCCCCGGCCGCGCCTACGTGCAGGATCCTTCCCACGCGACGTGGACCACCTTGCCGGTGGTGTTCGCGCTCGCGGCGCCGGGAAGCAAGACGCTCGGCCTGGCTCCAGCGGGTGATCTTGCGGTCGCTGCAGCTGCGTGGGCGCGCCCGTCGTGCTCCGCCTTCCGCGCGACGGTCTCGGCAGCGCCGGTCATGGCGACGCCAGCTGACGACGGCCTGAACGTGATCTTCTTCGAGGATGTTGCGTGGCCCGCCGAGCTCGTTCCGAACGCGCTCGGGCAGACCGTCATCCACCAGAACCCAGACGGAAGCATGCATGATGCAGACATCTTCCTGAACGGCGTGGGGAGCACGTTCTCGCTTCAGGGCGACGGCGGAACTGTGGATGTTCGCTCTGTCCTGACCCACGAGCTCGGTCATGCGCTGGGCCTTGCGCACTCGCCAGAGCCCACGGCGACCATGTATCCCACGCTGGCCGGTCGCGCGTGGCGCTCGCTCGAAGCTGACGACCGCGCCGGCGTGTGCGCGCTCTACCCCGGCAAGGGCAGCGGCGGATGCGACGAGACACCCTGCCCTGCCGGCTTTGCGTGCGTGGCGGCCGCATGCGAGCGAGCGAAGGAGCCTTCCGCTGTGTGCTCACCATGCGCGCGCGTCCCCGACGCATGCGCCGGCGCTGGAGCGGACGCGCGGTGCATCGACCTTCCGGGCGAGGTGGGTCGTGTGTGCGGTCGCGCCTGCGACGCACAGCGTCCTTGCGGCAAGGGCTTCACGTGCGCCGCGACCACCACCTCTGGTGACTACCAGTGCCTCGCGGACGATCTCTGCAGGCTCGCGACCAACACGTGCAAGAAGGATGCAGACTGCATGAATGCCGACGTCGCCGCCACGTGCGTCGCTGGAGCGTGCGCCGGACCGGGCGATGCCGATGCCGGAGCGAGCGGCAGTGACGACGCCGGCGGAGGAGCCACGGATGCTGGGCGCCCGCTCGTCGCCGGGGGTGGTGGTGGATGCGGGACCGCTGGATCCTCGTCGGTCCCCCCATGGCTGCCGTTCCTCTTTGCAGCGCTTGTCGCCGCAATGAGACAGAAGCGTATTTTCTCGGGGCACTGACCGTTCGCCACGTGCGGCCCAGAAGGTGCACCACGAGAGCCCGGAGGGTACCCATGGTCTCATCGAGGCTCGCTTCCCCCGCTTTTCTTCTTCTGCTCACCGGCGTGTCCTTCTATCTCGGCTGCAGCTCGCTCGACGCGAGCGACCCCATCGTTGGCACGAAGGGCACCTGCATTCGGGACGATCATGAGTTCGCGCCCGCGACGTATGACGCGATGGTGCACGTGGTCGACGAGAAGGGAGCTCCAGTGTCCGGCGCCACCGTCGACGTGGGGGATGCGAAGGCCGACTCCAATGGCGATGGAACCGCCACGCTCTCCGGGCTGACCCGCGGCGTGTCTGCCATCGTCACCAAGGAGGGCTTCCTGCCCGAGCCACTCGCGTTCGGCTGGGCCGCCGCCAAGACGCCCGTCACCGTGAAGCTATGGTCGTCCAAGGGGCGCATCGCGGTGCACTCCGCCGGCGACGTGATGTTCGGTCGTCGCTACGAGAGCCCCGGCAACTCGAAGGGGCTCCCGCTCATCGATCCCGACAACCCCAGCAAGGGCGCGAAGGCGGTGGTCGAGGGCGTTCGCCGCATCTACACCGCAGCCGACGTCCGCACGCTGAACTTCGAGACGGTCGTGAGCGATCTCCCGGAGAGCGCCGCCTACCCGGGCAAGAAGTACATCATCAAATCCCCGCCCGCGTCGGTCGACGGACTCGCGGCACTCGCCCCTTCCGTCGCCGGCAACGCGAACAACCACACGCGGGACTTCGGTGACGACGGCGTGCGCGACACCATCGCCGCGCTCGAAGGCGCGAAGATCGCGCACATGGGCGTCTCGTCGAATGGCGAGCAGCCACCCCCCGTCACGGTGAACGCTAACGGCCTGCGCGTGGGCATGCTCGCGTGGACGAACCTGGACGGCTCCTATGTGAACGACGTCTATGCGAAGGACGCCGATCCCACGCCGATGAAGACGGACCCCAAGACGGCCTTCCAGTACCAGGGAAGGCAGTGGGGCGTCGACAGCATGTCGTTCAAGGTGCCGACGGCAAGCCGTCGCGCCGGCACCGCCTGGGATGTCTTCAAGATGACGGAGTCGGGCGCGACTGGCGACGACGACGCGCTTGCGTGGGGCTCGCTTTCGAAGGTCTATCCGGAGATGCAGGACTGGGTCGTGCGCCGCGGCCACGGCGGCGCTGCGTTCTGGAGCAAGCCCAAGAGCGCGCCGCAGATCAGCGATCTCAAGAAGAACTCGGACATCGTGATCGTGAACCTGCACGTGGGCCTGCAATTCATCGACGCGCCGCCGAGCGTGGTGAAGAACGCCGCGCGCGAGGCGATCGACGCTGGCGCCGACATGGTGGTGTGCCACCACCCTCACGTGCTCCAGGGCTTCGAGTACTACAAGGGAAAGCTCATCGCCTACAGCCTGGGCAACTTCGTCTTCGACCAGGACTTCTTCTCCACGTTCGCGAGCGTGATGCTCCGCACGATCTGGGAAGGCTCGAAGATGCTCGCGGCACGGATCATCCCGCTCGAGGTGTCGAGCTACCTGCCTGTCCCGCTCACGGACGGCGCGGCACGGCGTCGCGCGCTGCGACTCTGGGAGCTCTCGGCCCTCGACGCCACGTCCGCCAGCGACCGGGACTCCGCTGGACACGTGCGCCAGTTCGTCGACAAGCCCACGGCGGATACCGAGGGCGCGCGGGTGCTGCCGGATGGCGCCACCGCCTGGATCGTTGGCGGTGCGCCGAAGACGTCCACCATGGACGTCACCGTCCCCGCAGGCCAGGTCGTCGACATCAAGTACGATGGCCTCGTGAACGCGAAGGTCGGCGCCGGGGGCGACGACAAGATCAAGGTCGGGCGCGACGTGTTCGCATGGGGCCGCTTCGAGGACGAGACGGCGGGCCAGAAATCACGGGGCGACACGCACTGGTCGGTACAGTCCGGTGACTGCAACGTGGACACGACCACGGGAACCGACGCGTTCGAAGGCCGCGGCTTCCTGCGCCTGGTGCGGCACACCAACAGCGGCACCGAGATCAGCGTGCGACCGATCGCGCGCATCCCGCTCCGCCCGCACCACCTCTACGACGATCGCGTGAACGTGAAGCCGCTCGACGGAACGGCCACCTACAGCGTGCGCTTCGCCGGGCGGTACTCGGGCAGCAACGACATCGAGCTGCACGTCGACGGCTACTCCTTCGAGGACACGGATCTCATCGAGGACCCGGTCTCGAAGATCACGAAGGGCATCAACCTTCCGATAGAGCTTCCGTCGGACGGCGCATGGCATGTCATCGACATCCCCATCCCGACCGACGTGCTGGGCGGCGACGGAAATCCCTCCAACATGATGTTCGCCTACCTGCGCATGAAGCCGACGTCGGGCAAGAGCTCGTCGCTCGACGTCGACAACCTGCAGATCATCGAATGGCGCGCCGCGAGCTCGATGCCCGACCGGTTCGGCGTCTACGAGTTCATCCGCAACGACAACACCGCGTCGAAGGACCTCACCATCACCGGCTGGCCCAGCGCGCAGTAGCCAGCATCCGCTGTTTCCAGGCCGCTCCTACGCTTCGGCGGGCTTGGGCTTGTCGCCCTTCGACTCCGCCTTGGCCTCGCCCTTGTCCTTCTTCTTCGTGTAGAGGGCGTTCAGGACCTCACCCCACTTCTCGAGCACGGCACGGCGCTTCACCTTGAGGCTGGGCGTCAGCATGCCGTTGTCCGTGGTGAAGTCCTCGTCGACGATCACGAAGTCGCGAACCTCCTCGAAGCCCTTGAACTTCTCGCCGTAGTGATCGAGCTCCTTCTTGAAGTGCGCGCGCACCTTTGGATCGCTGAGGAGGTTGTCGCCGGTGGCCGTCACGCCGTTGTCCGCAGCCCATTTCGCGACTTGTTTCTTGTCCGCGACGACGAGCGCCACGTTGAACGGCTTGTTGTCGCCGTAGACCATCAAGTTCAGGACGTACGGCGAGAGCTTGTACTGCTCCTCGAGCGGCGTGGGGACGACGTACTTGCCGTTCTCCAGCTTGTACTGCTCCTTGATGCGGCCCGTGATGAAGACGAAGCCGTCGTCGAGCTTGCCCATGTCACCCGTGCGGAAGCCGCCGTCCTTCGTGAAGACGGCCGCGTTCTCTTCCTCGCGGTTGTGGTAGCCCTGCATGACGTTGGGGCCGTAGACGATGATCTCGCCATCGCTGGCGATCTCCACGCGCACGCCCGGAATGGCGCGACCCACGCTGCCGATCCGGCGCGAGCCCGGCCAGTTCGCCGTGGTGATGGGCGACGTCTCCGTGAGGCCGTAGCCCTCGTAGACGGTGATGCCGAGGCCGTCGATGAACTCCGCCACGTCGCGTGAGATCGCCGCGCCGCCCGAGAAGGCGTACTTGAGGCGGCCGCCGAACCGCTGGCGCACCTTCGCGAAGACGACGCGATCGGTGAGCGCGAGCGTGAGTGACTCGCCGAGCGAGACCTCCTGGCCGTCGCGCATCTTGCCGCGCGTCTTGATGGCGCTCTTCACCAGGTTCTGCACGAAACCGGGCTTCTCGGAGATCTGCTTCTGCACACCCGCATAGAGTTTGTTGAAGATGCGCGGCACGGAGAAGAGCAGCGTGGGCCTCGTCTCGCCGAGCTGCTCGATGATCTTGTCGACGGCCTCGCACAGCGCCATGCTGGCGCCGACGGAGAAGAGGCAATGCAGCTCGCACGTCTGCCCGAAAGAGTGCGCCCACGGCAGGAACGAGAGCGAGCGGTCCATTGCCGCCATGGGGAACACGTCATGAACGGCGCTCACGTTGGACGCGATGTTGCCGTGCGAGAGGATGACGCCCTTCGGGTTGCCGGTGGTTCCGCTGGTGTAGATGATGCACGCCGTGTCCTTCACGGCCGGCTTGATGGTCGGGACCTTCTTGCCAGTGCCGAGCAGCGCCGCATACGTGTGGACCTTGCCATCGCCCTTGGTCTTGGGATCCAGCGAGATGATCGCCTTGATGGACGGGACGCGCTCGAGGAACTCCTTGCTCTTCTCGACGATCGCGTCGGTCGCGCAGATGAGCGCCTTCGCCTCGCAGTCCTTGGCGATGAACTCCCAGTCCTTGCTGAGCTGCGCCTCGTACATGGGCACGAACGCCGCGCCCAGACCGAAGCAGGCGTACGCGGCGACGGCCCACTCGACGCGATTGTTCGCGACGATGGCCACACGATCACCACGCTCGATGCCAAGGCCCGCGAGTCCTGCGCGGAACTGGTCCACCATCTTTCCGAACTCGAGATAGTGCGTCCACTCCCAGACACCATTCTTCTTGGTGCCGAAGAGCTCGTTCTCGGGGTAGGTCGCGATCGCTTGGTGAAAGATGTCGACGAGCGTGTTGAATTTGGCCATGGCAGTAGCGATGGTACCCCGATTCACGCGGGTGTCGATGCGGAGTCGCGCAGGCTCTAACCCCGCGCAAGACTTGCAGTTGCCTCTTCGCGATCGACTCAGCGGCGCTTGGTGGACGCGGCTGTCGGCGATGGCATGGCGGACGCGCTCCCAGATGGAGCGCTCACTGGCTTCTTCGGAGGGTTCGCGACCGCGGTGAACTTCCCCTGCACGAGATCGCTCTCGCAGTCCTTGCGCGCGTCCTCCGGAGAGAACGACGTGAGCTCGTCCTTCGTCACGTAGTACCGCTTGCGGTCCTCCCCCTTCATGGCGCAGGTCCCGACCAGCGGCTCCGATGGACACGCGGCGTTCGAGTACACGCCCTTGAACCCTTCGCAGAGGCTCTTCGCCATCCCGAGCGGGTCCTCCTTCGCGTACTCCTCGCACTTGCCGGCGACCGGGATCATGTTGCAGGTTGCGTGGCCGCTGCTCGCCATGGCGGATGACGTCGTGGTGGCGCTGGAGCGCTCGTCGGTCCTCTTTCCGCAGGCGATCGACGCGAACGCGGGCACTGCCAGCGCGAAGGAGCAGAGCGCGGACAGATGAAGCTTCGTTCTGGGGTGGGCGCGCTCGTTGGCCATCGACGGGGGAGACGGACCTAGCACGACTCCCGAGGGCCGTGGTATGGCCCGGCGCAGATGCCCCGCTTCCTGATCCAGACCTTTGGCTGCCAGATGAATGCGCACGACTCCGCGCGCATGTCGGAGGTGCTCGTGCGGTCCGGCTTCGAGGCGGCCACCGAGGTCGCGGATGCGGACCTGATTGTCTTCAACACGTGCAGCGTACGAGAGCACGCAGAGCAGAAGCTGCGAAGCGAAGCTGGCAAGCTTGCTCCCGAGAAGAAGCGGCGCCCGGACCTGGTCATCGCGGTGGCTGGCTGCGTCGCGCAGCAAGAGGGAGACGCCCTGCTTCGCTCCATGCCGCTCATCGATCTGGTGATCGGTCCCGACAATGCGTCGGAGCTGCCGGAGCTCTATCACCAGCAGACACAGGGCGCGCCGCCCGTCGCGCGCACCGTGTTCGACGTGGACGCGCCGCGCTTCCTCGCCGCGACCTCCGCGTTGAATGGCGCGCCTGGCGTTCATGCCGCGCCGACCAGCGCGTACGTGACCACGATGAAGGGCTGCGACGAGCGCTGCTCGTTCTGCGTCGTGCCATACACACGTGGCCCCGAGCGCTACCGGCCGAGCGCGGAGATCCTGGACGAGATCGACGCGCTCGTACGCGCGGGTACGAAGGAGGTCACGCTGCTCGGGCAGACCGTGGACAGCTTCCGCGACGCCGCGCTGCCCGCGGTCACCGGCAACGACCCGGACGAGAGCCAGTTCCCGGCGCTGCTTCGCGCGATCGCGGAGCGTGTGCCCAATCTCGCACGCCTTCGCTACACCAGCCCGCACCCGCGCCATCTCGTACCGTCACTCATCGCGGCGCACGGCGAGCTCCCGCAGCTTGCTCGCCACGTCCACATGCCCGTGCAGTCCGGGAGTGACCGCATGTTGAAGCGCATGATCAGGCGCTACACCCGCGCCGAGTACGTGGCCCGCGTTCGTGCGCTGGTCCATGCGGTGCCGGGGCTCACGCTCTCCACCGACGTCATCGTGGGCTTTCCGGGCGAGACCGAGGACGACTTCAAGGAGACGCTCTCGCTCGTGTCGGAGGTGGGCTTCACGTCGCTCTTCGGCTTCAAGTACTCGCCTCGCCCGCATACGCCCGCGCTGAAGCTCGCGGACGACGTGACCGAGGAGACGAAGGCGGAGCGCCTTGCGCGCCTCTTCGAGGTGATCGACGGTCAGCAGCGCCGCCACCTGGATTCGCGCGTGGGCCAGGCGGCGCGCGTCCTGATCGAGAACGACAGCAAGTCGCAGCGCCAGGCGGAGGGACCGACGGTCAGCGGCCGCACGGAGCACAACGAGATCGTCCACGTTGCACGCCCGGCGGGAAAGCGGATCCTGGGCGAGATCGTGGCGTGCACCATCACGGCTGCGTTCAAGCACTCGCTCTCCGGCCTGATGGATGCGAGCGCGCTGGGGAAGCTCGCGGACGGTGAGGACGTACGATCAGCACCCCGCAAGCGTTCACTCCCTCTTTCTCCAGTCGTGTGAGCTCGCCCCATGATCTTTCGACACGGTGACGTGATCCCCACCCTGGGTGCACGGGTGTACGTGGCAGAGAGCGCCAGCGTCATCGGTGACGTTGTCATCGGTGAGGACTCCAGCATCTGGTTCTCCACGGTCCTCCGCGGTGACGTGTTCCCCATTCGCATCGGCGCGCGCACCAACATCCAGGACGGCTCCGTGGTGCACGTCACGGGAGGCTCCGCGAGCACCACCATCGGCGACGACGTGACCGTCGGCCACATGGTCTTGCTCCACGGATGCACCGTCGGCGATCGCGTGCTCGTGGGCATGGGCAGCGTCGTGCTGGATGGTGCCGTCATCGAATCGGACGCGATGCTCGCTGCGGGATCGCTCCTGCCACCTGGTGGACGCGTGCCGTCGGGAACGCTTGCGATGGGACGCCCCGCAAAGGTGGTCCGCCAGCTGACCCATGCGGACCGCGACCGCATCCGCGAGGCCGGCTCCCTCTACGTGGGCTACGCGAAGGACTTCAAGAACAAGGTCGCCCCCGTCGCGGTCGAGATCGCACCGTAACGGTCTCCAGACGGACGACGTAACAGCTGCCCGGAGCGTAACGAGCACCGTAACGAAGGGCCGTTGTTACGCCGCGTGACGGTGGTTGTTACGGAGGCCTCGGGTGTTACGTCACCCGTTTTTGCCGGAATATCCGCGTTTCCGACGATCAGCGCCGGTGGCACACCTCCTGCTGAACATACCTTCGAAGGCGGTGGCGGTCATGAACGAGCAAATTCGCGGACGTGATAGCGGTTTCTTCGGTGTTCGCAGCCAGAACCAGAACCCCTACGAGACCGAGCTCGGTCTGCTCGAAGGCCTCCTCATGAACGAGCACGCCGCCTGGATCGTGTTCCAGTCGCGCTACGACCGTCTCGCCTGCGCGTGCATCGGCCGCGTCCTCCGCAAGTTCGGTCGCCGCGTTTCCGAGGAAGATGCGCGCGAGGTCCGCGCCACGTTCTACCTCTCGCTCGTGTCGAACGACATGCACAAGCTCCGTGCGTTCGACCCCGCACGCGGCTGCAAGCTCGGGACGTTCATTGGGATGCTCGCGACGAACGCCGCGCACGACCACCTCCGCTCGATCCGCCGCCAGCCCTCCAATGACGTCATGGGTGACGGCGCGCTCGAGGTCGAGAGCGAGGAGCCCTCCCCGTTCGACGAGACCAGCCGGAAGGAGCGGGCCGAGCTCTGCACGCAGGCGCTCGCCGACTTCTCCGAGAAGGACCGCGCGTTCGCCCACATGTACTTCGTCGAGAACATGAGCCCCGAGCAGATCGCCGAGAAGCTCCAGATCAGCGTGAAGACCGTCTACACCAAGAAGCACAAGATCCAGGCGAAGCTCGGCGTGGCGTTCACGGCTGCCGCTGCGTGAGTTGAAATTGCGGCTTTGCCCTTCGGCCGTTTGCCGCTAGAACGAGCCCCATGCGCTCCTGGCTCCTGGCCCCGGCCGCCATCCTCCTTGTCCTTGCCGCGGCCTGCGGTAGCCGCAGCAGCGACAACGACCCTCCCACGCCGCCCGCTCCCAATGCGGCCGGCGCAGGGCCGCACGTCTCGGACATCTCGGACCCGGGCAAGAAGACGCACGCCAAGGCCAACGCCAACGTGCAGGTCACGGGCGTCGTGGTGACATTCGTCGATCAGTTCGACGAGACCACGGACGGCAAGAGCCGCGGCACGATCTACGTCCAGGACCTGGAGTCCCATGCCCCCTTCGCGGGGATCGGATTGTTCGCGCCTACCTTCGTGCCGAGCAGCCTGGTCGTCGGCCCCGGCGACGTGCTCGATCTCGCGGGCCAGTACCAGGAGAACGCGACGCTCGGCACGACCGTGACGTTCCCCGTGGGTGACGTGCTCACCCAGCTTGCGCACCCCACCGGCACGTTCCGCTTCGAGTACAAATCGCCCGACCCCACGCCCATCGACTGGCACGATCTCAATACGTTCGCCACGGGCCGCAAATGGATGGGGCAGCTCGTCACGATCACGGACGTGACGCTCGCCACCGCCATCGCCTTCTCCAAGGGACGTGCAAGCGCGGCGCTCACCACGGCGGAGGCCGGCGCGGAGATCCCCACGCTCACGAACGAGCTCGTCCAGCTGGACGCCTACCCGCAGGGGCAGAAGTTCAAGAGCATCACCGGCATCATCACGTACTTCTACAACCTGCACATCGCGCCGCGATCGAAGGCCGATCTCGTCGCGGAGTGAAGGCCTCTCGCAAGCCAACGCCCCGCGCCCCGCTCATTCTTGTGGTGGCGACAGCTTTGCTGGCATGCGGGCCGGCGAAGGACGCGCGGAATGCCACCTCCGCATCTGGTGTGTCCGGGCACGAGATGTCCCCGAGCGGCGTGCCGCTCACGTCGGTGGAGCGTGACGGTGATCCCGCGGGTGGTGTGGCGCTCGCGGTGGCGGTGGCGGCCAGAGGCGACGCGGCCGTGCTCGGGGCCGCCGCGTTGTCCGGCGTGATGGAGCGGCGACTGCGCGCGATGGGGATCTCCGACGCAACGGCGAGCGCTGGCGCGGAGGGGTATCGCGTGCGCGCCACCGTGACATCGCCCGATGGAGCGCGCGCGTTCGTCACGGCGACCTTCGCGGCGCTCGGGACGCCCATCGGCCCGGACGACATGCCGGCAGCGCGCACGAAGACCGCCGCGGTGCTCGCACTGCCGCTCGTATCCGTCGCGGAGGAGCCGGTGGCGCGGTGCCTGGGTGCTCCTCGTGCAGCCGCGCGTGACAAGGACGTCGACCTCGAGGCGCTGGAGTCACTCCGCGCGCGAAGCCACGTGCGTGCGCGCGTCGCGCTTGCCGTGGTCGGTTCGCGGCCGTCCATCGTCGCACTGACCGATGCGCTCGCGCACGCACGAGCGCTCTCTGCAGATCCGAGCGCGCCCACGGGTGCGCGCGCTGCGATCGCGCCGTTCGCCGTGTTCGAGGCAGAGAGCACCGCCAGGGATACCCACGCCGTGATCGCCCGGCAGTTCGGCTCGTCGCTCGAGGCGCTCGCCGTGGTGGAACGTCTGGAGAGCTCGCCGCTCGCGGCTCGTATCGCAGCGCTCGACGGCGGAGTTCGCGTGCGCGACATCACCGCCACGGCGAACATCGTGGGCGGCTGCCTCGCGATCGATCTCGCGTTCTCGGAGCTGGGTCGCACGCCCGAGCAGCTCGTGGCCAGGGGCATCACAGTCGCGGAAGAGGAGATTGATCTCGTTGTCGGCTCGGGCTTCGCCGCAAAGCCGGACGACCGCGCGGTGCGCAGGCTGTCGGACGTGGGCGTCGCGGCTGAAGCTGCTGCCTGGCTGTCGCTCTCCCGCGAAAGCCCGGAGCCGACGCTTGCGTTCGCGCGGGTCGCGGTCCCGAGCGCGCGCGGTCAGACGATCGCGGCCGACGAGCTCGAGGCAGCCCTCGCCCTTGCACGCAAGGCGCAGAAGACGGCCGTCGTGGAGGTGCGCGGCAAGGTGGAGCACGGTCAGGGCGAGCTGTGGCTCTTCCTGGGCTCACCCTGCGGCACCATGCTCGAGTCCAACACGGACGCTGGCGTGACCTTCGCGGCGGTGTCTGCGCTCGCGCCTGATGGTGTGCCTGGTGTCTTCGTGGAGCCCATCGCCACACCGGATGCCGTCGGGCTGCTTGTTCACGGCGCGCCACTTCCGGGGGAGCCGCCGCTCGTGCACGCCCGTCGCCTCGTGGACGTGGCGGCGCGCCCGTTCCTTGGCGAGCCGATGTCGCGCGAGCGTGCAGAGCGCGCTCTGCGTGGTGCATACGCCGCTTCCGAAGGCGACGAGACGCGCGCGCTGGCCGAGCTCGCGTCCGAGGTGAGCCCGGGGCACCTGTCGTGGCTCGTGCCGACAGGCGCACCAGACGCGCTCGGAAGAGCCTCCGACGTTGCGCTGAGCACCAAGGTGTCCGCGCTGCGCCGAGGCCCCGTGCGCCTCGCCGTGCTCGCGAACGACAACGACGAGCAGACACGCGCCGCAGGACGCGCCGCGGATCGATGGCTTCCTTCGCGCGGCGAGACACGCACATGCGAGCCGCTCGCGCCTCCGGAGTCGGAGCATCCAGGCACCTACTCGGCGCCGCGCGCGACGCCTGGACCGTCCGAGGTCTTCCTCTCCGTGCAGGTACCAGACGCGCAGAGCTACCCGCTTGCAGAGGCCTGGGTCGCCCTTCTCTCCGGTCCCGACGGTCTGCTCGCGAAGGCGATGGGCGGCGGGCTCGCGAGAGAGACTAGCGCGCGCCTCCTCGGGTCACCGCGCGCCTCTGCCGTCGTGGTTCGCATCGTCACCGCCGACGGGGCGCTGGACGCGGCGGTCGCACAGGCGCGATCACTGTTCGCGCGCTTCGCGCAGGGCGCCCTCACGGACGAGCAGGCCGCGCAGGCCTTCGCGCGACGCAAGGACGAGAGGTTCGCTCGCGCAAAGGAGCCTCGCCAGCGCGTGCTGACGTTGTTCCGCGACCGAGACCCAGAGCCACCCGAGACCCCAGAGGCAATGCGAGGCATGGGGGCCAAGATGTGGGCTGATTCGCGGCTGGTGATCGTCGCGCTGCGCTCGAGACGGGACCGCTGACATGGAAGAGCCGCGTTACTTCATGGTCGACGACGAGCAGGTCCGCTTGTTGCTCGATGGCAAGCAATCGCTCGTCGCCATGCTCGCGGCGATCGCTTCCGCGCAGCACGAGATCCTGCTCGAGATGTACTGGATCGGCGATGACATCGTGGGGCACGCTTTCGTCGGTGCGCTGACGGACGCGGCAACCCGCGGCGTCATGGTGCGCGTGGTCTTCGACGCTGTGGGCAGCCTCGCGATCGGCTTGCCGTTCTTCGCCCCGCTCCTTGCGCGCGGTGGCCTCGTGCGCGAGTACAACACCATCTCTCCTTGGACGCTGGGCGTGGTGGAGGTGCGCGATCACCGCAAGCTCCTCGTGGTGGACGGCGAGCGTGCGATCACCGGCGGCGTGAACCTGGCGAAGCAATGGGCCCCGATCGAGGCCGGCGGTGAAGGCTGGCGCGATGACATGATCGAGGTGGTCGGACAGACAGCGGCCGAGCTGCGCACGTTCTTCTATGGCACCTGGCACCGGCTGACGCGCGAGCGCAACCCGCCCGGTCTGTCTCCCATCCCCAGGCAACCCACCCGTCGCGTCTCCGTGCTGTCGAGCCGAAATCGCAGGCACCGCATCCACCGCGCCTACGTTCGTCGCATCCGGCGCGCCGAGAAGAGCGTGGACATCGCGAACCCCTACTTCGTGCCCGACTTCATCGTCATGCGCGCGCTCCTGGCCGCAAGAAGGCACGACGTCCGCGTGCGCATCATGGTGCCGGAACGGTCCGACATTCCGCTCCTGCGATACGCGCAGAACGGGCTCCTCGAGCGGCTTCTCCGGCGTGGTGTGGAGATCTACGCTCTGCCGGGCCCCATGATGCATCAGAAGACCGCCATCATCGACGACGCATGGGTGACCATCGGTAGCTACAACCTGGACGAGCGCTCGCTGCGCAAGAACCTCGAGCTCAACGTCGCCGTGGAGGACGCTACCTTCGCCACCTACGTGCGCGAGCACTCGTTCGACGCGGACGCGAAGATCGCGCGCAGGATCGACCTCACCCACTTCTCGGAGCGCGGCCTGCTCACACGCGCGACAGAGCGGCTTGCGCTCGTGTTCCGGAGGCTCCTCTGATGGAGGTCCGCGGAACGCTCCGGAAGGTCGCGCGCGCGTCGGGCTTCGTCGGCCTCACAGCGGCCATGCTGCCGCCGTTCTACCTCCACACGCACATACTCGGCGCAGGGGACACGGATACGCGCGATCGATGGGTCAGTCGCTGGAGCTCGCTCTTGCTCTCGCTCTTCTCGATCCGCCTCGAGGTCGTAGGCACCGTCCCCGCACATGGGCGTAACGACGCTGGCGCGGAGCTCGGGCGGCTCGTCGTGTCGAACCACAGGTCGGCGATCGACATCGGTATCCTGCTCAATGTGGTGGGCGGCAAGATGGTCTCGCGCGCCGACATCGCCCGATGGCCGGTCGTGGGTCCGGCAGCGCGCTCCGTGGGCACCATCTTCGTCGATCGCAAGAGCGCGCAGAGCGGCGTCGCAGCGATCCGGACCATGCAGTCCGAGCTCGAACGCGGGGAGACTGTGAACGTCTTTCCCGAAGGCACCACGTTCATGGGCGACGAGATCCGCCCGTTCCACCGCGGCGCATTCGTTGCTGCGCGCGCTGCCGGCTGCGAAGTGCTGCCGTTCGGGGTGGCGTACGAGAAGGGCTCGGGCGCGCAGTTCTTCGGCGAGACGTTCCTGGCACATCTCTCGAGGATGAGCGCTGCGCCCAGGCCCACCCGGGTCGTGCTCGCGGTCGGTTCTCCCTTCCTCGCCGATGCGACCGCGGCGACGTTGACGAAGCGCGCTCAGGCGGAGGTCGCTGAGCTCGTCGCCACGGCGCGTCGCCACCTTGGAGACTGAATGGCGCGGCGCTCGATGGCGACATGGCCGCTGCTTCTTGCGGCGCTCGGCTCACTGTCCGGCTGCGGACAGCGTTGCCCGTCGTTCGGCGAAAAGCGCGACGACCTGCCCGCATCCGCGTCCTCTGGTCCCCTCACCATCGCGCTCCGCGCCACGCGGATCGGACAGACGAACGGCGCCCCTGCCGTCCTCTCGTTCTGGTCGTCCGGCTTCGTCCATGAGGCCGCGGACGACGGTACGTTCGGCCTCACCATCACGGACGTGGATGGCAACTCAGTCGCGCATCCCGTACCGACGCCGGCTGTGTACAGTGATCCCTTCGTGACCGTTCGAATGCAGGACGAGCGCGGGACGCCGCTTCCGCCCGGGCTCTATCGCATCACCCTCACGGATGGACCAGAGCGAGAACACAGGCAGGTCAGCGCACGCTTCGAGATCGTGCACTGCGCGCTCTACTACTGACGCCTTCCCGCGTATTTCCGCTGAAAGGCTTGCGTTTGTCCGTTCTCCCGTGTCTCCTGAGAGGAGTCTCGCGAGGAGCCCGGACGCGTGGAGAGTTTCAAGCTTCCTTCCATCCCCACGCCGAAGCCGAACGATCCGGAGGACGTCTCCTGGGCGCTGTCGACGGCCGAGGCGATGTGGGGTCGTGGTGATCACGCGGAAGCCATCAAGTGGATCCGTCGTGGCGCAGAGGCCGCGAGTGAGGCCGAGGCCGACGATCGCGCTCTGGAGCTTGCGAAGGCGGCGGCGGATCTCGCGTCGATGATCGTGCGCATGTCGCAACCAGATCCGTCGTCATCGTCGGGACGGCCGCAGCTTCCCCATCCGGGCCAGAACTCGCCTTCATCCCGTGCGCCGCCCCCGGGCGCGGGCTCCGTCATTCCCGTCAGTCCCGCCCCCGTGACCACGCGAAGCGTACCGCCCCCGTCGGTCGTGCCGCCGCGTGGAGTGTCGCCGTCGGTGATGCCGGGTCGACCGGCCTCGGCAGCTCCGCCGGCAACGGCTGCGAGCCCCACGGACAAATCGCCGCGCCCGCTGCAGGCAGCACGTGGGCCGGACCGGACGCTGTCATCAACCAAGGGCGTGCTCAGCCCGAAGATCGAGACCAAGCGACGCCGCTCGAGCGCCAACCTGGATCACGAAGCCCGCGAGGCGCGCACCGCCGCAGCGCACCAGGAGGCACGCGTGAACCACGAGCGTGCCGCCGCAGCGAAGCGGGAGGAAGCGCGGAAGACCCAGGCCGACGCGCCGCTCGATGAAGACCCACGCGGACCCGATCCGTCAACGCGCGAGGACGCAGGCACGCATGCGGACGAGGATCACGACCACCGCGAGCGCGACGCTCCCAACACGGCCGACGAGCTGGGTCGCACGAGCGAGCACGACTCGATGGCCGCAGCCCTGAGCAGCATGGCCATGTCCCTGCCCACGGCCGAGGAGGGACGAGCAAAGAAGAAGAGCCGCAAGTCGCGGACGAACGAGGGGCGCGCGGGACGCGGCTCGGTCACCGACGAGTGGGACGCACAGGCCACACAGTCATTGAGCCGCGCGGAGCTCGACAGCATCACGAACGAGCACTCGCAGCCTCGGATGCTCGCGGCAAAGGCGAAGGAGCTACTGCCGCCGCTCGAGACCTCTCCACGTGGTCAGCTACCCGATCCGTTGGACTCCGAGCCCGGCTCGCAGACCGCCGCGACGCAGGCCATGCGTGTCTTGCTGTGGCGGGACGCCGAAGGCGTACATGTCGCGGCCGCCGGCACGGTGGTCTCGGCGATCACCGTGGACGCGATCCTGGTCGCCATGTCTCCCAGCGTGGACCTCTCCGCCTGGCTCGATCCCGGACGCGGGCTCATGTCGGGGCGGGCCTCACCACTACCAAGCGCACCCAGCCCACGTCCCGAGGCGAGCGGAGGCGATACAGGCGCGCGGGGTGAGGTGAGCGGGAGGGCCGAGCGAGCTCAGCGGAACGAGGAAGCCCGCGGAAAGCTACCCAAATAGGGCCTGGATCGGCGGCGTTCGTGGTATCCATGTCGCGTCGATAGGTGGACCCTCGCGGCGTCCTTTTGGGCGCGAGGCCTCGCCCATGCGACGGGATGCCCTTAGGTCCTTCCGTGAGTGTGAGCTCCGTTGTCCGAGGAGATGCCTGACGATGTTCGAAGAGTTCGGGATCAACGCTGGGTTGGTGGAAGACCTTCACGCGCGCTACACGCAGAGCCGCGAGGCCGTAGCCGAGGAGTGGCGCACGTTCTTCGACGGCCTCTCGCACGGTGATGGGAACGGCAACACCAACGGCGGCACTGGCGCGAATCCGGCAGTGGGCAGCAACGGTCACCCCGCGAACGGCGCACGCGTCAACGGCACGGAGCTCCACGACGCTGAGCCGAACGGAGATGCCGGCGGCGCGCGCACGCGAGCGACAGTCGTCATCGACGAGGCGCCGAGCGCTGCGATCCCGGCGGACCGCAAGGAGCTCCTGGCTCTCGCGGCCATGCAAGGTCGCGTCTACCAGCTCGTGAATGCCTACCGCGTGCGCGGTCACCTGTTCGCGAACCTGGATCCGCTCGGCCAGCCGCCGGACGCCGCGCCCGAGCTCGAGCTCCAGAACTTTGGCCTGACGGAAGCGGACCTGGACTCCGCGTTCCCGACCGTTGGCGTGTCCGGCCTACCCGAGCGCGCAACGCTCCGCCAGATCGTGGAGCACCTGTCGGAGACGTACTGCAAGTCGATCGGCGTGGAGTTCACGCACATCGAAGATCCGGAAGAGCGCGAGTGGCTGCAGCGGCAGATGGAGAGCACGCGCAACCGCTGCGAGCTCAATCGCGCGGAGATCCTGCGCGTGCTGCTTCGCCTCACGGACGCCGAGATCTTCGAGAAGTTCCTCCACAAGAATTTCCAGGGCGCGAAGCGCTTCAGCGCCGAGGGCGCGGAGAGCATGATCGCGATGCTCGATCTCCTCATCGATGCGGCCGGCACGCACGGCATCGAGGAGATCGTGATCGCGATGGCCCACCGCGGCCGCCTGAACATCCTCGCGAACGTGATGGAGAAGCCGGTTCTGGAGCTGTTCGCGGCGTTCAAGGATCGCAACCCCGAGCGCTTCCTCGGCGGTGGCGACGTGAAGTACCACCTTGGCTACTCCAACAACCGCGTCACGTCGTGCGGCGCCACCGTGCACCTGTCGCTCTGCTTCAACCCGAGCCACCTGGAGTTCGTGAACCCGGTCGCCGAGGGCCGCGTCCGCGCAAAGCAAGATCGCAAGAAGCGCGATGGCGTCATGCCGCTCCTCATCCACGGAGACGCGGCGTTCATCGGCCAGGGCATCGTGCCGGAGACGCTGAACATGGCCGGCCTTCCCGGCTACTCCACCGAGGGCACCATCCACCTTGTCGTGAACAACCAGATCGGCTTCACGACGAACCCGTCGGACTCGCGCTCCACGCGCTACTGCACGGACATCACGCGCATGATGAAGGTCCCCGTGTTCCATGTGAACGGTGAGGACCCGGAGGCCGTGATCCAGCTCGCGCGCCTTGCGATGGAGTTCCGTCAGAAGTTCAAGAAGGACGTCATCATCGACATGTACTGCTACCGGCGGTACGGCCACAACGAAGGCGACGAGCCGCGCTTCACCCAGCCGCTCATGTATCGCCTGATCGACGCGAAGCCGACCGTGCGCGAGGTCTACGTCGACAAGCTCGTCGCAAGCGGTCAGGTCACGCGCGAGGCCGCGGATAAGATGGAAACGGATCGCCGCGCCGCGCTCGCCGCCGCGCTCGAGCAGGAGGGCAAGGGCGACTACATGACGCGCCCCTCCGCGATGGAGGGCGTATGGACATCGTACTACGGCGGTCCCGACAACCTGGTCCCCGAGGCGAACACCGCCGTGGATCTGGCCACCTTGAAGAAGGCGGCCGAGGGCATCTCGCATATCCCCGAGGGCTTCCATGCACACGCCAAGGTCCGCGCCGTGCTCCAGGCTCGGCACGAGGCCGTCTTCGCCGACAAGCCGTTCGACTGGGGTACGGGCGAACACCTCGCGTTCGCGACGCTCGCCATGGAGGGCGCGCGCATTCGGCTCTCCGGCCAGGATGCAGGACGCGGCACGTTCACGCACCGCCACGCTGTGCTCTTCGACACCGAGACGGGCGCGCCATTCACGCCGCTGAAGACGCTGCAACCAGGCGTGTTCGAGGTGTTCGACTCACCGCTTTCGGAGGCCGGTGTGCTCGGGTTCGAGTACGGCTACAGCCTTGACTGGCCGGATGGCCTCGTCATCTGGGAGGCGCAGTTCGGCGACTTTGCGAACGGCGCGCAGGTGATCATCGACCAGTTCATCGTCTCCGCAGAGGAGAAGTGGCTCCGCCTTTCGGGCCTGGTGCTGCTCTTGCCGCATGGCTACGAGGGTCAGGGACCCGAGCACTCCAGCGCGCGAATCGAGCGCTTCCTCTCGATGAGCGCGCAGGACAACATCCAGGTCGTGAACGTCACGACCCCCGCGCAGTTCTTCCATGTGCTGCGTCGCCAGGTGCTGCGACCGTGGCGCAAGCCGCTCGTCGTCTTCACACCGAAGAGCCTTCTCCGCCATCCGCTCGCCAAGTCCACGGTGAACGACCTCACGCACGGTGGCTTCCAGCGCGTCATCCCGGACGCCGACGTTGCGCCGAAGGACACGAAGCGCGTGCTGCTCTGCTCGGGGAAGCTCTATTACGATCTGCTCGAGCGCCGCACGCAGACCAGCCGCACCGACGTCGCCATCGTTCGGCTCGAGCAACTGTATCCGATCGGTGAGGCGCTGAAGAGCGCGCTCGCCGTCTATCCGGAAGGAACGCCGCTCTACTGGGTCCAGGAAGAGCCACGAAACATGGGCGCGTGGTACTTCCTCCACGCGAACCTCGCCAGCACCATCGGCTCACGGCTCCCGGTGACCGCCGTCTGCCGCGCCGCTGCTGCGACTCCCGCAACGGGTAGCCATGCGAGCCACAAGCTCGAACAGTCGCGCCTCCTGGACGAGGCGTTCGGCTGATCTCTTGCCGGAGAGAACCCGACACCGCTGATGGAAAAGTACTGGTACTGGATGGTGCCGGCCCTCTTCGGGGCCGTCGTTCTCACGGCGTTTGCCGTGAATCGACTTGCGCCGATCGCGCGGAAGCGCCTCCGTCGCATCGTCATCCTGTACGTGCTCTATGCGGCCTCCGTGGCAGGTGTGTTTGCGTGCGCTGAAGGCGGCGTAGCGAGCTGGCAGGGCCGCTTTTCGATCGCAGCGCACCTGTTCGAAGAGTTCACGATCGTCAACCTGGTCGTCACGCTGCTCTTCGACACGGTGCTGCCGCGCGCAAAGCTCACGGTCTCCGCGATCCTCACGGATCTCGTCGTTGGTGCCGCGTACATCATCGTCGCGCTCTCTGCGCTCCATCAAGGCGGCATGCGTGCGTCCGACGTGGTCACCACGAGCGCGGTGGTATCCGGCGTCCTCGCGCTCTCGCTGCAGGCGACGCTGGGCAACATCCTGGGCGGCGTCGCCATCCAGCTCGACGGCTCCGTGCACGTTGGCGACTGGATCCAGCTGGAGAACGGCAAGCAAGGCCGCGTGAAGGACATCCGCTGGCGCCACACGGTGGTGGAGACGCGCGACTGGTCGACCATCATCGTGCCCAATGCGCAGCTGCTCGCGCAGAACATCACGATCCTCGGCAAGCGCGGGGGCGAGCCCGTTCCGCAGCGCATGTGGGTCTATTTTCAGGTCGATTTTCGGTACCCGCCGTCGCGGGTCGTGAAGGTGGTCTCGGACGCGCTCGTGGGGGCACCCATAGAGCGCGTCGCGAAGGACCCTGGGCCGAGCGTCATCTGCATGGATCTCGCTCGCGACGGCAAGGACAGCTTCGGTCTGTACGCCGTGCGCTACTGGCTGACTGATCTTGCAGTGGACGACCCCACGAGCTCGCTGGTGCGCGCGCGCATTCACGCCGCGCTGCGCCGCGCGGACATCCCGCTCGCAAGGCCCACGCAATCGCTCTTCATCAATCCGGACAACGCGGGCGAGCTTGATCTCCGGGAGCACCGGCATCGGCAGCAGGAGCTGGGGGCGCTGAACTGCATGAGCCTCTTCGATTCCCTGACACCAGAGGAGAAGGACACGCTCACGCGCCACATCCGGTACGCGCCGTTCACCGCGGGCGAGGTGGTGACGCGGCAAGGCGCCGTCGCGCACTGGCTCTACATCCTGGAGTCCGGCGACGTCGAGGTTCGCACGAAGATCGACGGGGCCACGGAGGCCAAGCTGGTGGCCACGCTCTCCGGTCCTAACTTCTTCGGTGAAATGGGGTTGATGACGGGTGAGCCGAGGTTCGCCGACGTCGTCGCCAAGACCGACATCGACTGCTACCGGCTGGACAAGCCTGGCTTCAAGGCGATCATTTCGAAGCGACCAAACATCGCGACCGAGATGAGCCAGCGGCTCGCCGAGCGTCGCGTGGAGCTGATCGCGATCCGTGACGGTCTCGATGACGAGGCGCGCAAGGCGCGCGAGAAAAAGGAGCAAGCCCACATCCTGCAGAGCATCCAGGATTTCTTCGGGCTCAAATAGACATGGAAGCCTTCGACTTCGACGACATCGCCACCGGGGAGCAAGCCGTACGCGTGGTGCGCGCGCTGGGCGGACACAGGTACGTGCTGGGCCGCTGCCACGAGGTGCACGCGTTCGCCGTGGATGCGGCGCGCCCGCGGCTGCCTCCCGATGCAGAGATCGCGCTCTGGGCGGAGAAGGTCCTCGGAGATCCGAAGATCGACAAGCTCTCACGGGACCCGCAGCTGATCAGGCGCGCGACAGACTCGGAGCTCGTGACGATCCTCGCGGCGTTCTGGTCCGCGCACGAGCACCTGGAGGAGGTGCACGATCGCCTCACGGATCACCTCGCTTTCCTGGGCGAAACGGATCGTCCGCCGTTCGACGACGCGGCGGATGAGGACATGTTTCCAGTCCTGATCGACGCGGGGTGGGAGCTCCTCCCGCTCGCGCTCCTGGACGAGGAGCGGCACAAGGGGGTGATCGAGTCGTTCGCCGATCGCCTCTCGTTCGAGTCCGCGCGCTTCGTGGAGGAAGACGCCGTCCCGCCGAGGACCTACCTGATGGAGCTGCCGCCCATCGGACAATCGGAGCTGCTCTACGCCGTGGACGAGGACGGCGATCTCGTGGCGCCGCTCTGCGTGTGGGCAGAAGGTCCGCAGAGCTACCTCGAGTACGTCCTCCGAGGCGTGACGAGAGCCGCCCTCAAGCCGTAGGTTCGTCCTTCTTCGGCTCCACCCCGTCGGCTGTCTTCTCTTCGGCCTTGGCGTCGACCTTCTCTTCGGCCTTGGCCTTCTCTTCGGCCTTGGCGTCGACCTTCTCTTCAGCCTTGGCGTCGACCTTCTCTTCAGCCTTGGCGTCGACCTTCTCTTCAGCCTTGGCGTCGACCTTCTCTTCAGCCTTGGCCTCGACCTTCTCTTCGGCCTTGGCCTTCTCCTCGCTCTTTTCCTCGGCCTGTCCCTCCTCCAGCACCTTGACGTCGCTGGGAGCGGAGGTGCCTTCGGCAAGCTCGGTTGGCGTTTCGCGCGCCCACTGCTGCTTCACACTGGCCAGCACGAAGCCGACCCAGGCAACGAGCCCGACGACGACGAGCGCAACGACGGAGTAGAGTGTCTTCGGATCCGGCATGACGGCAGCACTTTACAGCTTTTTTCGTGGGGAGGTCGGGCGTATTTTCCCGAGCGTGCACCCTCGAACCACCGGAGCGCATCGCGATGTCGTGGGTCGCCTCGCGCGCCTCGCCAGCTCCGTTTGCTCCGTGTGCGTTCTCTGCGCAGTCGCGTTGCTCGTGGTCGGCTGCGGCGCGCGTGACACCGTCGGTCTCTCCGATGTCGAGCTGCGCTTCGAACCGTCTGACCCCGCGGAGCGACTCACGCCCGCCGTGGTGTCCGCAATCTCGAGCAGGCTCTCGGCCGCGCATGTCACGTCGGACGTGGTGCGCAACGACGACCGCACGCTCACGGTCACCGTCGACTCCGCGCTCGCACAGACAGCGACCGACATGCTCGCGTGGAACGGCGGCGTGTCTGCGTACGAACCGGACGACGCGTACGCCCTCGCACTGCCTGGCATAACCAAGAAGGCCGGCGCCTTCGTCGCGCCGCGCGTGGAGCTCACGAAGGCGATCGCCGCCGCGAAGCTCCCGGACGATCGCCGCGCGCTCTACCGCTCGCTTGGAGCTGGCGCGTACACGGTGCGCATCGCGAAGAAGAACGCCGTGTTCGTGGTGCAAGGCGCGAAGCTCGACGACCGTGCGGAGGGCGGCGCGCTGATCATCACGCCGAAAACCGCGCCAGAGCACGTGCCCGCGGATCCGAAGGCGACGTTCCTGTTCGCGCTGGGCTCGAACATCCTGGGCGAAGGGCCGGCGCCGCTCCCCAGTGCGCCGCTCGTCCTGCACTTCACGAAGGACTTCACGTCGTACACGATCGCTCACGAGACCAAGCGCCTCCTTGGAGGGCCAACCTTCCCTCCCCTGCGTCGCGTCGCCGACAACGCCCTTCCCAGGAACTGGCCGCTCTTCCTGGCGTGCATCGTGCTGCCGTTCGGCGTGTCGGTGGGGTGGCTCTGGTTCGTGCGCCGGTTCGATCGCGCGCACCCCGAGCCCATGCGCCTCATCGTGATCACGTTCGTCCTGGGCAACCTCTCGGTCATCCCCGCCGGCTACGCGGAGAAGTACATCTCGCTCGCAACGCCGTACCTGGATCCGCAGCTCGCCACGATGGGCGGCAGGTGGATCGCCCTGCCGCTCGCGCTCGTGGTCTTCACGGTGACGGTGGGTGTGGTGGAGGAGGGCGTGAAGCTCCTGGCGTCCGTCTACGCGTTCCGGCGCAAGGAGTTCGACGAGCCGGTCGACGGCATCGTCTATGGCGTGACCGCGTCGCTGGGCTTCGCCGCTGCGGAGAACCTGCGCTACTTCGCCATGGGCCGGCTGGCGGCGCCGCTGGTCTGCGCGCGGGCGTTCATGACGGTGCCCGCGCACATGTTTTTCGGGGCGCTCTGGGGCTTTGGGTTCGGTGAGGCCCTGCACCGCAAGAAGGGAAGAAGGCTGATGTTCTTCGGCCTTGCTGCCCTCTCACATGGTACCTATGACGCTCTTCTTTCGACCGATGGCGGAGGCGCGCTCGCCACGCTGCTCGTGCTCGGCCTTGCGGCATCGTTCGTGATGCTGCTCCGGCGCTCGCTTCGCTACGGCATCCTCACCGAGACGCCCATGGAAGGGCGCAGGCACTTCCCGGTGGGCAACAAGGTGTTCTTCGGCGCGGCGGTGCTGGGCCTGCACCTCTCCGCGTTCATCCTCTTCGTGTTCGGGGGGGTGCTCCAGTACAACCGCCATCACGTGAGCGTGATCTTCGTGCTGGTGTCGGCGGCGCTGCTCGCCACGTTCGGTGTCTTGCTCGACGTCATTGCCCGCACCATGCCCATGGACGCAGTCACGGATGCGCGCGGCGTGACCTACGGCGGCACCACCCGAGACTGGGCGAGCATCCGCGGCGCGGAGCTCGTGCCGGGGGCCATCGTGGTCCAGTCGAGCGCGGGCGATCTACGCATCGGCCCCGGCCGCCCCGAGATCATGTCGGCCCTCGCGCACGAGATCGACGCGCAGCTCCTCGGGCAGAGCCAGACCGCCCTGCGGATCCCCTGAGGGGCTACTTCACGTCGAGCAGCTCGACGTCGAACTTGAGCGGTGCGTTCGGCGGGATCGTCGGAGGCGAGCCCGACTCGCCATAGGCAAGGTCCGACGGGATCACGAGCTTGCGCTTTCCGCCCACCTTCATACCGACGACGCCCTGGTCCCAGCCCTTGATGACCTGACCGCCACCGAGCGGGAAGTCGAACGGCTTGCCGGTCTTGCGAGAGCTGTCGAACTCCGTGCCGTTCATGAGCGTGCCCGTGTAGTGGACGCTGACCACGCTGCCGGTCTTCGCCTCCTTGCCAGTGCCGACAACCTCGTCCTTGATCTCGAGCTTCGTGGGAGCGGGGGTCTCGGCGACGGTGTTCGGCTTGAAGGAGTCGGAGGGCTCGTCGACCTTCTTGGAGCAGCCCACAGCGGAGAAGCAGAGGAGGAGGAGAAGAGCTTTTTTCATCGCGGAAGGGACGCTTAGCAAAAAACGACGGCGACTTCGACTTCGACGATGATCTCGACTGACCTCGACTTCGACATCGACGATGACCTCGACTTCGACTTCGACCTGAACTTCGACATCGACATCGACCTCGACCTCGACCTACTGCGGCGCGCCTCCTGGCGGTGGCGCGATGTTCACTCCGAACTGCGCGCCTATCAGGCCCAGCAGCGTCTCGAGCTGATCGCGGTTGGCTCCAAGATGTATCTTCACCTTGTCTCCGACGGGATCGATCTCGACGCCGTTGAGGAGCCCGTGCGTGGCGATCTTCACCAGCATGCTCGCGTTCGTGCGTTTGACCATCTCACGGAGCGCGTCGGCGACCTCCCCCGCGTGCTCGGGCGTGCCGCAGTCGCCTTCGCCGTAGACATCCGCGCTGCCATCGTCGTCGTGGGGGATGATCCAGAAGCGGAGCTCGCTCAGGCTGTTCGGGAACTTCAGGTTCGGGATCGAGATCTGGCGCCACGGATCCTTCACCGTCAGCCGCATGGCCTCGCCTGGGCGTAGGCGCGGCGACAGCCCGGTCCGCTTGTAGACCTTCGCGAACTCGAACGCCTTGTCCGGCGGCACCACGAGCAGGAGCCCCGGCTGGACCCGCATCATCACGCGGTCGCCGTTGTCCGCCCACGTCTTTGCGGCGTGGACCCCGGACACACCTGCGTCGAACGCGCCGCCGCGTCCTGCAGACAAGCCGGAGACCTTGTCGATCATTCCGTCCGCCACCTTGTCGGGCATGTTGTAGCGGACGAACACCGCGTCGCGGTCGGTGTGAATGAGCGACGGGCCGAAGATCAGGATCCAGTCCGCAGCCTGCAGCGGATCGAACTTGGTCTCCGCGCCGTGCATGAACTCCGCCCACTGCGGTATCCCCTGGAAGATGGGGCCGATGCGTGAGCCCACGGGGTGCGTGCGGATCACCGCCAGGTTCACGAGCAACGTGACGTTCACCTGACCGGCGGTCACCACGGAGCTCATGCCCAGCATCTCCGCGGGGCCGCGCGGACCGCCTGCGCCTGGCACGCCGCCCGCGTCGCTCGAGAGGGAGGCGATCGCGCCAGCATCGAGGCCGGTGAGCGCCGTCGGTGCGGCGTCCTGATCGTTCAGCGCTGTCGTGCTTGCGTCCTTTGCGAGGCTCGCGATGTTCGTGTTGCCTCCGTCGTCCATCGGGCTCGCGTCCTGCGGCGCCGCGTCGCGCGCACCGGCGTCGGGCTTGGGCTTTGCGCCGCCATCCTTGCCGCCCGGTCCCTCCTGCGGGTCGACGGGATCGGGCACCGCTGGATGCTGCTCGGGTGGAGGCTCTTGCGTCGATGTGTTGTCGTCGCCCAGGAGGTCCACGGGGATGGTGAGCTCGTCCGCGACGTCGTGAAGCTCGATGCCGCTAGGATGCGGAAAGAGCGTCCACGGCGCAAACAAGTAGTGAACGCCGGCGGAGAGCAGGAGCATGATCGCCGCCGCGATCCGGACGCGGCGCAGGTCCCAGAAGCGCTCGGGGCCAGAGAGCTTCTTCCTCGCGAGCGGACCGCTCAGCGGCTCGGTCGCGTGCGGAGCCGTCGGGGCGACGCGCGAGGCGCCGGCCCGGGCTGAGTTCCGCCACGTTCGCGTCCGCTTTGCCACGCCCAACCTTACTTCCAGACACACCTTAGCGTCGGCATCTCACCCTCCGCCAAGGTTTTTGCCGCGTCTTCAGCACCCTTCGGACCGCCTACTCCTCGGCACACGGCTCGCAGTGATTATTCCCCGTAGAAAGGACGGCCGAATAATGGATCCGCGACCAGGGTTTGCGCTACGAAGGGGCGAAGCTGCCAAAGAGATGTCTTCTCGGAGGTGCTTTTCCCTCACCATGCGTCGATCGGCCCTACCCGTCCTGCTAGGCACCCTCGTTTGCTCCGCGGCTGTTGCCTGCGGAGAATCAGGCACCAGCACGACCCCGCCCGCACCCAGGGTCGCGACCCAGAACAACCCTGGCGTCACGAACAGCAGCGCCGCGCTCGATGCAGGCGCGAACGGCAAGGATGACCTGGACGCGGGCGCCGAGTGGACCGGTCCGTACGCCGGCGCGCTCTTCCTGCAGACGCCCATCATGAGCGACATGGAGTGGCCGCGGCCGCCGGGCGATGCCGACGACGCAAGGAAGCGGGCGAAGAGCGACGATCCGCGCGACAAGGTGGTCCGCCTTGGATACATGCGACAGGGCGCAAAAGTTCCCGTCCTCCCCGAGGCGCACAAGAAATCGAACTGCGCAGAGGGCTGGTACGAGCTCGTGTCGGGCGGCTTCGTCTGCGGCAAGTACGCATCGATCGACCTCAACCACCCGCGCTTCAAGATCGCGCCGCACCTGCCGGACATGACCTCCGCCCTGCCCTACCAGTACGGGTACAACGTCGCGAACGGCACGCCGCTCTACCGGCACATCCCTTCGCGCGAGGAGCGCCTGCAGCTCGAGCCGTGGCTCAACAAGAAGAAGGCGCCGCCGAAGCCGCGCGAGGACGCCGACACCGCGGCCACCCCTGCGTCTCCCGCCACCGTCGTCACGGCCATCCCCATCCCCATGGGCGGCGCCGAAGACATGATGGACGCGGGCGTGTTCTTCGCGACTGCACGCGGCGGAAGTTCGGACGGTCGCGATGGCCGCATGATGCTCGAGGAAAACCCGTACGACGCCGGCGTCGCCGTGCCGTGGTACCTGCGCGATTACGACGGCGGCAAGCCGCAAGGGATCACCCTGGACGACCTGAAGGGCGAAGGCCCGGTCGCGCGACGCATGGTGAAGGGCTTCTACCTTGCGCTCGACAAGGAAGTCCCCGGCGGCGGCACGCGCTGGTGGAAGACGGTCGGCGGGATGCTCGCACCGTACGATCGCATCTACGTGCAGAAGCCGGTGAGCGAGTACCACGGCGTGTGGCTACGCGACCTGCCCTCCAAGATGGGCGATGCGGGCCAGGCGCCGACGGCCGATGAGAAGGCGGAGGGCAAGCCCGCCAAGTGGCCGGGCCTCGGATTCGTCCTTTATCCGCGCGCGAAGAAGTACATCGTGTCGGTCGATCACAAGCACGTGAACCCGGGCGACTCCGTGTCGCGCTTCACGCCGGTGCGCCTCACGGGCGACTCCGTCGTGATCGGTGGCCTGCGCTACGACGAGACCGAGGACAACTGGTGGATGCGCGGCAACGAAGGCACGCACACGGATCCGGGCGCTCCCCCGTCCGACCTGGCGCCTGGCGAGAAGTGGGTCGACGTGAACCTGACGACCGAGACCATGGTCGCGTTCGAGGGAACGAACCCCGTGTACGCAACGCTCGTCTCCACCGGCAAGCGTAACTTCGAGGACAAGGAAAAGGATCACCCCACGCCGCCCGGCACGTTCCGCATCCGCGAGAAGCACATTGCCGCGACGATGGACGGCGACGTCGCGTCCGACAGTCCGTACTCGATCGAGGACGTGCCGTGGATCATGTACTTCAACGGCAGCTACGCGCTGCACGGCGCCTTCTGGCACGGCAACTGGGGGCACACCCAGAGCCACGGCTGCGTGAACCTCTCGCCGCTCGATGCGAAGGCGATGTTCGGTTGGACGGAGCCGCACCTGCCGGAAGGCTGGCACGGCGTGATGTCGACGACCGAACATCCCGGCACGCGCGTCGTCGTGCACGGCGAAGCGCGCTAGGCCGGCTGGTCACCACGCCCGGTAGTGCGCGCCGATGAAGAGCGCGGCCCAGCTCACGTCGCGAAGCGGCGGATCCTCGTTGCCCTTGTGGAGGCCGGCGGTCCCGGCGCCGAACAGCATGCCTGTCTCCGGGCGCGCGAAGATGTCCACGTGCTCGGTCACGGGGACCATCACGACGGCTTGAAGGCGGCCTGCAGGGACGAGCTGGAAGGCCCATTTCGGATCGAACGGCGCGGCGAGGAACGTCGACGAGGAGTCGTAGCCCGAGGTGGTTGCAACGCCGAGCCCGACACCGAGATCGATCCGCGCGGGGCCGACCGGTATCACGAACGCAGCCGACGGCATCAGCCACCATCGATCCTGCACCGCGGGTGAGTCCGTCAGCTTCAGCGCACCCCAGCCGAAGTCGAAGCTGAACGCGGCGTGTCGGCCCACGGCGAGGCGACTGCCCACCAGGAACGCGCCGCCGTTGACGTCGCGAATGCCGAGATAGCCAAGGCCCGAGTACACGCCGAGCGACGTGGAGCCTGATGCGGCGGCGCGAGGGCGTTCGGTGCTCGATGCTGTCTTCTCGCTCGGCGCCGATTCGGGTGAGCTCTGTGCGCACGCGATGCCCGGTACGAGCACCAGCGCGGACGAGACAAGCAGAGAGAGTGTGCGTGTTCCAATCCAGTTCGACATGAGTGGTTCCTCCAGTGGGTGACCCATGCACCCTGCATCGCGATCCGCGTCGTGGCGATGGTGGTGCGATGGCAGGAGGAAACGGAGCGACGAGCGGCACGAGTTGGGCGGAGCCGCCGCCGCTGCCGCTGCCGCTTGAGGAGGCGCGGCCGCTAACGCACCTTGACGTACCAGGATAGATGCGCAAAGTAGAAGGTCTTCGATGGACCAGCTGACAGCGCACCTCGACCGCGGTTGGGACCTCGCCCAGAAGGGTGATGCCCCGGGTGCGATCGCGTGCGCGAGGCGTGCGCTCGAGATCGATCCGGAGTCGCCGGAGGTGCACAACCTCCTTGGCTACACGACCGCACTGAACGGCGATTCGGAGGAGGCGCTCGAGCACTATCGTCAGGCGATCGCGCTCGACGAGACGTACTTCGAGGCGATGCTCAACTGCGCCGAGCTCTGCATGAATCCGCTCGGCGACTGGGACGAGTCGATCGGCCTCTGCGACGACGCGCTGGAGTACGCGGAGACCCCCGCAGAGATCTGCGACTGCATCCTGCTCAAGGTGGACGCATATCTGGGCAAGGGCGACCTGACCGGCGCAAAGCACTGCATGCTGGAGCTGCCTGAGCCGCCGCCGGAGAACCCGGCCTACACGTTCCTCATTGGTCGCGCGTATTACGAGATGGGCGATGCGGAGCAGGCACGTCCCCTCCTCGAGGACGCGGCGAAGAAGGATCCGGAGCACCCCGACGCGCACTACTACGTGGGCCTGGTCCGGGAAGAGCTGGGCGATCCCAAGGGCGCCGTGGAGTCGTTCCTGCGTGCGCGCAGCACCGACCTGTTGCGTGCGCCGCCGCTGTGGGCGCCCTCGCCCGACGCGTTCTCGCAGAGCGTGCGGCGCGTGGTGCAGAACCTGGATGCGATCCTCGGTCGCTACGTACGCCACGCGGAGGTGTACGTGGTGGACCTGCCCGGCGCGGAGCTGGTCGTGGATGGCGTCGACCCGCGAGCCCTCATGATCCTCGACGCGCCACCGATGGAAGATCCCACGCTGCTCATCGGAGAGCCCGCAAGCCTCTACGCCCGCCTCTTCGTCTATCAGCGCAACGTCGAACGAGCGGCCGGAATACTGGAACGCGTAGAGCTAGAGCTCCAACAAGCCCTAGAACGCGAAATCACCACCGTCTTCCTAGATCGCGAAAAGAAAAACCCAGACGACAAGAAGCACCTCAACTGAGCGAGCTTCATCAAGAAGGACGTCGGGCACGCGCGCCAACGTGCAGCGCAGCGCGGGTCGCCCCCAATGAGAAAACAGCGATGCTGTTTCAGTGCCAGGCTCCGATGCCGATGCCGTAGTTCGTGTAGCGAGGGGCCGCGTCGAGGATGAACTGGAGCTGCCAGGGATTCGGGAAGAGGCCGAGGACGTCGAAGTTGAAGAGCTTGATGTCTCCTCCGAACGTGAAGTGCTGGCGGATGCTTCCGTTGTCGAAGCGCGTGGGCTCGATGTAGCCACCCAGGCGGATGCGCATACGGTTGTCGACGGGCTCCGCTTCCACGCCGGCGCGTGGCGTGAGCACCACACTGCGACCCACGATCTCTCGCTTCTGATCGAGGAAGCCCTCTAGCGCGACGGCTTCATGGCTGGCGCCGCTCATGAGCACGCTGCCGAGCACCAGGAGCTTTTCGCGCGGCCAGTTCGCGTAGCGCGCCTTGCGGATGTCGAGAAGCCGCGCCGCTTCGTTCGCCAGATCGCGATCTTCTTCGACGCGCTCCAGCCGGTCTGCCTCGAACAGGCGACGACGCTCTGCGCGCGTGGCTGCAACGGCGATCGCGTCCGCCCGCTGCCGGCGCAGGCTGTCGATGCGTGCGCGGGCCGCGGTCTCTTCCTCGTGCGGATTCACCCACGCGGGATTCAGCGGGCGCGGGCCCAGCTGCCACGCGAACCCTGCCTCGATCTCCCACGGCTGGACGACAGCTCGCGGCAGGATGTAGCTCTCGGCGCGGCTCACGCCGTCGAACGATGCGGCCTGCTTGTTCAGCGACTGGAAGAGCCCGGTCTCCACGGGCGCGCGGATCGTCGCGCCGATGCGGTACGGCGAGTCGTTGGGCTTGATGATGACGCCGCCCTCCGGAGAGGCGCCCGCCTGCGTCAGGATCACCTTGTCCGTGACCACCCCGGTGAGAGAGCCATTGGACTGCGTGAGCGCGAGCGTGACCGCGCGGAGTCCGCCGCCGACGATCACCTGGTTGTTCCAGAATCCATACGCGACGACGGCGTGGTAGCGACCGTACGCGAGCGCGAGCCCGGGCTGGTTCGGCTTCGGATCGGTCACGTCGTAGCGAAGGAGCTCACCCGTGACCGCGACGCCGAGCGAGCCCGCCTGCACGCGCGCGCCGATGGACGCGAACAGGAAGTGATTCGTGCGCGACACCAGATCCGGATTCGTGTTGCCGCGGTTGTCGAAGTCCGTTCCTGCATAGCCGCCGGGGAGTGAGACGCTCGGGGAGATGTCGAGCGTCCACCAGTCCGTGCTGTAGATCTCGCGCACGGCGGGCGATGCGGCGTTCGTGGCGACGCCCTCCACGCCCTCACCGTACGCCGTGTACGCGCCCGCGAGCCCGAGCACGCGGCTGGGCGCGAGCACCGGCCCCTGAAAGAGCTCCAGCGCATAGTCGTTCTTCGTGATGGGCGCGACGACCGTGCCCGCCTGCGATGGAGCGGCCGTATCCGCCCGCGCGTTCGTCAGGCCGATCAGGAAGGATGCGAGGGCGAACGCGCCTTGTCGCGCCCGAGCAGGAAGCGAACGAGCGGCTCCGCGTCCAGCTTCGCCGTGGCAAGGAGCGCGTCGAGCAGCTTCTGACCCAGCCGCGACAGCTCCAGCAGCTGCGCGATGCGTGCATACTGCAACGTTGCCCGCTCGCGGGTCTTCTCGTCGTCCGAGCGCTTGAGCACCTCGAGCTCCGCCAGCGCCTCCTCGAACGCCTCGATGGCGAACTTGATCTCCGACCGCTCGCGCTCGGAGAACACGCGGGAGATCATGCGCCAAAGCTGCACCTCCGCCGTGTAGAAGTCCTTGCGCTCACCCTGTACCCACACCTTGCGAACGACGCCCCACCGCAGGAGCTCCGAGAGCGTCATGCTGACCGCGCCCGATGACAGCTTCAACGTCTCGCGCAGATCCTCCGCAGAGCGTGGCTCCACCGAGAGGTAGAGGACCGCCCAGATGCGGCCCATGTTTCGCTTGAATCCCCAGAACTCCATGAGCCGGCCCACGACGTCGCTGACGGCGGCCTCGCTGGGCCAGAGTGTATGTGTTTCCTTCGTCACGGCTCACCTCTCCGGTCTAGCAAAGATTCAGCTGGCACGACCGGCTAGCTCCGTGGCGACGCCGAGCAACAGCGTGCGCGCATGCGATGGGGGGATCGTGGACAGTGCGTCCGCCGCGAGCTTGGTCTCCGCCTCGGCACGGGCGCGCGCGTCCGCGATGGCGCGCGACCCACGCACGCGCTCAGCGATCTTCGGGCCTAGCTCCGTCTCACCGGCGCGCAGCCGCGACACCAGCGTGATCAGGGACTCTTCTTCTCGCATGGCCAGGATGAGGGGCAGCGTGAGCTTGCCCTCGAGCAGGTCCGCGCAGAGCTTCTTCCCGCTCAGCTCCGGCGGGGACGCGTAGTCGATGACGTCATCCACGAGCTGGAACGCCACGCCGAGGTGCGCACCAAACTCCGCGAACCGCTCGATGTCCTGCGGCGCCGCCCCGCCCGCGCGCGCGCCCGCAGTGAGCGCCCACACGAAGAGTGATGCGGTCTTGTCCTTCACGATGCGAAGGTAGGTCTCTTCCGTGGGGTCAAGGAGAGTCCGCCCGCGCAGCTGCACCACCTCACCGTCCACGAGCGTGCGCAGCGTGACGAACAGCGAGGAGAGCGCATCGCGCTGGCCCGTCTTGCTGACCTGCTCGAGCGCATGCACCAGCAACAGATCACCTGCGAGCACGCTGACCGCATTGCCGTAGATCCGGCGCGCAGTCGGGACCCCGCGTCGCTCGCTGCCGTCGTCGATCACGTCGTCGTGGAGCAGCGTGGCCGCATGAATGAGCTCCGCCGCGGTGGCGAGCTGCTCTGCGGCCGGAGTGATGTCACCAAAGCACGCGCATGCGAGCAGCGTGGACAGCGGGCGAACGCGCTTGCCTCCGCCCGCGACCAGATGCGCAGCTGCCTGCGTCCCGGGCGCAGCGCCGACCTGCGAGAGCCGGGCGACCTCCGCCTCCACGCGCAGGAACGGCTCACCGACGACCTTGGCCGCGTCCATGAGCCGCGCGCGCGTCTTCTCCTGAACGCGTCCGTCGGCGGCTTGTTCGAGCAGATTGAATGCGGCAGCAGGGTGCATCGGCCTCTTCTTCGAGCTCTCCGCGGGGCCGTGTGACCGGCACCGTCGAATCCTTCAAATACTTTTGAAGAGTATGTAGGGGCCCCTCCCGGGGCAGTCAAGCAAGGAAAAGCGCCCGAAAAACGGGGGCCCTCAACCGCCGAACGCCGTTGCTCCACCGCACATGGAGAGCGCCTGGCCGGTGATCGCCGCAGCGTCGGGGCCGACCAGAAATGCGACGAACCCTGCGATCTCGTCCGGCTCGATGAAGCGGCCGAGCGGGAAGGCCTTGACGGCGTCCGCCTTCGCCTGTGCGGCCGTGACGCCAGCACCGCGCGCGATCTCCGCAAGGCCCTCCGTCGCCATGTCCGTGTCGACCCAGCCCGGGACCACGGCGTTGCAGGTGATCTTCCGGTCCGCCACCTCGTGGGCGGTCGCGCGCACCAGCCCGAGCACGCCCGACTTGCTCGCGCAGTACGCGGCGTAGCCAGGCACGCCGAACTTGCCGAGCACCGACGAGATCGCAATCAGTCGACCGCCCGCGCGCACCGCGGGGACCGCTGCCTGAAACGTGTAATATGCACCGAGTAGGTTGGTCTCGAAGATCGCACGGGCGCGCTCGAGGTCCGCCTCCCCCTCCCCGCCTGCGCGACCGAGCGGCACGCGCCCCGACACGCCGGCCCCCGCGACGACGATGTCGAGGCCCCCGAACGCCGTGTGCGCGAGCTCGACCGCAGCGCGTGACGACGCCGGGTCCCGGACGTCGGCCTTGAGGTGGCGCGCCTTGCCGCCGCCGTTCGCGATCTCGCCGACCACCTCCGCGATCTTCCGCTCGTCACGTCCGGTGACGACGACCTGCGCCCCTCTGGCGGCCAGCAGAAGCGCGATGCTCCGCCCGATCCCGCGGCCGCCGCCCGTCACCCACGCCACCTTCCCGCTGAGCACTTTCTGTGAGGTCATCGCACGGGAGAATTGACCAATGTGTGAAAGAGAGCAAAAGATTCTCGCGTGAGCGAAGACACAGACGGGCGGGCCGACGGCGACGCAGACGATTCCCCGCCCAGGAGCGCCGAGGAAGAGCGCATCGCTCTCGCAGGGCGCAAAGGACGCCAGGTCGGGACCGTGATCATGGTGGTATTCGGCGCCTGGTTCGTGCTCACCACCGTCTACAACTTCGCCGTTAACGTTTTTGGCAACGTTTTTGGCGAAAAATGACGGGGAACTGCGGTAGAAGCGGTCCCGCATGCAGCAGACCGACGAGACAGTTGAGCCCAAGGCGCCGCCCACTTTCGATGCGCTCGCGCTGAGCGCCGACATCCGCAAGGCCATCGACGGTCTCGGGTACAAGAACCCCACGCCGGTACAGGTGGCGTGCTTCGAGCCCGCGAGCCGCGGCAAGAGCCTGGTCGTCCAGGCCCGGACCGGCACGGGAAAGACCTGCGCGTTCGGCCTTCCCATCATCGACGCGCTCGTGAAGAAGTCGGTCGACAAGGCGCAGGCGCTCGTCCTGGTGCCCACGCGTGAGCTCGCGCTGCAGGTCGGCCGAGAGCTCATCCGCCTCTCCGAGTTCCGCGGCACCAAGGTGATGAGCGTCTACGGCGGCGCCCCCATGGGAAAGCAGATCGAGGAGCTCGCTGCCGGCGCGCAGATCATCGTCGGTACGCCAGGACGCGTGCTCGATCACCTTCGTCGCGGCACCATGGACCCGAGCAGCATCCGCATCTTCGTCCTGGACGAGGCGGACGAGATGCTTTCGATGGGCTTCGCGAAGGAGCTCCACGCCATCGTCGCGTTCCTGCCGAAGGACCGCCAGGGCCTGTATTTCTCGGCCACCATCCCGCCGGACATCGAGCGCCTCGCGAACGCGCAGCTCAAGGATCCGGAGTACATCACGCTGTCGTCCGACTCGGTCGGCGCGCTCAGCGTCAAGCACTTCATCTACCTCACGCGCGGCGGCGGCATCGACAAGCGCGCCGACATCGTGAAGGTCCTCGAGGTCGAAGATCCCGAGAGCGCGATCCTCTTCTGCAACACCAAGGACGAGACCGAGAAGCTCGCCGAGTACCTGAAGGTGCGCGGCTACGACGCCGACTGGCTCAACGGCGACCTCGAGCAGCGCGAGCGCGAGCGCATCATGCAGGCCACACGCGAAGGCAAGCTCCGCTTCCTCGTTGCGACCGACGTGGCGGCGCGCGGCATCGACGTCTCGCACCTCACGCACGTGTTCAACGCGGATTTCCCCGAGAACGCGGAGGCGTACGTCCACCGTACCGGCCGCACTGGCCGCGCAGGTCGTACGGGCACTGCGATCTCGATCGTCGGGCCCAAGGACGTCGGCAACCTCTACCTGCTGCGTCTGACCTACAAGATCCGCCCGATCGAGAAGCAGCTTCCGAGCAAGGGCGAGCTCGCGACGCGCGCGGAGGCGGACATCGTCCAGTTCTTCGCGGATGCATTCGCGCTGCGCCCCGTGGAGCCCACCGACCTCGCGCTCGCGCGTCGATTGCTCACGCATCCGGACGCGGAACGCATCGTCGCGGGCCTCGTGCGCGACCACCTGGGCGCCAAGGAAGCGCAGGGCGGGAACGTGCAGGAGGAGGCCTCGGAGAGCCGCCGCGCAAAGAACCCGGCGCCGATCCATGCGGTCGTTGAAGGCACGCCGCCGCACACGCTCCGTGAAGGCATCGCGCCCGTTGGTGGCGCGCCACGCAAGGACAGACCCGCAGACGCGCCGCGTGAGCCGCGCGCTCCCCGCGAGCACAACCGGGATCGCGAGCCGCGTCGCCGCAGTGGCGGGATGCCGCAGGCGGAGCTCGCCAGCTGGGAGCCCCGCGCAGAGGCCGACGACGATCGCCCGATCATGGACGCGAAGGGCCAGGATGCCCACGCGAGCGCGGACGTCGGTCCCAAGCGCGCGCGCAGCAACGACATCGCCCTGCCTGGGATCACCATCGAAGGTGACGAGGCCACCGTCGCCATCACGGGCGCGGACCTGGCGGCGCTTCTGCCGGATCTGCCCGCGGAGACGTTGGCGCAGGTGTACGTCGGCGTCGGTCGGCGCGACGGGATCCGTCCGAGCGACGTCGAAGATCTGTTCGCCGAGAACGCGCAGATCGACAAATCGGCCATCCTCGCGATCCGCGTCCGCGACCGCGCGACGTTCGTGAGCCTCCGGAAGGAGGACGTGGAGAACGCCGTCACTCGCCTCCACGGAATCTCGTACCGTGGTAAAAATCTTGTCGTCGAGCGTGCTCGCGAGCACGCGACGCGTTCCTGACCCCGAGCGTGCTGCAGATCTGCGATTGATAGAAGCGTCACACGCGACGCGTGCTTGAGAAACGCGGCAATTCCGCGTAGCTTTGTACCTCTATGACCGCTTCTGTCGCTCCCACCCGTGGAGGCGCTCACGCCGCCGGCACGCAGTACACACTGCGGCAGGTGCTCGATGGGCGTCGTTCGCAGGGCCAGCCGCTCACGCTCGAGGAGTCGATCGCGATCGTCGTCCCGCTCTGCCTGGATGTCCAGACGCGCCACAATCGCGGTGAGTCGCTGTACCTTCACCCTGGCTGCGTCCTCGTCGGCGGCGACGGCATCACGCGGTTCGAGCCGCGCCTCGCGACCGCCCCCACGACCCACCAGGATCTGGCGTGCCTCGCGCCCGAGCTCGTTGCGTCACGAACACCGGGCAATAGTCGCGCGAGCGTGTTCGCGATCGGGGCCATCCTCTACGAGATGGTGACGTGCGAGTACGTCGGTCCTGGCATGCGTCGGCCGAAGCAGATCGATCCCACGCTGCCCAGCGGGTTGGAGACGCTGCTCGCGAAGGCGCTCGTCGCGAACCCGGCCGCGCGTCCCGATGATCTCGGCGCGCTCGCGAGCGCCATGCATCACGTGGCGCCCATGAAGAGTATTCCGCCGCCGGAGGTCTCTGCTGGGCGTCTGGATCAGGGCGAAGACTTCGTCGTCGACGTGAAGCTCTCGATGATCCCGCCGAACGAGCGCCCCTCCAATCCCGGTCCGCAGCGCAACTCGAACCCGCCGCAAGTCGGCCTGCCGCCGGGCGTGTCCGCGCCCGGGACCCACAATCACGGATCGGCGCACGGCATGGGCGACCCTTATGGCAACGTGATCGACACGCGAGCGAACGTGCCCAAAGCCATGGATGCAACCACACAGCTCGCACAACTCAAGGCACGGCTCGAGTCTGACCCGCGTCCGCGCTACGTCGTCAACAAGGAGAAGATGGACCACGGTCCGTTCTCCGCCGTCGAGCTCCTTCAGCAGATCGCGAGCAACCATTTCACGGAGGATCACATTCTCCGCGACGAGCTCTCCGGGCAGTCGAAGTTGATCAAGGAGTGGGATGAGTTCGCCCCGTTCGCGGAGCACGCGAAGCTGAATCGTCAGGTGATCGCGGAGAAGAAAGAGGTCGTTCGCCTGGAGAAGGCTGAGCGCACCTCGGGCGCGCTCAAGTTCATCGTCGGCGGCGTGGTCCTCGCGATCGTCGCGGCGGCGGCGGTCGTGTTCATCGTGAAGGCGCGCGGCTCACGCAACGAGGACACGGACATGCTGGACGATCCGAACGCGCTCGCGCTCGACTGGGACGGCGGCATCGGTGGTCGCAAACGTGCGGGCGGCGGTGGTCGCGGCGGCGGCGGTCGTGGCGGCGGTGGTGGTGGATTCGCGTACGGCATGAGCTACGAAGCAGCCATCGCGTCGAACAACACAGAGGTGTCGATCGGCAGCGGCGGAGGCGGCGCAGACCTCACCAACGCGCAGCTCTCCGCGCCCATGCGCAACGCCGCATTCATCTCGGGCTGCGGCGCACCGGATGACATGAAGGTCACCGTGAAGGTAGCGATCAAGGGTGGCCGAGCAGTCGGCGTGAGCGTCTACACGAACCCAGCAAACCCAGGAGTATCCTCCTGCGTAGACAAACACGTCAGAGGCATCGGCTGGCCAGCGTCGGGTAAAATGGATTCTTTTACGACGACTTACTGACTGGGGCGTCAAGACGACCGCACCGCAGTGCCCGACGCCCTTTGTCGCGCGGGCCTTTCAGGCCCCTCACGAGCTCCGCTCGCGAGCCTCCCCACGACGGCTCCGCCAACGTCTGCTACCGCAGACGGGGCCAAGTCAGGAACGGCGCGGCTAACGAGGTGGCGGCGTCGCTCCCACTCGAGCAGACCTCACAGACCGAAGCTGTCGTGCGAAGCACGACGTGGCGCTAGCCATCGCGGGGAGGCTCAAAACGCGAAGCGTTTTGAGGGGCCTGAAAGGCCCGCGGAACAAAACCCGACTGCGAGGCCCCGCAAGCCGTCAGGGTTGACCCGGCGCCTTGGGCAAACAAGTCGCACCAGTCGGCACGCCCTTGAAGCAGTAGCTGCCGGTGTTGCAGTCGTTGTCCGTTTCGCAGGGGAAGGCGCACTTGCTGTATTGCGTGTTGCACTTGTGCGTCACGCACTGGGCGTCGCTGGTGCACGGGAGCGCCATGGGGCCGGGGACGGCGAGCTGCGCGGTCGGCTGACCATAACCGGGCTGCGGCTGCTGACCATAACCGGGCTGCGGCTGCTGACCGTAACCGGGCTGCGGCTGCTGACCGTAGCCAGGCTGCCCAGGCTGAGGCTGCTGGCCGTAGCCGGGCTGGCCTGCCTGAAGTGAAGCGGAGCCGGCGGGGGTCGCGGGCTGCGGCGTCGCGTCCTTGCCACCGCAAGCGGCGACCATGAAAGCTGCCCCGAGACCGACCGTGATGGTGAGCGCGACCTTGTGCATCCAATCCTCCAAGGAAACTTCGACGTCTTCGTCGAGCCGCCTTCATAACGTGGCTCGCGGGGGCATCTTACACGTCCGCTGGTGCCGTGACGGGTTTTCCGTGGGCGTTTGATCGCCACGCTGCGAGAGCTGGCTTCCAAAGCCACCGTGGTTTGGCTAAGGCGTTTTTCGATGGGTCGTTGCCTCACGCGAACGCTGCCGTGGCTTTTCTGCGCGGTGCTCACCGCAGCCTGCGGTCGAGGTGCGCCGCCCGAAGCTGTCGTGATCGACAAGACCACTGCCCCACTCGGTGCTCCATTCGACGCAAGCTTTGCGTCAGCGCCTCTCGGTAGCGGCCAGGTCGGGGGAACGCTCGCAACGGCGGACGGCGGGCGCGTCGACACGGCCACCGACGCAGGTCCCGACCCCTCGACGTTGCCACAGACGAACGACCGCCCCAAGGCGAGCGGCGCCGCGTTCGATGCGCGTGCGGCCGCCCTCTTCGCCGCGATCGTCAGCGACAACCCGGACGATGCCATGCCGTTCTTCTTCCCCGTCCACGCATACGAACAGGTGAAGGCGATCACGAACCCGGCAGGTGACTGGCGCCGGCGCCTGGTGGCCGCCTATGCCCGCGACATCCACAAGCTGCACGCCAAGCTCGGCGCGGAGCCGGAGAAGGCCACGCTCACGCGCATCGAGGTCCCCGAGGATCGCGCGCGCTGGGTGGAGCCGAACGAGGAGGGCAACAAGCTCGGCTACTATCGCGTGTATGGTGCACGTATTCTCTACGAGGTGGACGGCAAGCCGCGCTCGTTCGAGGTGACATCGCTGATCTCGTGGCGCGGCGAGTGGTACGTCGTCCACCTCTCCGCGTTCAAGTGAGTCGGGGCACCGGACAAGCCAGACGGGCGAGTAGTCAGTGAACCGGGAGCGCGATGCCCTTCTTGGAGCACCGGTTCGCGATGCAGATGTCCGATGGAAAGGTGCAGCAGTCTGCGTCCACGGTGCACTTCTCGAACTCCTGTGAGCACGTCGGACCAGTGGGCTTGCCGCATGTGAGCGCGCCGCCGTCGGTGCCGTTGCGGCAGAAGCCCCCGCAGCACTCATCCCCGGTCTCGCAGCTGGTGCCGTCGGTCCTGCACGGATCGACGACCCAGTATCCGCGCGAGTTACCGGCGTCGAGCTCCTGACCCGGCAGGTAGAAGGCGGGGTGGCTCGGGTCGATCGCGCCGGAGACGATATCCACGGCCGCGACCCAGAGCTTCTTCTGCTTCGAGCCGTAGGCGCAGTTGGGGATCGCCTGGTCGGGCGGCGGACAGTTCACGCCCGGCAAGCCGAAGGCGTCCGCGTCGAGGAGATTGCCGTAGCGACGGCGGGTCTCGAACACGACCCAGAAGTAACCACCCGACGGAACAGGGTTCACGGTGGGCATGTAGTTGAGCAGCGTGTCGTCCGGGTGGTTCGCGCTCACTGGCAAATACGAGACGCCAGCGGTGCGCCCGTTGAGCGCGTCCAGGCGCGTGCCGATCTTCTGCTTGTCGTCGCGGGCCATGTAGATCTCGGCGTCGCGCTGGAACCACGACGTGAGCTGATCGTTGAAGCGCCCTGCCTGGGCTGGCGCGGTGGGTGCGATGGGGGGGTTCATCGCCGGCGGCAAGCCCGAGGTCTGGTGGAAGACGACCGCGGCGGCATCGGGCGTGAAGGAAGCCCACCCCAAAAACGGGCCGCCGTCGGCCGTGAGCGCCGGGTGATAGATCTCGCGCAGGTTTGCGAACGTCTTCGCCCCCGCTCCGCAGGTCACGGACCCCTTCGCGGCGCCGCAGTCGAAGTCGAAGATCGCAAGCGAGTGTCCGTCGCCGGCGGTGACGCCATTCGCGCCCGCGCCTGACCAGAAGTTGAACGCGACCTTCCGCCCATCGGGCGAGAACGCGGGCGTCACGGCGGAGGTGACCGCGGTGTTGAAGTTGCTCGTGAGCGTGCTGCCGTCCGTCTTCTTCACGAGCCCCGCGGGCCCACCCATCGCGAGGTCGCCTAGGTACGTCTCGCGCGCGTAGCCGTAGCTCGTGAGGAGGAAGCTGCCGTCCGGGTACGGCGCTGCCCACACGAACTTGCGATCGTTGCCGGCGGCCACGACGCCGCCGTCGAGCGTGGTGGTCTGGAGCTCGGTTCGAGCGCCGCCGTTCTTCAGATCGTAGCTGGCGCCGTTGCGATAATCGCCGGCCCCCGTCGGGTCGGGCTTGGAGAAGTCGGCCTCGCCGTCCTGCGCGAAGAGCGTGGAGCCGTCCGCGGAGAGCGAGTGGCAGACGTGGCACTTGCCGAGCATGTTCGGCACCGCGAGCTGCGGGTTCGGCGAGCGCGGCTGGATGGCGATGACGCCGCCGAGCGCACGACCGGCCGCGAGCCCGGTGAGGTTCGAGTCATAGCTGTTGTAGTAGACGGTGCCCTTCAAGATGCCCGGCGCGACCTTCAGTGTCTCCGTGATCGGGCCGAAGACCGTGTCCGTGCCCGCCGAGTAGATCTTCACGGTGAGCTGGAGCGGATCTCCGGCGTTGCCGTTGATGGCGGCGGTCCACGCGGCGTCGTCGATGTGGACGCGACGCGTCTGATCGCCGGGGCGACCCGTCACGTCGTAGGTCCCCTCGAAGGAGAAGTTCTTCTGCGTGATCGAGATGAGGATCGAGGTGGCTGTATTGCTCGTGTCCCACATCACGAGCGGCGCGAGCACGCCGCGCGGGAACACGGTGTTCGCGTACGGATAGAGGTACCTCAGCGATGCGTCCGCGTTCGACTGCGTCTCCAGGCGCGTGACGATCCCGGGATCGACCGGGCCGCCGAGCGGCTCTCCGCCGACACCACCAACACCGCCAGCGCCAACGCCCGCGTCCATGCTGGGCGCTCCGTTCTGCTTGTTCTGGATCGTGACGGTGACCTTCGCGTTCGCCTGACAGCTGCCAATGGTCGCGGTGATCACGCCGTCGCCGACGGCCTTGCCCGACGCGGTGAACACGCCCTTGCTGTCGACAGCGCCGAGCTCGCCGCGATCGACGCTCCAAGAAGCGTTGGTCACGGTCTTGCCGCTCTGGGTCGCCGTGAAGGCGACCGGCTTGTTCACGGTGATGACGCCGTTCAAGATCGTGACCGGGATCGCCTGGGTCGTGGGCGCGACGGTGACCGGCGCTGCGCAGGCGTTGCCGCCGCTGTCCTTGAGGCCGCCGGCGTCGCCGAAGAGCGGCGGTGGTATGGTCCCGCCCTCGGGTCCGCCGTCCTCGTTCCCGCCGTTGTTGAACTCGGAGTTGTCCGACCCGCAATCACAGCCAGTCTGGGACAGACCTGCGAAGAGAAGGACGGCCGCGCACGCGAACACGGTGTTCTTCACTGACTTTGCGAACATGAAACTCCTCGAGGAAGGAAAGCTGAACGGACGGGCGGTCACCCATCGTTCCACCCATCCTATCGCGCCGAGTCGCACCCCTCATTTTGAAAAGCGCCGCCGAGCCTTCGAAATATCGGACACGGCCCACCGTGCGACGAAAGGTGCGACCCGCGCGCGCGCTGCTCGCAAAGCTGGAAAATATGCGGGTGGGCCGAGCGGGACTTGAACCCGCGACCTACGGATTAAAAGTCCGCAGCTCTACCGACTGAGCTATCAGCCCCGTTTGGAAACGTGGGTCTCGATACTGTGGAAGGGCTGCTGAATCAAGCCGTTTCGTTTGGATCCAACACGTTACGGCGGCCGAAGGCGATGGAGGCCTGGGCCGCGCAGAGCAATGCCGGGCAGTCATGGCGCGGGGCCACCTGCCATCCACGTCCCAGACAGTACACCTCACAGGTGAACTTTTCCCGACGGATCGCCCTTTTTTCCGCAGATTTTCGATCGAGCGTACTCCTCCCAGGTGTACTTCTTGAGGGACCGGGGAGAGCCTGCCCACCGCCCCCGCGAGCGACGCTCTTCGCGGGGCGTTCGTCCGGGTGCGTGTCATGACCATCGCTGCTCTGCCACGATCCGGCAATTTTTTCCCCACAGTGGTGTTCTATCGGGACTCGGGTGATAGAACCGCCTGGCTTTGCGAGCACCTACCGCTACACCCACGGGCTTCGAGATCATCGGAACCGGCCACTATGTGCCGGGTGTGCCCGTCAAGAACGAGCAGCTCTCGCGCGTGCTCGACACCTCGGATGAGTGGATCTTCCAGCGGTCCGGCATCCGCCAGCGGCACTATGCACCAGAGGGCGTAGGCGCCAGCGATCTGGCCGTGGAGGCCTCCAAGCGCGCCATCGAGTCTGCGCGACTGACGCCCAAGGACATCGACTACATCCTCTTCGCGACCATGACCCCGGACTATGTGTTCCCGGGGTCCGGCGCGCTGCTCGGCGCGAAGCTCGGCATCGAGGGCGTCCCCTGCCTCGACATCCGCCAGCAGTGCGCGGCCATGCTCTACGGCCTGCAGACCATCGACGGCCTCATCCGCACCGGTGCTGCGAAGACCATCCTGTTCGTCGGCGCAGAGGCGCACGCCGGCTTCATGCCCTGGCAGGACTGGGCCACGCTCGACGGTACGCGCGAGGCCACCCCCGAGGAGCGCGCGCACAACAACGAGCACCGCGCGCTCGCCGTCCTCTTCGGCGACGGCGCAGGCGCGCTCGTCTTCCGCGCCACCGACCGCGACGCTGGCCTCCGCGGCATGAAGCTCCACACCGACGGCCGCTTCGCGAAGGCGCTCTACGTGCCCGGCGGCGGCTTCACGACGCGCCCCTACCAGCGGGCCGAGATGGTCGCTGCCTCGTTGCACATTCCGAAGATGGACGGCCGCGAGCTCTTCAAGTTCGCCGTCACCAAGCTCCCGGAGACCGCGCGCGCGCTCTGCGTGCAGGAAGACGTGAAGCTCGGCGACATCGACTGGTTCCTTGCCCACCAGGCAAACCAGCGCATCAACCAGGCCGTGCGCGAGAAGCTCGGCGTGCCCGAGGAGCGCATGCCGATGAACATCGACCGCTTCGGCAACACCAGCGCCGGCACACTGCCCATCCTCATCGACGAGGAGATGCGCAAGGGCAACCTGAAGAAGGGTCAGCTCTCCATGGTGCTCGCGCTCGGCACCGGCGTTCACTGGGGCTGCGCTCTCCTCAGGCTGTGAACGGCGCACGGTTCGCCGTTGGCGCGCTGTTCGTGGCCATCGGCGTGTCGTTCCTCGGGACCATCGCGGCCCGCGCACACTCTCCGGCTCCGGAGGTCCCGCGCGAGCGTCCGTCGCAGCACCCAGCGTCCGACTACGTCTCGTCCGCGGCGTGCCTGCCGTGCCACGCGAAGGAGCACCAGAGCTTCGGGCGCACGTTCCACCGGACCATGACCCAGGATGCGACCAGGACGACAGTTCTTGCGCTCCGCGCGGGCACGGCATTCCCGGTGGAAGGACGCACGATCCGGCTGGAAACAAGGGGGGACGAGGCTTGGGCGACACTCCCCGATCCCGACGTGGTCACGCGTGAGCCTGCCGCTTTCTCGAGCGCACAGGAGGTCACTCGCCGCGTGGTCCTCACCACCGGCTCACACCGCGAGCAGACGTACTGGGTTCGAGGGCAGCGCGAAGGGGAGCTGCGGCTCGTGCCCATCGTGTACCTCGTGGACGAGGCGCGCGTGATCCCGCGACACGACGCCTTTCTCACGCCGCCTGACGTCCCCCTGGGGCCGGCGCGCTGGAACTCCAACTGCATCGCATGTCACGCCGTCGCGGGCGAGCCGGGTCACGATGAAAAGCGCGACGTCTTCGACACGCGCGTCGCAGAGCTCGGCATCGCATGCGAGGCCTGCCACGGCCCCGGCCGCGCCCACGTGGAGGAGTATCGCTCTCCCTGGAAGCGCTATGCCGCGAGCAAGGCCGCGGATCGCGACGCGCCGCTCCCCACCATCGTGCAGCCCCGGAAGCTCTCGCCGGAGCGCTCCGCTGCCGTCTGCGGACAGTGCCACTCGTACGCGTTCCCGAAGAGCGAGGACGCGTTCTGGACCACCGGCTACGCGAAGAGCTTTCGCCCTGGCGACACCCTGGAGGGATCGCGCACGTTGCTCTCGCGCGACGCACCTCTGCAGCCCGAGCTCGATCGCGAGCCGGATTCGCTCTTCTGGCCCGACGGGACCATCCGTGTCGGCGGCCGCGAATACAACGGGCTCGTCGCGTCGCCCTGCTACGCGCGGGGCGAAGGTGCGCACAAGATGACGTGCCTCTCCTGCCACGCGATGCACGAAGGCGATCCGGACGGGCAGCTCGCGCCCGAGCACCGCGGTGATGCCGCATGCACGCAATCGAACTGCCACGCTGGCGTCCGACCGCACTCGCACCATGCTGCGGCCAGCGCGGGCGACTCTTGCCTCGGCTGCCACATGCCGAAGACCAGCTATGCGCTCTTCCATGGCGTGCGCTCTCACACGATCACGAGCCCGAGCGTCGCACGCACGCTCGCGACCGGCGAGCCCATCGCATGCAACCTGTGCCACCTGGACAGAACGCTCGCATGGACGAGCCAGACACTGTCGTCCTGGTCCGGAAAGCCCGCGACGATGGTTCCGGAGCCGCGCGCGAGCGTCGCCGAAGGTGCCTGGCTCGCGCTGCGCGGTGATGCCGCGATGCGCGTGCTGGTCGCCGCCGCGCTCGGGACGAAGGAGGCCCATGCCGCTGGCATACGCGCCAACAGCACTGCGCTCCTGCCGGAGCTCGCTGTCGACCCTTACGCTGCCGTGCGAATCGTCGCGGTACGCTCGACCACGGCAGCCGCGCAGATGGAGGCTGGAGGCCCCGCCATGCCGCACGCGACGGAGGACGCGCTGCTGCTCACGCGCCCCGGCGTCCCCGACGAAGCACGGAGAGCCCCTCACCGCCGTGAGCGCGATCTGCGGGCGATCACGATCGCCGAGTGATCGGCTACATTCGGCCGCGTGGAGCACACGCACGAGGAGCCCGACACCAACCTTGCCGCGCAGCTCTCGCGCCGGCACATCCGGCTGGGCCTGTGGTCACTCGCATTGTTCGTGCTGCTCGGCGCTGTGCTCGAGGTCTTTCACGCCTACAAGTCCGCCTTCTACCTGGACGCAGGTCACGAGACCACGCGACTGCTCCTGCGCCTTGCTCATGCGCACGGGACGTTGCTCTCGCTCGTGCAGATCGCGTACGGCCTCGTCCTGCACGCACGGCCCGCCACGACGAGCCGCCTCGCATCGGGCGCGCTGCTCGCATCCCTCGTGCTCGTGCCTGCGGGCTTCTTCCTCGGCGGAGTCTTCGCGCATGGCGCGGACCCGGGCCTCGCCGTGGCGCTCGTACCACCAGGCGCCGCCGCCCTCATCGTGGGGCTGGTGCTCTCAGCGCGCAGGGTCTGAGGCGCGCGGGAACAGGAGGCGCACCGTGGTGCCCTTGCCCTCTTCGCTCTCGAGCTCGGTGATGCCGCTGTGGTCCCTCACGATCGCCTTGACGGTCGACAGACCAAGCCCGGTACCGCCGTCGCCCTTGGTCGAGAAGAACGGCTCGAACGCGCGTGACGCCGTCTCCTTCGACATCCCTCCGCCGTCGTCCGTGAGCGAGAGCACCGCATAGTCGCGGCCAAGCACTCCACCGTCGGCCGACGCGCGGTTCTCCACGGTGATCTTTGCCTTGCCACCGTTGGGCATGGCGTCGCGCGCGTTGAGCGCCAGGTTCACGAGCGCACGCTCGATCCCGCCGGGGTCACCGATGATCTGCCACGGCTCCTTCGTGAGCTCGATGGAGAGGTCAACGTGCGGGCCAAGCAGGCGCTTCACCATCCACTCGATGGGCGCGAGCACCTCGTCCAGACCGATGAGGCGCGGCGCAAGCTCCTGCCTCCGCGAGAACGCGAGCATCTGGCGCAGCAACGTCGCGCTGGACTCGCACGCCGACAGGAGGCGCGTGAGCTCCACCTTCACGTCCGGCTCCGTGGAGGCGCGCTGGGCAAGGCTTGCGCTCGCGACGATCACAGACAGCAGGTTGTTCCAGTCATGCGCGACGCCGCCGACGACGCGGCCCACGTCGATGAGTCGCTCGCCGCGGTTCGTGAGGCGCTCGATGCGAAGCCGCGTGGTCTCGTCGGAGACGGTGCCCCACATGAGGAGGGGCTTCTTGCCGCTGTCGTCGTAGACGAGCTCCATGCGAGCGAGCAGCGTGCGCACGACGCCATCAAGCGCGTGGATCCGGAAGGTGAACGGCTCGACCTGGCCCCGGCTCAGGAGCTCGCGCGTCGCAAACGCCACGGTGTCCTGATCCTCGGGGTGGGTCATGGCGAGCACCTCGTCGAGCGTGGGCTGGCGCTCTTCCGGTGAGAGACCGTACAGGCGGAACATGTGCGGCGACCAGCGGAGGTCGCGTGAGCCCATCTCGACCTGGTAACTGCCGACGTCGGCGAGGCGCTCGGCGCGCTCGAACGCCGCCACACGCGCGCGAAGGAGCTCGTCCTTCGCAGGCGTGACGTCGCCTTCCGTCCGTGTGCGAACCACAGGAAATAGCAGTGGCGTGCTCGCCTGCTTGTTCATTCCCACCCCCTCATCTTGTACGGCATCCACGGCCGATCGCTCGACACATTCTGCGCGAAAATGCGCCGCGGTCAAAGGATAGCCGGTGCCTCACGGTTTCTCTGGAACGACCGTCCCATGGTTCCATGAAGTCTGGCATCGTCGTCGGGGTTGCTGTGCTCCTCATGGCCAGGGTGGCCATTGCCTCCCCCGAGGTGTCGGACAACAAGAAGCCACCCTCCAAGTTCAGGATCGGGCCCGCGGTCGCCATGGGCGCGCCCAGCGGGTTCGGCGGCGGCCTGTCGGTGAAGCTCTACCGGCTCGTAGGCATCGACGCGCGCGCGTCGTATGTCCCGTGGATGATGGTCGCGAACCCGGTCAAGCTCTCGCGCATCTCCTACGAGGGCGGCGTACGCGTGTATCCTGCACGCGATGCGTTCTTCGTGGGCGCTGCAGGGGGATACGCGCAGCTCCATGGGGCCGCCGTCGACACCGTCGGCTCGGGCACGTCGTACGCGCAGCAGGTCACCGCGCGCGCGGGCATCGACTATGCGTACGTGCGGCCGGAGCTCGGATGGCTCTGGGCGTTCGAGAACGGCATGACCCTCGGCATCCGCGGTGGCGCGGAGATCCCCGTCTGGCACGCGCAGCCGAAGGCTACGATCACCACGCAAGAAGGGGTCACGAACGCCGCGGGCAAGGCCGGCTCAGGCGGCGCGACCGCTGCCCTCTCGTTCGTGGGCACGCACGCCATCCCCGCCGTCACGCTCGTCGAGATTGGCTTCCTGCTGTAGCGCGGAGCCCGGCGGAGAGCTCGCCTGGCGGTAGGTCAGCCAGCGCCCGCGTCCTTGATGCCGGCGTCGGTGGCGCCGCTGTCCGTGCCGGCTTCCACTGCGCCTCCCTCCGGGACGCCACCTTCGGGCGTGCGTCCGTAGGGGCACTCGACGAGCTCGGTCGCCGTCGTCACTTTGCCCGCGACCGCCTGCGTCGCAGTGAACGCCACGCCGATGCTCATCGCGTCGCACGGCAAGTTCGGATCGTTCTTGCTTGCTGCCGAGATGTCGAGGTTCTGCGTGATGAACTGCGGGAGCAGCGAATAGCTCGTGTCGTTCTCGCAGAGACCGATCTGCCGGAAGCCGAGCAACAGGTCGTCGCCCTTCACGCGCCCGCCGATGATGCCATCGGTGGCGATCCACGTCTGATCCGCAGCGTGCCCGAGCTTGGCGGTGACCACGCTGCTGTGGAGGTAGAGCGGGTACGCGGTCGTGAGGGCGTTCTTCCCCGGGAACCAGAGGCGCGTATCGGGCGGGAGCTGCGCGACCAGGTAGCCGTCGCGCACGTATGCGGCGTCGTCAGCGGTGGTGGATTCGGAGAGGTCGGGCCCATCGTGGGGGCTCTTGAGGAAGCGGTCCCACACGGTCCATTTCATGTCGGGCGCGAAGCACGGCTCGTTGCGCCAGCTCTCGTCGGCGCAGTTCCATGGGAGCACCTTCTCGAGACCGGGCGATGGATAGAGGTCCACGCGAACGTGATCGTCGTTGTCGGTTCCGTTGTAGTCCGTGAGGCGGATCAAGATGTTTCGATCGCCGACGCAGAGCGCGCAGTTGAACGCCTCGTCGTTCAGGCCGTAGCGCTTCACGATCTCGGGTACGAGCGAGACCGTGTACTCCAGCCGCCCGAACGTGTTGTCGCGGCAGTAGTTGCCGTCGTACGGGACCGAGACCGTGGGCGGCTTGCACGAGATGGCCGCGGGCTCACCCGTGGTGTCGCACGTGGGCGAGCCGGTGCACGTGTTGTCCAGGTCGAACCCGAAGTCCTTCCACGCGTTCGCGTTCGGCTTGCCGTCCTTGTCGAGGGCGCCGAGCTGCACGTCGTGGATGGCCAGGTAGATGGGCGCGAGCGCGGGTGCGGCGCTCGGCGGTGGACGCTCACTGCCGGTGGGCGCCCCTGCCGTGAAGCACTTGCCTCCATGCCCGTCGCTCGATGACCAGAACCCGACCCCACCGCCGGGCGGAACTGCCTCACCGCCGTCCACGAGGAGCGAGCTGTCGTAAATGGTGCATCCTGCATCCAGTGCGGAAGCCGCAAGGAGCGCGCCTGTTCCCAGGACGACCGCGACCAACGCCGGGTTGTATCGGGGGGGAACAAGTGCCACGAAGCCAGAATAACACTTGCAAAGCGCGACTCATCCCGCGAAATAGACAATTCGGGGAGTTCTGGCCATGAGCGAAGTACTGAAGATCGTGAAGCTGCTCGGGAGCCCCGCGCTGGAGAAGCGAATCGCTGCGGCGATCGTGCTCGGCGAGCTCAAGGCAAAGGGACCCGAGGTGGTCGCGGGTCTCGGCCAGGCCCTGGAGAGCGACGTCCCCCTCCTGCAGCGCCACGCGCTGGAGGCGCTCGCGGAGATCGGCTCGAAGAAGGTGCTTCCGCAGATCTTCGCGCTGCTCGAGAAGGCAGACGACGACGTGCGCAGGGCCGCCATCAAGGCCATCGCCAGCGTGGGCGAGGAGGCGCTGCCACTCATCAAGGCACGCATGGCGCAGTGCTCGCCGCACGAGCGCCAGGTGCTCTCCGCTGCGCTCGCGGAGCTGGGCGGCAAGGACGCGTTCGGCACGCTGGTCCTGGGCCTCGCATCAAGCGATCCCGAGGCGGCGCAGCGCGCTGCGCTCGCGGTGCGTCAGCAGGTGAAGGACGCGGACGCACGCACGAAGAAGAGCTACATGGCCACGATCGAGCGCTTCTTGCACGACAAGAAGGCCGCGCACTCCGCAGGCGCCATCGCCGCGGCCGTGAAGATCCTGGGCTACTTCGAGGACGAGGCGACCGTGCCCATGCTGCTCGACTACGCCGGCGATCCGAAGGCGCATGCCTCCGTGCGCAAGGAGGCGATCATCGCGTTCCGCTTCGCGCTCACCAAGACCAAGGCCTCCGCGAAGGTCACCGACGCGCTCGTCGAATGCGCCGGTGCCCCGGACGGGGCGCTCGCCATCACCGCGCTGCACACGCTCGGGTCCCTGGATCTGGGCCCGGACGGACCGAAGCGCCTTGCAAAGCTCGCCGCTCACCCCGACTTCGAGCGCGCGCGTTTCGTCATCGAGCACCTCGGCCGCCTGGGCGGACCGGATGCGTGCCGCACGCTCGTCAGCATCGTCACCTCCAGCGACAAGCGCTATGCAGAGCTCGCCACACAGGCGATCGCCGGCAAGGAAGAGGCGGTGCAGGCGCTCGCACGGGCCGTGCTGGAGACCAAGGATCGCGATCGTGCGTGGACCATCCGCAACGTGCTGCGTCCCATGGCGAAGAAGGTGACGCCCGCGCTGCGGAAGGAGCTGCTCGCCGTGGCCATGGATCGTCTTAGGGACGGTGAGCTCGGATGGGAGGCGGCGCTGGACGTCGTACGCGACGCCGACCCTGATGGCACTGCGGAGGCCCTCCGCGCGCTCGCAGGAAAACTTCGCAAGGGAAAGAACGAAGACAAGGCAGCCGTGGTGCTTCGTCTGCTCGCCAAGACGGATCGCGCCACGGACGACGATCGCTACGAGCTCGCCATCCTGGAGCTCGGCAAGAGCAACAAGGACACGCGGCCGGCGTCTCGCGCCGCGGACGAATCCCTTCGCGCGTTGACGGCGCTGAGGCGGCGCGGGTTCGACGTTGCCCGCGCGCTGCGCAAAGATCGCGGGCTCTCCATGGACGATCTCTACTACGTGGGCTTCCACTTCTCGGAGGAAGGCGAGCCGCTCGGCGCGGAGCTCCTCGAGGAGGTCGTGAAGAAGGCCGGACGCACCAAGGTCGGCAAGATGGCCAAGAACAAGCTCGCGCTCGTGGATCGCGCGTGAGGCGCACGGCGACCTTCACGGCGCTTGCGCTGCTCGCGTTCGTGGCGTGCAAGAGCTCGTCCGAGCCGCCCGCGGACACCACGGACGACACAGTTGACGCTGGCGGATTCACCTGTGCGGACATCGGCATCAGCAAGGGCCCGTGGTCCATCGCGCTCACCGAGACCGGCGTCACGATCCGCTGGGAGGCCTGCCGCACCGGCACGGACGCGGGCGTCATCGTGACCGGTCCCGACGGGAAAGCGAGCACCGTGATGTCCACGGAGACCGCGTTCGTGGTGAACAACACCTACGGCGCGCCGCTCGCCCCGAACACGCCCAAGGACTGGGCCGGTACGTACTACATGCACGAGGCAAAGCTCACGGGGCTCGCGCCGTCCACCTGCTACACCTACGTGCTCGCCGCCGACGCCTCCACCGGAGCGCGCTTCTGCACCGCACGCAAGGCGGGCGATCCATTCCGGTTCCTTGTCATCGGCGACACGAACCCCACGCTCGGCAATCACACCACGCAGGTCCTCGCGCACGTGCTGCCGTACGCGCCAGACTTCACGCTGCACGGCGGCGACATCCAGTACTACGAGTCCACGCTGGAGACGTGGGCTGCATGGTTCCCGCTGATGGCGCCGCTGCTCCGCCGCGCCGGCGCGTTCCAGGCGGCCATCGGCAACCACGAGCTCGAGAAGCCGGACGAATATGCACAATACACGCTTCGCTTCTTCGGAGAAGCGGGCGCGGACGAGGGTGACGGCTATTACCGCTTCTCCTCTGGTGGCATCACCTTCCTGTCCATCAACACACAGGATCCCGTGACGCCGAACTCTACGCAGGGCCAGTGGCTGCTCATGGAGCTCATCGCGGCCGCGAAGGCGCCCGGCTTTCGCGCCAGCGTGGTGTTCTTCCACAAGCCGTTCCTGACCTGCGGCGACACGGGCGACGACGTCACCGCAGAGGCCGCGTGGGCGCCCGTCTTCGTACAGTACAAGGTCCCACTGGTCTTCCAGGCGCACATGCATGGGTACGAGCGCTTCGAGAAAGACGGCGTGACGTGGGTCACGTCGGCGGGCGGAGGCGGCAACATCGTGGCGCCCAACATGAACGTGAGCCGCGCGTACTGCGACACCCGCAAGGCCGCGGGGGACTACTACAACGCGAGCATCATCGACGTGGACGCCACGGGCTTCCACGGCAAGACCCTCGACACCGAAGGCACCATCCGCGATACGTTCACCACCGTCATCCCGCAGTGACGCAGTGACGCAGGGGCCCGCGGGCGGTGGGGGGCCCTGGCGCTTTGCGCCGGCGCCAAAGAGCGCTATATCGGGCGTCATGAAGCTCGATCTCCTCGCGGATGGTTTGCACAAGGTCCTCGTGTCCACGAAGCTGGAAGACTTCACTGTGGTGCGCCTCCCGCGGGACATGGCGCGCCGCCTGAACCGCCTCGTGGGCTCGCCGCTCGCGCCGCAGAGCGAGCTCGAGACCCGCCGCGCCGCCGCGCAGAAGCTTCAGGAGCTCCGGAACAAGGGCGGCGAAGAGAAGGTCGCGGCCATCGTGGCCCCGGTCATCGTCTACATGGAGAAGGATCGCAACGCGCGAGAGCTCGGTCGCGTCGAGGAGCTCCTCAAGGCGAAGGACATCCCGTACACGCTCGCCGACGTGACCGACGATCCGGCGACCCTGGCGTTCGTCACCACCACGGCGAAGTGCGAGAAGGATCAGCTCCCGATCGTCTTCGTCGCGGGCGAGGCGGTCGGACCGTACAACGACCTCGTCGCCACGGACGTCGCCGGCAAGCTCGAGAAGATGGTCTTCGGTGCGGCAGGCAGGCCCAGGCCCGCGGCGCCGAAGCCGGCCGCCCACTGAACTCTTCTCGCCACGCCACGCGGAGAGTCACGGCGGGCGATGAAACCCGGTGCTCGTGCCCAGGTGGCCCAGGCGGCGCGCCTCCAGACAGGCGGCCGATCCCGGCTCCACGTCGCGGCAGCCATCGGGACGCACGGAGTACACCCCGCAGGGGTACTGCCCAGGCACGCGGAGATCGAGCGCCGCGCACCGTTCGAGATCGTTCTTCATGAAGCGGAAGTGCGGAGGCCTCTCGTAGACGATCGTGAGCCGCGTGAGGAGCGGCTCGCCCATGCGCGCTTCGTCTGCAAGGAGAAGCGACACCGTGCTGGGCGGATGATGACAGCACCGCCCACATTCCACGCAGTCGGAGCCGTCGGCTGCGGGCTCTCCCGACACGGGCGGAAGAGCCATCGCCCTACCCCACCTGGATCGGCCACGGCATGTCGCCGACCTTCTTCTTCACCGTCGCTAGCGTCCGTCGGGTCTCCGTGACGCTCATCCGCGCACGTCCGTCACGGCGCAGCGTGTTGAAGAGCATCTCCCCGAGCAGGCCGAGCTTTGCGTCCGCCGCTAGCCGCTTCACGGGTGCCGGCATGCCATCGTGCGCAAGGTGCATCGCCACCTGCGCGACCTCGTTCGGGGCCGCGAACAGCGTGCGCCCAGTGAGCGCCTCGAACGCGAGGCACCCGAACGCATATGCGTCCGCCGCCATGGGCGTGGGTGCGCCGCCCGACGTCTCTGCGCCCCAGACCTCCGGCGCGCCGTACGGGCCCGTGGCGCAGCCCGGTCGCACCTTTCGCCCCGACAGGCCGAAGTCCACGAGCACGCCGCTGCTGTCCTGCCGGAGGACCACGTTCGAGGGCTTGAGATCAAGGTGGCCAACGCCGCCCTGGTGCATGACCTCGAGCCCGGCAAGCACGTCGTCCAGTACGGAGATGCACTTGTTCATGTCGAATGCGCGCGACTCGATCATGCGCTCGAGCGAGAGGCCCGGAATGAGCTCCATCACGAGGATGGGCTTCGGCTTGGCGGACATGTCGAACGTGACGAACTTCGCGAGGTTCTTGCACGCCGGAAGCGACATCAGCGCGGACGCCTCGTCGCGGAACAGCTGCATGAACTCCGCCTCCGACAGGCTTCGTGCGGCGGTCGCCGTGTAGTCCGGCACCTTGAGAGCAAAGCGCTCCGCGCTCGGATCGTGCCGATCGTCCGCGCGAGAGACGACGAACACCGTGCCCGAGCCGCCGACGCCGAGCGAGCGCATGACGTAGAAGCCGCCGATCATCCGGCGAGCCGGGAGCCATGCAGGCAGCTGCTCGCCAAGGCCAGGCGCCACCATCGACGGCGCCTCCTTGGCATCCGGCGTGGCCGCATCGAGCGGCCGGCCCGCGAGCGAGCCCACCACGCCGAGGAAGAGCCATGCGAATGCGCGTGGCACGTCGACCGCGACCGCGCGCGCGGCCTCTTCCAGTACGGGCTCCGTCAGGTCCGGCTCCACGCCTGCCAGCACACGCGACACGGCAATGGAGACGGGGCGCACGGAGATCGGCGGCGAAGGAAGATAGCCCGGCTCGAGGCGCGTGCGCGCGCCCTTGGACATCTGCGTCAGCGCGTTCATCCACGCCTCCGCTGCGATGACGATGTCGGGCTCGGACGCGCCGTTGGATGACAGCGCACGCAGGCCGGTCGTGTTCGACATGGCGCTGAGCGCCTGGTGCAAGCGCAGGAGGACCGTGCGCAGCGCCTCCGAGCGCGAGGATGCCTCGGGTGAGAGCTCCCCGGAGAGCCGTGACAGCGAGGCGAGCACCGCGTCCGCCGCGGGCCCAGCGAGGCGTGCGCGATCACCGCGCAGCAGCGGCGCGCACGTACGCAGGAAGCGTGCGTAGGCGGAGAGCACGTGTGACAGGTCGAGGTCCATGGAGGCCTCGGCGAGCGCCTCGAACGAGCTCACGTCCTCCATCGAGAGCGCGAGCATCAGGAACGCGTCGGCGACGTCGCACGCATCGACGCGGATCAGCGCATCCAGCGCGCGCGCAAGCGTGGCGAGCAGCATGCGGCGCAGCGCCGGGGGCGGATTTCGCCCGAAATGCGCGACGATCTCGCTCGCGGTCTTGACCCAGCGCGCCCGGAGCCTGTCGCTCCGCGCCTGGTCGTCCTCCACGTCGATGTCACCGTCGACGATGTGGAGCAGCGCGCGGAGGCGCCGCATGTGCAGCGTGATGTTCTTGCCCACGGCGTCTGCGGGCTTCTTGGACTCGCGCGGCATCTCGCGGGACGCGATCCACTCGCAGCCACGCTCGCGGATCTGATCGATGCGCTCCTCTGCCGCCTTGATGTCCGCTTCCTTGGTGCCGAGCTTCACCAGCTGGCCGACGACGCTGCGCTCGAGCAGGCTTGCATCCAGGTCGCGCAGCGCAGCCAGGGAGGAGCGACGCGCCTGCTGGCCCGCGTTGCCTTCGAGGTCCTCCTCTTCCGGGCTGAGCGACTCCAGCTTGCCGATCTGCACGAGGACGGCGTCCACGACATCCTTGACGACGGCATACGCCTGCGGCGCGCCCTCCTGCGCGAAGGCCACGAGCGCGCGGTTGATCCCAAGACGGAGCGGCTGATCCGACCGCGACGCCAGCGAGAGGTCACGCGTGATCTCGTCGCGGAGCGCGGCGAGCCCGTCGTCGGCGCCAGCGGACGGGCTCTTGCTGCCACCGAAGCGCGCGTTGAAGAGCTCGCTGATCTCGTCGCTGATGGGCGAAGAGCCGAGCTCCGCACGCGCGTCGATCAGCGCCTCCGCGATGTCGAACCCGGAGCTGGGGAAGAGCATGCCCAGGAACTCGCTCGTGGCGTCGGGCTCGGATTCGGCAGCGCGAGGGATGCCCCATGCAAAGCCCTGGGAGACGCCCGGATCCTTCGCGAAGAGGCCCGCACGAGACACGTTCTGGAGCAGCGACAATGCGCGCTCTGGCGCAACGGCGGTGAGCGCAGCGACGCTGGTGGCAGCGCGACGCCATTCCGTGGGCGTGAGCTCGAGCGAGAGCCAGGACTCAACCTCGTCGTTGGTCTTCTCCGACCACGGACAGATGAGCCCGCGCGCGACCGCCACGTGTCGCCACACGAGCGACTCGCGATCGAACAGGAGGCGTCGCAAGGTGGGCGCCAGCGCCTCGCCCTCGAGCACGCGGATGGCGTGGAGATCGCCTTGCGACGCACGGCGTGCGGCCTCGCGCGCGGCGCGCTCCAGGATACGGGCGGCGAGCCTTCGCGCGGGGAGCGACTTCGTGGACGGCTCGACGACCCATTCGCGACACAGCTCGCGACGCGACACGAGCGACAGTGCGAGCGCACCATCACGCACGCCGAATGACAGCGGGAGCTCCGTGACCAGGCCCACGCGCGCACGCACGCCCGCGCTGCCCAGGCCCTTCCCCGTGGTCTGCGCCATCAACGCGGCGATCTGCGTGAAGGTGTCCGCGTTGCCCGTGAGCAATCGCGGCACCACGCGGCGCCGTAGCTCGCGCTGCTCCTGCCCCGACGGCAACGCAGACGCGAACACGTAGAGTGCCCTGCCCGCAGCGGCGGGCCCGAGCCAGTCCAGGTCGTCCACCAGGCCGTCCGCAAGCGCCACCTTCGCGACGGGGACCAGCTGATCGGGGTGCAGGCCGTCGAGCGGTCCCGGCCCCTCCTCCGTGGTGGCCTTCGCGAGCGAGGCGATGGCCTGGCGCCACAGCTGGCGGCGCTCCTCGCGACCGACACTGGGGAACACGAGCAGCTGGCTTACGTAGAAGGACGCGTCGCGCACGTAGACCTGCGAGTGTACCCCACCTGTGCTATTTCCGCCGCCGTGATCCTCCTAGACAACGTCACGAAGCGGTTTGGCCCGAAGATTCTCTTCGAGAACGTCAGCATGCAGTTCGACCCGGGCAAGCGCTACGGGCTCGTGGGCGCCAACGGCGCGGGCAAGTCGACCCTCATCAAGATCCTGGGCGGGGACGAGGAAACTGATCAGGGCAGCATCTCCATGCCCGGCACGGCTCGGTTGGGCGTGCTGAAGCAGAATCACTTCGAGTACGACGAGCAGCGCATCATCGACGCCGTCATGATGGGCAACAAGAACCTCTGGGACGCGATGCAGGAGAAGGAGAAGCTCCTTCTTGGCGAGGTCACGGACGAGATCGGCGTGCGCCTGGGCGAGCTCGAGGGCGTCTTCGCCGAGGAGGACGGCTACATGGCCGAGGGCGAGGCGGCGGAGCTGCTGCTGGGCCTGGGCATCCCCGCCACGCAGCACGAGAAGAAGATGAGCACGCTGGCCGCGGGCTACAAGCTGCGGGTCCTCATCGCTCAGGTGCTCTTCGGCAAGCCGGACGTGCTGCTCCTGGACGAGCCCACGAACCACCTGGACCTCGACAGCATCCGCTGGCTCGAGAAGTTCCTCATCAGCTACAAGGGAACGCTCGTCGTCATCTCCCACGACCGTCACTTCCTGAACGAAACGGCCACGCACATCGCCGACGTCGACTACCAGACGATCACAGTCTACACGGGAAATTACGGCGATTTCGTCGAGGCGAAGTACGAGAACAAGCAGCGCGCCGACGCACAGAACAGCTCCGCCAAGAAGAAGATCGAGGAGCTGCAGGGCTTCGTGCAACGCTTCGGCGCGCACGCCTCCAAGTCCAGCCAGGCGCAGTCGCGTCTGAAGCAGATCGAGAAGCTCAAGGACGAGGTCCAGTCGCGCGGCGTGAAGCGCACCAGCCTGGTGCGTCCGTTCATCCGCTTCGAGTTCGAGAAGCCGAGCGGCCGCGACGTGCTTCGCGCCGAGGGGCTCGCGAAGGCGTTTGGCGAGAACGTCATCTTCAAGAACCTCAACGTGAACATCAACCGCGGCGATCGGATCGCGGTC
>JBBRNJ010000032.1:0-86406 GCA_038230375.1 Polyangiales bacterium | reverse complement strand
CGCAGGCTTCTCCGCGGGCTTCTCTGCAGGCTTCTCTGCAGGCTTCTCCGGGGGCTTCTCGGCGGGCTTGGGCTTCACCGTCGTTTCGGGCTTCGGCGAAGGCTTCGCCGCGACAGAGCCGGCGGCGCTGGCAGCGGGCGGCGCGTCCTGCGTGGCGGGGGGCTTCGGTGCGGTCTCGGCTGGTGGTGGAGCGCCATGCTCGTGGACGGGGAGCCGACCCTGGAGTGCGCCGTTCATGTCCTCGATGAAGTGATCTGCGTCCGCCGCCTCCGTCTTGGCGCGCGAGGAGAGGCCGTGAAGGATGCTGACGGAGGCGTTGACCTCCTCGCGGACTTCGCGGACCTTCGGCTCGCCCTGTGCGCGGAACGCATCGCGGACAAGCCCCACGAGCGACTCTCCCTGCTTCGACATGTCTTCCAGCGGCAAGGACCGCTGACGCATCTTGGCGGCGCGTTCGCGCTCGGCGTGCGCCGCCTCACCTGCGCTGGCCACCACGCTCGGGTCCGTGCGGTGACCGCGGAGCGCAGCCAGGATGGATGCGTCCGTCGCCGTGGGAACGACATTCAGTTGTGCGACGAGCTGCTTGCGCGCGGAGCGCCGCTCGTCATCCCAGCCGGCGGCGTTCACCTGATGCTTGTGGACGTTGCCGAAGAACTGATCGAACCGGGCGTCACCCGACTCGTACATGACGCCTTTGTCCATCTTCGTCTGCGGCAAGAAGAGCTCGCACGCACCGAGCGCGAGCGACATGCCCAGGACCACCGCAAGAAGCCGCTTCCCTCTCAATTCGTTCCTCGCACGCATGTGAAGCCTTGCACACCGACCTCGAAGCCGCCGCCGCGCTCGCCCAGGAACGCAGCCGCGCCCTTGCCATCGGGACCGATCGTGATCTGCGGCTGCCCGGCATTTTGACCGTCGGGAGACACGAACCATGCCTCGCCCACGGGCGCGTTGTCTGCGCTCATGTTGACTGCGCGAATACGCTCCGCGTGCGCAGCGCCTTCGGACCAGGCCAGCACGTACTTGCCCGCGCCGATGCCCGCGAGGCTTGGTGACATCGCCTTTGTACCGCCGCCGCCCGCGGGCGCGACGAAGTCCACGACGACCGGCTGCGCATCCTTGGGGCTGAAGCGCGCAAGGCGAATGCCCCACGGCTCCTTGGGACCGGCGCGATCCGCCCACGCGACGACCACGGCATCACCAGTGACGGCGATCGCCGGCGAGCCCACGCGGCCGCTGAGCCCGGCGATCGACGAGAAGCGCTTCGGCGTGAGGATATTGTCTCCGGTGGCGATGCCGATCCAGATCGAGCCGCCGCGACGGAACGTGACAGCGATCCCCTTCTCCATCGTGAGCGCCACGCCGCGGAGCGCCTCCACCGAGTTGCCATCGGGCCCGACGGTGAAGAGCGCTGCGAATGTGTCCGTGCCGCGCGGAGCCCACGAGATGGACCCTTCGTTGAAGCCGATCTCGATCGGCGCGTTGGTCGCGATCACAGTGCGGCGACCGAGCAACCTGTCGCCCTTCTTGTCCGTGTCCGCATAGGCGACCAGCGTGGATCCGCTTGGATACGGCGTGATGCGCTTCACCGGCAGCGCAGCGTGCACCGGCACGACGGCGCCTGGCTGAAGGCTCGCGTCGAGCGGGATCGCGGAGCCGTCGCGCGGACCAGTGGCAAACGCGATCGCGAAGCCTGGACTCCTGGGAAGGATCTCGATGCCGGTGGCGACCTGCGCATGCGGCGCGACCACGGACACGGCGCCTTCGGGCGCGCACTTGTCGAACACCGGAGCGTTCAGCGAGCCCTCACTGACAGGGGATGGCACGCGGACCGTGTCGGAAGGCGCGACGGTGGACGACGCCAGCGGCGACGGCAAGTTGGAAGGAGGCGGCGTGGGCGCCACGTCGGTGCCGACTGGCAACGCGGATGGCGAGAGCATCGCCAGCTTGTCGTCCTTGCCCTTGCCACAGCTCCTCACCGCGGACACGAGCCCAGCGATGAAGAGCAGACCCACCATGCCGACGAGAACACCCGCGACAGGCCGTACGAGCTTGTTCTTCGGCTTGGCTGAAGTGAGGTCGCCCAGGAGCCGGTTGAAGCCGCCGGACGGGAGGTTGTCGACGGGCGGTTGCGACGGGATCGGCTCGTGGTGCTGCGGGAACATCGAATCGCCGACGCCCGCGCTTTGCACACCGCCAGGAGCGAACGCCGGCTGCGACGGATACCTCAGCGAGTTGTCCATGACCGGCGTGGGCGGCGCCGGCGGAATCATGGGCGCTTGCTGTCCGCCCATCATCGTTTGCATGTTCGGCTGCGGCATGTGCGCCGGGCCCGTGGTCGCAGCCATGGGCGAGTGCGCCGCGTGTGGACCAAGCACGTCCGTGGCTGCTCCGCCGATAGGCGGGATGGAGATCGGATTGGAGTTGCCCGCAAACACGGACGGTGGCGGCGCAGCGGCCCCGCCGAGCATGGTGCCCATCTTCGGCGGTGAATGCATCGGCTCGGCGCGCGGGTCGATCAGATTCGGGATCGTGACCTCGCTGATCTGCGCGACTGGCATCTGGGTGGTCACGTCGCCATCGGCGTCGGCCTCGGAGATGAGCTCCGAGGCGCTGAGCTCCTCTTCTGGTGCGCGCGCGCTGGCCGGAAGGCCGGGCTTCTTGGAAGGCACCGGCGGCGGCGGCTTGCTCATCTTGGGCGGACCGCCGCTGGTGGACACCGCGTTCATCGCGGGTGCGCTCACCTTGTTGGCGGGTGGCGGCAGCTTGTTCCCGTTCGGCGGCGGTGGCGGCGTGCTCGCCCTGGCGGGAAGCGTGGGCGCCTTGTTCTGTGCGGCGCTTGCTGCCGCGACGCTCATGGGTGGCACACCGATCAATGTCTGCATCTGCGGCTGCGCAGGCGGCGGCGACGAGATCTTCGGCACGCCATGCGCCGTGTTGGACGTGACTGGCGGAGCTTCAGGCGGCGCGCTTCCTGGATCAGGCGGCGGCGGGGGGAGGGGCTGTGGGGGGAGGGGCTGTGGGAGAGGCGCGGGAGGAATCACGCTGGGTGTAGACCCTGGCGCTGACTTCACCGCCATCGGGACGTACGCGGGAGGAGGCGGAGGTTCTTCGGTGATGGGCGCCGGCTGCGCCGGTACGCCGCCCGACTCGAAGGCGTGCTGGACCGCGACCATCGCCAGCGGCGGCGGCGGGATGTTCTGGATGACGCCATTCGCGGACGCGAGCGCACTGCTGGTGAGCTCTGGAACGTCGTGCGCCGACTGCCACTCCTTCCATCCCGAGCGCCACACCGGCGCGTTCGGCGCGATCACTCCCGAGGCGAGCGCGGAGCGAAGCTCGTCGGTGCGCACTTGTCGCTGTTGCCCCGTGGGGTCAGCCCATCGCCAGTGGTCATCCATCCGTTCTGGCATCATACAGCGGCCCAGCCGCGGTCACTACCTTTCAGGCGTCTCGGGCAAGGACGAGCGTCTGGACGTCCCCCACACCTGCAGCAAGCAGCGCCTCAGTGCAGGCTCGAAGGGTCGCGCCGGTGGTCCGCACGTCATCCACGAGGAGCACCGCGCGGCCCTGAAAACGAGCCGATTCATCCATGTCCGCCGCGAACGCCCCCGTCACGTTGAGCAGGCGCGCCGCACGACCTTTGCGTGCTTGCTGCTCCGTCCATCTGGTGCGAACGAGGAGCGCATATTGAAGTGAACGCCCCGCAGCACGTGCGACCTCCCGCGCCAGGAGCGCGCTCTGATCGAAGCCGCGCTCCACCATTCGCTGCCGATGGAGCGGGACATGGGTCACGACGTCGAACGGCCGCGACAGCCGAGCGAGCGCAGTCGCCGCCAGAGCGCCGAGCGTGACGCCGAGCCACGGCTGCCCCTCGTACTTGTACCGCGTGACCGCGCGCGCGATCGCGCCGCCGTACTCGAACGCGGCAACGTCTGGGCCGCGCGCCGTCTCCGGGATCAAGGACGGCTCGCAGGCCGGACAGAAGACCTCACGCCGCGCGAGGTTGGCATCGCACGCAGCGCAGAGCGCCGGTGAGAGAAGCAGACCTGCCAGATCCGCGAGAGCTCCGAGAGTCATGACTCCCCATCGGCCGGCCGGAGCAGTGGTTGCCAAAAAATGTGTCAGGCTTCCGTAGCTGGCGTGAGCGGCTCGCTGGCGGTCACGGCGAAGATCTCGTGATCCTCCCATGCACCGGCGATGGCCAGGTACCCGAGCGCCGTTCCCTCGCGCCGGATGCCCAGGCGCTCCACCACGCGAAGGCTCTTCACGTTGTGCGGCATGATGGCGATCTGCACCCGATGCAGCTTCAGCATGGCGAACGCGAAGCCGATGATGCCGCGCACGGCCTCTGTCATGAGCCCGCGTCCCTGATGTGAGGAGTCGATCCAGTACCCCAGGTACGCGTTCTGGAAGACGCCGCGCACCACGTTGTTCAGCGCGAGCCGCCCGATGATGGGCCGGTCGGGATGCTTCATCGTGATCAAGAGCGAGTAGCCCCGGTCCTGACGCCACTCCCTGCGCTGGCGCGCGATCACGTTGGAGAGCTCCGTCAGCGACGTGGAGTCCTCACCCGGGCGTGCAAGGGGCGAGACGGGGCGCAGGTGCTCGACGTTCTTGCGCATCAAGAGGCGCAGCTCCGGTACGTCGGTAACGAGCGGCGCGCGCATCACGAGACGCGGAGTCTCGACACGCACGGAGAGCTTCGTCACGTCGGTGGGTCGGTCGGGCACGGCGGGTCCGTGAGCGCGAGCCTACCTTGAAATCGCCAGGAGCGTGTAGCTCCTACAGAAGCTGCATCGGGTCGACATCGAGCTGGACGCCGATCGCGCGCGGTAGCGAGGCGAGCCTGGCGCGAACTGCAGCCAGAACGGTGCGCAGCGCCGCGCGTTCCTTCGCGTGCAAGAGGACGCGATAGCGGAAGCGACCGCGAATGCGGAGCACGGGGGCGGGCGCTGGTCCCTTCACCTCCACCAAGAGCGCGCCGCTCGTGATCGCCGCGGATGCAGCGGCGGCAAGCTCCGTGGCAGCGGCCTTCACTGCGGACTCCTCGGGTCCGTCCACGCGCACGAGCGCGCTCCGGGCATACGGCGGATAGAAGAGCTCCTCACGATCCAGGAGCTCCTGCGCAACGAACGCGTCCACGTCGTGCCGCGCAGCATGGATGATCGCGTGGTGGCTCGGATCGTAGGTCTGGACCAGCACCTTGCCCGCGCGCTCGCCCCTGCCCGCGCGTCCGGCGACCTGCACCAGGAGCTGGAATGCGCGCTCGCTCGCGCGGAAATCCGGCATGGAGATCGCTGCATCTGCGTTGATGACACCCACGAGCAGCACATCCGGCAAATCGTGCCCCTTGGTGACCATCTGCGTCCCAACGAGGATGTCGATCTCGCGATTGCGCATCGCGCCCATGATCGCCTCGACCTTGTCGGCGGAGCCGGCCACGTCGCGATCCAGTCGCGCCACACGCGCCTCGGGGAACGCCGCGCTGAGCGTCTCTTCCAGCTTCTCCGTGCCCAGCCCTTCGAGGGAGAGCGCGTTCGCGCCGCACTTGGTGCACTTCTCGGGCATGCGGGTGCGCCGGTCGCAGTAGTGGCAGCGGAGCTCGCTGCGTTTGCCCTTGTGGAACGTCATGGCCACGGAGCAGTCGGGGCACGACACCAGATCGCCGCAGGCTTCGCAGCGCACGCTGGGTGAGAAGCCGCGACGGTTCAGGAACAGGATGATCTGGCCCTTCGCGGCGAGCGCCTTCTCGATCGCGCGATGAAGCGGAAGGCTCACGCGCTTGTCGCCGGTGGGACCGGGCGGGGTGCGGCGCAGATCGATGATCTCCACCTTGGGCAGCACTGCATCCTTGTGGGCGCGCTGGCGCAGCCGGAGCTTCTGCGCCTTGTTGGTGCGGACAAGAAGCTCGCTCTCGAGCGACGGGGTCGCGCTGCCCAGGATGCACACGCTAGACGTGCGGTGGGCGCGGAGCATGGCCATGTCGCGCGCGTTGTAGCGCACGCCCTCTTCCTGCTTGAACGACGGATCGTGCTCCTCGTCGACGATCAGGAGGCCAAGGTTCTGCACTGGCGCGAACACCGCCGACCGCGCCCCGATCGCCACGTTCACCACGCCTGTGCGCAGACGCATCCACATGGCGTGGCGTTCCTTCGCAGACAGGCCGGAGTGAATGACCCCTACGTCGTCGCCGAAGCGCGCGCGGAAGCGTGACACGAGCTGCGGCGTGAGCGCGATCTCCGGGACCAGCAAGATCGAGCCACGGCCCTTCGCGCTGGCGCGCTCGATCGCGCGAAGGTAGACCTCCGTCTTGCCCGCGCCGGTCACGCCGTGAAGCACGAACGTGGCGAACGCGCCTGCATCGATGGCAAGGCCGAGCGCCGCGAACGCGGTCGCCTGCTCGTCCGTGAGCACGGGAGGAACGTCGCGCGCGACGCTGGCGGAGAAGAGCGGGTCGGCGCGCTTGTCCCGCACTTCCAGACGCAAGAGGCCCGTTTCCGCGAGTCGTGCGGTGGCGGCGCGTGCGCCCGGGATCTCGGCCTCGAGCTCCGCGAGCGGCAGCTCCTTCGCGGCCGCCATGCGCGCGAGCACGGACGCTTGCTTCGGCGTGAGCTTCGGTGGCGGTGCAGATCCCTCCACGCAGAGCACCCACTGCACCTTGCGCGCGCCGACGCCGCGCACGTTCTCCTGGAAAAGAAGCGGCTCCGCGAGCGCCCTCAGCGTGTCGCGCTCCACCGGCGGCAACGCGAGCTTCATCACCTCGCCCACGGGCGCGAAGTAGTAGCGAGAGAGCTCGATGAGGAACGCGAGCAGATCCTCCGGCAAGCCCCCGCCTGGCAGTACGCGCTCCAGGCGCTTCACCTTCGGCGGCGGCTCGCCGTCGAACACCTTCAAGATGACGCCAACCGTCTTCTTGTTCCCAAGGCTCACGATCACGCGTGCACCGGCGCACGCCTCCGCGGCAAGCGCGCGAGGCACCTCATACGTGAACGCCTGCGCGAGCGGTACCGGGAGCGCTACGTCAGCGAGCTTCGTGGTCACGGCTTTCGCGTGAGGAGCACGAGCGCGACCACGACGACGGCAAGGAGGACGGCGAAGATGAACATCATCCGCTTCTTCTTCTCGTAGTCGAGGTCGACGCGCGGCTTGTCGAGGTCCGGCTCTGACGCGTCGGAGGCGAGGCCCCTGCCTTCGCGCTTCTTCACGTCCATCGCCGCGCCGACGAGCGAGCTGGGTCCGTAGAGCTCCTCGACCTTGCTCGCCTCGGTCGGTGAGCGCTCACCGGAAATGGGCATTGGGGGCAAGCTCTGCGCGGACAGGGCCTGCTCGCGCACGCGACGCTGAAGCGTGATCTCTGCGCCGAAGTGCTCGCTCATCCAGTCGCCGAGGCGCAGCGGGCTCATCTGGAGCTTTGCCTTCGCCATGTACTCCTCGAGCGCCGAGACGAGGTCGGCGGCGGTGGCGTACCGCTCGTCACGATCGACCGCGAGCGCCTTCATGATCACCTGATGGAGGAGCTCTTCCTCCGGCAGGCCGCGCTTCCTGGGCTCGCCGATCTCCGCGCGTCGCGCCTGCTCCAGCAGCGGAACGTCGGAGCTGGGCTTGTACATGCGATGACCGCTGGCGAGCTCCCACAGGAGAATGCCGGCCGAGAACACATCCGCGCGCGCGTCGACGTCTCCACCACGAGCTTGCTCGGGGCTCATGTAGCCCGCCTTGCCCTTGATGTTCTCGTCGGACACGCCGTTCTCGCCGCTCTGCGGGGGGGCAAGGACGAGCTCGTTCGCCTTCGCAATGCCAAAGTCGCAGAGCTTCACCTCACCATCGAAGCTCACCAGGACGTTCGATGGCGACACGTCACGGTGGACGATGCCGAGGGCGAGACCGGCGTCGTCGGTGCGGCGATGCGCGTAGTCCAGGCCACGCAGCGCCTCGCAGATGATGCCGATCGCGAACTCGACGGGCAGGCTGACCTTCTCCATGGTGCAGCGGCGGAGAAGCGCGTTGAGGTCGAGCCCCTCCACGTACTCCATGGCGATGAACAGGTGACCCTCCGCTCGACCAAGGTCGAAGACCTGGACGATGTTCGCGTGCGAGAGGCGGGCGGCAAGCTTCGCCTCGAACGTGAGCATCTCGGCGAACTCCTTGTTCTCCGAGAACTCCGGGAGGATCTCCTTCACCACGCAAAGACGTATGGCGCCCAGCTCCGTGTGCGCGCGCGCGAGGAAGATCTCCGCCATGCCGCCACGACCAATGAAGTCGAAGAGCGTGTAGACGCCGACCCGGCGCGGGAGGTTCTGCGAAGACGACGGCGTCTTGCCGCTCTCCCGCAGGCGCTCACTCTTCGTCTTCGCGACCTCCGACATCGAAAGGCCTAGTGCGACGGCTTGGGCGGCACGGGGAAGGTGGGCAAGGTCGTAGGAATGCTCGACGGGAAGCCCGGCGGAAGGCTCGACGGGAAGCCCGGCGGAAGTGCCGTGGGGAAGCCGGGCGGAGGCATGGTGCCCGTAGGGACCGGGATCGGCGCGGCGATGCCGCCGTCCGCGAGCTTCACGACGCCGGCGTCGCCGAGCTTCACTCCTCCGTCAACGCGCACGGTCGGGTGCCACGTCGGCGTGGTGATGGTCGTCGCGCTCGGGGTTGCGCTGTCGGTGGGAGTCGTGTCGACAGTGGCCGCAACGGGCGCTGCATCAGAGGCCGCGTCGCCATCTCCGCCCTTCTTGAACTTGTCGCAACCATTCAGGGTGACGATGGCGCCAGCCGCAAATGGCAAGGTCGCAACGATGATCAGGACGAACGTTGAGGTTTTTGCGATTGCGTTCATGCGGCGCCACTCTAGCATATCGAGGTCCATGGGACGTGGTTCCGATCGTGACCGCCCGGACGCGCCGCCGACATCGCGGCTTGGGCGCCTGGCGCGGCTCGCGGCGCTTGCACCGCGCACGATCCCGCTCGCGAGGGAGGCGCTGCGCAAGGCAGTGACGTCCACGCCACGAAGCGAAGAGGCGGAGCGTGCGGCGCAGCTCGCGCTCCTCAAGAACGCGCAGAAGACCGCCGACGCGATGCTGAAGACGCTCGGCGAGATGAAGGGACTGCCGCTGAAGTTCGGGCAGATGGCCTCGTACATCGACGGGCTCGCGCCGCCCGGCTACGAGGACCGCTTCCAGGAGGCGCTGAAGAAGCTGCAGGCGAAGGCGCCGCCGCTCTCGGTGGAGGCCGCGCGCAAGGTGGTCACCGCGGAGCTCGGCGTGCCCGAGGAGATCTTCGCGGAGTGGGAGGCGGAGCCGTTCGCCGCCGCGAGCATCGGTCAGGTGCACCGCGCGACGACCAGGAACGGTGAGAAGGTCGCCGTGAAGGTGCAGTACCCAGGCATCGACAAGGCGATCGAGAACGACCTGAAGAGCATCTCGCTGCTGGAGATGATGATCGCGCCGATGGGCCGCAAGTACAAAACGAAGGAGACGCTCGACGAGATCAAGTCCGTCTTCATGGCGGAGCTGGACTACCGCACGGAGGCAGAGAACGCCGACCTGTTCCGCCGCATCCACCTGCTGGATCGGCGCGACGGTGACGGTGAGGCCGACATCGTGATCCCGCGCGTGTTCCACAACCTCACCACGAAACGCGTCCTCACCATGGAGCTGCTCGGCGGTCAGGACTACAGCCAGTTCTGCGAGTCCGCATCGCAAGAGGACAAGAACGCGGCCAGCCGCACCATCTGGACGTTCATGTTCAAGCCGCTGTTCGAGCACGGCATGCTGTACGCCGACCCGCACCCGGGCAACTACCGCTTCCTGGGCGGCGGTCGGGTTGGCTTCCTGGATTTCGGCTGCGTGAAGGAGATCCCTCCCGCCCTCATCGCTGGCATGAAGCGCTACATCGTGGCCGCCATGGACGAACAGTGGGATGACTTCGAGCGAGAGTGCGCGGACGTCCTTGGCTACGATCCCACGGACACCGAGGCGTTCCGTTTGTATGTAGAATACACGAAGCTCCTGTTGAAGCCGCTCACGATGGACGGCACATACAAGCACACGCGCGCGGCCGCGAAGGAGACCGTCGCGTTCCTGGTGCGCGGGTCGAAGAAGATCTGGAAGAAGGAGCCGGGCCAGGTCCTCCCGAACCTTCCGAAGCCCATCGACATGCCGCAGGACTTCACGTTCATCAACCGCTTGCAGTGGGGACTGGCCAGCGTGATGGGCGGCCTTGGCGGCGAGGGTAACTTTCGAACGCTCTCCGAGCCGTGGCTGCGCGGACCCACGCTGCCCCCACCGCGTTGATGCGCGCCACGAAGGCCGCAACCAAGCGTCCTGCCGCGCGCCCAGCAAGGAGCGAGCTCGCGCGTGATCGCTCGCTCTCGGCGGGCGTACGAACCAGCGACAACATGCTGATCCATGCGGACAACGTGCGCGCGATGGACTGGCTTCTGTCGGAGCACGGGAACTCGGTCCGTGCAGTCTACATTGACCCCCCGTACAACACAGGCCGACGCTTCGCGCAGTACGACGACCACGCGACCACGGCTGCGTGGCAGGTGGCGGTGCGCGCGGTGGCCGAGCGTTGCCGCGCGCTGCTCACGGACGACGGCGTCCTCTGCGCGGAGATCGACGACACGGAGCTGGCCACGCTGATGACCACCCTGGACGACGTGTTCGGGCGCGCCCAACGCATCGCCACCGTCACGGTGAAGCGCAGCGCCGCGACCGGACACAAGGCGCGCAACGTGGGGCCCGTGAACGTCAGTGACTATCTGCTGTTCTACGCGAAGGACCGGAAGAAGGTCCGCATGCACGCGCTCGTGATGCCGCGCGCGGGCGTGGACACGGCGTACACGACCGCCCTCATGAACCCCACGCGACCGTGGTCGGAGTGGACGTTCAGACCGCTGCGCGCGTTCATCGCAGAGGCGCTGGGCCATCCATCCGTCGCTGCGGCGAAGCGCGCGCTGGGAAAGGACGCGTGGGAAGAGGCGCGCGGCCGCTTCAGCCTGGAGCACGCAGCGCACGTGGTGAGGTTCGCGGAGCCTCGGTTCGAGGCGGTAGGCCGTGACGTGCAGGAGGCGATCAGACGGTCGCGCGCCGAGCCCGCCAGGGTCTTCCTCCACACGCGGAAGGCCCACAAGCCGATCTACCTGCGCGCAGGCCAGCGCATCCTGTTCCTGGCGGACAAGGTGCAAGCGATCGATGGCGTACCCACGATGGTGGAGCCGCTCACCACAGTCTGGAACGACGTTCCCTTCCAGGGGATCGCGAAGGAGGGTGGCGTGGTCTTCGTGCGGAACAAGAAGCCAGAGCGGCTCTTGCATCGCATCCTCTCCATGGTCTCGGACCCGGGTGATTGGGTGCTGGACCCGTACCTCGGAAGTGGTACGACTGCCGCGGTGGCGCACAAGATGGGGCGAAGATGGATCGGCATCGAGCAGGGCGACCACGCTCTGTCGATGGCACTCCCACGTCTCTTGCGCGTCGTCCGCGGCGAGGACGAGACTGGCGTCACGCGCGACACCGGCTGGCGCGGTGGCGGAGGCTTCGGTGTCTTCCGCTGAGCCCGGGCGAGTGACCGCCATCCGGGCCTCTGCGCTGGCGACCACGCTCATCATCGCGTGCTGTGCTTGCAAGGGCGACGCTCCGCCTGCGCCCAACGCCTCCACCAACCTCAACGATGCGGACAGCGCACAGACCGTGAGCTCTGCGGGCACTGGCGACGACGCTGCGTCTGCGCCAGCGAAGGCGCAACTCACCTTCACGGAGGCCGTGCGCCTGCTCCGCTGGGACGAGGCGGAGCTCGCGATCGCCGCGTTGCCGGACGCAGAGAAGCAGAGGCCGGAGGTGCGCTTCACGCATGCGCGCGTCCTGATGAAGCGTGGAAACTACAAGGATGCGCGCGCGGCGCTCGAGAAGCTGGAGGACGCGCTCCCGCTGCTCACCGACAGCATCCAGCGGCAGCGCGCGGAGGCAGAGCTCGAGGTGGGGCCGTTCGACGGCGCGGCCGACTTCTTCATGAAGCGCGGCACGCCTTCCGCGTGGCTGTCCGCGGCCGCCGGGTACGAGCGCGCGCAGAAGCCCGATCGCGCGATCGCCGCATGCGAGAAGGTGCTCGGCGACGCGAAGCGCACGCGCAAGGAGGAGACCGCTGCTCGGCGTGCACGCATGCGGCTCGCCGCACCAAAGGCGCCCAGCACACCGGACGACGCGCGCTGGCTCGCGATCCACGCAGAGGATCCGGACGTGGAGGCACAGGCCGCGAACACGCTGGAGCAGGTGGACCCCACGCATCCACTCACGGGGCCAGAGCTGGTGGAGCGCTCGCAGACGCTGTCCGACGGCGGACACACGGACGCTGCACTGGTGATGGCCGATCGCTCCGCGTCGGCACCGAAGGCGGTCTCGGCGCTGGATGCCTGTCGCGCGCGTGCGGACGCGTTGTTCAAGGCAAAGTCGCGCTACCAGGAAGCCGCGGCGAGCTACGGCACATGCAGCAACCGCGGCGGGCCGCACTCCGCGGAGGACGCGTTCCTCTCTGCACGCGCGCTTGCCCGCGCAGAGAAGGACAACGAGGCGATCTTTGCGTGGACGAAGGTGCGGGAACGCTTCCCGAAGACGAACTGGGCAGAGCAGGCCACGTTCTTCGCCGCGCGCACGCACGCACTGCACGGGCAGTGGAAGGAGGCGTCTGCCGCATTCGACGACTACAAGAAGTCGTTCCCCGGCGGCTCCAGCGAGAAGGACGCAGATCGCTTCCGCGCGATCTCGCACTTCGAGAACAAGGAATACAAGCTGGCGCGGCGCCTCTTCGAGGAGCTCGCGGGCGACACGACCGACGGCTCGCAGCAGGCGCGCTGGTCCTTGCTTGCGGCACTGGCCGCACGCGAGGCGGGTGACAAGACACAGGCGGTGGCGCGCTACCTGGACGTGGCGCGCGGGAAGCCGCTCAGCTATGTGGCGCTTGTCGCGCGCGCGCGGCTCGCGGAGACGCAGACTCCGTTGCCGCTCACCATCGAGCCGTTCGAGGGCGGACCCGCGCCCCCGCCACTCACGGTGAAGCTTCCGCCGCCAGTGGACATGCTGCATGCGATGGGCCTGGACCGCGATGCAGAGGACATGCTGCGCGAGCGCGAGAACATCGTGAGAGGCGAGGCGCCCGGCCGTGGGACGGAGGCGCTGTGCGTCGCATACAACATGCTGGGACGCGCGAAGCGATTGCACTCGCTTGCCCTGGAAATCCCTGCGCAGATGCTCGCGACCGCGCCCGGCCCGAAGAACAAATGGGCCTGGGACTGCGCGTACCCGCAGCCGTACGAGGCGCACGTCCGCGCGGAAGAATCCAGGGACGACCTGCCCGAGAACCTCGTCTATGCCGTCATGCGCCAGGAGAGCGGCTTCGACCCCGACGTGGTGTCGCCTGCGGGTGCAATAGGTCTGATGCAGCTCATGCCCGAAACGGCGCGCGTGGTCGCGGACGCCACGCACATGGAGCATCGCGAGCAAGATCTCACCGTGGTGCCGCACAACATCGCGCTCGGCTCGCACTACTTGCATGATCTCTTCGTGACGTTCGACAAGGAGAAGCGCGACAAGCAGACGGCCATTCCGCTGGTGGTCGCGTCGTACAACGCAGGGCCCGAGGCGATCGTGCGCTGGCTCTCGCGCTCGCCGGGTATGCCGCTGGAGGTGTTCGTGGAGCGCATCCCGTACACCGAGACCCGCGGCTACGTGGTGAAGGTGCTGGGCAACCTGGCCCGCTACGGCTACCGCGCGCACGGAGAGACAGGCGTACCGCAGCTGAAGCTCGCTATCTCGCCCGAGTGAAGGCCACCAGACGACGCAATCGGAACCACGTACCAAGCTGGAGATGCATGGCGAAGAAGAAGACCAAGAACCAGGCGCCGCTGCGGATGCCCGCTGGCAACGCACTTGCGCGCGCCGCGCAGCTCCTGGAGGGAAATCACCTCACGCAGGCCGCATCGATCGTGAAGGCGTTGCTGGAGACGACCCCGGACGACCCTGACGCGCTCCACCTTCTCGGACTGGTGACGGCCAAGAAGGGAGATGTGGCAGCTGCGGAGGAGCTGCTCGAGCGCGCGCTTTCGATCCGTCCGGCCTACCCCGCCTGCCGTCAGAACCTGGGTATCCTGCTCATGGCGTCCGAGCCCGCACGCGCCGAGCAGTGCTTCCGGCGCGTGATCGAGGAGGTTCCCAACGCGCCGATCGCCCAACGGCACCTCGCCGTGCTCGCGAAGCAACGAGGGGACTTCTTGGGCGCCGCCAAGGCGCTCAACGAGGTGCTGCGCTACACGCCGCTCGACGAGGAGGCGATACGGATGCTGGCGGAGGTCTACCAGCGCCTGGGCAATCACAAAGCCGAGCTCGACACCGGGCTCCTCATCCTGCGCCTGGCCCCCCACGACAAGAAGGTGTTCCGCGCGGTGAGCAACTCGTACCACAAGGTGTTCGACGGGCTCTGGTTCGATGAGTTCGAGGCGAAGCGCGAGGAGACCATCCGGGTCGTCCGCGAGTGGTACGCGTTCGATCCGAAGCACCCGCTCGCCCGGCACATGCACGGCGCGCTCACCGGCAAGGACGTCGCCGAGAAGGCGGCTCCGGAATATGTCACGACCTATTTCGACCAGTTCGCGGCGCAATACGACAAGGTCCTCTCCGCGCTGGGCTACAACGCGCCGGAGCGCGTGACCGAAGCGCTCGCGCGCGTGATGCCCGTTCCGAGCGCCGACCTCGACGTGATCGACATGGGGGCGGGGACCGGGCGCCTCGGCCCGCTCATCAAGCCATGGAAGAAGACGCTGACGGGCGTGGACCTCTCGCCGAACATGCTCGAGATCGCGCGCGCCGGGGGCCTGTACGACGAGATCCACGTAGGCGATCTGGTGGACTTCCTGGAGGCACACCCAAGCAGCTACGATCTGGCAACGTGCCTGGAAACGCTCGTGTACTTCGGCAAGCTAGAGCGGCTCCTCGATGCGACGGCGCGCTCGCTCCGCCCCGGTGGCCGCTTCGTCGGCACGATCGAGCTCCTCGAGACCACGTGCGAGGAGGGCTTCAAGCTGCACGAGCGCGGGCGCTACGCGCACACGCAACAGTACCTGGAGGCGTCGCTCGAAAAGAGCGGCTTCGCCCTGGACGAAGCGACGCGCAGCGTGCTGCGCAAGGAGCTCAACAAAGATGTGCCAGGTCTCCTCGTCCTGGCCCATCGCAAGCCCTGACGTCTCCACGATAGGCGAGCTACGGCTTGGCGGGCGGGCGTGCCAGGATCGCGTCTGCGATCACCTTCGTCTCGGGCTTCAACGGATACAGATGCTGGTACTGCAGGATTTGTTTCGCGACCAGGCGCAGGCGCTCGTCGAAGGTGAGGGCGCGTCCTAGATCAAGCAGTGGCTCGTTCATTGGCTTCGTGTCGGCGCGCTGGAACTCGACGGCCATGCTGATGCGCGGGTGGGGGGCGTGGGGGCTGGATTTCCCGCCCCAGTGCAGCACCGCCTGGTTCCAGGCCATGAACGCGCCGGGCTTGGCGGGAAGGGCGCGAATGCTCGCGAGGTCGACCGCGGACTGGTCGTGCTCGGCGGCCGTGTTGTAGACAGCGTCCCGGTGCGCCGGCAGGATGTACACGCAGCCGTTCAGTGGCGTGGCCTCCGTGAGCGGGATCCATACTGTGATCGAGAGAGGCGAGCCGTCAGGCGCGAGCGCGACCCGACCCTTGTCGCGGTGCGGCGCCCAGCCCGCCTCGTTGGTCTTCGGGTCGACGTGCCAGACCCAGAAGTCCGGGAGCATCTTGAAGTCGCTGCCGAGGAGCGCGGCGATGACCGAGTCCACGGCCCGAAATGCGTTCCACGGCTCATCGAACATGAAGAGAAAGGGCACCGGCAGGCCCATCGCGATGAGCTTCTTCACGGACTCGGCCAGGCGGGGCGCCAGGGTATCGAGCGCGAGGCTCTTCTCGTCGAAGTATCCCTCCTTGGTCACGCGCTTCTTGATCGTGTCCAGCGCCGCCTGCGCCGGCGGTGCGACCGGCGACGGTAGCGTCTCGCTGATCGTCAAGTCGGGGAAGTTGTCGCGCCAGAACTTTGGAGTGAGAACACCATGGAGCTGAGGTGACAGTGCCCGCTTGTCGGCCGCGCTCATGCGATGAACGCTACCAAGATGGCCACCGCGGGGCAACACCACCCGATGGAGCGCACGCGTTCATAGCTGGCTGTGATCGCGGATCACACCTGGCTGTGATCGCGGATCACACCTGGCTGTGATCGCGGATCACACCTGGCTGTGATCGCGGATCACACCTGGCTGTGAACGCACAGGTGGATCACGCTTGAACCGCGATCTTGCAGTCAGTGCCATTGTGTCCGGGGCCAGGCACGACTCCCACGATCCCCGACGAAAGCAGTGAAATCGCGCGGGCACGCGGGTTGCGTCGTGGTGAGTTCACATGAACAAGAGACTCGTCGCCGCAGGAGTCACCGCTCTTGCAGGCATCGTATTCGCGCAGGTCGGATGTAGCTCGGATTCCTCCACCCCTCTCTCGCCGGCCGATCGCCTGGCGAAGGACACGGGCACCACGTGGGTCGTGGACCAGAACGCGCGCACTGGCGTTCCCGACCTCGTCGCGCCGACGGACGACGACTCCACGGTGTGGCTCGCTCCCGGAGGCTCGCCGGAGGCCGCTGCGCGCGCGTTCATCGCGAAGTACAGGGACCTCTGGCAGATCAAGGACCAGGCGGCCGAGCTCGCGGTGCACGACGTGGATGTCGACGAAGACGGCATGACCCACGTGCTCTTCGACCAGATGAGCGCAGGCGTACCCGTCTTCGGCGCGGGGCTCCGCGTCCATTTCGGTGACGACGGAACGATGGGCTACGTGAACGGCGACTTCTTCCCCGGCCTCGCCGGCCTGACGCACAGCGCGACGAAGGACCAGGCCGCGGCCATCGCCCGCGCCATCGCGGATGCGGGACCGGCGTTCAAGGTCGGTGCGGTAACGCCCACCGCCGAGCTCGGCTTCGATGGCTACAACCCGGCGCAGCCGCGGCTGGTGTGGCGCGTGGTGATCGCCGGCAGGTCGGGGACACGGCCGGTCGAACGTCAGGTCATCGTCGACGCAGAGACGGGCGCCGTGCTCGCGAAGATCGGCCTCATCTTCCACGTTGCGGCGACCGGCACGGGCAGCGACGGCAAGGGCCGCTCGTTCGAGGTGACCGCGAACGCAGACAAGAAGTCGTGGACCATGACGTGGCCAAAGTCCGGCTCCGTGACCTCCGTCCAGACCAACACGCTTGGTGCCGACGGCAAGACCAGGAACCCGATCACGAGCACGGATCTCAAGTCCTGGGATCCGCTTCCCGCGGGCCAACCAGGCGCCGGCGCCGCCGTGGACGTGCACGCGAACGCTCATCTCGTGGACCAGTTCTACCGGAACAAGGAGAAGCGGTGGTCGTATGACGCCAACGCGTCGCCGTTCATTCTCACCGTCCACGACAGCCTGAGCGATCCCGTGAATGCGTTCTGGAGCGGCGTCACGAACGACATGCACTACGGCGACGGCAACGCCGATACGAACGCCATCACCACGCTCGACGTGACCGGCCACGAGATGACGCACGGCTTCACGCAGTACACGTCGAAGCTCGCCTACCACTTCCAGCCCGGCGCCCTGAACGAGGCCATCTCCGACATCTTCGGCGAGCTGGTCGAGCACACCTACAAGCCGGGCGCGGGCAACTCGCTCGTGGGCGAGGGCATCTTCAAGAACGGGGCTGCGTTCCGCGACATGGCGCATCCGTCTGCCTACGGACAGCCGGACAACATGAAGAGCTTCGTCGTGTCGGAGAACCACTGCGAGGACCCCGATCCGCCGCCAGGCACGCCCGACACCCGCAGCGATAGTGACTGCGGCGGCGTGCACACGAACTCCGGCATCCCGAACAACGCGTTCTACCTGATGGCGATCGGCGGCGCGAACGACACGAGCAACCTGAAGGTGAAGGCGCTTGGTTGGGATGGCGCGCGTCGCGTCTGGTGGCAGTCGCAGCGCCACAACCTGAGCGCGGAGTCCAGCTTCTCCCAGGCGGCGCGCGCTCAGATCGCGTCGGCCAGGAAGCTGCATGTCTCACGCGAGGGCGTGACGTGCGCATGGGTCGCCACGGGCGTGGTCGACATCGCGTACGCCGCCAGGTTCAAGGTGAAGTGCGGTTGCAACGCCGACGCCGGCACGCCGGTCTGCTGCAGCGACACCGACGGCGGTGATTCCTGCTGCGTCCAGTGCGCTCCGGACGCGGGGCCTGGCGACGACGGAAGTACGGACCCGGGCGACGCGAGCGGCGACGCGCAGAGCCCCGACTCGTGCGACGGTCGGGCAGACGGCGTCTACTGCAGCCAGCTCGCCGACTACGGCGCCATCCAATGCCTGGGCGGCGCCATCGCAGGCGGCCTTCAGTGCCCGCAGTCCGGCCAGGTCTGCACCGGCCCGAACGGACCCGGTACGATGATCGCGTGCAAGTGACGGTCTTCCGTCCGGTGCATCGGCTCAGCGATCCGTGACGTCGACCACGCGGCGGCACCATGGGCATGCGAGCTCTCGCTGTGCGGGGTCGGGCGTGAACCCGCCTCCGCAGCCGCCGCAGCGCACGGCGTGCTCACCACCACCGACCAGGGTGCCACAGGCCTCGCAGAGCACCGCGTGCGCGCCGTCCACCACCGGCACGTCGTCGCCGCACTTGGGGCATGGTCGGCCGCGAATCGCGACCTCTGCGAGCTCCTCGTACTGGTCGGCCAGGCCCGTCGCCTCCAGCGCCTTCAGACCCGTGTCGTGATCGAGCATGGGCATCCACGCTTGCACGAACGCGGACTGCCCGATCTTGTGGAGCAGCACGGGCGGCGGAGCATCCGGATGTACCGTGATGGCGCCTGACGCGCGCAGGAGATCGTCCAGGCGCGCCTGCAGCGGCAGGAACTCGTTCAGGACGGCGAAGAAGCGATCCGGGCGCACGAACCGACCTTCGGGGCGCTGCACGTAGAACATCGTGCGAGACACCTGGTCCATACGCGCCTCGAGCGATGTCGCAACGGCATCGACGCGTCGCGCCGCGTCGCGCATGGCGTGGTATTCGACGACCGCGCTGCGGTACCTCGCGTCGGAGATCCGTGGGGAGTAGGCGGCGGGGCAGTCCGTGACGTGTGCCTCGTAGAGCTGCTTGAACGCAGCCACGAGGTTCGGAAAGTGTCCCGCGCGACGCGCCTGCTCGATCTCCGGTTGCAGGTAGACGGACAGCGCGTCGTAGCGCGGACCGGGCTTCATGGAGCCTCGCGTGGCGTAGGCGACCCCGTGGTTCCAGTCCGTGAACGCGCCGCACCACGAGCAATGGTCGTGCGCGGTGCGCGAGGGCGTCACCTTCGGACCACCGCAGACATGGCATCGCACGCGTCGGACAAGCACGCGGACCTCCGCCTCTCAGAGGACGCGCTTGCGCCCTTGTGTGTCGTAGACGATCGGCAGACCGCCGCTGAAGTACGTGGACGCGCCGCAGAGGAACTGCCCGAACATTTCGATGCAGTTTACATCCTCCACCGGGTAGTCCGTCACCACCGCGCCCGTCGCCGGATCCAGGTGCCGGATCGAGCAGGGGTTGGTCTGCGCGTGGTACTCGTTGGCGTTCGCGCCAGGGTTGCGCGGGACCAGCACGGCGCCATTCGCGATGTGGAGCGGATTGGAAATGGATCTCCCACCCAGATCTTCCGCCATCCACACGGGCGCAAGCGTCTGCGGGTGGTGGCCCATCGCGATGAGCTTGGACGTCCCCTTCTCCTTCTCCCACACGCTGACGAAGACGGGAGCCACCCACGCGAACGTGCGGAACTTGAAGCCGGGCTTCGGAGGCGTGAACGGATACGCGGGACAGTTCTTGCCGGCGACCAGATCTACGACGTACGCCTCGCTGTGATAGCGCGAGCCGAACACCAGGCGATTGTTGCCCATGATGCAGCCGCCGATGACGTTGAACTCGCCGTCGCCAAGGCGAAGCTCGGCGCCGCCGCTGTCGTCATCGTCGTCGTCGCCGCCGGTCTTCCGACCCAGCGCCGGTCCGGGGACGATCAGTGAGCGCCCCATCTCGCGAAGCTCCTGCGAGTGGAAGATGCGTGCCTCGAAACCGTACGCTCCATTGGCCTGCACCGCGCCGTGGCGCAGCAGGCCGAAGTAGCCCGGACCGGGGACCACGCGCACCTGCGACGTGTCCTTGAGATCGGCGATCTTCCTGCCGCTGGGCACGTCCCAGATCTCGAGGCGCTCCTCGAAGTCCAGCGCCGCAAGCCCGGGTACGCCGCCGCCGAGCGCCTTCCACTTGCCCTCGCCGCTCTTCACGATCTGTCCGGTGCGTGCGTCGACCAGGTGGTACGAGTCGTCCTTGCACTGGATGGCGCAGACGCCACCAAACGGCTGGATCGCACGCGCGCGGTCGTCGTCGAAGTTGTCCTCCTCCAGCAGGTCCGGGAGCTCCACGTCCCAGAGCTTCTGGCCCGTGCGCGGGTCGAGGCCCACCAGGCGTGCGGCCGAGCGCGTGGATGCGACGATCACGCCGTTCGCGAACGAGACGCGCTTGGAGACCTCGCCCGGGAGCGCGCGCCACAAGGCGTTGCCTGTGGGGACCTGGATGGCCACGAGCTCGTGATCGGTGTCCTCGTAGTTGCCCGACTCCGTCGCGATCGCGACCAGATCGACGATGCCATCACCATCCAGATCCGTCCACGCGAGCGCGTCGTGGCAAGCGTCCTTGCCGATCATGTATCGAGGTCCGCCGTCCGTCACCGTGAACGGTAGACCCGTGTGGGTCGAAGCCATCTGCCGCGCCATGTGTCGCCTCCGAGCGCGAGCGTACAGGACTTCACTGCTCGAAGCAGTAGATGCCGTGACCCAGGGTGTCGCAGGAGTCACTGCTGCTGTTCGTCCAACCATTGCCCGTGCCCTGCGCGTTGCCCCAGGAGCCGCGGTTGCCAGGGGCGTTGGACGTCCAGTTGACGCATGCGTTGCCGTCGCCTGGACTGTAGGTGCCATCGTTCGCCACGTTCGACGACGCCTTGGTGATGGGGCTAAGCATGCCGTTCGCGTCGTACCCGATCTGGATCTTGAGCGGCGGCGTGAGGAGCTCGGCATAGCTCGTGGCGATGATGGTGCCGAGCCGGAGCACATACGGGCGCGTCGCCCTGAAGAAGCGACCGTTCGGCGATGTGGCCGGGGTACCGAGCCACGCAAGGAACTTTCCGTGCAGCCCGGCGTTCGTGGCGGTGGTCTGACAGAGCGCGTCCGCACCAGCAATGCCGCCCAGGTCTCCCCCACTGGGCACAGCCACGACGAACGCGACATGAAGACACTCGCCACCAACGCAACCACCGGTGTTGCAGATGCGGGCGCACACTCCACAGTTCTTCGCGTCCGTCTGGAGGTCCATCGAGCATGCAGCGTCGTTCGCCGCATCCGTGGATGCGTCGACCATCATGCTCTGGCCTGAATCGGGAGAGACGCCGGCGTCGGCCGTGGGCATTGCCTGCGCGTCCACGCCATTCGCGACGCCAGCGTCCGCATCCACGTCCTTCACGGAGTACGAGGCGCTACACGACGCGACGACGCATAGACATGCGATCGTCGCAGCGCTGAGCGAGCGTAGCCCCATCACTTCAATCATAGACGACCTTGCGCAGTCACGCCTGCAGCTTCTCTGAGGCGGATCCAGTCGTGTTCAGCGCGTCGCCTCTCTGCAACAATGCGCGCGTGCCCGTACCGCGACCCACCGAAGACAAGACCATCCTGCCGCCGCGCTCCTTCCAGGGTCGTGACGGCGTCGCGCTCGCGTACCGCGAGATGGGCGAAGGTCGGCCTGTGGTGCTCGTTCACGGCTACTTCTCCACAGCGACGGTGAACTGGGTTCGCTACGGGCACGCGAGAGAGATCGCCGCGCGCGGCTTCCGCGTGATCATGCCGGACCTACGCGGTCATGGTGACAGCGCGAAGCCGCACGACCCGGGCGCGTACCCGCCCGACGTGCTGGCCGACGATGGCTTCGCGCTGCTCTCGCATCTGGGGCTCACCGACTACGATCTGGGCGGCTACTCGCTGGGCGCACGCACCGCGATCCGGATGCTCACGCGCGGGGCCACGCCGCGGCGGGCGATACTGGGCGGGATGGGTCTCGAAGGCCTGCTCGACACGGCCCACCGCGGTGACTTCTTCAGGCGAGTCCTCACGCAGCTCGGCACGTTCGAGCGCAGCAGCTCCGAGTGGATGGCGGAGGCGTTCCTGAAGACGGTCTCAGGCGATCCCGTTGCCCTGCTCCGCGTGCTGGACACGTTCGTGGACACGGCGAAGGAGGAGCTCGCGCAGATCGCCGTGCCGACCCTGGTGGTGATCGGCGCAGAGGACAAGGACAATGGCTCGGCTGAGGAGCTGGCCGCGCTGCTGCCGAACGGACGGCGCGTGGTGGTGCCCGGCAATCACATGAGCGCGGTGACCAAGGTCGATCTGGGCAAGGCGATCGCCGCGTTCTTGACCGAGGCCTACTTGCGGTAGGTGTTCTCGCAGTACAAGAGCTCCGCCTGATCGATCGAGGGCACCGCGATCGTGGGCGGCGTCGCGAATGAAGCCTTCCCGAAATCGAAGAAGTCGAACATGGCGTCCGCGTTCGCGTCGCGCCCGCTGAGCGCCGGCAGCGCGTGGCGTGCCTCGATGAAGCGAAGGATGCTCGTGTGATCGTAGAGCACGTGGGAGACGTACGCGGGCTTCGCATAGGGCGAGACCACGGTGATGGGGACACGCACGCCATACCGATCAAAGCCGCCTTGCGTAGGGTCGCCCACGTGAACGAGCGGGGCGCGGTCGTCTGGCGCGCATGCGGGAGGCGGGGGCACGTGATCGTAGAGGCCACCGTGCTCGTCGTAGGTGATGAAGAGCGCGGTGTGGCTCCACTGCGGGCTCTGGAACAGCGCGTGGACGACGTCGCTCGTGAACTTCTGGCCGTTCTGGACGTCGCCGGGCGGGTGCTCGTCGTCGCCGTCGGGTGTCTCTGTCCCAAGGCGCGGGTCCACGAACACGACGTGCGGAAGCGTTCCGGCCTTTGCCTGTTCGAAGAAGGCGCTGGCGGGCAGGAGCGGGTTGCGCCCAGCCCACCTGTTCACGATGGCGATGCTGATCACGGTCGCGAGCCCTGGGACGCCGTCGCCGTAGATGTTCCAGCTCACGCCGGCCTTCTCGAGCAGGTCGAAGATGACGATGTCCTTGTCCGGGTAAAGGGCCCCCCCGAAGTCCGGGAACGTGTTGTCGATGACGCCGTAACTAGATGCAGCATACATGTACTGGCGGTTGGGCCACGTGGGCCCCAGGATCGACGAGTGGTAGTGGTCACCGATCGCGAACGTGCTCGCGAGCTCGTAGTAGAAGGGGATGTCGCGCTCGTCGAACCAGCCCATGGCGCGCGAGCCGCTCTTCAGTGTGGGCGCGCCGCCGTCCGGAAAGGTCTCGGCCCAGCCCTCGTTCGCCTCGACGAAGCCGTCCATCTTGCCCTGGTCCCACTCCGTGTGGGTGCCGCTCCACTCGTGGTTCGTGTCCAGCAGGCAGAGGTGCGGGGCGTGCTGGTATGGGAAGAACGCGCCAGGGTTGGCGCCGGTCTTCGCGGGGCAGATGGTGGAGTCCGGGGCGGACTCGATGTCCGAGCGCTTCGCGTACTTGCCCAGGTGCCCGAAGTACGTATCGAAGGAGCGGTTCTCCAGCATGAGGACCACGATCGTGTCGATGGGGATGTCGTCGCCCAGCGGCTGGCTGGCGCCGAGGGTCTGCGCCGGCAACGCGCCGCGGGCGAACGAACAGGCGGCGCGGCCCGCGGAGGCTGTCGTGTCATCGGGGCGCGTCCCTGCTTCTGGCAGCGCGTCCTGACCCTTGTCGTTGCCGGTGTCGCACGCGACGCAGACCACGATGGTGCCGGCGATCCCGGCACCGACCAGCAACAGCCATTCTCTCCCCATCGTCGTTCAGTAGTCCTTTCCTGACGGATCAGCCAGAAATACACCTCGCTACCCGCTCGACGAGCGGCCCGGAGTCTGCTGTGATCGCGGCAATGTCTACCCCCGAACAGCAAGCCGAGATCGGACTGTGCCTCCTCATCGCGAACGCCGACGGCGAGATCTCCGACGAGGAGATCACGGAGCTGAAGGTGAAGATCCACGCGCACGCGGAGGGTCAGAAGGACGACGAGGTCGACGCCACGATCGCCAAGGAGCGAGCCGTGATGACCGAGAAGGGCGTGGACCCGTTCCTCGCCTCGATCGTCGAGCGCATCCCCGAAGCAAAACGCGAGGCCGCGCTACGCAGCGCCGTGGACGTCGCGTTCGCGGACATGCTCACGTCCGAAGAAGACGCGTTCGTGCGAAAGGTCGCGAAGGCGCTGGGCGTGAAGGAGTCAGTCGTGGACGAGATGGCAGGACCCGCTATCTAGCCCCTCGACTTCGACTTCGTCCCTGGCGCTCGGCACGGGTGTCACGGAAGTGTGGTAGGACGTGGGTGCCGTGCTCGGACTGCTTCTCTCCGTTGTCTTCATCGCGCTGAACGGCTTTTTTGTGGCCGCTGAGTTTGCGCTCGTGAAGGTCGGCAACACGCGGCTCTCCAGCCGCGCGAAGAAGGGCGACACGCGGGCGGCGTTTGCGCAGAAGGTCGCAGACAGGCTGGAGCGGTACCTCTCCGTCACGCAGTTCGGCATCACGCTTGCCAGCCTGGGCCTCGGCTGGGTCGGTGAGCCCGCGATCGAGAAGCAGGTGGACCGCGTGTCCTCGGCGTACTTTGGCGAGCACATCCCGAACTACGCTCACATCGGCGGGATCGTCGTCGCGTTCGGTGCGCTCACGTTCGCGCACGTGCTGTTTGGTGAGCTCGTCCCCAAGCTCGCGGCGATCCAGCGCTCGGAGCGCATGGCGCTCGCGGTCGCGGGGCCGCTCCACATCATCTTCCTTGTCTTCAGGCCGCTGCTGTTCGTGCTCGAGCGCGCGACCTCGGTCATCCTGCGCGGTATGGGCATGAGCGCCAACGCCGCGAGCGAGGGACGTCTGTCGGAAGAAGAGATCATCGGCATCCTTGCAGCGAACACGGCGCGTTCTCCCGGCGGCAAGGAGAAGGGGGAGCTCGTGGAGCGCGTGCTCCGCTTCTCGCAGCGCACGGCGCGCCACGTGATGGTGCCGCGCGTGGACGTGATGTCCATCCCCGTGGGCATGTCCGGGAAGGATGCGTGCGGGATGGTGCAGACGCATCAGTACTCGCGCATCCTGCTCACGAAGGAGCGCTCGCTCGACGAGATCGTCGGCTACCTCTACGCGAAGGATCTGCTGCTCGATACGGAGGCGGCAAGCCTGCCGTCACTCGACTCCATTCGCCGCGCTGTGCTCTTCGTGCCGGAGACGCAGGACCTCGTGCACGTGCTGCGCGCCATGCAGAAGGCGCAGACGCAGATCGCGGTCGTCGTGGACGAGTATGGCGGCACCAGCGGCATCGTCACGATGGAGGATCTCCTCGAGGAGATTGTCGGCGAAATCAAGGACGAGTCCGACGAGGAGCCGCAGCGCGTGTTGCGGACCCCGGGCGAGGTCGACGCATGGGACGTGGACGCGCGCGCGTCGATGGAGGAGCTTCGTCCGCTGGGCATCACCGTGTCGGCCGCCGAGCAGGCGGAGAACGTTGGCGCGGTCGTGCTTGCACGGCTCGGGCGGCTGCCGAAGCACGGTGATCGCATCGACATCGCCACGGACGCCACCGCCGAGGTGACGGGCCTGAGTCGACGCCGCGTCACCAACGTTCGCGTGCGAAAGGTCCCCGCGGCGTGACGGACGTGACATTCCCCCTTCCCTCCCTGGCCCCGCCGGAGGGAATCGTCGCCGCGCGCCTGTCCGACGTGCTCTCTGCAGTGAAGGCGAATGGGCGCGCGCACGTCGCGGGTGAGCGCGGCTCGGCGGCGTCGTTCGTGGCCGCAAAGGCGACGGAGCTTGGACGACCCGTCGTGGTGGTGACGAAGGACGGCGACGATGCGGAGCGCCTCGCGGCCGATCTGTCGTTCCTGCTCGGCAAGGGCGAGCCTGTGCTCACGCTCCCCGCGAGCGAGTCCACGCCGTTCGCGGACGTGAGCCCCGATCGGCGCGCTGCGATCGCGCGGCTCTCAACCCTGTCGTGGCTCGCGCGCAAGGAGCCGTTCAAGGTGCTGGTGCTCCCGGCAACCGCGCTGCTCCGCAAGGTGGTCCCGAAGAAGGAGCTCACGGCGGCGACGGCGCGCATCGTGGCAGAAGACGAGCTGGATCGCGACGCTGTGATCGTGAAGCTCGCCGAGTCTGGCTATCTGCGCGTCCCCGTGGTGGAGGACCCAGGCACGTTCTCCGTGCGCGGCGCGCTGCTCGACGTGTGGCCGCCAGGCGCCGAGGCGCCCCTGCGCGTGGAGCTCTACGGAGAGCTGGTGCTCAGCATCAAGCCGTTCGATCCGTTCGAGCAGAAGACGCTGGAAGGCAGGACGGAGCCCAGCGTGTGGCTGCCGCCTGCGCGCGAGCCCATCCTCACGCCGAAGAACGTGGCGCGCGCGAAGGACCGCGTGCAGCAGCTGTCCGAGATGATCGACTGGCCCACGCTGAAGACCCGCGCGCTGTCGGACGACGTGTGTGGCGCGCGCGGCTTCTTCGGCGCGGACGGATGGCTGCCCGCGTACTACGAGGAGCTCGACTCCATCCTTGCGTACCTGCCAGAGGACGCGCTGTTCGTGCTCGTGGGGCCCGCGGACCTGCACGCCGCGCTGGAAGAAGAGCGCGTTCGCGTGGAAGAGGACGAGCGCGCGAAGGAGAAAGAGCCTCATTTTCTCGGCACTTCGTTCTATGGCGGCGAGGAGCACGCGGCGCGCACGATCGAGACGGCCGGGTTCGTGGCGATGCATCGCACGGCGATCCTGGGTGAGGAGGCGAGTGACGGCCTCTTGCGCTTTGCGGCGCCGAAGGACGCGCTGGATCTGTCCGCGATGGACAACGAGGACCTGGGACGTGCGCTGAAGGCAGCGCGGGCGACGCGCGGGAAGACGCTCTCGCTCTCGCCGCTGGTCTCGCTCATCCGTCACTACGACGACCACGGACTGTCGGTGTTCCTGGCCGCGCGCACGGAGACGCAGGCGGACCGCCTGGTGCAGCTCCTGAAGCACCAGGGCGTGGAGACGAAGACGCGGTTCGGAGCGCAGACGCTGGCAGGGCTGTTGGCGGAGCGCTTCGAGCAGACGGCGTGCGTGGTCACCGGGCCCATCACGCGCGGGCTGGTGCTTCCCGCGGACGGCTTCGCACTGATCACGGAAGAGGAGATCTTTGGCGCGCGTGCGCACCGCCGCCGCGAGCAGACCAAGAAGGATGTCTCGCGCGCGTTCATCGAGGACCTGCGCACGCTCACCGTGGGCGACTACGTGGTGCATACGGACCACGGCATTGGTCGCTACCAGGGGCTGGTCCACAAGGAGGTCGGGTCGCTCACGGTCGACCTCATCGTCGTCGAGTACTCCAACAACGATCGACTCTACCTGCCCGTTTACCGCCTGAATCAGCTGCAGAAGTATGCAGGCGGGGAGAGCGCGCAGCCCAAGGTCGATCGGCTCGGCGGGCAGACCTTCAGCAAGACGAAGGCACGCGTGGAGAAGGCCGTTCGCCAGATGGCGGACGAGCTCCTGAAGCTCTACGCGGAGCGCCAGGCCGCTGTCAGCGACGCGCTGCCGGAAGCAGACGACGACTACCGCGCGTTCGAGGCCACGTTCGCGTTCGACGAGACGCCCGATCAGGCGAAGGCCATCAGCGACGTGAACGCGGACCTGGAGTCCACGCGGCCCATGGATCGCCTGGTCTGCGGCGACGTGGGCTTTGGCAAGACCGAGGTCGCGATCCGCGCGGCCTTTCGTGTGGCCAGCGCGGGCAGCCAGGTCGCGCTCTTGTGTCCCACCACCGTGCTCGCGCAGCAGCATTTTCGCACGCTGGAGGCGCGCCTCCGCGACTACCCGATCAACGTGCGCGTGATGAGCCGCTTCCAGTCGAAGAAGGAGCAAGACGAGACGCTCGCCGCGCTGAAGGACGGCAAGTGCGACGTGGTGGTGGGCACGCACCGACTGCTCTCCAAGGACATCCACCTGAAGAGCCTGGGCCTCTTGATCGTGGACGAGGAGCAGCGCTTTGGCGTTGTCCACAAGGAGCGCATCAAGCAGCTGAAGACGCAGGTGGACGTGCTCACGCTGAGCGCCACGCCCATCCCGCGCACGCTGCAGATGGCCGTCAGCGGGCTGCGTGATCTCTCGCTCATCACCACGCCGCCCGTGGATCGCCGCGCGGTGCGCACGGTGGTGAGCCGGTACGACGCGAACGTGCTGAAGGAGGCCATCACGCGCGAGCTGTCGCGCGGCGGCCAGGTCTTCTACGTGTACAACCGCATCGAGGGCATCTACGAGCGCGCAAAGCGCGTGCAGGAGCTCTGCCCCAGCGCACGCATCGCCGTGGCGCACGGACAGATGACCAGGTCGAACGCGGACGGCGAGACGGCGCTGGAGCGCACCATGCTGGACTTCGTGGACGGCCGCTACGACGTGCTGGTGGCCACCGCGATCATCGAGAGCGGCCTGGACATCCCGCGCGCGAACACGATCATCATCGACCGCGCGGACATGTTCGGACTGGCGCAGCTCTATCAGCTGCGTGGGCGCGTGGGCCGCAGCAAGGAGCGCGCGTACTGCTACCTGGTGGTCCCGCCGCAAGAGGCGATGACGGACGAATCACGCGCGCGCATCGAGGCGCTCGAGCGCCACACGGAGCTAGGCAGTGGCTTCAAGATCGCATCGCTCGACCTGGAGCTTCGTGGCGCGGGCGATCTGCTCGGCAGCGAGCAGTCCGGCACGGTGGAGAGCGTGGGCTTCGAGCTGTTCTGCCAGATGCTGGACGAGGCCGTGAAGGAGCTGCGCGGCGAGACCGTCGTGCACGAGGTGGACACCGAGCTCTCGTTCGACGTGCCCGCGCTCTTGCCGGAGGACTACATCGGCGACGTGGGCGTGCGGCTCTCGTTCTACAAGCGCCTCGCGAGCGCGACGGACGAGGCGCACGTGGAGGAGATCGCCGTGGAGATGGAGGACCGCTTTGGTCCGCCACCGGAGGACGCGAAGCGATTCGTCGCGCTCATGCGCCTGAAGACGGAGCTGCGGCGGCTGCGCGCGCTGGGCTGCGAGGCGAGCGCGAAGACCGTCACGCTGCACCTGCGCGAGGACACGCCGCTGGATCCGCAGAAGGTCCTGAAGCTGGTCGCCGCGAAGCAGAGCCCCTACAAGCTCACGCCGGACATGCGCCTGACGCGAAGGTTCGACGGCACGCAGGACAGCCTGAGGAACTGCGAGGCGCTGCTCGATGCCCTCGCGAAATGCCTGAAGGACTGACCCGCGCTCGCAACATGTGATTCCAGCGCCACAGCCGCTGGTTCACCTTCGGCGGCGATTCATGCGTATTTCGGCGTGATCGCTGCGGTATGGACCTTGCTGAAGAGCGCCGCACCATGTGCATCCTCGCAAGTATCCTTCAAGCCGCCTTGCTGTCCGTCGCCGCCACGAGCTCCACGACCGCCTGCAGCACCAAGACATGTACCGTGGACGAGTCGACAGGGAACGTCACCAGCGCGTTCGCGTACACGGAGCCCCGGTCCGTCAGCGCGGCGCGGGACGCGAGCATCACCGCGGCCACAGACGCCCCCGAACGGTTGTCGGCTTACCGGGCGCGTGGCACGGGGCGCGTCACGGGCGAGCAGCGCACCTTCGACACCGATACGGTGGGCACGTCGAGCGGAACGCTGTCGCTCCTGAGCACGGTCTCGTTCACGGTCGTCATCGGCGGCCAGCGTGTGGACTTCCCGCTGTCGACCGTGACCGTCTCGCTCGACCTCCCGACAAGGAGCGGCGACTACACGCTCACGGAGCTGAACGCGAGCGTGTGCGAGGCGTTCGAGTCTGGTGTGCCGGTATGCAATGCGGCAGCGGGGACGTTCGCGTTCAGGGCGACGGACAGTAGCTCGGTCGACGGCGATCTGGTGTTCGCGGTGCCCCCTGGCAAGAGCGACGGCCCGCTGCTCTCCGGCACCGCGCACGTTCATCACGAGTCGCGCGCCAGCTCGTCGCCGTGTCCGGACATTGGCGGCCCGAGTGGTGTGTTCGCGCCTGAGTGAAGCTCAGGTGCGTCGCGGGAGGCGCTCGAAGCGTGTCCGTAGCGTCTCGTCCTCGAGCAAGACCGCCCACACGCACAACCCGGTGGACGACGCGCGAGGCAACGCAGAGGCACTCCTTCACATGAAGCAAGAGCTGGGACTCAAGCTCTCACTGGATTGAACGCGCGGGCCGCAGCCTGCGACCACGCACGTCGGACCAAATCGGCGCAACGCACCGGGAGGTCTGAGGGCGCCGAAAAAATCAGTACACCTTCCAGGTGTACCCACGGCGAGGAATTGCCGGCAAATTCGCAAATCCATCCGAAATTGTACACCTGATAGGTGTACCCCTCACCGCCATCGGCACAGATGCCGCGCCGCAGGGACAGCCGAGCGTGGGCGAGGAACTGGGGCCACCAGCACGCACATGGATCGCTCGCGCATCAGTGCGGAGGGAGGCCGTCGACCATCCGCGCCACCCTGTGGCCACGAAGAGCGGCGATTCGTTGGGAGAGGCCGCGCGTCGCGCATGGCCCATGGGTTGCAGCTCCTCCATTGCGGACGCGTTCGTTCGCGGAGGTGCTGATGCGTCATCCTCTGTTTGCCATGTGCGTGGTTGTCGTCGTGCTGCTTCTGCCCGCGTTCGCCATGGCGGGCAACTGCGTCGAGATGGAAGGTACTGGCAAGTTCCAGTCGATCCTGGAGCACCATGGTGCGGTGGCCGCCGTGATCGCGTCGTTCGGCTTTGGCTTCGTTGCGAGCCTGACGCCGTGCGTGTATCCGATGGTGCCGATCACCGTTTCCATCTTCGGCGCGACGCAGGCGAAGTCGCGATTGCGCGCGGCGGGGCTGTCGGGCGCGTTCGTGCTCGGCATTGCCACACTGTTCACTCCGATGGGCATCATCTCCGCGGTCAGCGGGCGGCTGATGGGCTCCGCATTGTCGAACGCGTGGGTCGTCACCGCGCTGGCGCTGCTGTTCGTCGCGCTCGCTGCCTCCATGTTCGGTGCGTTCGAGCTGACGTTGCCTTCGCGGCTCACCAACAAGCTGAGCACCGTCGGCGGCGTTGGCTTCAAGGGCGCATTCGTGATGGGCCTGGTGATGGGGCTCATTGCGGCGCCATGCACGGGGCCGTTTCTCACGGGGATGATCACCGTGATCGCGCAGAGCGGCCAGGTGCTGCTCGGAGCGGCGGCGCTCTTCTCGTTCGCGCTGGGCCTTGGGGTGCTGTTCTTTCTTGCCGGCGCGTTCGCTGTCAGCCTGCCCAAGGGCGGGGCGTGGATGATGGGCATCAAGTGGGCGAGCGGCGTTGGCCTTGCGTTCATGGCATTCGCATACCTCCGCGACAAGTTCGCGCCGGTGCGGAGCCTGGTGAGCCATCCGGGGTACGCGTTCGGCGCCGTCGCGGCCGTGGTGCTCGCGCTCGGCGTCGCGCTGGGGATCGTGCACGTGCTCGCGGAGCGTCGTCGTTCGCCCATCGCACGCTTCTCGAGACCCATGAAGCTGGCGTCCATCGTGCCTGCGATCTTGGGCGCGGCGATGCTGTTCTCGTGGTTTCCGCAGAACCACTCGGCGGATCCGAACGCGCCGCCGATCGCCTGGCTCACCGACGAAGGGGCAGCGCTCGCGCAGGCCGCCGCCGAGAAGAAACCGATGCTCATCGATTTCGGCGCGGAGTGGTGCGACGCCTGCAAGCACATCGAGCGAGACGCGTTCGCAGACCCCGCCGTGCGCACGGAGGCGAGGAGGCTTGTCGCCCTCAGGATCGATGCGACCGACCTGGAGCCCGACGCGCCGATCCTGAAGAAGTACGGGGTGGTCGGCCTGCCCGCCGTGATCCTCCTTGATCGCGACGGCAAGGAGGTAGGGCGCTTCAACAAGCCCATGGAGCCCGAGACGCTCTACAGCGCTGTGAAGTGCGATCTGGCCACGCGCAGCCGACAGACCGCCCTCACGATGCGGTGACGATGCCATAGCGTGCGGAAGGCGTGGTCGCGTATAAGAGGAGCGCGCGCATGGCGAAGAAGCGGATTCTCGTTCCCCTGCCCGATATCGACTTCGACGTGACGGAGGTCGCGGTGCCGTGGAAGCTCCTCACGCGCGCGGGGCATGATGTCGTGTTCGCCACGGAGGGCGGAACGAAGCCCGCTTGCGATCCGCTGCTCCTCACTGGCGTGCTGTTCGGCAAGCTGGGCGCGGACCCCGAGCCGAAATCATTCTACGAGGACATGACGACGTCGAAGGCGTTCCAGGCGCCGCTCGTGTGGAAGGACCTCGTGGCCTCCGACTACGACGCGCTCGTGCTGCCGGGCGGACACGCGCCGGGCATGCGGCAGTATCTGGGCAGCGACGTGCTGCAGGAGAAGGTTTGCGCGTTCAACAAGCTGCATCGCCCGCTCGGGGCGATCTGCCATGGCGTGCTCGTGGTCGCGCGCACGATGGATCCGGAGACGAAGAAGAGCGTCCTCTTCGGTCGCCGCACGACCTGCCTTCCCAAGTACATGGAGCGCTCCGCGTACATGCTGACGTTCTGGAAGCTGGGAAAATACTACCGCACGTATCCCGCATACGTGGAGGAGGAGGTCCGCGCGGCGCTGGAGTCAGAGGACGACTTCGTGCGCGGCCCACATGAGCTCTCGAAGCGCGGCACCGACACCAACGATGCTCCCGCATTCGTCGTGGAGGACGGCAACTACGTGTCCGCGCGCTGGCCCGGCGACGCTTATCTGTTCGCGAAGAAGCTGCTCGAACGTCTTGCGTGATCGCGCGTCAGGCGCGGCGCAAGCTCACGGGAGCAGGAAACCGCCGCCACCCTCGCGGCACGCCTGCTCCATCGACGGGTTCGGGATGTGATTCTGACGACCCTTGACGGCCTGGTTGCACGCGGCGGCGACACCAGGCGGGAGCGGGTGTGGAATGTTCGTGTTCGGGGGCGTCGGGGTTGGGATCGGAGTCGGCGTCGGGGTTGGGATCGGGATCGGGGTCGGCGTCGGCGTTGGGGGTGGGGTTGGGGTCGGGGTCGGGGTCGGGGTCGGGGTCGGGCTGACGTGGCCAGCGTCGGGCGTCGCTGCTGGATGGCCCGCGTCGGCGTGATGCACCACCACCGTGCCGCCGCCAGTGTTGTTCGGCGTGCCGCCGTGGAGCAGGGGCGTGGTGTCCGTTGGCGTCGGGGTGCCGCCGCCCGTATCCGTTGAGGTCGGCGCGGTCGTCTCTGTGGCGGTCGGCGTCACGCCGCCCCCCGTGAACGGCTTCGGACCGGAGGGCCACAGCACCGCGGCCGTCACTCCGCCGATCGTGAGCAGGCCCACGACTGCCGCGGCGATCAGGAGCTTGCCGCGCCCGCTGTCACCCTCGTCGCTCTGATCGCCTCCACCATATTGTGGCGGCGGACCTCCATAGGTCTGCGGTGCCATCGGAGTCGGCGGTGCCATCGGTGATGGCTGCATCGCGATGGGCGGCGCTGCGAACGGCGGTGCGGTGCCTGTGCCCATGGGCGGTACATAGGCCTGCGCGACCATCGGCGCGTCCATGGGCCCTCCTCCCATGGTGCCGCCGAGCGGCTCCCCCATCTGCGTCTTCCCGCGCTGCGCAACGGGCTCCGCGATAGGTGCATTCTGCACGGGTTCTACCCCGCCCTCCGCGGCGAACGCTTCGACGAAGTCGTGCATGTTGGCGAAGCGCGCAGAGGGCTCCTTCTCGAGCGCCTTGCGGATCGCGCGGCGCATCGCGTCCGGGATCTTGGTGCCGTTGGGCTGCGACTCGATCGCGCGCGGCGACTGCGTCATGTGCTGCGTCGCCCACTCCCACGCCGTGTTCGCCGCGAACGGCAGCTGCCCAGTGAGCATCTCGTACGCCATCACGCCCATCGCGTAGATGTCCGCACGCGCGTCGATCGCCTTTCCCAGGAACTGCTCCGGCGCCATGTACTGCGGCGTGCCGAGCACCATGCCCTGCTGCGTGAGCTTCTTCTCCGTGGGCGCGGACTCCTCGGAGCGCTTCGCGATGCCGAAGTCGAGCACCTTCACGAAGTCCTTCTGACCGGCGCGCTCGGTGAGCACCACGTTGTCCGGCTTCAGGTCGCGGTGGATGATGCCGTGCTTGTGCGCTTCCTCGAGCGAGCCGCCGACCTGCGTGATGATCTTGCGCACGCGGACCGGATCCAGCGGACCGTCCTTCTCCAGGATGTCGCCGATGCTGCGGCCCTGGATGAACTCCATGACGATGTAGAGCAGCCCGTCCGGCGTGACACCGGAGTCGAAGACCTGGATGGTGTTCGGGTGCTCGAGCTCCGCGACGGTGCCGACCTCGCGCGTGAAGCGCTCGCGGATCTTCTCGTCCTCGGAGAGGTGCTTGTGCAGCGTCTTCAGCGCGACCTTGCGCGTGCGGTTGCCGAGCGTCTGCTCCGCTATGTAGACGCAGCCCATGCCGCCTTCACCGAGGAGGCTGACCACCTTGTACTTGTCGATCTGGCGACCGAGCAGCGCGTCGGGCGAGCCCTCGTTCGTGGTCGCAGGACCCGCGAGAGACGCTCCGCATTTGTCGCAGAACGTCGCGGTGTCCGCGATGTCTGCATGGCAAGTGGGGCACTGCATGTCGGGCTGGGACATTACCAGCTCGCCATAAACGCGTCACCGCCGCCGAAATCGGGACGAAATCTAGGCGTTTTTGCTGCGGAGACGCGGCCGTGACGGGATGGAGAACAGGATAAGTGCAAGATTACACCCCATGAGGGTAGGACGAGGGCTCGGGTGGCTCGTGCTGGGCGTCGCTTTGTCGGCGGCAACGTGGGCGGCTGGTTGTGGACATCCCGACACCAGCGGCTTCGACGACGTGAACGCCGACGGCGGCAACGGCAACGGCGAAGGTGGCGGTGGTGGCCTCTTCGGCGGCGGCGGCGGAATGGACGGCTCCACGAAGGCCGCGCTCGTCGTCACACCGCCGAACCCGGTCCTCACAGTGACCGCGGGCGGCATGCCCGTCACGCAGCAGTTCAAGGCGACACCGCCTGGCAGCTCCGCATCGGTCGGCGCCACGTGGTCCGTCGACAACGTGGCCCTCGGGACGATCGACAACAACGGTCTCTTCAAGGCGTCGGGCACCGCGGGCGGACAGGCCACGATCACCGCGCAGGCCGGCAACCTCTCCGGCTCCACCACGGTCACCGTGCACCTCACCACCACGGAGAACCCGGGCATGGTGAGCCCCAGCGTGCAAGCGCAGCTCACCGCAGGCGGCAAGGCCGACGGCACGTTCGCGTGGCTCTACCCCTACGACCAGACGGTCTTCCCGCGCGGCCTCCTGCCGCCGGCGCTGCAGTTCGCGGGTCAGGCGGCCTCCGCGAGTTACGTGCATATTACAACCAAGAACCTCGACTACAAGGGCTGGTACGGCGCAAGCAACCCGTCGAAGGTCGCGCTCTCGCCCGCCGCCTGGAAGACCATCACGTCGTCCGCGGGTTCGAGCGATCCGGTCAACGTCGAGGTCACCACGCTCTCGGCCGCCGGCGTCACCGGCCCCATCAAGGAGTCGTGGACCATCGCGCAGGGCAACCTGAAGGGCACCGTCTACTACAACACGTACAGCTCGCCGATGGCGAACGGCCAGGGCGCAGTCATGCGCGTGAAGCCGGGCGCGGCCGCTGACATCCTCAGCTCCAGCACCACCTGCACCGTCTGCCATGCGGTCAGCGCGAACGGCAATGTGCTCGTGACCATGGGCGGACAGTCCGGCCAGAACGAGTACATGACCGGCGAGAAGGTGGACCTCACCACCAGTGTCGTCACCAACCGCGCCGATCAGAAATACGGCTTTGGCGGCGTGTATCCGGACGGCTCCAAGCTCCTCAGCAACGGCGGCCTCGCGGGCAGCTGGCCTCCGAACGTCCCCGGCGTGGAAGGCGGCGACCGCTCATCCGAGCTCATCGATCTGGGCACGGGCACCACGCTTCCCGCGACGGGCCTCGGGGGACACATGCTGATGCCTTCGTTCTCACCCGACGGCAAGAAGGTCGCCTTCAATCACTACGACACGGGCGCCGGCAAGACGCTCGCCGTGATGGACTTCGACAACGCCAAGAACGCGTTCTCCGGCCTCACCGACGTCGTCACCGATCCGTCCATGTTCGTGGGCTGGCCCGCGTTCATGCCGGACACCAAGTCGTTCGTGTTCGGCACCGTCGACGGCGGCGACTACGCCACGTGGCAGACCCACCACGGCGATCTCTACGCAGTCGACCTGGCCACCAAGACGCGCGTCGCGCTCGACGCCGCCAACGGCGTGATGAAGGGCGGCGCTCAGTACATTCCGTACGGCGCGGCGGACCTTCACCTGAACTACGAGCCCACGGCCCTGCCCCTTGCGGTCGGCGGCTACTACTGGGTCGTCTTCACCAGCCGTCGTCAGTTCGGCAACACCGTCGTCGGCGGCGATCCGTGGGGCAACTCACAGCGCAAGAAGCTGTGGGTCGTCGCGGTCGACATGAACCCCGCCGCTGGCGCCGATCCCAGCCACCCGCCGTTCTACCTGGAAGGCCAGGAGCTCGCGGCCGGCAACATGCGCGGCTTCTGGGCGCTGGACCCGTGCCACCAGAACGGCAACTCCTGCGAGTCCGGAGACGAGTGCTGCACGGGCTTCTGCCGCCAGGTGAACGGCGCGGACGGCGGAACGCAGCTCACATGCGTGGCACCGCCCATGGGCTGCGCGAACGAGTTCGAGAAGTGCACGGTGGCAGCGGACTGCTGCGGAGCAAGCGCCGGAGTCGCGTGCATCGCAGGCCACTGCGCGACCAGCGGACCGAAGTGAACTAGCGACGGCTTCGACCTCGACCTCGACCTCGACCTCGACCTCGACCTCGACCCTCAGCTTGGCTCTGGGTGTCGGGCGCGTAGTAGCGCGTGAAGGACCTGGTGAACTGGCGTTGCCACGTTGGCTTCTCTTCCCTGGCGGACGATGGCTCCTACTTGCTCTTCTAGCTCGGAGCGTTTGCCGTTGATGAGGTCGCGATGCATCGACGTCATGGCTCCTTCGGGCATCGCGTCGATGAAGGCCAGCGTCGCTTCCACGGTCTGCGTGGGTACTGCGATGCCTCTTGCGTTGGCCACGGCTCGTACTTCTTGCATCGCTTCGGCTAGCAGTGCGCGGGACTCGGGGATCACCCTGTAGCGATCCACCGTCATCCCCGTGGATGCGCCGATCAGGCCCATCGGGCCCACGAAGAGCAGCTTCTCCCAGATCGCCATGCGTACGTCCGGTGGGAGAACAACGGTGACGCCCGCCTTCGTCAGCGCGTTCGCGAGCGCATCGACGCGCGCGCTCGGGCTCTTCGGATCCGCGCCCGTCAGCTCTCCCATGGTGATCCGCAGTGGCTGTCCCGAGACGACCACCATCCCCGGTGACGGCGCCTTCGCGAGCACGTGGCAGAGGCCTCCGAGCACCTTGTCCGCTCCTACCTCGCGCGTGAGCACGTCCGCTGCTTCCACGCCGTTGAGGAGCGATACGATCACGCCGCCTTCGCGCACGAGGCCCTGGAGGCGCGGCGCCAGCGCAGGCAATTGCCAGCTCTTCGTGGCCACGAAGACCGCGTCGGCAGGGGCTAGCTTCTGGGGGTCCGGGTCTGCCTCGAACGGGCCCGCGTCGAACGCGCCGTCGGGGCCGTCGACATGAATGCCCGTGCTGACGAGGCGCTCGCGCGAGGCTCCGCGTGCGACGAATGCTACGTCCTCGCCGCTGCGCTTCAACATCGCGCCGAGCAATCCCCCCACCGCGCCCGCACCCACGACCACGATCCTCAACGTGGGGTTCCCCCACTCCCCACTGTGATTTCGGTTCGCGCCGCCACGCTCTGCGATCCTCATGCGAGTCCTCTACCCGACATCTTCGCCGTCGACACGATGAAGTCGATCAGCGCTCGCGCCGCCGTGCTCGGCTTCACCGCTCCTGGATACACGAGCGAGAACGGACGCGTGAGACCACGGAAGCCCGCGAGCACCTCTACCAGCGTGCCCTTCGCTACGTCCGCCTCCACCAGGAACTCGTACGCCTGCGTGAGCCCCACGCCCGCGCGCGCGAGCGTGACCGTCCCGAGCACGTCGTCTGCGCAGCGGTACATCGCGTGCGGCACCAGACTGCGTGGCCCCGGCACGAACGACCACGGAAGGACGCGACCGGTGCTGGGCATGACGAACCCAATGCACTCGTGCTTGCTCAGATCGGCGGGCGTCTTCGGAGCTCCGTGGCGCGCCAGGTACGAGGGGCTCGCGTAGACGCCGACCGGAAACTCGCCGAGCTTCCGCGCGACGAGCGAGTGGTCCCCGATGCGCCCCATCCGGATGGCCACGTCGAAGCCGTCGCGCACGAAGTCGATGTTCTGGTTCGACACGTGGAGCTCCAGGCGTACGGCCGGATAGCGCTCACGGAACGCGCTGAGCGAAGGCAAGAGCCGATGATGTCCATATGTCGTCGGCGCGCTGATGCGGACGTGACCCTCCGGGCCTTTCTGCTCTGCCACGAGCTCCCGCTCGCCCGCCGACAGCAACGCGAGCGCCTGGACGCAGAGCGCGTAATAGCGCCGCGCGGACTCCGTCGGCGAAAGGCTACGCGTGGTGCGCCGGAAGAGCGTGATGCCGACCGCGTCTTCCAGTCGCATCACGCTTCGGCTCACCGCCTGGGGCGTGATGCCGAGAAGCCTGGCGGCCTTGGTGAAGCTGCCCGTCTCGAACGTGCGACAGAACGCGGCCAGGTTCGGAAGTGTCCCAATGACAAGAGTGGATGCCATTTACAACCCAAGAGTACAACTGTTCGCACCCCGCGTCTCCTACCGCCAAGCCCTCCCCTGCTGCATGAATAGGTGTGAACGAAACGCGCCGCCCCGAACCAGGGATGGCCCCAAGAAAAGGAATACGACCATGAACCAGTCCTCCAGCAAGCTCACCACCCGCATCCTCATCGCCATGACGAGCCACGACAAGAAGGGCACTGACAGCGGCGACCCCACCGGCGCGTACCTGCCGGAGATCTCGCATCCGTGGGAGCTCTTCAAGAAGGCCGGCTTCGAGGTGGAGTTCGCATCGCCCAAGGGCGGCCGCATCCCGCTCGACGGCGTGGACCGCAAGGACCCCATCAATGCGAAGATGCTCGACGACGAGAAGACGATGACGGAGCTCCACGCGAGCATCGCGTCGAAGGACGTTTCGCCCACGCGGTACCAGGCGATCTTCTTCGCCGGCGGCCACGGCACCATGTGGGATCTGCCGGGGGACGAAGGCTTCAAGGCCGTCACTGCGCGCATCTACGAGGGCGGCGGGGTCGTCTCCGCCGTGTGCCATGGACCGGCGGCGCTGGTGGATGTGAAGCTCTCGAACGGCGACTACCTGGTCGCGAACAAGGACGTGAGTGCGTTCACGAATACCGAGGAGCGCGCGGTGAAGCTCGAGAACGTCGTTCCGTTCTTGCTGCAGGACCGGCTCACGGAGCGCGGGGCGCGGCACGTCGCTGCGCCGGACTTCCAGGAGAAGGTGGTTGTGAGCGAGCGCCTGGTCACGGGGCAGAACCCGGCGTCGGCCGCGGGTGTGGCGCGCGCGGTCGTGAAGGTGCTGGAGGAGCGCGCCAGTCGCTGAACGCTCGCCCGCGTGTGATCGCGGTACAGCGTGTCAGGGCAGCTTGCCGCCACCCGTCGTGCACGTGTGGTTCGCAGTGGGGTTCACGGGCTTGCCGTTCTTCTTGCGGTCCGCGGCTTCTGCGCACGCCGCGATGGTCGCCGCGTCCAGCTTGCCGGGAGGCGGAGTGACCGGACCGGTGGGTCCAGTGGGTCCAGTGGGGGTGTGCGCGCCCGCATCGTGCGACACGGGATGCGCCGGGCCGGTGTACGTGGGTCCCGACGGGCCGAGCGGCTTCGCGCCGAGCGGTGTCGCGCCGGACGGATCCGGATCGGGCGTGGAGCTGGGGTCCGCGATAGGCGCCGTGGGCTCCGTGGTCGTACCGTTCGTCACGGTGGTGTCGACGATGGGGACGGTCTTGCGCCCGCTGCCACGCGAGATCGCAAAGCCCACTCCGCCGATCGTGAGCAGCGCGACGACCGCGGCGACACCGATGAGCGCGCCGCGTCCGCCACCGCCGGCGTTCTGCGCCTCACGCATGGGGCCTGCGGGAATGGGCGCGGCGTATGCGCCAGGTCCGCCCGTGTTCGGTCCCGGAGGTGTCATGGGCGGAGCGCCGTACGGATTCTGTGGGCCGCCGCTGATCGGAGGAACGCCACCGGCCATACCGCCCATGGCCCCTCCTCCCATGGCGCCCATGCCGCCATCGAAGACGGGCGTGCCGACCTCTGTCTTGCCGCGTGGCGCGCCGCCACCGCTCGACGGTTGGGCCTGACCGCCCATGCCGCCCGACATGGGGGCCGCGTCCATGGGCAACGGCGCGGGCGCGCCTGCACCTGGGCCCGCGCCAGCAGTGCCCGCGAACGATTCGTAGAACTCCTTCACGCTCGCGGGGCGATCTTCTTTCTTCTTCGAGAGCGCCTTCATGATCGCGGCGCGCATCCGCGGTGGAAGCAGCGCGCCGTTCGGCGTGGCCTCGAAGGCCTTCGGCTGCGCGGTCATGTGCTGGGTGGCCCACTCCCACGCGGTGTTCGCCTCGAACGGGAGCAGCCCCGTGAGCATCTCGTACATCATGACGCCGAGCGAGTAGATGTCCGAGCGCGCGTCGAGCGGCTGGCCCGTGAACTGCTCCGGGCTCATGTACGGCGGCGTGCCGAGCACCATGCCCTGCTGCGTGAGCTTCTTCTCTTTCTCGTCGACCTCGTTGGAGCGCTTCGCGATGCCGAAGTCGAGGACCTCGACCCAGTCCTTGGTCCCGGCGCGCTCGCAGAGCACCACGTTGTCGGGCTTGAGATCGCGATGGATGATGCCCAGGCCGTGCGCTTCCTCGAGCGAGCCAGCGACCTGACGCATGATGTTCTCCACGCGTGGCGGCGGCATGGGCCCCTCCTTCTCGAGGATGTCCTGCACGCTCTTGCCCTGCACGAGCTCCATCACGATGTAGAGCGTGCCGTCGTCGGTGGCACCAAAGTCGAACACCTGGATCGTGTTCGGGTGCTCGAGCTGTACGACGGTGGCGACCTCGCGCTGGAAGCGCTCCTTGATCTGGGGGTCCTGCGACAGGTGCTTGTGCAACGTCTTGACGGCGACCTTGCGCACCGTGGTGCCAAGCTGCTGCTCGCCCAGGTAGACGGCGCCCATGCCGCCCTCACCCAGCAGCTTCACGATGCGGTACTTACCGCCGATGACCTTGCCGACGAACGCATCCTCCTCGGGGGCCGCGTCCGCCGCGAGCGGGCCGCCACACTTCGGACAGAACTTCTGACCCGACTCGACGGGAGTAGAACAAGCAGGACAAGCGAGGGCTGACATTCAACTGCATAGTATCCGTTTCCCAGCCAAAGAGACGCCAAACATGCAAGCGAACTCGTCGCAAGGCGCGCCCAAGGCTCACCGCTTTCATCGAAGAAAATAGGCCAAACCGCGTCAGCGTCGCCGGTGCCAGTCAACCAACGTCATGCTCCGCATGACATCGCGTAAGCGACACGGGGGGAGGCTCGCGCCAAGGCGTGAGGGGACCGAAGGTCCGACCAGGACAGGCGACGGGTGCTGGGCCTGACAGCGCACGCACCCGCCACCAGTCACGGCGCAACATCCGCACAGCACCGAAACCCGGTAGAGTAGTCGTGGTACTCGTGGGCGTGGGCCACCGTTCGGTAGTTGCAGCCGTCGCCGTTGAGGTGCGTGTCCAGGAAGTAGCCGCCTGCGAAGGTGCCATGCGGCAGGCTGCGATCCGTCGCCACCCATTCGTGGAGGTTGCCGACCATGTCGAGCGCGCCGTACGCGCTGGTGCACGCGACGTGCTGCCCTGTGGGTGAGAGAGCGCCGTCGACCTGTCCAAGCCGCGGATCGTTCAGCTTGGTCCACACGTCTGCGGTCACGTCGTTCGGGCGGGCGCTGCGGCGCGCGGGCGTGCGTGGCTTCGGGGATTTGGTTGCAGGATGCACGTTTCTTGCGCCGCCCTTCGCGGTGGGCTTCGGCTCTTTCTTGGGCTTGCCCTTTCCGCGCTTCGGGGGGTGACTGGGAGGCGGCGCCGGGGATGCGAGCGCGGCCGCGCCGAACACCGCCGCCACTGGGCTCTTTCCTCCGTCATGGCAGACACCGGCGGCGCGCTCGCTGCCGTACGGGAACGTCGTCGCGTCGGGGCCCATGCAGGCCGTCTTCCATTCGTCCAGCGTGCAGAGTCGCTTCTCCGATGCCCGACACGCGTCGTCTGCTTGTAGCTCGCTGATGAAGCCCTGCGGAAAGACGCCGGGCTCGCTCACGGCGCGCACGTCGTGTCCGTCCACGGGCAGGTAGTGCGGGTACGCGCGCTCCGTCCCGTCGGGAAGCGTCTCCACGAGCGAGCCTTCGTATCGATCAATGCAGAATACACCGGCCACGAACGCCATGTTGCGAGGGCACGGCCCGCCACCATCCGCGAGCCTGCCGAGCACGTCGCTTGCGCCGTCCGCGTCCGCATCGCTCGCAAGGCCACCATCGTCCGCGGATGCGTCGTCAAGGTCGCGTGCGTCGTCGCCGCCGTCGTACGGGGCCTGCGCCAGCGTCCCGCTCACGGCATCCTTCGGCGCACGCGCGGACGCGCACGCGCAGAAGAGCGCGAGGACGCCGGCGACCAGAGCGCGACGGAGCAGCACCAGGCTACTCCGTGCGCGCGCAGCCGCCATCGCAGCCAGGCGCCGAGCCCGCGTCCGGCGCGCTCGCGGTGGTGGAGGGCGCGGTGGTGGAGGGTGCGATCGCGTCGGGCGGCCACGGGAGCCGATACCGGAGGTTGGTGGCGCGATCCCACAGATCGAGCCGCGTGCCCTTCTTGGTCTGCGGGAACATCACGCCGATGCGCGTGGTGATCTTCTTCTCGAAGCTGACGGGCGCGAGGAAGTTCTTGTTCTGCGCGTCCCCGGTGCCGAGCATGGGGAAGTCGAAGCGCACGCGCTCGATGAGCGTTGGCCCTTCGAAGAGCTCCAGCGCAAAGCGCCCCATCACGCGCGGCGTTGTTTGCGGGACGCCCAGGTCCAGCGGATGAACGCCGACGAAGAAGATGTCGCCGCGCTCGTAGCGCAGATCGAACACCCACTGCATCTCTTCACGCATGGCCGGGTCGGGATCCGGCGGCGTCTTGTCGATACGGATCTCCTGCACGCCCTGCACCGGCGGACGGAGCGAGGGGAGCGATCTCTTCGGACCCGCGTCGGAAGGAGGCGCGCCCGCCTCCCCAGCTGCCGCGGCGGCATTGGTAGGCGCAAACGAGAGGAGGACGGCGCACGAGAGCGTTGCCGGAACCAGGCCGACCAGCAGCGCGGACTTCCTCAAAGGTTGCATGTTACAGCTTTCTCCCACATCTCTTCGGGCATCCCCAGCGTGGAAGCGAGGTCGCGCAGCTCACCGGGGATCTCGGCGAAGAGCCGTACCTGTTCCTCCCCGAAAAGCAAGCGCACGTGCGCGCAGTGCAAGGCGATGCGGCCCACGCGGACCACCTCGCCAGACGCGAGCGTGACGTTTGTGGAGCGGCCGTAGTCGCGATCACCCAGGAGCGGCGCCCCGGCGTGGCTCGCATGCACGCGGAGCTGGTGCGTGCGGCCCGTGACTGGAGCGAGCGCGAGCATCGCCGCGCCATGGCCCTCCTGCTCTGCCACCACCGCATAGCGCGTCACCGAAGGAACCGCGTCCGCGCCGTTCACCTTCCGCAGCAGCGGATCCTTGGCGCGGCCAATGGGCGCGTCCCACGTCCCGGAAAGAGGTGACGGCGCGCGCGTGGCAAGCGCGACGTACCTGCGTTCGTAGCGGCCGTCCTCCCTGGCGGTGCGCAGCTGCTCACGCGCGTACGCGTCGGTCGCGAAGACAACGACGCCGCTCACGCCACGATCCAGGCGGCTCGTGGGATGAAGCGCCGAGGCGGGCATGCCGACCGCGCGCGCGACCACCGTCACCAGCGCGTGCGCGTCGCCACCGTGATCGGGGATGGTCGGGATCCCCGCGGGCTTGTCGGCTGCCACGACCCCGCCCGCGTTCCACAGGATGCGCACGTCGCCCGCAAGGTCCACAGCAAGAGCGTCGCTCGCCGACACCCGCACGGACTCGCCTGCGCTCACGCGCATATGTGCATCATGCACGCGTTTTCGGTCGACGAACACGCGACCCTCCGCGAGCGCGCCCGCGTCCGCGCCCATGCGAGACAGCACGGACGACAGCGGGCCTTCTTCACCCGGACGGACCACCCAGACGCGCATGCAAGAACCCTACTACTTCCCGCAGCAAACCTAGGAGCTTGTCCGCGGGCTCTGCTTCTGGACGGTGCCGCGGTCGCCGTCGATGCAGATCAGGTCTCCGGTGCGGATGCGCCGTGTGGCGCCATCGACGTTGACCACTGCGGGCACCGACAGCTCGCGCGCGACGACCGCCGCGTGCGAGAGCGCGCCACCCAGCTCCGTGACCACGCCCGCCGCCATGAGGAAGAGCGGGGTCCAGCCCACGTCGGTGGTGCGGACGACCAGGATCTCGCCGGGGAGGAGCTCGCTCATGTCTGCCGCGGAGAAGAGCACGCGCGCGCGCCCCTCGACGACGCCGCTGGACGCGCCGAAGCCGTTCATCACGTCGCCCGTGGCCGTGGGGAGCACCATGGATGGCGGCACGCCCGTGAAGGTCACCGGCGGATCGGGACGAGCCTCCTCGCGCGCGACCTCGGCCCTTCGCGCGCGCACCAGCGGACCGAAGTCCGAGCGCGCCGTGCGCAGGATCTCGCAGACCTCGTCGATGGTGAGGAAGAACACGTTGGGGATCTTCGCGACGCGGAGCCCGCGCTCCGCCATCTGGACGCGCTCGTGCTCGAGCTCCGGCAAGAGGCGCGACAGGCGGCTGTCCGCGCCCAGCGCCGCGGCGCGCACCAGGCCGAGCATGCGCGTCACCCATGCGCGCATCCGCTCGCGCAGGCGCTCTGCCTTCTGCGCGCGCGCCACCAGATGCCGAAGCGCGGTCTGCGCGAGGAAGCCAAGACGCGGGCTGAGCTCCGCCATGTCCGCGTCTGCCATCGCCTTCGCGCGTGCGAGCGCCTCCGTGACCTCGCGCGGCTCTCCGCGCAGCGCGACCCGCACCATCGTGAGCACGCTGCCGTGGTCCTCGCGCCACCGCGGCGTGGAGAGCTCGGCCTCGCGAACGGCGCGATCACCATAGAGGTCCAGGAAGCTCACGAGGGCGCGCTTGGTCGCGCCTTCTGGCAGCGCGCTCACGTCGCGCGTGTTCTTGTCCAGCAGCGCGGCGCGGGCGTCCGGTTCGCGGTTGGCGCACTCCACGATCGTGGACACTGCGATGGCAGGGCGCGCGCTCTCCAGATCGCGGATGCCGCGGACCAGCCCCTGCGAGAGCCGATCCGCGCTCGCCTTGTCGAATCGCGCGATCATCATCTTGAGCGCGAGATGGGCGCCGAGCGCGCTGGAGCCGCACGTGAGCATCACGTTGCCGGTTCGCTCCAGCACCTCCTGCAGATCGCGCAGCGTGCGTGAGATGCCTTCGTCGGGCAGCACGCCAATGTCGAGCGAGTTATGCGTGTGCAGCACGCGCTGCGCGTAGCGCTCGAACTCGTCCACCTGGGCGTCGAGCCCCAGCTGCTCGGTGATGAGCCGGCTCGCCGTCTGCGGGAGACGCATGTAGAATCCACGCTTCGAGATCCCGCCGAGCTGGTTCTCCACCTCCTCCGCGCCGGAGCCGCCGCCGAGCTCCACCAGCGCGCGCGGTGACAACATCGGGACCTGCGCGGCGATGCGCGAGAACTCCGTCAGGTTCAGATAGAAGCGGCCGTAGACGTTGCCGACCAGCTTCGCGTTCTTGGGGACGCGGCAGCCGAGCGACGCGAACGCCCGACGAAAACCCGTCTCGCTGAACGCGCCCGCAACCGACCACGTGAATGGAGTGGCGACGCCGGGCAGTGCCTCACCCACGTTGACCCGGCTCCACACGGTGGTGGGCCCGCCGCCTTCGGGGTAACCCGCCGCGCCGGTGATGGGCCGCGCCTGCACCACGATCACGCGGCCGTTCTCCACGGCGAACTCCACGTCCCAGGCGATGTCCTTGGCCTCCTCGAGGCGCTTCGCGATCCTCGCGAGCTCGCCAAGGAGCGCGGGCGTGAGCGAGCTCTCGTTCGGGCTGGGGTTGTCCTCGGTGGAGAAGCCGTCCTTGGTGACCACGCTGCGCTTCGGTTTGTGGGCAATGGACTCTGCCGTGATCTTCCCGGCGACGTCGAAGCGGAACACATCGGGCGATGCGACGCCGTCGACCACGGGGGCGCCAAGGCCGAACGACACGTTGACGATGCGCTCCTTGGGCTTGTCGGGTGCGCGCGTGAACATCACGCCCGCGGCCTCCGCCACGACGACGGGCTGGATGACGACCGCCATGCCCAGATCGCGCACGCCGTGCGCCGCGAGGTACGAGAGGGCGCGGCCGGACGCGACGGAGGCCCACACCTCGCGCACTGCTTGCACCAGCTCAGCGGCGCCGCGGACGCCCAGCTTCGTGTCCGCAAGGCCCGCCATGCTGACCAGCGCGGAGTCCTCGCACGTGGCGCTCGAGCGAACGGCCAGACCCCAGGGCGCCGTGCTTGCAAGCGTCTCCCAGAGCGCGCGAAGCTCTTCTTCGAGGTGCGCGGGGAGCGCCGCCGCGAGGATCGCCTCGCGTGCCTCTGCCGCGCGGTTGTAGACGGTGCGCGCGAGCGCGGCCCGGAGGAGCGAGCGCGGCTCGCATGCGGGCGGAAGATGCGCAATGGCTGCCTCGAACGCCGCCGTGCCGAGCACCCACGTGCGGGGGACCTCGAAGCCGTGCGCGATGAGCCACGCGGTGCGCGCAGCCTTTCCACCGACCGCACGCGCGTCGGTCGCGCGCGAGTCCGCGTCCGCGCCCAGCTCCGTGAGCCACGAGCCGTGACGGTGCGAGTGGTTCTTGTCGGTCTTGGAGGCGAACACGGGGATGGCCCGGGTCATTTTCTACCGCGATGGGCGCGGGAACACCATTGTGAACCCGCGTTGGCGGAATTGAGCGCGCGACTGGCTACTTGCCGCACGTCAGGATGGCGCAGTCCAGGCCCACTGCCTCCGGGGTCCACGCGCCGTTCTGGCACGCGATCGCAGAGAAGGGGATCGGCGTGCCGCAGCCGCCGCCGTAGAAGCAGGACTGTCCCTCCTTCGGGCAAGCGCTACCGATCTCGGGCCGCGGACTGGGACAGCCGTCGCCGGGCATCGGGTACGGATCGCATTTCCATTCCTGGTTCTGATTGCCAAGGCTGCCGTCGCTTGGCTCGTAGCAGCTCTCGCAGCCGCACATGCCTTCGGGGTACACGCAGCTCGCCGCGCCGAGCGCGTTGCCCCCTGGACACTTCGCGCCCGTGGGAACGTCGCCGAAGGCCTTGGGGCACGACGAGGGATTCTGCGCCGGCGTGCTGATGCATGTCGCGGCCGGTGGAGTCACGGTCCACGAGCCCGTGGGACCGTCGCGCGTCACGCACTGCGCGAGCGTGCTGCACAGGAGAAGCGGGCCCTGTCCGCCGTACTCGCACGAGGCGCCCGGCTTGTCGCACTGCGTGCCAGCGGTGGGCATCGTGTCGGGACAGCCGCTCGGGCTGCTGCCATCGGCGCCGGTGCCGCCGTCGGTGCCGCCGTTCCCGCCGTCCGCGCCAGGTCCAGAGATGCCAGAGGTAGTGGCGCCTCCACATGCGACGACGATCGCCGACAGCGTGAGCATGGCAAGACCGGACAGCACCAGAGGCGAGTGAGAGGAGAGCATGTTCCAGATGATTGCAACTTCCGTGCATCGCGAAATCGGCCTGTTTTAGCCGTCGATCGTGGCGTTGTGCTGTGCCAGGTCGAGCCAGAGCAGAAGCCGTGATCACATCATCGGAGCGCCCGGTCGTGGAACAGCAAGAGCTCCAGGCTCCCTGGTCCGCGGTTGAAGGCGTAGTCGTGCGGGCCTTCCGATTCCAGGAGTGTGCACGGCACGCCGTTGTCTCGCAGCGCCTCGTGGGTCGCGAGCACGGCGGGACGGAAGTAGTCGCCGTCGCTGGTGACCAGATTGAGCGCCAGCGACTTGTTCCTGGCGCGCGCATTCTGTGCAAGCTGCACGTAATCCGAGGCCTCTTCCTGGGCGAGCGCGGGCTGGAAAGCGCCCACCGCGCCGAACGCCTCCGGATTCCCGAGGCCGATGCGCAGCGCGAGCGCGCCGCCAAACGATACGCCGTCGATGCCGGTGGACTTCGCGTCGGCGCGGGCGGGAGTCTCGGCGCGGACCCTGGGCAGGAGCATCTTCAGGATGAACTCAGCGCGCGACGCCGTGGTGGGGCCCGTCTGCGGTGAGGTGCTGCGGACGTCACCGTCGGGCATGAATGGACAGGCCACGATCACGCCGCGGAACGGGCGCGTGGCGAGCTGCGCGTTCACGTCGCGCAGGCGCGCGTCGGTCACGAACGATTCGTAGTCATCCTTCGTGAGCGGCGGTGAAGCGAGCCTGCCGAACGCGCGCGTGAGCGCATAGTCGCGCGGCCAGCCCATGGCGCCTTCCAGCGGCGGCTTGAGCGATTCGCCGTGGCCGTGCAGCGCGATCACGACGGGGAACTTCTCGCCGGGAGCGCCCCACGCGGGCACCACCACCACGGCCGCGGACGGCTGACCCATGGTCGTGGCGTCGAACTTCATGGTGACGAGGCGCACGGCGCCGCGCGCAAATACGCCAGCGTCGCCGGTCTGCGTCGAGTCCACCACGGTGCCGAGCGGCGCCGTGATCTGCAGCGCCTCCTTCTTCTTGTTGCAGCCGAGCACGAGCGACGTCGCGAGCGATGCCGCGAAGGAGAGCGCGTCGCGACGGCCTACTGAAGAATTCGAGGTCACTCGCCTTCGGGCTTTGCGCCTGAGGGAACGGCTCCGGTCGCCTGCTTCACCAGGTCGACGACGGCCGGATCGTTCGCCATCTGGTGCTTCAACGTGGCGCGGATCTGGTCGAGCTCGACGCGAGAGAGTCCAGAGAGGTTCTTCGTGGCCACGTCGACCTTGAGATCGACATAGCCGTTCACGTCGATCTCGCCAGCACGCAATCGCTCGAGCGGCGAGCGCTCGACCTCTCGCGCCTGCTGCGTCTCGGCGGCCTTCGCCTGGTCCGCGCGGTCGGCACCATGCACGTCGAACGCGCGACCCGTCTCCTTCGTGGCTGAAGGACCCGACGCGCCGGATGCGCCGGGAGCGCCGCCCACGCCGCCAGGACCACCAGGCGGGATGCGTCCGCCGTTACCGATGCCATCGATTCCCATCGCGTTGCCTTCCTCACTATATCAGTGAATGTTGCCGATGGCCGTCTTCACCGTGTCGTGCTCCGCCTTGATGACGTTCGACAGCGCCGTGAACGAGCGGTTCTGCGCGTTCACCGCCTCCTGGATCTGGAGGTAGTAGAGGTTCATCTCCTGGCTCTGCTGGAGCGAGCCCTGGATGCCGGCCTGATCGGACGTGGGGAGACCCGTGGTCGGGTCCACGGCGCCACCGGAAGACGTACCCGCGCTCGGTCCCTCCGCGGTCGCGGCCTGCGAGGTTCGACCACCCATGCCCCCCATGCCGCCGACGCTGCCGAACGGCGAGCCGCCCGACATCGTGTTCATCTGCATGGGCAGAGACGGCGCACCACGGAGCGCGAGCGCCATCACCGGACCGCCCGGCAGCATGGTCATTGCCTGCTCGGCGCCCTGCACGGCGGTGGACGCGAGGACCTCCTTGAAGTGGGTCTGCGCAGGCCCAGGCGTCACGCGCGGGGTGCTGCGCACCTCACGAATATCGGCGGTCTTGTCGGGGATTCGGGTGTCCATGGTTTGCTCCTTCGGGGGTTCAGCCTCCCCATCGGCCGGCGCACGCGAAGGTTGCGCAAAAAACTTCAGGGAGCGACGGGATTGCTGCCGCCAGGCCTTTTTCCAGTGCACCAGGTGACCTCGGAGGGGGTGGGACGGGCGGTGGTGGTGCCGTCTCCGAGCTGCCCGTGGTCGTTCTCGCCCCAGCAGAGGATCTTTCCGTCGCGCGTGCGGGCGCAGGCATGCGCGCGACCCGCGGCGATCTCGACGACCTGCGAGACGCCTGGCACCACAGCGGGAAGCTTCTTCTCTGGCTGACAGATGACGGTTCCATCCGTGCGGATGCCGCACGCCAGATCGTTGCCCATGGAGAGCTGCGCGATGTCCGCCCAGAGCGGCGCGATCGCTGGCGAGTGCACGTCCGATCGCGATGGGATCTGCGGCACGTTGGGCGTGCCCCAGCACGTGAGGGTTCCGTCCTTCTTCACGGCGCACGAGCCGTCGGAGCTTGCGATCGCCGTGACGTCACGGAACGCGAGCGGCGCGGTGCTCAGGCCCGATGCCCAGCGTGTTCCGAAGCACTTCACGCTTCCATTCGCGAGGAGCGCGCACCCGTGCTGACCGCCCGCGGTGACGTCCGTGGCACCGGCCACCCCGACGTCGCGCGGAAGAAAGGAACCGGAACGCTCGCCGTCATCCCAGTCGCCGAAGCAAGACACCTTCTTGCTCTCGAGGAGCGCGCACGTCCACGTGCCGGCAGCGATCTTCGTGACGTGGTCGAGCCGCGCGTCCGCGGGAATGGGCGTGGGGCCGCCATGAGCGCCGTTGCCGAGCTGCCCGCCATAGTTGGTGCCCCAGCATTTCACATGACCGTCCGACAGCCGCGCGCACGCGTGCACCACGCCCACCGCGACCTGCGTGGCGCTCGTGACGTCCGCGAGCGCAGGGCATGGATGATCAGCCGAGGTGCCGTCGCCTTGCTGCGAGAACTCGCTCGAGCCCCAGCAGCGCACGGTCCCGTCCGCAAATGCGGCGCACGTGGCATTGCCGCCGGCAGAGATGGAGACCGGCGCGGTGGTCGGTGCAAGAGGCGCGGCGACCGCAGGCGTGACGGCTGGCGCGACGCCATTCGCGCCCGGCAGCGCGACGAGAACCGGCATGTCGCGATCCGTGCGGCTCCCATCTCCGAGCTCCGCGAAGTGATTCTTACCCCAGCAGAGGAGGCTCCCGTTCGGATCGGGATCGCTCGAGCGCTCCACGCGCGCGCACGCGCTCCACACATGGATCTGGAGCTCCTTGATCGCCGTCACTCCCAGCTTGCGTGGCAAGGCCTGCACGCGCGGCGGCGAGCCGTCAGCGAAGAGCGAGATGTCGAGCGGCTTGCCCCAGCAACGCGCGGTCTTGTCCGCGAGCGTGGCGCACACGAAGCCGCTCCCGATCGAGAGCGCCACTGCGGCAGTGAGCCCCTTCACGGGAGCTGGTTTCCAGCGATCCGCGGTGGTGCCGTCGCCGAGCTGACCGTCGCTGTTCCTGCCCCAGCAACGCACGCTCCCGTCGGCCATCCGCGCACACGCGCTGTTCTCGCCGACGACGATCTCCTTCGCGCCCGCAAGCTCCGGCATCACGGTGGGGGTCTCGACGAGATGCTCCGTGCCCCATCCCTCGCCAAGGTATTTGTCCTTCGACCAGCACTTCACGGCGCCGTCCTTCATGCGCGCACAGCCTGCCGGCATGGCTCCGCCGCCCTCCGTGATGTCGACCGCACCGCGCAGGCTTGCCACCTCGATCGGACGCGTGACGCGCGCGATCGCCTTCGGCCCGATGCCGGGCTTCTTCTGCCCGCGCTTGGTCACGGGACCGAGCTCCTGAAACGGCTTGCCCCACAGGAGCACCGCGCCGTCTGCGCGGCGCGCGAGGAGCCGCGAGCCCTCGCTCGAGATCTGCACGATGTTCTCCAACCCGGGCACCTGCTCGACGCCGTGTCCCCACGATTCAGGGTCGCGCGCGCCTTCGTGTGTCTGTCCCAGCGTCATGCCCCAGCACCACACGGTGCCATCCTTCTTCAGCGCACACGGGCTCGAGCTGCGCGAGTCCACGTACGCAACGCCGGTCAGACCCGGAACGGGCTTCGGCGCGACGCGTGCGCGCTCACGTGTCTGCCCGCCGAATCCGCCGGCGTCGCCGTCGCCCCAGCACCACACCTCGCCGACCGTGGTGGTGACGCAGCTGACCGTCCCCAGCGAGATCTGCGTCGCCATGACCTTCGCCTGCGCAGCGAGGGGCGCTGTGGTGGCCGGCTCGATACCGCTCCCGCTCGCGACAGGCGCATCCAATACCGGCGCGCTGTCTGCTGCCACCGGCATCGACGAAGGGCCGGGCCGCGGCGCGGTCGCGACACCAGCCGCGGGCTTGTCGGGGCCGCACCCGAAGGCGGACGCGAGGGCCATGGCCACGAACGCAGCGAACGGAAGGACCCCACATCGATGCATGTCCTTGGGTGTAGCATCACGGCGTGCGCATACGCTCACTCTTGCTGCCTCTCCTGTGCGGCCTTGGGCTCTCTGCATGCCCGGAGGCACAAGCGCCCAAGGGTCCTGTTCCGACGCGGGTCGAGCTCGTGGAGACGGCTCCGCTCGAGACCGGCCTGGACCACGCGGACATTCGCGACGCGAAGGACGTGTGGCCGGAGATGATCGCGCGCGCGCGCACGTCGCTGGACATCGCGGAGTTCTACGCGAGCGAGGCGGATGATCAGCACCTGGGTGAGAGCCGCCTCACGCCGGTCATCCGCGCCGTGTGCGACGCTGCCGACCGTGGGGTCCGCGTGCGCTTCCTCGCGGACGCGAAGCTCGCGAAGCAGTACGCGAAGACACTGGAGCAGCTGAGCGCGTGCAAGGTGACGGTGTGCATCCTGGATCTGGACGCGTGGACGAAGGGTATCTTGCATGCCAAGTACTTCGTCATCGACGGGCGCGAGTCCTTCGTTGGCAGTCAGAATTTCGACTGGCGCTCGCTCGCCCACGTGCAGGAGATCGGAGCGCGCGTGGAGGGCACGGAGATCGCGGCGGCCCTCACCGACATCTTCGACCTCGACTTCGCACTTGCAGGGCCGGGCGGCGCGCCGTCCGACATGTATCTGCACAAGAAGAGCGCGACCAACGTTCCGCTCGCGGAGGGCGGGACCATCTCGCTCGTTGCAAGCCCTCCGGGGCTCTTGCCCGACGAGGCCGCATCGGACCTGCCGCGCCTGGTCACGCTGCTCGACGGCGCGAAGACGGAGGTCAGCGTCCAGACGCTCACGTACGGGACCAAGCTGCTCCACGGAAAGACGCCCGGCGCGCCCTTCAACGTCCTGGACGACGCCCTCAGGCGTGCGGCTGGGCGCGGCGTTCACGTGCGGCTCCTGGTGTCGCATTGGGCTCTCCGAAACGAGGACGGGCGCGCCGCGCTGCGAGCGCTCTCGGCGGTCCCCAACGTGGAGGTGCGCGTGATCACCATCCCCGAGGCGTCGACCGGCGAGATCCCGTTCGCGCGCGTGGCCCACGCGAAGACGCTGGTCGTGGACGCACGCGCGTCGTGGGTGGGGACCAGCAACTGGGAAGGCGACTACTTCCTGTCGAGCCGCAACGTGGCCCTGGTCGTGGAGTCACCTGCGTTCACGGCCTCGCTCGCGCGCGTCTTCGAGGACGCGTGGAAGGCCCCGATCACGAAGCCCCTCTGACGCCATCGGCAGGGCCCGGGGAAAAGCGCCCGCGAGGCCGGAACGTTCGCCGCGATACGTAGTCACTAGGAGCGATGAAACGCGCGCTGCTCCTACTCACGACGTTCGCTAGCCTCAACGCGTGTCACCAGGGACGCACTCCTGCTCCCGCGAAGACCGCGGATTCCAGCGCCGTGCCGGGCACTTCCGCGGTGGACCCGGCGACGCAGATGGTGAACGCGCTCCGCGATCACGAGGTCCTCTTCGAACGCGAGTATGAGGAGCCGGCCAACCTGGACGAGCGCCCAGCCGCATGCGGATTCGACATCCGCGAGAATTTTTCATATCGGGGCCTGCTTTATTTCAGGGCGCGCCCGTTCGCGGACATGAGGGCCTTCGGCAGCGCGCAGGACGGCAGGCTGGTCGTCGAAGAGGGGCGCTTGCATGCGCGCGTGGCGTTCAGCACCGAGAGCGCGCGCCTCAACGCCGAGATCAATCTACCGGAGCTCTCGCTCAACGCCGTGGGCCCGATCGTGCGCGCCGAGTGGCTGCAGATCCAGCGAACGCGCATTGCCACCACCACATCCGTGAAGGGCGCGTTCTTCGCGCCAGACGTCCAGCTCCCACCGAACCTTCGATTGAAGGCGCCGCTGCACGACGACTACCGCATTCCGTGCGGCTTCGTGACCCCGAACGAGCCCGAGAGCCAGGTCACGAAATTCGACGGTTCCTACGCCACGCTCTCCGCGCCCGGCAAGGTGGTGGGTCTGTCACTCACGCCGGATGGTCCGCCGGTCGCGGAGATCATCAGGCCGGAGGGCATGTATATCGGGGTGCTCGGGATGTACAAGACGACGGCGCTCGTCTCGATCGACGCGCAGAGTGACTTCTCCACCGTGACGCTCGTCGGATGGATCCACGAGGGAACACTGGGCGACGCGCTCGGTGGCCTGGGCTTCGGGACCATGGGGACCAGCAGACACGCGGCGAATCGCAGCCGGCTCTTCTGCGCAGCCGCGGACATCTTCGTGACGGTCGACCGCAAGCTGCATCGGGTGGTCGCGGTCATGCGCGAGATGACGTTCTGGGGAGCGTACGCAGAGAACGGTGACTTCCGCGTGGACCTGGGCGGCGACCAGGCGTGGACCGTGGAGAAGCCACCCGTGGACGGCCCGAAGCAGCCGCTCGACCCCTTCATTCCGAAGGAGTACCTCACGCGCTGCCAGGGGGCGCGTTGATGGCGTGGGTGGTACGATCCCGCTTGTGCGTCGCCTGCTCATTCTTCTCGCGATCGCGACGGCAACCTCGGGCGCGGCGGTCGGCGCATGTGCGAGCTTCAGCGGCTCGGATGCCCAGGTGGACACAACGAAGGATGGTGCGGTGTCCGGCGACGGCGGCGCCAACGGCAACGCCACGGACGGCGGCGTGGAAGGCGGCCTGGTACTGCCGCCGAACGATGCGTCGGTCCTCTCGTGTGCAAATGTGGATGCTGGGCTGCTCATCTTTTGCAACGACTTCAACGCAACAGCAAGCGACACCGCATACACCAGCGCGGGCGTCGGAAATGACGGGCTCGGGTCCGACCCGTTCGTCAGTCCCCCAACGGCCCTGAACGTGACTTCCAGCGCCACTCGCTACGTGCTCTTCACCGCGACGAAGGTCCACGCCAATTGGAGGCTTTCATTCTGGGTGTACCTGGACTCATCGGTCCCCTTGGGCACTGAGATCGCGTATGTGCAGCCAACCTCCACGCAGCTGACGTTCGTGCGAAGCGCCATCGGCATCAAGGTCCAGGGCGTTGACCTGGCGGCCGCAACGGGATGGGTCAAGATCACAGTGCAGCCTTCGGCCATAGCCAGCAACATCACGGTCATGCTGTTGCCGCAGCAGGTAGGCACCACCGTCCCGATGGCCAACACAGAGCCGCTCAGGCTGGGGCTTGGTGTCATCGGAACCGGCTCGCCGGGCTCCGTCTGGTTCGACGACGTCCTCGCCACCTCACCCTAGAACCTCACTCTCTCAGGGCGTCGATGTCACGCACGAGCTCGCTGAACACGGCGGGGCTGAGCGCGGCGAACGTGAGGTCCTTGCTCGCTTGCCATTCGTCCTTCTTTCGCAGACTCACGCTGCCGAGCTTCTGCTCGGTGGGCGTGCCTTCCATGTAGCCCATGCAGATGCCGCCCTGGATCCCCATCTCGGCGACCATGCCGCCGGGCAACGGCTTCCACACGTCCCACACCCAGCCTGCGTCCTGCGGCTGACCCTTGCGCCAGCCGCGCGACTCGAGCCCCTGGATCTTGCTCGTCTTGACCTCGACGTCCTTCATGCGGTCGAGCACGTTGCCCTTGGCCTCTGCGTCGGTGATGCGGAACACCACGCGCGCGAGCTGATCGAACGGCTGGATTACCTCGTAGTCCGTGAGGACCTGTCCCCACGCGGCCACGGATGCGTCGTCCATCTCGAGCCGATGCGAGAGCCCGATGATCGCATCCTCTGGCAGCGTGACCTCCCGATCCTTGGCGTCGGAGAACGAGCGATCCTCCGCCACACGGAACGTGGAGGCAAGCGCGCCGTCCTTCTTGTACACGCCCCACACCACGCGTCGCACCAGGTGGATCATGAGCGGGTGGTCCACGAAGAACCCCTGGAACGACTCCAGCGGGAAGCGGCGCTGCGCGCACATGACCATCTCCAGGCGAATGAGCTGGCCCTGGGCGATGGCCTTCGCGTCCTTCTTGAGCGCCTTCCACGTCTCCACGGCAGCGGCGGACTTCTCTGCGTCGTCGCTCTTGCCGGGCTTCGGGAGGTCGGAGGACACCTTTCCCGCGGCGTCGCGCACCATGGGCTTCAGGGACTCGTCGAAGGTGACGGTGAACTGACGCGGTCCGAAATCCAGGGCAAGCGAGCCGCTGTCGTCCAGCCCCAGATCGGGTACGAGGCGATCGGCGAGCTCATCGGCCGTGAGCCCGCGCGAGTCCGCGATGACCTGGATCTTCTCGCGCGCTTTCTCCTGAAGGCCCTTGAATTTGAGCTTCTGCGCGATCCCGTGCAGGTGCATGAGCGCGACGTCCGTGCCGATCGACGCAAGGACATCCAGGCCGGTCACTGCGCGTGCGTGCTGCGACTCACCGGGCCACGCGCGGATGAGCGGAGTGATGCGGCGCGCGCACTCGTCGTCACCGATGAGGCCAAGCGCGGTGAACGCCCAGTTCTCCTTCGACACCGCGCCGCCGGTGAGCCACGCCTGGAACAGCTCCCACGCAAGCTCCGCGAGTGACTTCGGCTCGAACGCGGTCGTCACCTGCTCGAGGAGCGAGATCGGCTCCTCCAGCGTGGAGAGCTGGAGCAGCGTCAGCAGCGCGCGAAGGCCGCTCTCGGGGAGCGCCTTCTTGCCACCGAGGATCCTCGGGCGCGGCAACGACGACGGATCCACATACGACGGCAGCGCCGGGATCTTCTCCGGGATCTCGTCCGAGGGCGCATCGAGCAGCGCGGTGATGGCGTCAGCGGCGGCCTTGCCATAGCGCGCCGCCGCGGCATCCACTTCCTTGCGATGCGACTCCGCGATCACGCGCAGCGCAGCACGTCCCGGTTCTCGCTCCTTCTTCGTCGCGCCGAGCGCCATGGGCACGAGCCCAGTCGCCGCAGCCGCAGGAAAGCGAACCAGCCATCGCTCCGCGTTCGTCCGCCATTTCTTCTTCGCGAACGCAGCTGCGAAGGCCGGAGCCATCACCGACGCCTCCACATCGGACAGCGCGCTGGATGGGTCCATGTCGTTCTGCTCGACGTAGGCGCTCACGCACGGAAGCGCTTTCGCGCCGAATCGACCGAGCAAATAAGGCAGATCGGGATCACCAAGGCCCTCCTTGCCGGCGAGCAACTTCTCCGCACATCCGTCGGTCGCAAGATGGAGAAGCGCAGTGACGCCCCATGTCTTGCCCTCCTTGATCATCTTCGCCGCGAACGCGTCTGCCTCTTTCGTTCGCGCCCTGAGCCCCTTGGGTGCCTTGTCGTAGCCCTGGTACGACTCGAGCGCAGACTCACCGCGCGCGAGCGCCGCCTTCGTCTGTCCTTCGGTCCAGTGAATCGTGAGCTCTGTGGGCAGCACGTCCAGCGGGATGGAGACCGGGCCCTTTGTCTTCGGTCGCGGCTGCGTCCACGGCGGAGTCACCAGGAACGCAGGCAGCTCCGCGGGCGATGCATCCGGCACCGGCGCGCTCGCGGCGAGTTCCTTCTCCACGACGCCGCGCACGCGTGCGTCCAGCGTGGGAAGCACCTTCTGCACGAGCTCCGGATGCGCGCGCAAGATGCCCTTCAGCACGGGCTCCGCGTACGTGGCCAGATTGCCCTTCCCGGCGACCACGGCGGCGAGCGCGGCGATGCCAAGGTCGGGGCGACGATCGAAGAACGCGCGCGCGATGGGCGCGGTGGTCTTCTTGTCCAGCACGGTGGCGAGCGCCTTCGCGGACTCCGCGTTCTCGAGCACGGAGAGCGCCTTCGCGGCGTCGTCGCGTCCGTACTGATCATCCAACATCTTGTGGATGACCGGCGCGGCCGCGAACCCGGCGCGACGAACCATGCGCAGCGGGCTGCGGGTGGGGAAGCGCTTCGCGTACGTGGCGAGCAGCTCGCGATCGGTCAGGAGGAACACGAGATCCTCCGCGTCGCGCGCGTTCGTGCCGGTGAGCGCGAGCACGATGCGTGCGTCTTCCTCCGCCCATGCGACATCGCGGAACGCGCGCGTGAGCCCGACCTTCACGGTCATCTCACTCGATGCGCGCAGCTTCTCGGCGTGTGCCTTCGCCGCCGCGCGAGCGCTGTCGTCGGCCTCGGCGAAGAGCGTGGCGACCACGCGGACCATCTCGATCTTCGCGCCGTTCACGCTGCTGTCCCAGTGATTCGCGGGGTCCGCCTTCGACACCCACGTGGGGCGCGGCTCCTTCCAGCCGGCATAGTCGTAGTTCCTGTAATATCCCCACATCGCGGTGAGCGCATCGAGCGCGAACGTGAGTCCGTTGCGCGCGACCCAGTACACGCCCAGGGCGGCGAGCGCGTCGTCCTCGTAGATCAGCGTGGCCGCGCGGGCCTCCGCGATCGCGGAAAGCTCCGCGGGCTCCTTCCCGGCGGCGTAGGTAGCGAGCACGTGGTCCATCGCGAGCGCGCCCTCGCTGTCTGCCTTCGGACGACCGAGTTCCCAGTTCTTCACCTCGTCCGTGATCTTCCCCCTGATGATCGCGACGAGCGCGGGCCGACCGCCTTTCGGCAGAGTGACGAAGGCACGCTTCTCCTCCTCGTCCGCTTCGGCCTGGAGGTCCGCGGGCCACGCGATGCGATCACCCTCCGCGATGACGACAGCGGCGCGAGGAGCGGGAGCGGCTTCCTCATTCGCCTTGGCGACGGCCTTGGCAGCGGGCACAGCGGGCACCGTCACAGCCGCGGCCGCTGCGCTCACGACCTTCGCCGTCGCGGGCTTAGGCGCGGCGGCCTTCGCTGCGGGAGGGGGCGCGGCCACGCCATCGGTGGAGACCTCCGCGTATCCCTTCTTCGTCTTCTCGGCGATGAGCTTGTCGTGCTCGGCCTTCGCGGCGCTGTCCGACCCGTGCTCCTTCGTCTGCGATTGTCCAGCCGTACCTATGCGGCCCCACTGGATGTGCAGGTCAGTGCCCTCCTGCGTTACCTGCCAGAACTTGTTCGACGTGCCCTCGGAGAACTCGAATCGGCGCATGGCCGAGATGGTACCCAGGTCGTGAAAGTTCGAAAGAGGGCACGGAGAGACGCTGGAACCCGTTGTTTTTCCGCTCACTCACAGCGCAGCTTGCACTGCATCACGCCGTCGAAGCGGCAGTACTCCGAGAACACGACGCCGGCGCGCGGGCCGCGGCAAGCGAAGTGGCAGCCGTTGGCGTTCGGGCGCGCGTCCATCACGAAGCCCGGACCGCACTTACCATCGCTGCACTCTGCATGCTCCGCGCTGCAGCTCTGCACGCCGTAGCCGGGGGGGCATACGGTGTCGCGGCCTGTCGCGTCGTAGTCGGGCCGGCGCGCGATGCCGGAGTCGACCTTCTCCGTGCGGCTGACGGAGGACGCGCCCGTGCGCGCGCGCAGCTCCACCTTCACGCTGTGCTGCCTTGGCGTGACGGGCGTGGCCTCGTCGCGCGGCGAGAACACCACTGTCTCCTCGCGCATGTCCATCTGACACGCGGTGGCGCCGTCCAGCGGCTTGTACTCCACCGGCACGTCCAGGCTACCGAGCGCGGGCACGGCATACGACGCGCCCTGCGCCAGCGCGACCACGTCGAACGGCGCGCGGTTCACCACGTGCAGGAAGCGCGAGCCACGCTTGTCGTTGGGAACCAGGCCGAAGTCCAGCGCGCTCGGCGCCACCTCTGGCACGGGCATGGAGAACTTGCACACATCGCTCACGGGATAGACGGCGTACGCGATGGGCACTGGATTCTTCACCGTGAACTCGAGCGGCTTCTGGGAGCCACGCCCGCCCTTCATCTGCTCCTCGAGTCCCTTCACGGTCAGGCCTCCCACGGAGACCTGGCGCACGTCCGTGTCCTCCGCGAAGATCTTCGCCTTCACCACGTCGAGCACGCTGCCCACGGAGAGCTCAGCGCCTTTCACCGTGGTCTCGTAGCTCAGCATGCCGCCGTACTTCACCGCCCCCACGAAGTGCGTCGCGCGGTCACATGCGCACGCGCTCTCGCGGTAGGTCACGTTGTCCGACGGGCCGAAGAACTGCGGATCCAGATCGCGCGCGAACGCGACGGCGAGCAGACGGACCGTGTAGAGGTGCGCCTCTCCGCCAACGGCAACCACCTGCGACACGGGCGCGCGCGCAGAGACGATGGCCTCGTCGATGGCAACGCCGATGAACGAGAAGTCGATCGCGTTCGGATCGATATGTGCATCCTGCACGGTTTTCGCGTCGTCGCTGCTGCGAGGACCACGGGGACGTGCGCATTCGGTCGTGGTCGGCTTCCAGAGCGCCGCCGCCGTCTTCTCGATTCCGCGACCGGGGACGAACGTGCTGCGCGCGTCCAGGATGAGCTCCTGGTTCACGTTGGAGAACGAGTCCATGGCGGAGAGCATGCCCTTCACGCGATCGCAGTCCTTGTCGTCCAGCTTGCCGCACGCGCCGCGCGCACCGGCGTTCCCGTCGGGTGCCTTGGCGGATGGGCACCCCATGACCGTGCTCAAGAGCGCCAGCATGGGCACGAGAGCAAGCGCCGCGCGCCGCGGCCGATCGCGACGCGGTTGGCGGCGAAGAGCGAACGGCTTCTCTGGGCTACGGGAGAGTGACATGGAGGCGGCGGGCCCTGCGGTCTTTCGCCTCGGGCCCTTCATCGCTGAAATACAAGGCTTCGAGGCCGAGCGCGAGCGACACGTCCATGGAGGGAGGGCCATCCAGGAGACCGAGCGGCACCGCCGACGGCTTGTCGTGGGAGAGATCGAACCAGTCGAGCGCGACGTCATCCAGGCCTGCGCGCGCGACCACGGCCGACGGCACGCGGCCCATGCCGAGCGTCACCGCAATAGCCGAGCCGCGCGCGGAAGGCGGGAGACGCGCCGGGCTTCCGGTGACCGCGCCCTTTGCATCCAGGAACGCGAGCATGGCGCCTTGCGCGCCGGATGCAGCGGTGGCGGGCGCGCCGTCCTGACCCGCAGGCACGTCTTCGATCCACGCGACGGCGATCTTGTCGCCAATGGTGAGGATGGACGGAGAGCGCGAATGCGCGGCGGTCGCGAGCACGCGGACCTCAGCGCCCTTCTTCTTCGCGTCGTGATTGGAGAGGAGGGCGGAGTAGATGTCCCCGAAGCCGTCGTCGGTGCTGTCGCGTGTGTCGGCCCATGCAACCAGCACGTCCTCGCCGATCGCCGTGAGCGTCACGTCGGTCGCGTCGCCAGGCGCATTCGTGAGGCGCTCCTCGCGCGAGATGCGCTGCAGGTCCGTGTTGATGATGGTCGCGTAGACCTCACCGTTCTTGTTGCGGTTGTCGACCCAGCTCACAAGGTAGCCCTGGGGCACGCGCGCGATGGCGACGTCACTGGAGTCTGCTTGCGTGGTGGTGAGCAGCGCGTCGAGCGTCTTCTTGCCGCGCTTGTCCACCTTGGTGACATGCACCTGGGAGAACGCGTTCTCACGCGCGACCCAGGCGACCACCGCGCCGTCTTCGGGCTTCTTGGCCGCGGCCACTGCCACGCCCCCGACAGGCAGCGCGCGGGCTGACAGCACCTGCGCGGGCGAGAGCGCTCCGCTCTTGTCCACGATGCGCGCAGAGAGCTCCGCACCACCATTCTTCTTGGTCGCGTCGTCCACGGAGTTCTTGAGCACCAGGACCAGGTCCGTGTCGCCGAGCTTCACCTGCGCCACGTCTGCAACGGACTGTCCGTCGGTGATGGTCTGCGCGTCCGCGGCGAGCGGCTTCTTCTCCACGGGCACCACGGGAGCGACGGGCTCCTGCGACGCGCTCTTCGCCGAGACCTGCGCGACCACCGTGTGCAGGTGCGCGACGCGCCCGGCGCCCTCGGCGGCCAGCGCCATGCAGGACGTGTCGTCGCAGTGCGCGTCCCACGCCATGCCCGGCTCGGTCGCGCCTATGGAGAAGAGCGAGCGGCCGCGCATGGCGCCTTCCTTGCCCAGGCTCACCAGCGCGGGGTGCAGGCCATCGCACGTGGGCTGGTTGCCGATGGCGTCGGGCTTTCCGTTCGCTCCGCACGCCACGACCTCGCACGACATCGCAAAGCCGTTCCCCGCAGGCAAGAGGTCCACGCCGCGAGCGGACGTCTCCAGCGCGGAAACACGGGCTGTCTCCACGCCCTTGGACGAAGCATGTGCAACATACACGTTCTTCAACGTGCGCGATTTGCGGCTGGGTTCGGACCAGGCGACGAGCGCGTCGTCACCGTTCGCACCGAGCGCGACCAGCTCCGATGCCGTGCTTCCATCCGTGAGCTTCGCGATCTCCGGCCCGGCGGCGCCGTCCCGCACGAGCGCGGTGACCACGGTGGAGGGCCCAACGCTGCGATCGGTCCATGCAACCAACCAGGACGCCGTGAGCCTCACCGCGTCCACGTCACCCGAGGCATGCGCGCTTGCCGCAACGACGATGGGCGCTGCGATGGGCTGTCCATCCATGCCGAGCTTCTGCATGGTGACGGCGACGTCGCCCTTGCCCTTCTGCGTGGGCGTGGTGAGGAAGAGCACCGCACCCTCCTTCGCGTTGTCCTTCGCGCTCGACGCCACGAGCTGCCACCCGATCGCGCCCTGGGCCACGCGCACGGCGACCTGCGCGGGCGCGCCCTCGAGGTCGAGCGGCTGCGCCACGATCGTGGCAAGGCCGTCCTTCGTGCTCTCGGCCCAGACCACGAGCGCGCCGGTGGGTGTCTGCTTCACCTCGAACCAGACGATGTCGTTCGACGTGCGGCCGATCTCGAACGCCTTGCCCGTGGCCTTGCCGTCGGCGTTGACGATCACCGCACGCAGCGCTTCGCCCTTGTCCGTGAGCTCCGTCCAGCCCACGAAGTAGCCCTTCACAAGGGGTCGAACCAGGATCGAATTGGCGTCCACCTTCGCGGTGGCGATGGACTGCGGTGGATCCTTCGCCTCGCCGTCCTTGTTCACCTTCACCACGACGATCGCGCGCGCGTCCACCTCGGGCGGGCCGATGTACGCTACAAGGCCACCACCTTCGCCCCGCGCCCAGTGCGGTCCCACTGCGCCGTCCGGCACGTCGGCGAGAAAGAAATGGTGCGGCCCGAGCTCCGAGCCTCCGTCACGGAATGCAGCGGCGCGCTTCGGCTCGCCCTCGGTATCGGGCACCTTCGCGCCCTTGCCATGACCGCTGCACGCAAGCGTGATTGCACCGGCAGCGAGCAGGCCGCAGAGGGACAGTGCGATGGGCGAGCGCGAACGGAGTCCGATGGCGTATCCGATGGTGTATCCGTTCACGTCGTACGCAAAAGCCTGGCGATGTGCTTTTGTTCCCAGGCAACTGCGCGCTCGAAGTTGCGGAACCCGCGCTCGCGCTCCAGGAACTCCGGCGGGTGGAGGTTTCGGCGGCCGCCTCCCCTTGTCGCAGGCATCACGTGGTGGAGCATCTCGTGGTACACGATGAAGGCCACGAAGTAGCGCGGAACCCACACGCGATCCAGCACCGGATGAAGGCGAACGAGCCGCTCCAGGGCGCTGTAGCTCCCGAGCTTGATGGTCTTCCGAGGGGACATGCGCTTCTCTTTGGTGCGCTTGCCCCAGGTGATGAGCGCGTTGCACTGGCCGTCGAAGTAGCGCGCGTTGAGGTCCTGGAAGATCTCGTAGAGGTCGTGGACGCGGCCCTTGGGGGCGAGCGGCATCTTGCGCGCGCGGCGACGATGGAGGCGGCCGCCGTTCTCTTCGATGTAGAGGCCGACCTTGAGGCTGGCCGCGCGATCGTTGGTCGTGAGGTAGCGGACCAGCGCGTTCACGATGTGCGTGGGCGCGTCGAGGAACATGTGATGCACGCGGATGCGGACGAGGCCGCCCCGACGCGAGACCGAGATGATCGAGTGCCGGTTGTCCGTGATGGAGATGACGACCTGGCCGCTGAACGCCGCCTGCAGCTTGCGCTCGAGCGCCTGGCGCGCGCCCTCGTGTACGTAGAGCCGCGGCGAGGGCGACGGGAACACCAGCGCGAGCCGTTCGCTCACGCGCTCGGGGATGCGGATGGCCGCCGAAGCGAGCGGGCGTGTCTGCATGGCGGACGTCCGGCCGAAGCGCGGAGCCCACCAATTCGTCCCTGTGATCGCCGTCCGTGCACCCATCGAAAACAGCCCTCTCTATGGGGGTTATGGGAGGGTCCGGAGAGTGTCAAGGTGACATGTTTTCATGCATGGTTTCATTGATTTGCGACGGGGGTTTCCCGCCCCCACCGACCCTGTTTTTGCAACATCCCACCTCAGTTTGTGGCCATACGCGAAACCCCTTGCTGTAGGGGGGAATTCCCCTCACGCGCAGGGAGGGTGATCACGACGACGACCTCGACGACGACCTCGACAACGACCTCGACGACGACCTCGACCTCGACCTCGTTGTTGTAAGCATGCTTACGAAACGCTCTCGACGCCTGGCAGCAAGAGTGACCACCCCACCGCGTGGGGCGCGAGCAACGAAGTCAGCCGCGGTCTGTCGACCGTCAGGGCGCATTCCTATCGAGCTCGAGAGATTTAGGATCCAGCACGAACCGCGGTTTCACGGTCCATGTGTAGCCGTCCTGACTGCCGTCGTGCTCTGCGAGGGAGAGGCCCACGACCATGCCCTTCAGCATGCCCTGCGTGGGCGCGCGGCCGAGCAGGCGCACGATGAGTGAGGACAGGTCCGGCTCGTGGCCCACGAACATCACGCGGCGCTTCTTGGCGCGGCGCAGCTCGTCCAGGAGCTCCAGCATGGGCCCGCCTGGAGCGATCTCGCGGCGGACCTCCAGGAACCCGCCGCGGTCACCCAGGTTCGTCGCGGCGGCGATGATCTCCGCGGTCGAGAGCGCGCGCGCATAGGGGCTCGCGTAGATGGCGACCGGGGCTTCATCCGCAGAGAGGAGCGCCTTCGCCACCTGACGCACGCGCTCCCTACCCTGCGCAGTGAGAACGCGATCCGCATCGAGGCCGCTTGGACTGACCTCCGCCGCGGGTCCGTGGCGCATGACGTAGAGCTTCAAGCTAGTCCTTCAGCGCTTCTGCGCCGCCGATGATCTCCATCAGCTCTTTGGTGATCGCTGCCTGACGCGCGCGGTTGTACACCAGCGTGTACCGCGCGATCATGTCCTTCGCGTTGCGCGTGGCCGCGTCCATGGCGGTCATCTGCGCGCCGTAGAAGCCTGCCTGCGTCTCGAGCAGCGCGCGGTAGATCGAGATGTCGATGTACATCGGCACGAGGTGCTCGAGCAGGGTCTCCGGCGCGGGCTCGTAGATGAACTGCGCCTTGCTGCCGTCCGTGCCCTCTTCGGGCGTCGGCGCGGGCAGCGGCAGGAGAGCCTGCACGTGCGGCTTCTGGGTCATCGCGCTGATGAAGTCGTTGTAGACAAGGTAGATCGCGTCGACCTCGCCGCTCTTGAACTTCGACACGAGGTAGCTCGAGACCTGCGCGACCTTGTCCAGGTTGAGGCCTTCGAACATGCGCGGGAAGTCGTGCGCGATCTCTCCCCCGCGGCGGGCCATGTACTCGCGGCCCTTCTTGCCGATGGTGACGAACTGGACGGACACGTCCTCGTCCTTCTTCTTCTGCCACGCGCGCTCGGCCGTCTTGTTGACGTTCGCGTTGAAGCCACCGCACAGCCCGCGCTCGCCAGAGAGCACGACGAAGATCGCGCGCTTCTCCACGCGCTTCGCGAGGAGTGGATGAATGGGCTTCTGGCCGAACATCCCCCCATCGGTGTCCTCGCTCTGCTGCGTGAGCGCGTCCGCGACGGAGATGAGCACCTCCTGCGTTTTGACGGCGTACGGGCGCAAGGCCACGATGCGCTGCTGGGCGCGGTTCAGGCGCGCACCAGCGACCATCTTCATGGCGCGCGTGATCTTCTGCGTCGACTTGACGCTCGTGATGCGCCTACGAATTGCCTTGAGCGAGGCCATGACTCAGCTGCCCTTCTTGGCGGACTTCTCGCTCTTCTTCTTCTCGCCAGAACCAGCGAACGCGGAGCCGAACTCCTTGAGGGCCTTCTTCAGCTTCTCCTCGATGTCGTTGCCCTTGAGCGTCTTCTTCTGGCGCAGGTCCTCGAAGATGTCGGGGTACTTGGAATCGATGAACGCGTAGAGCTGGTGCTCGTACTCGCCGAGCTTGCCCACGGGCAGGGCGTCCACGAAGCCCTTGGTGGCGGCGTAGATGATGACGATCTGCTTCTCGACCGCGAGCGGGACGTACTGGCCCTGCTTCAGGATCTCGACCAGGCGGACGCCGCGGTCGAGCATGTCGCGCGTGACCTTGTCCAGGTCGGATGCGAACTGGGAGAAGGCCGCTTTCTCGCGGTACTGCGCGAGATCCAGCTTCAGCGTGCCGGCGATCGCCTTCATGGCGGCGACCTGCGCGGCGCCGCCGACGCGGCTGACGGAGATACCGACGTTGATGGCGGGACGTACGCCCGAGTAGAAGAGGTCCGTCTCGAGGAAGATCTGACCGTCGGTGATCGAGATGACGTTCGTGGGGATGTACGCCGAGACGTCGCCTGCTTGGGTCTCGATGATCGGGAGAGCGGTGAGCGAGCCGCCGCCGTGCGGGTCACGCACGATCTCGAAGCCGTCGCCCTTCTCCTTGAGCTCCTCTTTGGACGAGTGGTCGCCCTGCTCACCGATGTGGATCTTCGCGTCGCCGCGCTCATCCCACTTCTTGCCCTTCGCCACGACCACGTAGCGGTGCGCCATCTTGGCGGCGCGCTCCAGGAGGCGCGAGTGGATGTAGAAGACGTCGCCCGGGTATGCCTCGCGGCCCGGCGGGCGGCGGAGAAGCAGCGAGAGCTGACGGTATGCAACGGCCTGCTTGGACAGGTCGTCGTAGATGCAGAGGGCGTGGCGACCGGTATCGCGGAAGTACTCCGCCATGGTGACGCCGGTGTACGGCGCGATGAACTGGAGCGGCGCGGACTCGCTGGCGCCCGAGCAGACGACCGTCGTGTACTCCATGGCTCCGTGCGCGGTGAGCTTGTCGACGACGGCGGCCACGGTGGACTGCTTCTGTCCGATGGCAATGTAGAAGCAGTAAACGCCCTGCCCCTTCTGATTGATGATGGTGTCCAGCGCGACGGCCGTCTTGCCGACCTGGCGGTCACCGATGATGAGCTCGCGCTGACCGCGGCCGATGGGCACCATCGCGTCGATGGCCTTGATGCCCGTCTGGAGCGGCTCCTTCACGCCTTGGCGAGCAAGGATGCCGGGCGCTTTCACTTCCACGCGGCGGCGGTGCGGGCTCTCGATCGGGCCCTTGCCGTCGATCGGGAGACCGAGCGCGTTGACGACGCGACCGATGAGCGCCTCGCCCACGGCGACGTCCATGATCCGGCCGGTGCGCTTGACGAGCGCGCCTTCCTTGATGGTCGTGGTGTCGCCGAAGAGCGCGGCGCCGACGTTGTCGCTCTCGAGGTTGAGCGCGAGACCCATCAGACCGCCAGGGAACTCCAGGAGCTCGCCGGACATGGCGCCTTCGAGGCCGTACACGCGCGCGATCCCGTCGCCGACGCTGAGCACGGTGCCGGTCTCGGTCGTGAGAGCGGCCTTCTCGTAGCTCTGGATCTGCTTCTTGATGATCTGCGAAATCTCTTCGGCGCGAAGCTGCATGGCGTCTAGACCTTGATGTTCTTAGTTCGTGAGTTGCGTGCGAATTTCGTTGAGGCGCCCCTTGAGGGAGCCGTCATAGACCGTGTCACCGATGCGCGCGACCACACCGGCGATGAGGGTCTCGTCGACGTGCTGGTCCACCGCGATCTTCTTGCCGGTGCGGCGCTCGAGGGCGACGCGGAGCTTCTCCACGTAGTCGGCGCTGAGCGGCTTGGCGCTCCACACGTCCGCGCGGACGAGCCCCTTCTTCGCATCGTTCAGCTCGCGCAAGACGCGGGCAATGCCGGGGAGCGCGGCCATGCGGCGGCGATCGTTCAAGATGAGGATGGTGTGCTTGGCCACGTTGCCGAGCTGCAGCTTCTCCGCGATCTCGAGGAGCACGGCCTTCTTCGCCTCGTAGGCGACGAGCGGATTCGCGAGCGCGTTGCGCAGATCCTTGCTTGCCTCGTAGGCGGCGGCTGCGTTGCTCATCTCCTCGACCAGGGCGTCGGCGCGGTTCTCTTCCGTGCCCAGCTCCAGGAGTGCCTTTGCGTAGCGACGTGCGACCTGTCCGGGGATCATGCTGCACCTCCAGCGCGGGGCGCTTGCGACTTGCCCGCAGAGTCCAGATCACGGAGGAAGTCGTCGGCGAGGCGCGTGTGGTCTTCGGCGGTGGCCTTCGTGCGGAGCATCTCCTCGGCCGTCTGCATCGCGAGCTCGATCGCCTCGCGCGTGAGGTCGACGCGCATCTGCTTCAGCTCCTGATCGACGAGGAACGTCGCGTCGCGCTTCATGCGCTCGGCCTTCTCCTCGGCCTCGCGGACGATGCGATCACGCTCGCCCTTGCCGGCCTCCTCGAGCGCCTTCTTCGCGTTCGTGAGCTCGGTCTCGACGTTCTTCAGCTTCGCCTGGTACGTCTTCGCGCGCTCCTCCGCTTCCTTGAGCATCTTCTGCGCTTCTTCGATCTCCTTGGAGATGGCTTCCTTGCGCTTCTTCAGGCCGTCGGCGATGCCCTTCTTGCCCATCAAGTAGTAGAGGCCGACGAGCAGCCCGAAGTTGATCACGAGCGCCAGGTATGGCGTGACCTCCTTGTTGCTGAAGTCCGCGAAGTTGAAGGCGGGGCGTTGGTGCTCGCCGCCGTGCTCGGCGTGACCACCGTGCTCGCCACCTTCGTGCGTGGTCTCCGCCGGCGTGGAGTCGACGGGCGTTCCATGATCTGCCGCTGCAGCGCGAGGTGCGCGACCGGCACCGGGGAGGTGACCGCTCATCGCCTCGGGCGGCGCGGGATCATGATCGGGCGTGGGCGCGGGGTTGGGCCGAACGCCAAGGCGCCCGTCGCGGACGCGGCGGTTCAGGCGCTGCTCGGGCGTAGGTGTCTGGGGATTCGCCTGGGGATCACGCGGCGGCGCGGGCTGCGCGAACGCAGTGGTCAGCGCGAAGAACGCGGACAGGGCCACGAGCGTTGCGGCGACGACCTTCACCAGCGTGGCGGTGCGCTTCTGCATCATCACACGACCTCCCGGCCGAGCACGCGGGTGGCGAGCTGCTTCGCGAGCTCCGGCGCGGAGCCTTTGAGCTCTGCACGCGCCGCGTTGAGCTCTACTTGTGCCTTCTGGCGACGCTCGCCCAGGAACGCGGCCGTCTCGGCGCGGACCTTCGCAAGGACCTCGTTCTCGGCCTTCACGCCCTCACCGCGGAGGCGCTCGCGCTCCACGTTGCCCTGCGCCTGCGCCTTGCCCATCTGGGCCTGGAACTCGGTCTCCGCCTTGGCGGACTTGAGGTCTGTCTTGCGCGCCTTGTCCTTGGCGCCGCCGATGGCCTGCTCGCGAGCCTCGAACAGCTTCAACATCGGGTCGAAGAGGACCGGCTTCAGGACCATGAGCAGCACGACGATGAGCACCACCTGAATGACGAAGGTCAGGTTGAGATCGACGTCCACGCCCCCCTCACGCAGGAAGGAACTTCCGAGAATCGTCACGGTCGCAAGCGACATGGGGCCTCGTGCCGGAAAATCCGGCCAAAATCACACAGTCATCGAGATCACCACCGGCGAACCGGGGGCGAGCCAGTACCTCTGGCGACGCGCGACTACCAAAGTCCTGTCCCCAAGTCCATGGAGGACCAGGTCCGAAAGGTCAACCCCACGAAAAACAGGGGCAATTCCGGGCCTCGGCCCCGACCTCTACCGCGGCGCGCAGGTCGACACGCCGGCACCCACGATCTGATCCGCGAGCGAGGTGACCGTCGACTCTGTCAGTGTATCGAGGTCGTACTGGGTCACCGTTGTGGTCCCCTGACCGGAGAAGATCCAGAACGAGCCACCCCAGAACGCATAGGCGAACGCATCGTTCACGGTGCCGACCTTGAGCTGGTTCTGCGCGATGACGTTCGCGGTCTTCGGATCGATCTGGGCGATCACGCTCCCCGTGGTGGAGTTCACGCAGTAAGCGAAGAGCCGACCGTCACCGGTTCCCGTGAGCTCGCAGCGCGCCAGCGGCACGGAGAATGGTCCAATCTTCGTCAGCTTGAAGGTGGTGGTGTCGATGATGCCCAGGCCCTGCGACGTCCCGCCCATTCCATTCGTGTTGCCCTCGGCCACGAAGAGGCTCTCGCTGGTCGTGTCGCCGGAGTAACCCATTCCGAACGTGGTCCACCCGAGCTGGTCCACCTGGTATCCGGTGGGCGCGCAGGCCGCGGTGGCCGTGCTGATCTGGAACAGGTCGCCCTGATCGAAGACGGAGTACGCCTTGCCCTTGCGGTCCACGGCCATCGAGTAGGGGTGCGTGTTTCCAGCGGGGCACACGATCTTGCCGATCGTCTTGAACTCGAGCGTGGGCGGGAAGAACGAATACAAGACGTCGTTCGACGACAGCACGTACACGAGCGTCGCGTCCGCGTCCGGGCAGTCGTTCGGCCGCGGTACGTCGGGCCGCGAGCCGTCGATGGGTGGCAGCGCGTCCAGCTCCATGGGGGCGTCGAAGTCCGGCGGCATGCCATCGAAACCCGGGAAATTCCCGTCCTTTGATGCGCCGTCACTTCCACCATTGTCATCAATGAAGCCTTCGCCCGGCAGCAACAATCCAGTGCGCGACCCGCACGCCGCGATCAGGAGGCCGAGCGCTGCGGTACGCACGACGCGGGCTCGTTGTCCGTCTCTCGTCTTCACGGGCGCCTCGGGAGCATGCCTTTTTTCTTGGGCAGTGGGCTGGAGCGGATCTTCGTCTTGTCTTCGTAGTCGTCGTCGAAGTTCAGATGCTGGAGCTGCTGCGTGCGGTCCGACGCGTCGTGATAGACGACGTCCTCCACGTCCGAGATCTCCTCGGCGTCTTCGAGATCGAGCTCCTCGGGCGGTGCGCTCGGCATGTGGCCCCTCTTGGGCGGCGCGCTGTCACGCTTCGGCGCGGCCTTCATCTTGTTCGAGCTGGATGAGCTCGAGACCCGCACTGCGCGGACCTCTTCGGTCCGTGCGAGAGTCTGCAGCTCACGCTCGCGCGTGTCGATCTCGTCGGTGTCGTGCGACACGAAGCGCTCGAGCGGACCGGTGCGCACGAGTGACACGCGCCCGTCGTCGATGCGCGCGAAGATCAGCGGCGCGCCGACCGTGGGCATCTCCGCGAGGCCGCCTTCGCTGCCCAGCAGGAGCGACGCCACATACTGCGCCCCCACGCAGCGCCGCGCTGCCTTCGGGTTCTTGTTCTTTCCGCGCATCACGATGCGACGGCAGAAGCCCTCCTTGTCGAGCAAGAAGGTGCACGCCTGGGTGTAGGCGGTGTACGCGATGACAATGCGATCTGTGCTCACGCCCTCATGGAGGTTAGCACGGGCATATGGCTGTCGAGGGCTCATGTCGGGACCGCGAGCTCCGCATCCTGGGTGCCCTGTGTCCTACTTGCCGTCCTTCGCGTTTGCGTAGGCAGGCTGCGGTGCGGAGCGGCTAACGCGCAGGCGCGCTCCGCTCCTTCCCGTCTCGGGGACGACGCTCGCGAAGCCCTCGGCGGTCGCGAAGCCCGCGAGGTCTCCCTTGTGTTCATCCATGTACGCACTGAAGCGTTGCCAGAAGGCGCGCGCGTCGGCCTCGGGCATGGGGACTCCGTCAACGATGACCTCGAGCGCCATGGAAGCCCAATCTAGCGTGGCGCCCGGTCACGGCAAACACGATCAGGTGGCCTTCGGGTGCGGGGCTCGTTGTGGTGTGGGTGGAGGCGACGTACTCAGCTCTTCAAGTCATCCTGGATTTGTTGCGCGTGCACGGTCACGTCCACGGAGCGATAGATCTTCTTGATGTTGCCGTCCGCGCCAATGACGAACGACTGACGCTGCATGAATCCGAACGTGGTGCCTACGCCGAACTTCTTGGCCAGGTCGCCCTTCTCGTCCGACACGAGATGGAAGGGGAGCTTGTGGTTCTCCGCGAACGCCTTGTGCGACGCATCCGAATCAGACGACACGCCAATGAGGACCACGCCCTGCTTGCTGAGCGCGTCGAACGCATCGCGGAAGGCGCACGCCTCCTTGGTGCAGCCGGGCGTCTCGTCCTTTGGATAGAAGTAGACGACGACGGCCTTGCCCTTGAGCTCCGACAGCGTGAGCTTCACGCCGTCGTGACCGGTGACGGAGAACTCCGGCGCAGGCTTGCCCACCGCGAGCTCTGCATCTGCGCCGCCATTGGTCTGCGTGGTCGACTGCTCCTTGGCGCAGCCCTGCCCGAGCACGACCGCCGTGGAGGCGACGACAACGAAGGACAGCGAGGTCAGCGTACGAGCGAGGCGGCTCTTTTCCATCATGGGCCGAAAGCCTAGGCCCAGCTTCGAAATGCGCCAGCCGATTTCCGACGAACCCGCTATATGCGCAGACATGACGGTGGGCATGCAGGGCGTCTCGCGGTGGAGCCCGGGCTGGCTCGGCGCGCGCGTGGATGCGTCGGGCGTGACGTTCCGGGTGTTCACGACCGTCACGGATCGCGTGTCGGTGCGCCTCTTCGAAGCAGACGGCAACAGCGCGCGACAGACCGTACCGCTCGCGGCGCAGGGCGATGGATGGTTCGCAGCGACGGTCACGGACGCGGCGACGGGAACGCTCTACAAGTTCGTCCTGGGTGACGCGGAGTGGCCCGATCCGTACGCGCGCGCCCTGCCTTTTGGCGTGCACGGCCCCGCGGAGGTCGTGGCAGATACGTTTGCGTGGACGCACGGCGACGGCATCCATCGCCCGCTCGCGGAGCACGTGTTCTACGAGCTGCACGTGGGCACGTTCACGCGCGAAGGGACGTACGCCGCCGCGGTGGAGAAGCTCCTGGAGCTGGCGAAGCTGGGCGTGACGGCGGTGGAGCTCCTGCCCGTGTGCGCCTTCGCCGGGACCCGCGGCTGGGGCTACGACGGCGTGATGCACTTCGCGCCGTTCGCGCCCTACGGCACACCGGACGACCTGAGGCGGTTCGTTGACGCCGCGCACGGTCTGGGGCTGTCCGTGTTTTTGGATGTAGTTTACAACCATTTTGGGCCCGACGGCAGCTACCTGGGCGTCTACGACCCGGCGTACTTCGACCGCGCGCGCCCCACGCGCTGGGGGGACGCGCCCGACTTCGCCAATCCGCTCGCGCGCGCATACGTCCTTTCGAGCGCGCGCATGTGGCTCGAGTCGTACCGCTTCGACGGTCTGCGCCTGGACGCTACGCACGCGATCCACGACGAGGCACACCTCCGCTCGGGAGGCGCGAGCCTCCACGTGCTCCGTGAGCTCTCGGATCTGGCGCACGCGATGACGCCACGCAGGCTCGTCATCGCGGAGGACGACATGAATGATCCACGGCTGGTTCACGACCACCAGATGGACGGCATCTGGGTGGACGACTTCCAACGCCAGCTCCACGCCACGCTCACGCTCGCAAGTGATGGCAACTTCGCGGCGTACACGCCCGGCGCGGAGGGACTCGCTGCTGCGATCATGGGGGGCTGGCTCTTCACGGGGCAGCACTTCTCGCCATGGAGCGTGAAGAGAGGCGCGCCCGCGACGGGGCTCCCCGCCAGCGCATTCGTCTACGGCATCCAGAACCACGACCACGTAGGCAACAGGCCGTGCGGTGATCGCATGTGCCACCACGCTTCGATGGATGCGTATGCCGCAGCGGCGGCGCTGCTCCTTTTCCTGCCGATGACGCCGCTCCTCTTCCAGGGCCAGGAGTGGGCAGCCAGCACGCCGTTCCTCTACTTCACGGACCACCACCCGGGCCTGGGCGCGAGGATTCGCGAGGGTCGCAAGGACGAGTTCCGCGGCTTTCCCGGCTGGGACGGCGAGCCGCCCGACCCGCAGGCGCTCGCGACCTTCACGTCCTCCAAGCTCGTGTGGGAGGAGCGCGTGGCGGCACCTCACGCCGAGATACTTGCACTCTACACAGACCTACTGACGCTCCGCCGACAGGATCCCGTGCTGCGCGAAGGCTCGCGCGAGCGGCTGCGCGCGTACGCCAGCAGAGACCTGCTTGTCGTCCATCGGTGGAGCGGGAGCGACACGCGCATGCTGATCGTCAGCTTCGCGGACGAGCCGCGAGATCTGACGGGGCTCGAGGAGCTGGAAGGCGCATCGGTGTTGCTCGCGACGAACAAAACGACCACGGCGCACGCCATCCCCGCGCGCGCCGCCGCCATCTTCACCACGAGCCGACTCAGGTGACGGGCGCCATCCAGTCGTCTTCGGCCGAGACGTTGCCGTCCGTGAACGTCCAGTTGATCTTCTGGTAGGTGAACGAGATCTCGACCATCTCCGGGTAGCGCACCAGGTCGGGATTGACCGTGTTCTGCTGGCGGAAGTTGATGCTGGAGATGCTCGCGTTGGTGAGCTTCACCGTATAGTACTGCTGCTCCACGCCGCCGCCCGTGCTCGCCTTGTAGTACTGGATCGACACCTCCTGCAGGGTGTCGTTGCTCACCATCGCCTTGAAGAGCAGAGGCACCGCCTTGTCGATCTCCATGGTCACTGTGAAGGGCTTGTGCATGCGCTTTCCAGTGGGCAATCCGCTCGCCGGATCGCGCGGCGACACGATCTCGTGAGAGGAAGCCACGATCTGCGAAGCGCCCTCTCTCCCCCGCTGCGTCACGCCTCCGACGATGGCGACGCCGCGCTTCCCCTTGATCTTCATGTACGCGCTCATCGCGGCATGGGCGGACGAGCTGCTGACAAGGACCAGGATGGCGACGAGGACGCAGACGAGCTTCTTCAACATGGGTACCTCCAAGGATGAGCCGGCTACGCTACGATCCTTCGGCATCGATGAGGAAGCTTCGAAACGCGGCACTTCTCGCATTTGTCGCGGCGGCCGGCGCCGCGAGCACCGATGCGACGGCGGCGATGATGACCCACTCCGATCTCACGTCCATGGCGTTCGAGGCGGACGCTGTGGTGCGCGCACGGCTCGGGAAGGAGCAGCGCATCGATCAGTGGACGGTCCTCACCGACACCATCGTGGAGAAGACGTACAAGGGCCCGCTCGCGCCGGGCGACCATGTGCCGCTCGATTATGGCCTCTACCGGTGGAACGGCATGTTCGGGCAGGAGGACGCCGGCGCGCCGGGTGAGGTCGTGCTCTTCCTCGTTTTGAACCGCCATGCGGCGAACCAGAGACGCTGGGACGCGGGACCCGTGTCCGACTGGTACATCGAGTCGTCGGGCGTGCGCGTGGACCTGCGGGGCGCAATCCAGCGCTTCGAGCAAGAGTCGAATCCGGGTGGGTTTGGGCCCGTGCCGCAAGGCCACGACCCATACGATCTGGTGAACGATCCACGCGGCGCCATGAAGCACACCTGGGTCACGTTCGAGCCAGAGCTCCTCGACGGGCTCGGGCGCGCGCTGGCCGTGCGCGATGCGATGGGGCGCGCGAACACGCCACAGGGACGCGACGCGCTGATCGAGATGCTGGGGCCATCGGACCCGGACGACCTGCAGCTGCCGATGCAGTCAGGATGGATCGGCTTCTACCGTGATCGCATCGCGAACGAGATCGTCTCGCGCATCGCCGCCGAGAAGGACGTCCCGCGAACGCTTCGAGCGATCGTGCGCGCGCACGGAGCGGCGGAGCTCTACATGATGGGCGAAGATCTGCCGTCTGTGGAGCTCGCGCGCGTCGCGTCCGACCCCGCCGCAAAGATGGAGGAGCGGGTCGCGGCGATCTCCCTCCTTGCTCGCTTCCGCAGTGACGACGACAAGCTCGCGCTGGCCACCGTGACGAAGCTGCTGGAGGCGCCAGAGCCGGACATCCGCATCGCCGCGGCCCACGCCGTGCCGCCGGAGCGACACCCAGCGTTGCTGTATCCGCAGGTGCTCGCACGTCAGTTCCGCGTGGAGAAGGACGAGCACGCGCTCTTCGAGGAGGTGCGGAGCGCGAAGGATCACGCGCTCGGCGGCATCCTCACAGGCCGCACGCTGAACGAGCCGCTCGTGTCGGCAGCGCGCGCGGGCCGCATGCTGTCGGTCGGGTGGGAGACGCTGCTTGATCGCGATCTGCGGATCACGAAGGTGGAGATCACCGCGACCGGCGCGTCGCAGCGAACGCTCTCGTACGAGGGCCCCCAGGTCGTGGAGTCCCGCAGCAACGCGTCTGGCCGCGCGAACCTGCCGCTGTGGTTCGATCCGCCGCTGGCGCTCGGTCGTTACGAGCTAGCGTGCGACGTGACCCTGGAGTCCGGCAAGGGCGCGCGCATCACGCGTCACTTCACCCTGGCGCCGCTGCTCGCGAAGGCAGCGGCTCCGAGGCCCACCTATCCGTTCGTGCCTGGCGTGACCGGGGGCGACGCCGGTGCCGCACCCACCACGATGGCGACACCCGCGGGCGACGCAGCTGCACCCGCGTCATCGCCGAGCACGCCCACGCCTCGATCCGCGCAGGGAGCCGTTCCCGCGCCGCGGCCCAGCCAGAGCTGCGGATGCGACGTCATCGGCTGGCGGAGCGAGGACGCGACGGGCGCCATGCTCGCGACGATCGCGGTGCTGACCTTGATCTCGAGACGCCGTGCGCTCGCGTTAAAACGAGGTCATTCAGCCCGATCGCGGCGCTGATTGCTTGTCACGGTTCGCCGTTTTCGCGAAGCTCCGGCGCATGCAACGCCGCTCACTCTCCGCTGGTCTCATGCTCTCCGTCGCGATGGGGGTCGTGGCGTGTGGTCCCAAGCCCGCGCCCACACCACCGCCGATGACGACAACGACGGATGCCGATGCGGCGGCGCCCGCCATGGATGGGAGCGCACCCGTGACAACGGGTGTCGGGCCGAAGGACAACGTAACGGCGCACAAGCTCCTGATCCTGACGACCGCATGCTGGTTCGGCGGTGTGTGGAGCGATGGCGAGGGCGACGCGAAGGACACGCGCAAGGCCACCACGGAGGCGCGCTGTCACGAGGTGCTCGCGATAGCTGGTGGTGACGACAAGGAGCACATGGAGCAGCTGCGCGCGCTGGACGCGACCGGCGTGGATTTCGTCGGCTCGAAGATCGCCGTTCTCGCGAAGGACGACGCGGTCGACGGGCCGCGAAAGGACGCGCTCGACAAGCTGTACAAGCAGGTCGCCGCCGCGCAGAAGGAGCTCACGCAGGCGCGCCGCGCGGCCGCGAAGGTGAAGCGCGATCTGGAGAAGGAGCCGGACAAGCTCTCCGCGGACGAGGCCGCCGCCGTCGCGCCGCTCCGCGCAACGAAGGAGCTGGAGACGCTGCTCAACCTGGACGTCGGCGATCTGTCGGCAGAGGCGCATGCGATCGCGCTCCTCTGCGCGATGGACCGTCTCACGCTCTCGCGCGGCTTGCCCAAGCACCTCAAGGTGTACGCGCTCGACGGCGCCGCGAAGCTGCTCTTCGGCGTGCCGGTGCCCGCCGTGCCGGACGACGCCACGAAGCCGATCAAGAAGGGCCTCTACCTCACGTACATGACCGACATTGCGAAGGCCGCCGGCCACCCGGTGCCGGACAAGGCGAAGACGCCCAAGGAGCGCGAGCCGCTTGCCTGGGCCGGCACGCTCGAGGGATTCTCCGACAAGCTGAAGGCGGACCAGGCGAAGCTCACGAAGGAGACGGCGCTCTATGAGGTGGTGGAGCACGTAGCGCGCCGTCTGGAGAGTGAGTACAACGCGCAGCGCAAGGCCTTCGAGAACAAGCCCGCCACCCCCGCCACGTCAAACAGTGCGCCCCCCGCAAAGCCACCGCCGCCGAAGAAATAAGCCACTTCAGGGCAGTGCACTACAGAGATGCCTACGCGATGCCAGCTCCGCAGCGGCCGCACGCGTAGGTCCATCCCGGCGCGAGCCCCGCGGCGAGGTGCGGCGGCAACAGCGTCACATGCACGCCCGAGGAGAGCTTGCAGCTCGGACACGTGGTGGGCCCGGGCGCTGGGCCGCTGCGTGATGCGGCCGCGAATCCGCGCACGGCGAGCCGCGGCGCGCCGCTGAAGACGCCAAGCATGCCGATCGCGAGCGCGTTGTTGCGCTCGTTCTGCTCGCTCTGGATGGCGCGCTCCTGTGCGGCGCCGAGCTCGTTGCGCACGTTGCACGTCTTGCAGACCTGGTTGCCCTGCGCGTCGAAGAACGCGTGCTGCGGGAGCATGGGCCGGCTGCACACCTGACATGGGACCATCTGCGGGACGATCGCAGCGAGGCGATCGATCTCTGGACGTGCGTGCTCCTCCGCGATCCCGAGGCCCGCGAAATACGCCAGGACGTCCGCGACCGGCGCACGCTGGAAGAGCATCCACGTGGCGTGCTCACGAAGCCGCGCCGGATCGCGCGCCTCCGCCTGCGCCTTCAGTTGCAGAAGCTCATGGACGAAGGCCTGCGATTCCTCGAACGGCGCGCCCGCGCGCACGAGATACGTGTGGACCGCGCCAGGCACGTGTCCATTCTTGAGCATCTCGATGGCTTGCCCGCGCAGGGCCGGATCGATGGGCATCTCGGTGCCCCGAATCTACGTCTCCTCCGCGAGCGCGACAATGGCCGCGCCCGGGTCCGAGTCCTCGAGCAGCGTGGCGAATGCCTCGAAGAGCTCGCTCTCCGTGTCGGGCAACACCTCTGCGCGCCACGCACCGGAGCGCTCCAGGAACGAGGGCGATGCCCCGACGTCGATGCCCAGCCGCAGCCCCCTCGCCCGCGCAAGGTCACCGAACGACTTCACGCGCACGACGCGGTTCTTGCGGCCCTTCTGGAATGCGGCCACGGCATCTGCGCGCACGCGATACAGCGCAGGCAACCCGGACACCAGGGTCCCCCGCCCCTGTTCGCTCCCGGTCACTGCGCGCGTGCGATCAAGTTCCTCGAGCGCATCCACCTCGAAGAGGAGCGCCACCGTCTCGAGCTGGATGTCGTCGATCTGGAAGTATGGAAGATCGGCGAGCGGCTCCCAGACGGGCCCGGCGATCTTCATGGTGCCGCCCGTGAACGGGTCCTTGACCTCACGCGCGACACCAAGTCGAAAACGTTCGGCAAGGAGCGCGTCGGACGCAAGGAACCAGGTGGTCAACATCGGGTCCGGCCATTGTGCGCCGGATCCCTGGATGTCGACCACTTCTCGGGTCAGTTCGCGGGTTTTTGCGCGGACTTTCCCTTGTCGTCGCTGCTGGCTGCGCTGGAGCTGGGCTTGCCACCGTTGGCGTGGCTTGCCTGCTGCACGGGCATCACGGTGCCGGTCACGCCGCTGCCAGTGGTGGCGGTGGTGGCCCTGGGTGCGCCGCTCTTTGCGTCTGCGGCCTTCGCGTCGGCCGCGGTCTTTGCCTCGGCGGCCTTCGTGTCGGCCTTCTCTTGCGCGGACTCCGGGATGGTCGACTTGATGTTGTTCTTCGTGAGGATCATGCGCTCGATCTTGTCCATGAGCGCGGGACGCTCCTCGAGGTACGTCTTCGCGTTCTCACGGCCCTGACCGATGCGCTCGTTGCCGAACGAGAACCACGCGCCGCTCTTCTCGATGATGCCCATGTCGCTGCCGAGATCGACCACGTCGCCCGAGCGGCTGATGCCCTGTCCGTAGATGATGTCGAACTCCACCTCGCGGAAGGGAGGCGCCATCTTGTTCTTCACGACCTTCACGCGCGTGCGGTTGCCAACGACCGTGGGCTCCTTCTTGTCCGACACCGCGGCCTCCTTGATGGAGCCGATGCGGCGGATGTCCAGGCGGACGGACGCGTAGAACTTGAGCGCGTTGCCGCCCGTGGTGGTCTCCGGCGAGCCGAACATGACGCCGATCTTCATGCGGATCTGGTTGATGAAGACGAGGAGGCAGTTGGAGCGAGCGACGGTGCCGGTGAGCTTGCGGAGCGCCTGGCTCATGAGGCGCGCCTGCGTGCCGACGTGGCTGTCGCCCATGTCGCCTTCGATCTCCGCCTTGGGCACGAGGGCCGCAACGGAGTCGATCACGATGATGTCGACCGCGTTGGAGCGAACGAGCATGTCCGCGATCTCGAGCGCCTGCTCACCGAAGTCCGGCTGGGACACGAGGAGCTCGTCCGTCTTCACGCCGAGCTTGCGCGCGTACGCGGGGTCGAGCGCGTGCTCTGCGTCGATGAACGCGGCGACGCCGCCGGCCTTCTGCGCGCTGGCGATGGCGTGGAGCGTGAGCGTGGTCTTGCCGGACGACTCAGGTCCGTAGATCTCGATGATGCGACCGCGCGGGTAGCCGCCGATGCCGAGCGCGATGTCGAGGCCGAGCGAGCCCGACGGAATGACGCCGCAATCCGAGAACGCCGACTCGCCGTCCTTCAGGCGCATGATGGAGCCTTTGCCGTACTCCTTCTCGATGCTGGCAAGGGCGAGGTCGATGGCTTTTGCCTTGTTCTTGTCTTCCATGATGCGTGCTCCTGAGTGCTGGGACCGGGCTGGCGTTGAAGGGCGTTATTGCGTCGTCGGAAGGGACACTATACTGGAACTATGTTCAGCGGTCAAGAACCCACTTTCCTCGGGGTTTTGTGCGATCGTGTGCACCCATGAGCAGTACCGAAGCCGCGACCGCCACCGCGAAGGATCTGCGCGCATATCGGCTGACTTCGCTCGACATGGTTCGCGGTCTCGTGGTCGTGATCATGGCGCTCGATCACACGCGCGATTTCTTTCTCGCTGGCGCGATGCAGGATCCGACGAAGGATCCGAACGTGGGCCTACCGCTGTTTCTCACGCGGTGGGTAACGCACTTCTGTGCGCCCGTGTTCGTGGTGTCCGCGGGCGTCAGCGCCGGGCTCATGACGAAGCGCAGGTCGCCCACGGAGCTCGCAGCCTTCCTTACGAAGCGCGGTCTGTGGCTGGTCTTCGTGGAGATCGCGATCATCTCCACCGGCTTCACGTTCGCTCCGCTCGGCATCCCGCAGATGGGCGGAAAGATCCTGGTGCCCATGCAGGTGATCTGGGCGATCGGCGCGAGCATGCTGGTGCTGTCCGTGGTGCAGCTCCTCGGCAGGCGCGCCACGCTCTTCATCGGCATCGCGATCGTGCTGGGTCACAACGCGCTCGACTGGGTGTGGCCGGTGACCACCGCGCAGACGCCGAACCTGCCGCTGTGGGTCGCGCTGCACTCGCAGGTGGGCCGCGTCGTGGGGCCGTGGCGGTTCGTGTTCGCGTATCCGCTACTGCCGTGGGTCGGGCTCATGCTCACCGGCTTCGGCGCGTCGGCCATCTTCGAGCTCGAACCGAAGGCGCGCGACAGAAGGCTCCTCCGCATAGGCACCTGGCTCGTGGCTGCGTTCGTGGTGCTCCGTTCGCTGGACGCGTACGGAGACATGAATCACTGGGAGGTGCAGCAGCGCGGCCTGGTGACGACGGTGATCGATTTCCTGAACACGACGAAGTACCCGCCCAGCCTGCAGTACGCGCTGATGACGATCGGCCCAGCCACGATCCTCTGCGCATACGCGGACCGCATCCACGGCCGCGTGAAGGACGCGCTGGTGATCTTCGGTCGCGTCCCGTTCGCCTTCTACGTGGCGCACTTCTACCTCCTCCACGGACTCACTGTCGTGCTCGGCACGACGCAGGGGTTTGCGCCGGGACAGTTCTTCACCATCTTCTTCCTGTACCCGAAGGGCTACGGGACCTCGCTGCTGGGTGTCTACGGAGTCTGGGCGTTCGTGATCGCGGTGCTGTTTCCGTTCTGCCGGTGGATGGCGGGCGTGAAGGCAAGGCGGAAGGACTTCTGGCTCAGCTACCTGTAGCGAGGGCGAGTTCGACAACGACTTCGACATCGACATCGACATCGACATCGACATCGACATCGACTTCGACATCGACATCGACCTTTGCTCTGTGCGGTGGGGCCCTTTTGCTCGCGGTCGTTCACGGGGGCCTCCTGACATGCTTGCGAATGGCACGCGTCCTCGCGTTGTCAGACCCCGCCGTCGCGACGGAATACCTCGGGGCCGTCGCCGGGATTTGACAACGCGAGGACGCGTGCCCCGGGGGGACGACGCCATGTCAGGAGGACCCCATGAACGACACTGCGAAGATTGATTGCCTCATGCCGTTTCAGAGGCTGGATGTTTACCGGTTTGCCAAGGAGCTCGTGGTGACTGTGCATCGGGCGGGGATCAAGGATGAGGAGTTTCGCGACCAGGCTCGACGGGCCAGCAAGAGCGTCTTTCTGCATGTTGCCGAAGGACTTCCGAACTTCTCGGTGGGCATGCGGAAGTACTTCACCGGTGCTCGGAACAGCGCGTGCGAGACATCTGGTGCGGCGGACGGCGCCCACGCGATCGGTGCTCTCGATCACGCCACCGCGGTCGACATCATGTGGCGATGTCAGAACCTCGCGAAGATGTTGTCCGCGCTGATGCGCTGAGCGCGAAGGAGCGCGCCGCGGAGATCGCTCTCCGCGGCGCAGTCTGCTTGCTCACCGCGTGAGCTTCGTGAGTGTGCCCAGGATCTGGCGCATGCGCGCGCGCACTTCGTCCCTCACGCAGGGCACATAGCCGAGCGCAACGCCTACCTCGATACACGCCAGCGTCTCCCGCGCGCTGCCCAGCGCCGTGTGAAACCGTAGCTGCGCGTTCCTTCCGCGAGAGTACGAGCCCTCCGAGGTGTTCAACGCGATGCTGGCCGCCGCACGCCGCATCTGTCTCTCCAGGTCCGGGTCCCGCCGCCCGATCAACTCCATCTCGCCCCCCAGCATCCCAACCGTCTCGATGATCACGCCGTAAATCCTCAAGTCCATGTGCGAGCTCCTTTCGCTCCGACCGGTGGGTCATCGCGCGGAGGACGGGTCAAGGCTCGCCGCAGGCGACCAGCGCAGCTGGCCTGGCCTTGAGGCGTCCGAGCACGATGACACGCTGGTCGAGCGAAAGGAGCGACCCCAAGTCCGCGAGCAAGACCCGCGACGCCAGCGAACAGGTTCCGAGGACGCGCGACCTAGACTTCGACCTCGACCTCGACCTCGACCTCGACCTCGACCTCGACTTCGACTTCGACTTCGACCTCGACTTCGACCTCGACCTCGACCTCGACCTCGACCTCGACCTCGACCTCGACCTCGACCTCCACCGCTCGTGGCGTCGTCGCCACATTCGTGCGCTGCGGTTGGGTGGTCGATGTCCACCTGTCGTGTCGTTTGCGTGGAAAATATCGGAGGATTCGCGCTGGCACGCCCGCTGCTTGTGGCGCGCGACGACCACGTCCGGCGCTCCCGCCGACCTTTTTCCATTTCCGTTTGGAGTCCATCCATCATGTTTCAGCGATCGATCACGGTTCTCTGCACGCTCCTTCCACTCGCGGCAATCCTCGCGTCCGGCTGCTCGAAGGACGCCACCACGCGCGAGTCCCGCAAGGGCGAGGCCTGCCAGGTCACCAACGACTGCGCGGGCGGACTCTCGTGCGTGCCGCGGCCCAGCGGTGTCGCCGGCGGCGTCTGCGTGACGGGTGACTTCCAGGTCGCGCCCACGGCCAAGGAGTGCGCGATCATCCAGTGCAGCTTGCCCGTCGACTGCTGTCCGACACCTCCGTCGAACTGCGCCTCACTGAAGTCGCAATGCGACCTGGGCGGCACCAGCTCCGCGACCTACTGCGCGCAGTACAAGGCGCAGTGCCAGTGCGACGGCACTGCGTACGCATGCACCGCCGGTGCGTGTATTGCGCAGGCACCCGCATGCAAGCTCGATGCGGACTGCGCCTCGAACGCGTGCGTCTCCAGCAAGTGCGTTCAGTGCAAGACCAACGACCAGTGCGGCGGTGGCAGCACGTGCGTGAGCGGCGAGTGCGTGAAGGGCTGCACGCTCGACTCCGAGTGTCCCTCGTTCAACCGCTGCGTGTCGGGCCAGTGCGTCGAGGGCACGTGCAAGTCGGATCGCGAGTGCGTCGCGGCCACCGGCAGCGTCGAGGCGAAGTGCAACACGACGACGACGAAGTGCACGGTGCCGTGCCAGACGGACCTCGAGTGCGGGTCCAGCCAGGACTACAACTTCTACTCCTGCGTCTCGAACGAGTGCGTCTACACGGGCTGCGACAGCGACAAGATGTGTGAGCTGTATTACCAGCGGTCGAACGTCGGGACTGGGTCGGGCACGGGCACGGGCACGGGCGGGACTGGCGGAACGGGCGGAACCGGCGGAACCGGCGGAACCGGCGGCACCGGCGGAACCGGCGGCACCGGAACGGGGTCCACGAACCTCGCGAAGATTGTTTGCCGCGACAAGGTCGTCACGACCAACTGATCTGGACTGACTCAGCGCGCGCGCTTCATGACCGGAGCGCGCGCGCTCTCTGCTTCTCGCAGTCGGCGTGGCGGAAGCACGTCGCCAGGTGATCGTTCACCAGGCCCACCGCTTGCGCGAATGCGTAGACGATGACCGGGCCACAGAAGTTGAAGCCGCGCTGCTTGAGATCCTTCGCCAGGCGCTCGCTCATGTCCGTCTGCGTCGGGATGTCGCTCTTCGTGCGGAGCTTCTTCCGCGGCTTCTTCTCGCGCTCGGCGAAGCTCCAGATGTAGCCGGAGAAGCCCGCGGGCTCCTTCTCCATCATGTCCAGGTAGACGCGCGCGCCGCGGATGGCGGCCAGGATCTTCGGGCGGCTCCGCACGATGCCGGCGTTCTCCATCAGCTTCGCGATCTTCTTCTCGTCGTAGCGCGCGATCTTCTCCGGATTGAAGGCGTCGAACGCCTTGCGGAACGCGTCACGCTTGCGAAGGATCGTGATCCACGCGAGGCCCGCCTGAAAGCCGTCGAGCACCAGCTTCTCGTAGAGCGCGCGGTCGTCGCGCTCGGGTACGCCCCATTCCTCGTCGTGATAGGCCACGTACTGGGGGTCTGTGCCGGGCCACGTGCAACGGGTCACTGACTTTTGCATGGCGGATGAATGTAGCCGATTTTGCTTTCCGCCTGGGCCATGCGGCCGTTACATCGGCGGCATGAACAACGTCGCCATTCGTCGCGCTCCCCCCGCGATCGCGCTCGCAGTCGTCACGGTGTCCCTTGCGTCCATCGCCTTGGTTGCGACGCCGCGCGTGGCGCATGCAGACGTGCCTCCGCCGAACATGACGTGCGGGGACAAGAAGGCGGGCGACGCGTGCGTGGACGACAGCAAGAAGGCCGGCACGTGCACGGCGCAGAAGTGCAGCCGCATGGGCATGGCGCCGGGACCGAACGGAACCACGGAGCGCAAGATCGTGGAGTACGACTGCACGCTCTGTGTCGTGGGCACCACCGCGTCCGCCGCCACCTCTGGCTCCCCCGCCTCTGGCCCCGCGACACCGGGCGAGAAGAAGGGCTGCAATACGAGCGGCGCCAGCACCGGTGATGCCTCCCTGTTCGTGCTTGGCGTGCTGGGGCTCCTCGTCCGTTCTCGACGGGCTCGGTAGCCGCTCAGGAGGCGGGTGAGGCAAAATGCATCATCAGGGGCACAACGCACCAATCGGGGTTCTCAGGACCCGCAGTTTTCGCAGCGATCACCTCGGATCGGGACTTGCGTGCATCCATCCGACGCTCAGCAGGGGCTACGGGAGACGATGTGTACCCACGCATGATGAAGACACCGGCTGTCGCCGCAGACGCGAACCTGGACGTGAGGCAAGCCGAAGCGCTCCTCAAGACCGGCGCGCTGCAGAGCGCGATCTTCAACCGCGCGAACTTCTCGAGCATCGCCACCGACGCAAAGGGGGTCATCCAGATCTTCAACGTCGGTGCAGAGCGCATGCTCGGCTATACGGCTTCGGAGGTGACTAACAAGGTCACGCCCGCGCAGATCTCGGACCCGCAAGAGGTCATCGCGCGCGCCACGGCGCTCTCCCTGGAGTTCGCGACGCCGATCGCGCCGGGCTTCGAAGCGTTGGTGTTCAAGGCCCAGCGCGCGATCGAGGACATCTACGAGCTCACCT
>JBBRNJ010000031.1:0-91662 GCA_038230375.1 Polyangiales bacterium | reverse complement strand
GCTCGGCGTACCGAAGGCGTCCGTCGTCAGCGCGAGTACGGGTGTGATCGGCGTGCGTCTTCCGCACGACAAGATCGTGACCGCGCTGCCCAGCCTGATCGCGAACCTCACGCCCGAGCCGGATCGCGCAGCCGAGGCCATCATGACCACCGACATGGTGAAGAAGATGGCGTCGCGCGTGATCTCCGTTGGCGACAAGCCCGTCACGATCTCCGCCATCTGCAAGGGCTCCGGCATGATCGCGCCGCAGCTCGCCACGATGATCGCCGTGATCGTCACGGACTGCGCGATCGACCCCGCGATGCTGTCTTGCGCGTTGCTCGCGGCCACGCACGAGACCTTCGATCAGCTCACCGTTGACCAGGACATGAGCACCAACGACGCCGTGTTCGCCATGGCCAATGGCCTTGCCGGCAACGCGAAGATCACTGCCAAGGGGCCGCACTACGACACGTTCGCGGCGGCAGTGCTCGACCTCCTGGACGAGCTCGCGCGCGACATCGCGCAAGACGGTGAGGGCGCCACCAAGCGCATCGACGTGATCGTGAAGGGCGCGCCGGACGTCGCCTCTGCGCGCGACGTGGCGAAGAGCATCTGCGGCTCGCCGCTCGTGAAGACGGCGATCTTCGGCATGGACCCGAACTGGGGCCGCATCCTTGCGACCGTTGGCGCGCGGGCCGGCTCCCAGAACTACGCCATGGATCCCTACAAGGCCTCCGTGTCCGTGCAGGGCACCCTGGTCTACGACGGCGCGCCCGTGCCGCTGGACAGGACCATCTTGAAGGCACGCATGCGCGAACCCGAGGTCCACATCCTGGTGGATCTTCGCGGCGGTACCGCAGAGGCCAAGGCGTACGGCTGCGACCTCTCCTACGACTACGTGAAGATCAATGCAGACTACACGAGTCTTATCGTCGAGAAGGAAGACGGCGGCGTAGGCAAGGACGACAAGCTCCAGAACTACAGCCCCACCTTCAAGCGCGCGCTCCTGGTCGAGGCGCTCGCGTACATCTCGCGCTTCCGCGGCCGCCGCTGCGTCATCAAGTACGGTGGCGCGGCCATGACGAAGGAGTCGCTCAAGCGCTCCTTCTGCGAGGACATCCTGCTGCTCCACTCGATCGGGCTCTTGCCCGTCGTGGTTCATGGCGGCGGTCCGGACATCACGCGCGCGCTCGAGAAGATGGGCAGCCATCCGGAGTTCATCGACGGCGTGCGCGTGACGCCGGCATCGGACGTGCGCGTGGTGGAGATGGTCCTCACGGGGTCCGTCAACACGGAGCTCGTCACCCTGCTGAATCGTCACGGCGGACAGGCCGTGGGTGTCAGCGGCAAGGACGCGGCGCTGCTCCGAGCGCAGAAGCTCGTACGCGAGGACGGCCGCGACCTGGGTGAGGTCGGCGAGCTCACGGAGGTGAACAAGGGCTTCCTGGAGTCGCTGCTCTCCCAGGGCTACATCCCGGTCATCTCACCCGTGGGCCTTGGCGCGGACGGCCAGAGCTACAACCTGAACGCGGACGTCGTGGCTGCTGGCGTGGCAGAGGCGCTCTCCGCCGACAAGCTGATCTATCTGTCGGACGTCACCGGCATCGTGGAGAAGGACGAGCTCGTGTCCGAGCTTGGGGCCAAGGCTCTGCGCACCATGATCGATACGGGCGTCGTCACGGGCGGCATGGCGATCAAGGCAGAGTCCATCCTGAAGGCGCTCGCAGGCGGGGTGCGCGCCGTTCACCTCATCGACGGGCGTACGCCCCACAACGTCATCGCCGAGCTGTTCACCGACACGGGTGTCGGCACCATCGTGCGCGCGGAGGCATGACATGGGCGACCTGCAGACCAAGCCCAGACGCGCGGCCATCGCGGACATCCTCCGCCGAAGGCCGGTAGGCACTCAGGAGGAGCTGCGCGAGCTCGTGCTCTCACGCGGCTACGACGTCACGCAGGCGACGCTATCGCGCGACCTCCAGAAGCTCCGCGCGCGCCGCGTTTCATTGCCCGACGGCGGGTCCATGTATGAGCTCGGTTCGCCCGAGCTGGCCCCGCGGCTCGCACCCAGCGCAGTGAGGGAGCTCGTGCTGGGCATCAAGGACGGCGAGGCGATGGTGGTGATGCACACACGCCCAGGTGCCGCACCGGCGATCGCCGCGCTGCTGGACGAAGCGCGCATGCCGGACATCATTGGCACGCTCGCCGGCGACGATACGATCTTCATCGTGCCGGAGAAGAAGACGCCTGCGCGCAAGCTCGCGCGAAAGCTGTCGCTCCTGTTCGCGCTGGAGGGCAGCTCGTGAGCGGCGGCAGCCTCGCAAAGACAGCCGCATCGGGCGGCGCTTCCATGCTCCCGGACGTCCTCGCCTTCACCACGTCGCTGGCGGAAGACATGGCGCTGTTCTCGGCAGACGTCGTGGGCAGCATCGCGCACGCTCGCATGCTGGCTGCGCAGGGGATCATCAAGAAGGAAGAGGCCCGCGCGATCATCAAGGGGCTGCGTGGTCTGCACGAGCGATGGGAGCACGGCACGCTCACGCTCCCTGAGGAGGAAGACGTTCACATGGCGGTCGAGCGCGCGCTCCTTGCCGACATCGGCGACGCGGCCAAGGTGTTGCATGCAGCGCGCTCGCGCAATGATCAGGTGGCCCTCGACCTGCGGCTCTTCCTGCGCGAGAGCGCGAAGAATGCGCTCGCCGAGATCGCCACGCTCGTGCGCACCCTCGCGGCGCGCGCGGCCGCCAGCACGGACGTGTTCCTGCCGTCCTACACGCACAGGCAGCGCGCGCAGCCGATCTCGCTCGCGTTCCTGCTCGCTGGCTACGCGGAGGCGTTCACGCGGGACCTGGATACGTTTGGCTTCGCGCTGTCGTCGCTGTCGCGTTCGCCGCTCGGCTCCGGCGCGTCCAGCGGCACGTCCCTCCCCATCGATCGCGACAGCGTGCGCGCCGCGCTGGGCTTCGACGCCCTCACCGGCTCTGCCATCGACACGGTCGGCGACCGCGATTTCGCGCTCGATTACGCCTACGCCACGAGCAAGCTCCTCGTGCACGTGAGCCGCGTGTCCACGGACATGGTGGACTTCTCCACCTCGGAGTTCGGCTTCGTGAAGCTCTCGTCCGGTATTGCCATGGGCTCGTCCATGATGCCGCAGAAGCGTAATCCGGACCTCTTCGAGCTCCTGCGCGGCAAGTCGGGGAAGGCGATCGGTTCACTCATGCAGCTGCTCACCACCATGAAAGGGCTTCCTTTTGGCTACAACCGCGATCAGCAGGAAGACCGCGGCCCCATCCTCTCGTGCGCTGCGCTCTCGTCCGCGGCGCCGAAGATGCTCGCGCTCGGACTTGCGAACGTGGAGTTCGACAAGGAGCGGTGTCTGCTTGCGCTCACCTCCGACATGACGCAGGCCACGGACCTTGCAGAGGCGCTCGTGTCGCGCGGCGTGCCGTTCCGCGAGAGCCACGGCATCGTCGGAAGCCTCGTCTCCATGTGCAAGGAGCGCGGCTACTCGCTGCTCACCGTGCCAGAGGCCGACGCGCACGGAATCGATCCGCGGCTGACCGCTCAGGTCCTCGCCACGGCGGACGTCGGCAAGGCGATCGATCGCAAGGCAAGCCCTGGCGGCACGTCGAAGGCCCGCGTGGAAGAGCACCTTGCGCGCTTGCTCGCGGCTGCCGACGCCGCGGAGCGTGCCCAGGCGAAGGTCCCTGCGCTGGGGGTGTTGGTATCCAAGCTTTCGGAGGATGTGTGATGAGCGCGAACGGACTGACGAAGACAAAGCGTGACTTTCTCAAGCTCTCCGACTTCTCACGAGACGAGCTGTTTCGGCTGCTCGACCGCGCGACCGAGCTGAAGAAGCTCCGCCGCGAAGGCGTCTCGCCGCGCACGCTCACCGCGAAGACCGTGGCCCTGGTGTTCCAGAAGGCCTCCACTCGCACGCGGCTATCGTTCGAGGCCGCCGTGTCGGAGCTGGGCGGACACCCCATGAACGTGGACACGCAGACCAGCCAGATGTCCCGCGGCGAGCCGCTCGCGGACACGGCGCGCGTCGTCTCGCGCTATGCGCATGCGGTGCTGTTCCGTACGTTCTCGAGCGAGCGTCTTCACACGTTCGCGAACGCATCGACCTCGCCCGTCATCAACGGCCTCTCGGACGACGCTCATCCGATCCAGTTGCTGGCGGACGTCCAGACGCTGCGTGAGCACTTCGGCAGCGTCGAAGGGCGTCTCGTATCGTTCGTGGGCGATGGCAGCTCCAACATGGCGCGCTCCTTCCTGGAGGCGGCGTCCATCTTCGGCTTCAAGCTGCGCCTCGTGTGCCCGGAGGCGTTCTCGCCGCCGGCCGCAGAGGTTGACGCAGCGATCACCACGATCGAGCGCGATCCAAGGGGCGCCGCGCATGGCGCCGACGTCGTCGTCACCGACGTGTGGACCAGCATGGGTCAGGAAAAGGAGGCGGCTGAGCGCCTGCGGGCGTTCGCCGGGTTCACCGTGGACGCCGCCATGATGCGCACTGCAAAACCAGAGGCCGTGGTGCTGCACTGCCTGCCTGCCCACCGCGGCGAGGAGATCACCGCGGACGTGCTCCTTGGGCCGCAGTCTCTCGTGTGGGACGAGGCGGAGAACCGCATGCACACGGCGAAGGCGCTGCTCGAAGCGCTCATCATCACGTGACGCCCACCGGTCTGACGGAAGCGACTCAGGCGTGGCTCATTTCGTGTCGATGAACACGTCGTCCGTGCGCACCACGGCGTTGCCAATCCCGGTTGCCTTGTAGACTACACCTAAAAGGGCGCTGAACTTCGTCGTGGCCAGCCCCGCAGGGAAGAAGATCTTCTTCGTGGTGCCGCTCATGGTCGCCGTGACCTGGTTCGTGGTCAGGTCGACGGACAGGTGGATCCGCTCATAGTTCGGCTGCGTCGCGACGATGCTGGCGCTCGAGTAGAAGCTGCCGCCGTCTGGCTGATTGCACTGGGCCTCCAAAACGGTCCCGCTGGCCATGCTGTACTGCACGTCGAAGTAGCAGCTCGCGTAGACGGACGTGTCGATCGGCGTGAATTCGATCGCCATGAAGTCGCTGCTGTTCGCGGCGAGCGCGACCTTGACGGCCGCTTCCAGGTCCATGGACTTGGTTGCCAAGAAGTCCTTCTGGATGTCGTTCTCGCCGTCCACGCCACCGTCGTTGTCAGGGGAGGTCGCGAGGACCTCGCGCGGCGGAGACACGAAGCCGCTCGTGACAACGCCCGCACTGCCGATGTGAATATTGGTGGTCCATCGCCCCCCGAGCGTTGACGTGGGGTCGAAGTCGTCGCAGAACGTGTGCCCGGGGTGCGTGGAGCAGTAGCCGGAGTCGCCGGAGTCCATGTTCATCTGCGACGCATCGGACGACGTCCCCGCATCGAAGCCACTGCCGTCGGAGGTCGCGAGCGATCCGTCGGTCGTGTTGGGCGCGACGCTGCCATCTCTGGACGCGCCGTCGACGCCGCCGTCGCTCGGGACCTGATCACTGACCAGACCGTCGAAGTTGGCGATCGCCGAGCACGCGACCAAGACTAGCGAGAGCGCGGCGATGATCCGACTGCGCATACCCCTACGATACACGCATTCAGGCGTCGTTCAGCTCGATCCATACGGGCGCGTGGTCGCTCGGCAGCTTGCCTTTGCGCGCATCGCGGTCCACGCCGGAGCCTTTGAGGCGTCCAGCAAGCGCCGGCGTCGCAAGGAGATGATCGATGCGAAGCCCCTTCCTCTTTGGAAACGAGAGCATTCGGTAGTCCCACCACGTGAACTCTGGTGTGTCCGGGTGCGCAGCTCTCACTGTGTCCACCAGGCCGAGCGCGATGATCTTGGTCCATGCATGACGCACCTCCTTGCACGAGAGCACGCTCTCGTTCCAGAGCGCGGGCTCGTGGCAGTCCAGGTCCGCGGGCGCGATGTTGTAGTCGCCTGCGAGGATGAAGTTGTCTCCCGCTGCGATCTTCTTTTGCAGGTGCGCCGTCATGCGCTCGAGCCACCGGAGCTTGTAGGGGAACTTGTCGCTGGTCCGCGACTCGCCGTTCGGGAAGTAGGCGCTCATGATCTGGATGCCCGCGGTGGTTGCGCTGATGAGGCGCGCTTGCGGGTCGGGGTCGCCGTCGTTGAAGCCGCGCGTGACCTCCGTGATGGGCGTCCGCGAGAGGATGGCAACTCCGTTGTACGTCTTCTGTCCGAACGTCACCGAGTGGTAGCCGTGGCTGGTGAAGACCAGGGAGGGGAACGCAGAATCCTCCACCTTGAGCTCCTGCATGCAGACGATGTCCGGCTTCGTGAGCCCCAGCCACTCGACCACGCGCCCTTCACGCGCGCGGATGCTGTTCACATTGTAGCTCGCGATCTTGAGCGTCATGCAAGCGCGCGCTCCACCAGGACGATGCGGTCCTGGCCCCAGTAGAGCTCCTTGTCGTCCACGATGAACGTGGGCGCTCCGAAGACGCCCTTGGTCTCGGCGTACTTCGTGGCGGCAATGAGCTCCTGCTTCACCGCGGGGTCTTGCGTCTTCGCGAGCACGTCGCTCGCGCCCTCTCCGATGAGCTCGGAGAGCACGCCGTCATCTGCGATGTCGCGATCCTCCGCCCAGTACGCAGCGAACACCTTCTTCTGGAAGTCCGCGCGCCGCGCCTCGGGCAGTGCCAGGTACGCGCGCAGCGCCTTCACGCTGTTCATGGGGAAGCGCGACGGAAACTTGAACGGCACCTGCCAGTGCGCGGCCCACCGATGCATGTCGTCAAAGTAGTAGCGCTGCTTCTGCTGGCTCCACGTGCTGAGCGGCACGTCGACCTGACCGATCGACTTGAAGAGGCCGCCCAGGAGCATGGGGCGCGACACGATCGTGGTGCCAGCTCGCGCGGCGAGCGCCGGCAGCTGCGTGCTCCCGAGGTAGGCGAACGGCGACGAAAAATCCCAGAAGAACTCCACCGTATGCATCTTGTCTTTCCTCTCGTTCGTTTCCGCGCGCGTCGTCCGGAAGTACACGTCCGCCGCCGGCTGCGAAAGCGCCATGTGCATGCGGTCCTGTCCCCAGTACATGCGCTCGCCGTCCACCACGTAGGCCGGCGCACCGAAGATTCCGTGCGCGATGGCCTTGTCCGTCCGCTTGCGCAGCTCCTCTTTCACGTCGTCGCGCGCGATCTTCGCGAGCACGGCGTCCGCGTCGTGACCGGCCGCGGACAGCACCTCACGCATCACCGCGGGGTCGCTGACGGGGCGGTTGTGCACCCAGTACATGTCGTAGAAGCCGCGGATGACCTTCGGGTCCACGCCGGTCACGATGGTCGCACGCAGGGCTTCGACCGTGCGGAACGGATGCTCGGCCGGCATGCGCAGCGTCACGCCGAAGAGCTCCGCCCATCGCGCCATGTCCTCTCCGTTGTGCTTCGCCTTCTGGGGCGACAGCGTGGCAAAGAGCTTCTGCGGGGTGTCGTTCGCGCGAAACACCCCGCCGAGCAACATGGGTTCGAGCGACAGCTTCGCGCCGATGCGCGCCGCAGCCGCCTCGATCTGCGTGAACCCCAGGTACGCGTAGGGGCAGGAGTAGTCGAAGAAGAACGCGATCGATCGGGGCGCCGTCATGACCGGCAAACCCTAGTACCGACGCGGACGGTCGTCGACGGTCGACCGCAAGAATCAGTTCGCTGTGAAGCCGTTCGGCTCGAGCGAGCGCAGGTAAATCACGAGCCCCGCGAGCTCCGAGTTGGTAGCGCTCCACTTGTGGACCACGCTCGTGATCGGGTGCTCGTTCACGATGCCCGTGGTGATGATCGCCTGCACATCAGGGTCCTGGTCCGACGCCAGGGCCGCGGGCGAGTGATCGATTCCGCCGTTCTGCGCGTCGTGGCACTTGGTACATGCCGGATCCTTGCCGTCGTCGGAGCCGTTCATGTAGCGCGCCTTGCCGGAGTCATACGAAGCTGCGTCGTAGCCCTTCACGGTGAGCGTGGTGTCGGCGGTCTTGCCCTTGGAGCTGGCGGTGAGCGTGATGGTGCCGGCCTTCTTCGTCTCTGCGAAGAACCAGGCGCCTTGATCGTTACCTGGCGTTGTGAGCTTCACCTTGGTGATGTTGACCGACGCCGGATCGGACGCCGTGAGCGTGACGTCTGCGTCCGCGCCATAGACGGCGATCGGCACCTTGAAGGGGTGCTTGCCGTCGAATCCGGAGTAGCTCGCGAACGGCATCACCTGCAGCTCCACGTCCGGTGCGTTCACGGGCGGCTGCCCATTCGCGTCGGAGCCGTTGTTCGAGCCTCCATTCGTGCCTCCGTTCGTGCCGCCGCTGGGCTTCGCGGACTGCGCGGTGGTCTTGGTCGGCTCCGCACCTCCGGAGCAAGCGGCCACGCCGAGCGCGACAAGGAGGGGAGCGGAACGCAGAGAGAAAGCTCTTACCATGTGAGCTTGTGGAGCAAGGGCAGTGCCGTTCTGCCGCGTGTCTCCCGCCGAAGACGCCGCAAGGCCCAGAGCCCCCGCACCACGCCCGTTTTGTGTCGTCGCTGGAATCGTGCGTCAGCGGCGGTCACGGTGGGCTCCAGTCAAGGCCCTGCGCCCATTGTCGCACATGGATCAGGTGGCCATCGCGTTCGCGCTCCTCGGCGCTGTGGCGTCAGCCAGCGATGCGATTGCGGCCGGCCTGCTTCGCCTCGTACAGCCGCTTGTCGGCGGCGTCGTAGAGAGCGATGGGCGCGTGCATGTCGGGCAGCCACTCGGCGATGCCCACGCTCACGGTGCACGAGAACTCGCGCTGGTCGATGCTGAAGCGCGCGGCCTCGACCAGGCGTCGCACCTTCTCGGCCGCGACGCGTCCGCCGGTGCCGTCGACCTCGGGGAGGAGCACGGCGAACTCTTCGCCGCCAACGCGGGCGAGCACGTCTTGCTGACGAAGGCGAGGCTTCACCACGATGGCCAGCTGCCGCAGCACGGAGTCGCCTGCGACGTGGCCGTAGGTGTCGTTAATCTTCTTGAAGAAGTCGATGTCGAAGATGAGCAGCGACAGCGCGCGCTTGTACCGCATGGAGCGGGTGAACTCGCGCTCGAGCGCCTCGTTGAAGTAGCGACGGTTGTACGTCTGCGTGAGCGCATCCGTCGTCATGAGGCGATAGATCTCTTCGTGGTAGTTCGCCTCCACGTTGTCGCCGTGCATGTACTTGAGGATGGAGCGGCCGACCTTGATCTGATCGCCGTCGCGCAGCGTGCACATCTTCACCAGCTGATCGTTCACGTACGTGCCGTTCGTGGAGCCCAGGTCCTGCACGCTGTGGCGCTCACCGTCGAACGTGATGCGCGCGTGGTGGCGGCTGATGCTCTCTTGATCGATCGGTAGCTCGCACTTGTTGGAGCGTCCGATCTCGAAGAGGTCGGCGCCGAGGGCGGAGCGCTTGCCCAGCTCAGGCCCGTAGATCACGACGAGACACGCGCGGCCGCCAAGCAGATCCGGCGCCGGTGAGGACCCGGCGAGCTCGCCAGCATCCACCGCTGTCGTCATCATGCTTCGATCTCGACCGGTCGCCACTGTATCCATATTTATGCGAAGCGGGCGCGCACCTCAATCTTTCGGCGCAGCGCACTTTTCGAGTGAGGGGTTGTCTACTATGGGGTGCCTGGGAAGCGAGGGTGATTCACGAGCTTGATACTCTCCATAACGGCCCACCCAGGCCCTGGTTTCAGCGTTCCAGCGGTTTCAACCCTGGGTTCAGCGGCACCGGACCGCTCCCCCGTTCGGCGATACTGAACAGCCCTCTTTCTCACACACTCGCGAGGACTTGAAGCGACCGTTCTGGCAGAGCATCTCCATCGTTCCGTCCGGGGAGCACGCCAGACGGCCGGTCGTCGGGCAAACGTCGCGCTCCTCCGCCAAGGACTGGTCGCACGTCGGTCCCTGAGCGGATGCTGAACAGCCGAGCTTGCCACGGCACGGACGCGCGACCCGCCAGATGTGCCCCTCATCGCACCCAAGGAGTGCCCCGTCCCCGCACACACTCCCGGATTCGCAAGGGTCGCCGGTCGCAGGAGGCCCGCGTGTGCCCGCGGTTTGACCAGAGCTGGCGGCGTCCGCGGTGCCGATGCCTGCTCTCTTGTTCCTGTCGCATGCAGTGGTCGTGACGAGCACGGCGGTGACCAGGAGAATCGCCGCGCGGCTCAACCCGGATCCTTCGCGCTGTAGAAGGCAGACATCACGCGGACCATCAGCTCGGGATCCTTGGTGCCGGCCATCTCGCGGATCGAGTGCATGCTGAGCATGGGGTTGCCGATGTCGACCGTGCGGATGCCGAGCAACGTGGAGACGATGGGGCCGATGGTGGTGCCGCAGGGCAGATCCGTGCGGTGTGCATAGGTCTGCACCGGCACGTCGACACCGCGACACAGCTCGGAGAACAGCGCAGCCGTCGCGCCGTTCGTGGCGTAGCGCTGCTGGCTGTTCACCTTGATGACCGGACCGCCGTTGAGCACGGGCTTGTGGCGCGGCTCGTGGCGACCTTCGTAGTTCGGGTGGACGGCGTGCGCCATGTCCGCAGAGATGCAGAGCGAGCGCGCGAGCAGCCGGTGGTAGGCGTCACCATCGGCCCTGGCAGCGGCGCCGATGCGAGCGAGCGCGCGCGGCAAGAAACCAGAGTGCGCACCGAGCGCGCTCTCGCTGCCGACCTCCTCGTGATCGAAGAGCGCGGCCATGGCGATGGTGTCTCCGTCCATGAGCGCGGGCGCGGCCGCGATGAGCGCGGAGATCGCTGCGTGGCACATGGCCAGATTGTCCAGGCGTCCAGAGTGCAGGAACTCGCCCTTCGCGCCGGAGACCACGGGCCTCACGGTGTCGAAGAGCATCAGGTCCGACGAGACCACGTCCGTGACTGCCACGTTCGCCTCCGCGGCGATGAGGTCCGCCATGGTGGAGCCCTCGAGGCCGAGCACGGGCGCAAGGTGATCCTGGCGATTGAGCGCGAGCTTCTCGTTCACCTCACGATCGAGATGGATGGCGAGCTGCGGGACGCGAAGCAGCGGTCGCTCCACCTTCACGAGCTTGTGCACCAGGCGATTGTCCTCGCGCACGATGAGCCTGCCGGCGACCGACAGATCGCGATCGAGCCACGAGTTCAGCAGCGCGCCGCCGTACACCTCGACGCCGACCTGCGCGTAGCCCTCCTTCTTGTAGTCCGCGTTTGGCTTGAGTCGGAGGTTGGGGCTGTCCGTGTGCGCGCCCACGATGCGGAAGCCAGCGGCTGCCTTTGCGCCGTTCGGAAGCACGAACGCGAGCACGCTCGTGCCGCCTTGCACCACGAAGTAACGGCCAGGCGCGAGGCCATCCCATGCGTCCGACTCCGACAGGGCCGAGAAACCGGCCGTGCGCAGGCGGGCGGCCGTGCTCTCCGCGGCGTGGTACGGCGTGGGGCTGTCGCCCAGGTAGGCAAGGAGGTCCGCCAGCACGCCTTTCGGCGCGGAGTGGGTGGTGGGGGAGGCTGGCGAGCTTTCCTGGGGGGAGGTCATGACGACAACATTGTCCCATGACGGGCTCGATGAAAAGATGATGGTGAGGTCGTCTTGTACATCGTTGCCGTCACGGAGCTCCGGACCCCGATCGAATCCGAGGCCGCGCGCATTGCGGAGGATATCGGCAGCACGCCATACGAGGTGCGGATCACCCTGACGGCGGGTATGCCGGCGGTGGTCCTCACCACCATCGACAAGGAGCTCGCGCAGCGGGTGCTCTCGCGGATCGCGGAGCGCGGCAACCTGGTCATTGGTGCCGACGACGAGTACGTGGTGGACTCCGAGAGCATGGTGACGATGAAGCGCTTCCGGATCGACCCGGATGGCTACCGGACCGAGGAGGCGCCGAGCGAGCTCTTGCCGTTTGGCGACGTCCTCGCGATCGTTCGCGCGACGCATCGCCTGAGCACCACGTCACGCACGGTCACGAAGGAGCGTTCATTCAGCGCTGGCCGCGCGCTCCTCACCGGCGGACTGGTGATGACGAAGTCCACCACGCGCGAGACCAAGCAGGCCACGGACGCACGCGAGCACGTTGTCTATCTGTTCCGACGCAGCGGCGAGCGGCCGTGGATCATGCGCCAGGACGAGGCGAAGTATCATGCGCTCGGTCCGCAGATGCAGCCGACGAACGCGCTCAACTTCCCGCTCGCGGTGACGAAGCTGCGCGAGAACTCGCCCACGGCGACCTTCGACAACAGGCTCGTCAGCGTGAAGCGAATCCCGGAGCGCAATGTGTCACTCGCGTCCACGCAGAGCGGCATGGTGGTAACGAGCTTCACCTACGGCGTCGACCTGCTGGCGCATCTTCTGGCCATGCACGTGAAGCAGCAGGAATCGGTCGCCCCCTATCGGCGGTAGCAGACGGGCGCGTGCGAATGCTGACGTGGCCCGGACCTTACCGCTGACGGCGGGCCACACTCAGCGCAAAACAGGCCCGATTCTTGCTGGTACCGCACTTGCTTGCGTGCGGCGGTATGTCGCTCTTTCGCTTCCTGCCTGTCCTTGGTCTGGGTCTTGGTCTTGGGGTGCTTGCCGCGTGCAGCTCGAGCAAGAGCACGCTGAACGCTGACCCGGGTGACACCTCCGACGCCGCGGCAGAGGCCGCACCGCCGGCGCCTTGCTCCGCGGACGAGCACGACGCGGGTGGCGTCTGCGAGCTCGGCATCAGGTGGAAGGCAGGACCGGCGCTCGCAGATGGGCTCGGTCGCGATCACCACCACACGTTCATCGTGGACCCGGGCGGCACGGCGTCGCGGTTCCTCTACGTCGCGGGCGGGTTCAACGACTCCGGACAGCTCGCCACGATCTTGCGTAGCCCGCTGGCGGACGACGGATCGCTGGGCGCGTGGCAAGACGCGGGCATGCTACCCACGGCGGTCGCTGGTGCGGGCGTCGTCGTGACGCATGGCGTGGTCGTCCTTGCGTCGGGCTTCAACTCCAATGCAACGCTCAGCGCGCCGATCAATGCGGACGGGTCGCTTGGTACGTGGAAGACAGGGCCCACGCTTCCAGGCAAGTGGTTCCACACGACCGCCGTCGTGCACGGCGACTTCATCTACGTGATCGGCGGCCTTGCAGGCACCATCACCACGGACAATGTGGTGCGCTCGAGCATCGATGCACAGGGGAACTTGGGGCAGTGGGAGGTGATCGCGCACCTGCCGTACTCGCTGAGCCATCACACATCGATCGTCGACGGAGACACGCTCTACGTGGTGAACGGGCAGACCGGCAACACGAACAACAACAGCGGCAAGCCGCATCGCGAGGTCCAGATCGCCACGTTCCAGGCAGACGGAAAGCTCTCGCCGTGGACGCAAGGTCCGGAGACACCGTCCTCGTACTCGACGCACTCGAGCGCCGTCCACGACGGCTTCCTGTTCATCATTGGCGGCGTGGTGGACGCGACGAGCGACGAGTCCGGCGGCCTCCCCTCGCGCGACGTGCTCCGCGCGCCCATCCTTGGGCCGGGCCAGCTAGGACCATGGGTGAAGGACACGTCCTCACGCATGGCGGACCCACGCAGCCACACGCACCAGGCCCCGATCTTCAAGGACAAGATCTACGGAGTGAGCGGCCAGAACCAGACAGTGGATGAGACAGACGTGAGGATCGGAACGTTCCACTGAGGTCGAGGTCGAGGTCGAGGTCGAGGTCGAGGTCGAGGTCGAAGTCGAAGTCGAAGTCGAGGTCGTCGTTGTAGGCTCCCCGGCATGAAGACGTTTGTCGTCACGGGCGCCTCCAGCGGCATCGGAGAAGCACTCTGCCTTGCCTACGCACGTCGCGGCGACAACGTCGTCGTGGCCGCGCGTGATCTCGAGCGCATCAACGGCGTCGCCTCCGCCTGCGAGAGAGCCGGCGGGCGGGCGCTGGCGGTTCAGACGGATGTGACTGACCCGGAGCAGTGCAAGCGCCTGATCGATCGCGCGATCGAGAAGTTCGGCGGCATCGACGTGCTCGTCAACAACGCGGGGATCTCGATGTGGGCGCGGTTCGACGAGATCACCGACCTCTCCATCTTCGAGCGCATCATGAAGGTGAACTACCTCGGAAGCGTGTATTGTACACATAGCGCGCTTCCCCACCTCCGTACCTCGCGCGGCCTCATCGTCGCGGTGAGCTCGCTCACGGGAAAGACGGGCGTCCCCACGCGCACCGCCTACGCTGCAAGCAAGCACGCGATGCAGGGCTTCTTTGACTCCCTCCGCGTCGAGCTCATCGGCACCGGCGTGGACGTGCTCGTGGCGTCGCCGGGCTTCGTGCGCACGGGCATCCGCGAGCGCGTGCTGGGGCCCGACGGAAGGCCGAGCGGCGTGAGCGCGCGTGACGAGCACAAGAATACGATGTCGCTCGAGGAGTGCACGCGCATCCTCGTCCGCGCCATCGACCGCCGCGAGCGCGACGTCCTCATGACGCGCGTCGCAAAGGTTGGGCAGTGGGTGAAGCTCGCTGCGCCAGGGCTGGTCGACAGGCTCACCTTGCGAGCCCTGCGCGTCCGCGCCGAATGAGCCGCTACAGGCCGCCGTCCAGGATCAAGGTCTTGCCGGTGACGTAGGTGTTCTCGAGCGCAAGGTGCGCGACGGTGCGAGCGATCTCCTGCGACGTACCGAAGCGCTTTGCGTTCGAGTGCTTCAGGTACTCCACGCGGATGCGCTCGGGCACCACGCTGCTCGCGCCGCCCTCCAGGATGCCCGGCGCCACGACGTTGATGCGAATCTTCTTCGGGCCGAGCACCTTCGCAAGCGCGCGCGCCATCCCGGACAGCGCTGCCTTGCTCATGGCGTACGGCGGCGCGCTAGGCACGCTCTTCTCGCCGTCCACGGAACCAAGAAGGATGATGTTGCCGCCGTTCGTCATGAGGGACTGGGCACGTGTCACCGCCACGTACGCGCTGCGCACGTTGATCGCGAGCAAGCGATCGAGGCCCGCCTCGTCATCGCGGAGGTCGTCATCGAACGCAACGGGCACGCGCGTGGAGGCCACACCGATCGCGTGCACCAGCGCATCCAGTCCGGACAGCTCGGTCGCTGCTCGCTCGACCGCGGCGGCCGTTGCGCCCACCTCCAGCACGTCCAGCGCGATGGCCCGCGCGTCTGTCTCCGCGGCCAGGGCGTCCGCCTTCGCCTTTGCGGTGTTGTACGAGAATGCGACGGTGGCGCCGCGCGCGCGCAGCTCACGCACGCATGCCGAGCCGACGACACCACTGCCACCAAGGACCAGGACCTTCACGTGGCCACTATCGCACGGCGCAGCATGGTCAATCCATCGTTGCAATGCGAAGATGCGCCGCATGGAAGACCTGGTCGCGCTGCGCATCGAGAAGAACGTCCCCTTCGTGGCGGAGGTGGTTCTTCTTGGACCAGGCAAGGGCAACGCGATGGGGCCTCAGTTCTGGGAGGAGTGCCCGCGCGTATTCCGCGCGCTCTCGGCGGACGACGAGGTGCGCGCGATCATCGTGCGTGGGTCCGGAGGCAACTTCACGTACGGGCTCGATCTGAAGGCCATGGCGCCCACGCTCGGCGCGCTGGTGTTCGGCGAAGCGCTGGCCAGGGATCGGACCAAGCTCCATGAGCTGGTGCACAAGCTGCAGGAGTCCTTCGACGCGATCGCCGCGTGCAAGAAGCCGGTGATCGCCGCCGTCAGCGGCAGATGCATCGGCGGTGGCGTGGATATGATCTCCGCGTGCGACATCCGCCTGGCCCAGAAGGGTGCGAGCTTCAGCGTGCGCGAGGTGAAGGTAGCCATGGTGGCAGACCTGGGCAGCCTCCAGCGCCTACCGAAGATCATCGGCGTGGGTCACACGAAGATGCTCGCGCTCACGGGCGACGACATCGACGCCGACCGCGCCCACGAGATCGGCCTCGTGGAAGAGGTCTACGACGACGAGGCGGAGCTGCTCGAGGCCGCGCGCTCCCTTGCCGCGCGCATCGGCGACAATCCGCCGCTGGTGGTCGCCGGCGTGAAGGAGGTCATCGACTTCTGCGCGGACAAGAGCGTCGCGGAGGGCGAGCGCTTCGTGGCGGTGTGGAACGCCGCGTTCCTCGCCTCCAACGATCTGAAGGAGGCCTTCACCGCCTTCATGGAGCGCCGCGACCCGAAGTTCAAGGGCACCTGACCCGGCGGTCCCCCAGGCGTCAGAGAGGTCGCTGGACGAAGTAGATGTCGCCGTTGTTGTTACGCCCGCCGGTGGTGCGGTCGCTGGAGAACCAGAGGACACACGCATCCGCGGAGACCCAGCTGGGATACTCCTCGAGCGTCTCGTTCGCGGCCAGGTGGCCGGACAGGTCGATGCCAGTGGTGTCGATCGAAGCGACCAGCGTGGACGCGCCGAACGGCTTCTTCGGATCGCATTCAGCGTACCACTTCCCGCTCAAAGTTCACCCGATGCGCGATCTCCCGAGTAAGGGATCGCGCATGGGACTCTTCTCGGGCGCGCTCACCTACAGCCGCTTCTATGTCGACGGCGAGACCGTGGTCTCCGCATCGGCATTCCGCGAGAAGGCCATGCGCGGGATTCGCGCCCGCGCGATGCGCCCGCTCGAGGTCGAGGATGAGGATCTCGAGCGCTCCGGCTGGTGCCGCGTGGGGGACCCCTTCGAGCTGGAGCTCGGGCACAATGATGTATTCTACAACGAGTTCGTGAACCTCGGCTTCCGTACGGATCGCTGGGTCGTGCCCACGCCGCTCCTGAAGAGCAAGCTGCGGGAGGCGGAGCGCAGCTACCTGCAGAAGAAGGGGCGCGAGCGCATGACGCGCAAGGAGAAGTCGGAGCTGAAGCTCCTGGTCGGCAAGAAGCTGCGTCGGCAGCTGTCGCCGCAGACGCGCGCGGTGGACCTCTCTTTCTCGCTGGCTGAGGGGCTCGTGCGCTTCATGAGCGCGTCACCCAAGGCGGGCGCGTTGATGAGCGAGCTGTTCCAGAAGACGTTCGGTCTGAAGCTCGTGCCGGAGTCGCCGTACACGCTGGCCACGCGCCTGGGATTGACCAAGGCAGCGGAGGCGGCGTGGAACGACGCAGAGATCACGCTCTTCACCGAGGAGGACGCATAGATGGACCTCGCGCAGAAGATCGAGAGCCGCAGGTTCTTCGGGCGAGAGCTGCTGCTCTTCATCTGGTTCGAGACGGAGGTCTTCGAGGGCACGCTGAGCGCCAAGCCCGTGGGGACCTTCGGCTGCTGGGTGGAGCGCACGCTGCTCCTGTCCGCTGGCAAGGAGACCACGCAGATCAAGGGCGCGCTTCCGGGCCTTGCGCGTGAGGCGAAGGAGGCGCTCCGTCGCGGGAAGCTGCCGGAGCGCGCGGGGCTGCATGTGAGCCTCCACGATCGCGACGCGAGCTTCACGCTCAAGGCGGAGACGCTCGCGATGTCCGGGCTCGCGCTGCCTGCGGTGTTGACGGAGGAGCGTGAGGTGGGCGAGGACGCGGCGCCGCAGGCCGCGCGCGGCAAGGCCCGGCGCATGGAGAAGAGCGTCGCAGAAGAGGAGGAGCGCGAGGCCGATGTGCGCGCGGAGTCCTTCTACGAAAGGATGCATCTTGCACGCGAAATGGAGGACCTCTTCGAGGCGCTCTACCGGGACTTCCTAGTGCTGCGGCTCTCGCCTGCATGGCAGAAGGTCGTGGTGCCCGCGCTCTGGCGGTGGGTGCGTGGGGAAGAGGTCAACGCGGACGCCTATCGCAAGGCACGAACGCACGCGCTCCGGTAGGATGGAGCGGTGAGCTACAGGGACAATCGCGAGGCGCTGGAAGAAAAGGTCGTGGAGCTCACGCGCGAGCTCGCTGCCGCGCAGGAGCGTCATCGGAAGGAGGCGCAGCTGCTGTCGGAGCTCCACGCCAACATCCAGGCGGTTGCTGCGGCGGTGACGCACGAGAGCCCGAACGTGGCGCCGCCCACCGCGCTCGTCGCAAAGCCGCCGGTCAAGAAGCCCGCAACCACGTTCATCGCGTTCGGCGCCATGGTTGCTGCAGCGGGCGTCGCCGGGTCGCTCTTCCTGACTCGACGCATGGCGGTGCCGCCCCCGGTGGCCCAGACACCACCGGCCGTCGTGGCACCGGTGCCGCCGGATTCACCGTTGCCCCCGAGCAATGCTTCGGGCGTCCTGCTGGGTCTGTCCACGGATGGTCCGGGCTTCATCGTTGCCACCTCCACGACGATGCTCACGAGGGTCGACGCCAAGACGCTCGCGGCGGTGTGGTCGGTGCCCGTCGGGAACGAGATGGGGTGGTCCGAGCACGAGACGTACACGCTGAACACCGGCACGCGCCTCGCGCTGGCGACCTCGAAGGGCGCGTTTTTCCATGATGACGCAACCGGGGCGCTCGCCGCAAAATACCTCTGGCGGAGCGAGACCAAGCCGCGCGGCGCGTGCGTGCCTGGCAAGGACCAGCTCCTCGTGTCGATGCCGTTCGACGGCGTAGTTCGCATCGATGCGACGAGCGGCCAGAAGGCGCAGAGTGGAGCGTCGTGCCCGCTCGAGCGCGCCGAGTTGCACTGCGGTTCTGAGAACGAGTGCGGCTCGCGCACCTACAAGACGAGCGAGCTCGAGTGCGGAAAGTACCTGAAGGTGGCGAAGGACACCTTCATGCCATGCGAGGCCGACGATGGAACGCGAAGGCGGTTCCTCGTGGCGATGGGGCCGAACAACAAGGAGCGCTGGCGCGTGGTGCGCTCGGCCGACGCCTACAATGTAGACTACATGGATGTCGTGGCGGACGTGCTGATCGCCGCCGATACACAGTCGGTCGATGGCTACAGCCCCGCAACGGGAGAGCACCTCTGGTCGCATCCGCGACAAGGCGAGAAGGGAACGATCCTCGGAGGAGTGAGCCACATCGTCTTCGGCTTCGAGGACACCCTGATCGCCATCGGCGCGACCGACGGCAAAGAAACCGCCCGCCTGAAAAAGGAAAAGTAGCAAGCGACTCAGGGACGCGCGGGTCTCGACGCCACGTAGGCCGCGATCGAGATCATGTCCTCCTCGCTCAGGTTTCCCACGACCGCCTTCATCTGCGAGCTACTCCACCCGGCGCGTGCGCCCGACTTGAAGTCGTAGAGCTGGCGAACGACGTAGCTCGGCGAGCGCCCCGCAAGCGGCGGAATGATGCCCGTCCCGCCGCGCAGTTCCGTTCCGTGGCAGCTGAGACATGGCGTGGTCTTGCCGGGTCCGCCCGTCGTGACGAGCGCCTGCCCACGGGCGATGCTTCCCTTCGGAACGTATGCGACGTAGCGCGTGCGATCATCGCGCCGCTCGAACTGCGCGAGATCCTCCGGCACTTCGACGATGCGCGTACCAAGCGGCTCGGTTCCACCGGCTGGATCCTTCGCCAGGATCCAGTGCGCCTCCATCGAGCGCGGCGCGGCGTCCGTCTCCACGACCTGCACCATCGTGTGTGGCGTGAGCGCAGCGAAGTACTTCGCGGCCACCGCGATCTCTTCGTCCGTCACGATCTTCGCCAGCGCGTCCATCATCGCCGTGGGTGCGCGATCGGGAACGGACGAATGGCGCCTTCCGCTCCGCATGTCCGCGAGCGTCTCGACGATGTAGCCATACGGCAGACCCGCAAGGCCCGCGTTCTCCGGACGTCCGTCGCCCGTCGCCAGGTGGCAGAAACCACACGCTTGCACCACCGGCTTCCGACCGTGCGCGACGATCTCTGGCATCGGCCCGTGTGACTCCGGATGCATATCCGGCACCGCAAATAGATCCGGAGGGGCCGGGGCCAGCGTCGCATTGGGCGCGCTGGCCGCCGCATCGGTCACGGCGCTCGTCGGACTGCCGGGATAGGCCCATTTCGGCGGAGGCTCGAGCGGCGTCGGCGGACCAGTCTTGCAAGCGCCGAGTAACGTAACCGCCACGACCAAGAACGACTTGCCGCGCGCGCTCATGGATGCGGCATGCTCGCGTCGTCCTCTGTGGTCTGCGCTGCGTCGGTCATGGCCTTCGCCGTCTCTACCACCGTTGTCGTGGCGTGGTGGCTACGTTCAAACCTTGCATTGCATGTAGACTACACCCATCCAGCGCTCGAACTTGTGAATGATTCCCTCCATCCTCCCCACCTCCTCAAACCCGAGCGCCGCATGCAGCCTGATGCTTGCGTCCTGCTCCGAAGTGATCGCCGCGATGATGCTCCGGTGCCCGAGCACACGCGCGCGCTCCACGAGGTCTCCCAGCACGGCGCGCCCCAGGCCGCGTCGATGCAGGTCGTGGCGGACGTAGACCGAGTTCTCCACCGTGAACCTGTACCCCCAGCGCGACTTGTAGGGCGATAGACATCCCCACGCCGAGATGCCGTCACCGTCCTCGGCCTCCACCACGGTCACGGGGTGCTCCGCTCCGCGCTCCGCGAGCCACGCCTCGCGCGTGCCCGGGGGATCGAGATCGCGCTGCGCCGTGCACGTGGAGTTGTGGACGTAGTGCGCGTAGATCGCCTCGATGTGCGCGGCGTCCTCCGGGCGCGCTAGCCGGATCTTGTGGCCCATGGCGAACGACCGTAGGAGAACCTTGTTTCGATCGCGTTTCGTCGGCCCAGGGCTTGCGAGATGGCTGGCGGCGCGCGCTGCCGCGCATCGGGAGAACCTCATCATGCTTGGATTCAGCCTTTTTACCGACGAAACGCGCGACCGCGATCGCAATGTCAGAGACACGCGCGCCCTGGACCGTGACCTGGCGCTCACACCTCGGAGCGCGCTCGCTCGGACCGCGCGTGTCGTGGGCGTCGCCGCCGCGCTCGCCGCGATGGCGTACGGGGAGCGTCCCGCCAGTGCTTGCGGCGCCTGCTTCCACAAGCCGCAGGAGCGGGAGTCCACGGTGGTCACGGATCATCGCATGGCGTTCTCCATCAGCAAGGAGCGCACGATCCTCTGGGACCAGATTCAGTACCAGGGCAATCCGACCGACTTCGTGTGGGCGCTCCCCGTGCGTCAGGGCACGGTGGTGCAGCTCTCGCGTGATGCGTGGATGAGCGCGCTCGACGCTGTCAGCAGGCCCGTCATCCTGAGCCCGCCCGACAACAGCGGCAGCGGGTGCGGTCTGGGGTGCGGCTCGGCGTCGGCGACGAGCGCGTACGACAGCGCGGGGAACGGCCAGGTGGACGTCGTGAACCAGGCCGTCATCGGACCCTACGAGACGGTGACGCTGCGCTCCACGAACCCGACGGCGCTCGAGAACTGGCTGACGAGCCACGGCTACGCGCTCCCCGACTCCATGCGGCCCGTCGTCTCGGCCTACGTGAACGAGGGCTTCGACTTCATCGCGCTGCGGCTCCAGCCTGGGCTCGGAGTGAGCGCGATGCAGCCCGTCCGTATCGTCTCGCCAGGCGCTGACGTGACTCTGCCGCTCCGCATGGTGGCCGGAGGCGCGGGCGCGAACGTGGGCATCACGCTCTTCATTCTGGGAGAGGGGCGGTACGAGCCGCAGAACTTCCCGACGACCACGCTCGACGACAAGAAGCTCGTCTGGGACTACGGCACGCAGAGCTCCAACTATCAGGCGCTGTCCGTCGCGATCATGGGTCAGGGCGGCGGACGCACGTTCCTCACCGAGTACTCGAACAAGCAGTCCCCGACCCCGACCCCTGGGTACGCGGCGAACCTCGCGACGCTCTACTACCAGCAGTGCGGCAACGTGTTCGGGTCCGGCGGTGGCGGCACCGGCGACCCGGGGTTCGACGCAGGCACGCTGGGCACCCAGGATGACGCGGGCACGAGCGGACAGAGCGACGCAAGCGACACATCCGACGGCGGAGCGGCGGCGGACGCGGATGTTGATGGTGGTGTGCTCGAAGCGTCCACGAGCGATGCAGGGCTCACGGACGATGCAGGCCTCACCGACGACGGAGGCCTCACCGACGACGGAGGCCTCACGGACGACGCGTCCGGCCCCAAGGGACCGACGGGCGCGTGCGACGACTTCGACGATCTCGCGCTCGCCACCCAGGGCATGGACCCCGCAAGCGTCACGCTCACGCGTGTGCGCGCGTTCCTACCGATCTCCGCGCTCGCGCAGGATCTGAAGCTGCGGGCGTCATCGTCGCAGTCGCTGGTGAGCAACGAGCACACGGCGACGGCGACAGGGAGCGGGGCGCAGGCCTCCATCAGCCCGTTCCAGAGCCAGAACGCCGGCTCGCTGGTGATCGCGGGAGCCACCGTGCTCACGCTCCTGCGCACGCTGCGACGGAGGTCGCGACGCACGAAGAAGTGAGCCCCGGGGGGTCGAAGTCGTTGTCGATGTCGATGTCGATGTCGTTGTCGATGTCGCCGCCCGTCCACGTTCTCCCGTGGACGGGCTTCGTCGGTCGCTCCTCTATGCCTCTGCGGTCTCCGCCGTCCTCCTCCCCGGCTTCACCGGTCCCGCTGCGATGATCGCCTGGCGCAGCGTTGTCTGCAGCTCCGTGTTCTGCGCGAGCCCCTCTCGCACGCGCTCCCTTCCGTTCCCCATCGCTTCTCCCGCGAAGTAGTGATGGCTCCCGTTCTTCTCGATGATGGCCCGCGACACGCCAAGGTCGATGAGCTCCGCCAGCGTGTCCACGCCACCGCCCCACCGGATGTCGAACTCCGCCTCCGTGAAGGGCGGCGCGCACTTGTTCTTCGCCACCTTGACGCGCGTGCGGCCTCCCACGAGCTCGTCGCCGACCTTCACCTGGCCGATGCGCCGCACGTCCAATCGCATGGACGCGTAGAACTTCAGCGCGTTGCCGCCCGTCGTGGTCTCCGGATTGCCGAAGGTGACGCCGATCTTCTGTCTGAGCTGGTTGATGAAGAACAAAGTAGTTCCGGTGCGGTACGTGATGCCCGTGAGCTTGCGCAGCGCCTGGCTCATGAGCCGCGCCTGAAGACCCATGTGCGAGTCGCCCATGTCGCCCTCGAGCTCCGCCTTCGGGGTGAGGGCCGCGACCGAGTCGATGACGATGAGATCCACCGCTGCGGACCGCACCAGCATCTCTGCGATCTCCAGCGCCTGCTCGCCCGTGTCCGGCTGCGACACGAGCAGGTGCTCCGTGTCCACGCCCAGGTTCTTCGCGTACGCGACGTCCAGCGCGTGCTCCGCGTCGATGAACGCGCACACGCCGCCCGCCTTCTGCGCCTCCGCGATGGCGTGCAGCGCGAGAGTGGTCTTGCCAGAAGACTCCGGCCCGTACACCTCCACCACGCGTCCGCGCGGATAGCCGCCCACGCCCGTTGCAAGGTCCAGGGCGAGCGAGCCCGTGGGAATGGTGAGGATCGGCTCGGCCTCGCCTTCGTCCCCCAGCACCATGATCGCGCCCTTTCCGAACTGGCGCTCCACGCCGCTGATGACGCTCTTCAGTGACTTCATCTTCTCTGCAATCGACTCCATGATGCTCATGCTCCTTCTCCGATCCCTCGAAAAAACAAGCCGCTCGCGCGCACGAGGGAAACGCGCGCGAGCGACGAAACTGCCCGTTACGCTGCGGGGCGCGCTTCCGTCCGCTCGCGATCGAGCGCGCGGTACGAGATCGCCTCCGCGACATGCGCAGGCGACAGCGCAGGCGATGCCTCCAGGTCCGCGATGGTGCGCGCCACCCGCAGCACCTTCGTGTACGCGCGCGCCGACAGGCCGAGCGCCGTGGCCGCGCGGGCAAGCAGGTCGCGGCACTCCGTGGAGAGCTTGCACACGCGATGCAGATCGCGCGGCAAGATCGACGCATTCAGGTGCTCCTCCGCATGTCCCGCACGCTCTCGTTGCAGCGCGCGTGCGGCGACCACGCGCGCGCGAATGTCACCCGAGCTATCGCCCGCGTACTCTCCGTGCAGCGACGCCACCTCCACCGGCGCGAGCACGATCTGCAGATCCAGCCGATCCAGAAGCGGCCCCGAGAGCCTCGCGCGGTACGACGCGATGCGATCGCGCGAGCACCTGCACGGCACAGTGCTGCGCCCAAGATGCCCGCACGGACAGGGGTTGGTCGCGGCCACCACCATGGAGCGCGCCCGGAACGTGGCCTTCGCATGCGCCCGCGACACCGTGACGACCCCATCTTCGAGCGGCTGACGCAGCGACTCCAGCGCGCTGCGCTTGTACTCCCCCAGCTCGTCCAGGAAGAGCACGCCCCGATGCGCGAGGCTCACTTCGCCCGGGCGCGGCGTGTCCCCACCGCCCACGAGCGCCACGTCACTGATGGTGTGGTGCGGTGCGCGAAACGGGCGCTGCGTCGAGAACGCATGGCTCCGCGGCAGAAGCCCCGCCACGCTGTGCAGCGCCATCACCTCCAGCGCCTCCTCGTGCGACAGCTCGGGCAAGATGCCGGGCAGGCGCCGCGCGAGCATGGTCTTGCCCGCGCCCGGTGGTCCGATGAAGAGCACGTTGTGGCCGCCCGCAGCGGCGATCTCCAGCGCGCGCTTGGCGCCCTCCTGCCCGCGCACGTCCGCAAGATCCTCGAGCAGTGGCAACGTAGTTGCAGATGCGCCGTTCGACGCGACCTTCGATGGACGCGGAAGCTCCACCTCCCCGCGAAGGAACGCGAGCAGCTCCTCCAGCGTGTCGCACGTCCGGCAGTCCATGCCGGAGACCAGCCGGGCCTCAGCCTCATTCGCGCGCGGCACCACGGCTCGCTTCACACCGCGGGCCTTCGCGCTCACCAGATGCGGAAGCACTCCCCGAATTGCATGTACTCTACCCGCAAGTGAAAGCTCGCCCAGGAAGAGCACGTCTTGCAGCGCCTCTGCGGGTGCCGCGCCCACCGCCGCCATGGCCGCGGCTGCGATGCCAAGATCGAAGCCGCTCCCCGCCTTGCGCAGATCCGCGGGCGCGAGGCTCACGGTGATGTGCGTGTCCGAGAGCTCCACGCCCAGCTGCGAGAGCGCGCTCTTCACGCGCACGCGGCTCTCTCGCACGGTGGCCTCCGCGAGGCCCACGAGCTCGAAGACCGGCACCCCGCGGGATGCGTCCACCTCGATACGAACCGGAAGCGCCTCTACCCCAACGAGGGTGGCCGAATGAGCGATGGCGAGCATGCACCCGCCTTAGCCAGGCACGTGCCGAACCCAGCGAACACCATAAGTATATGTAAATATTATAGTTAGTTCGGTGCCCCCTCCGCCGCCAGCCGACCACGGACCGTCCGCGGTTGACCGCCGGTCATCTGGCCTGCGACCTCAGCGGAGTGGACGCTGCGGATTTCCTCCCACCTTTCAGCCAATTTGCTGGTCCTTCTGGGATGTTCCAAGGTAACTTTCTGACGGGTCACCCTTGACAGGGCCCTCGCTTGGGGCTTTCAGGGCGACCTCGATTTTCCGGATTTCCGGGATGAGGTCAGGAGGTGGGTGTTGAAGAAGGAAGCGTTGCGTGCGTCGTGCGTCGTCCCGTCGACACCTCACGCCGTCTATAGCGCCTGGCTGGACAGCGCTCAGCACAGCGGGTTCACGGGTGGCAAGGCCGCCATCAACGCCGACGTCGGCGCGAACTTCACCGCGTGGGACGGCTACATCACCGGCAAGAACATCCAGCTCGATCTCGGGCGCCGCATCATCCAGAGCTGGCGCACCTCCGAGTTCCCGAAGGGCTCGCCCGACTCGCGGCTCGAGATTCACTTCGAGCCCGTGTTCGACGGCACGCGCGTGACCATCCTGCACTCCGACATCCCGGAAGGGCAGGGCGAAAAGTACCGCGCCGGCTGGAACGACAAGTACTTCCAGCCGATGCGCGCGTACTTCGGCAAGATGGCGATCAAGGCGGACCGCGCGAGCATGGTACGCATGCAGCAGCGCGCCTCCGAGCAGACCATCGGCTTCGACGACGAGGAAGAGGAAGCGCCGAAAGCGAAGTTCAAGGCGAAGAAAGATCTCCCGCCCGCCAGGGCGATCAGCTCCAAGGCGACGCCGAGCATCCCGAACTCGAAGTCACCCTCGAAGATCGCAGCCAAGCCCGCAGCGGCAAAGCCCGCCCCCGCGCCGAAGGCCGCGCCCGCCCCCGCACCGCAGGCCGCGCCGGCGCAGTCCACCCCCACCAAACCCGCCGCCAAGCCTGCCAAGCCCGTAGCCGCAAAGCCGGCCGCAAAGCCGGCCGCAAAGCCCGCACCCAAGTCGGCGCCCAAGCCTGCACCCAAGCCTGCGCCCAAGCCCGCTCCCCCCAAGCCTGCGCCCAAGCCTGCAAAGAAGCCGGCGTCCAAGCCCGCATCCAAGCCGGCGCCCAGGAAGCCCGCCGCCAAGCCCGCGCCGAAGAAGAAGAAGAAGTAGGCCGCGCGCTTACTGGCAGATCCCGACGGACGGATCGTGCGAGAGCGCGTTCGCCTTGCACGTCAGGCCGGTGGGGCAGGTGCTCTCTTGCATCTTGCAGAGCTGGAAGCACTGGCGCACGCCGGGCCGGCCGAGGCACACGAGACCAGCGCTGCAATGCGCTTCGTCGCATGAATCACCCTGACCAGCAGAGCCAGCGGCAACGCAGCTGGTGGTGCCGTCGTCCTTGACGATCGCGCACGTCTCCTTCGTATCGGGGCAGGACTTCGGCTCGAGCAGCGAGCACGCCTTCACGGGAACGCACGCGGGGACCAGCGTGGTCTCCTCGGTGAGCGGGACGATGTCGCAGAAGAAGTTGTTCGAGCCGTTCATCTTGCCCGAGCACTCGCCCTGGCAGCAGTACTTGCGACACACGCCAGCGCCGGTGCAGTCGAAGCCGGGGCCGCAGTCCGCGCCGGTCATGCAGGACGCGCCGTCCACGCCGCCACCCGACGCACTGCATATCGGCGCGCTCGTGGATGCACCCGATGCGCGCACGCGGCATGCGACTGCGGGATACGCGCCGTCCGCCGCAGCAGTGGCAGCGTCGCCGCCGTCCGCCGCTTCACCGCACGCCATGGAGAGGGGCGTGGGGCTTGCGTCCGCCGTCGCGCCACCATCCTGAGCCGCGACGGAGGGAAGATCCGGGAAGCACGTGTGCACGGTCGCGTGGCAGAGCGGGCTCCCGTTGAACGGGCTCTTCGTGGTGGCGCCATCGCCACCGCCGAAGCCCGCGCCGCCGTCCTCGTTGCTCGTGTCGGCGTCGGTCTCGATCAGGGGGATGTCGCCGCCATCCACATTGCCGACCTGGGGGGCAATGTTCGAGCAGCCGGTGCCTGCCGCGCTTGCGCCGAGCAGGGCGAGAAGCGAGACCGCGAGCCAGCCTGCAGCGACTTTTCCGAGGGGGCGTCCGGCGTGATGTGGTGCGTGGCTATCGGAGGACATGAGGGACTTCAAAGCAGCCAAGAAGAGGGGGAAATACAGGTGGCCCCCACCACCCAGTGCCTAAGATCGTACCGCTCGTGCGGGTAGTTCTACCGGTCAATCATTCACGCGGCGTGCCTCTCCCCTAGCGCGTAGTCAGGGCACCGACAAAGTCTCGCACAAGTCACGGAAACCAAGCCAGAAACGGGGAGAGGGAGCCAACACCCCCATTCCCGCCGCGACAGGCCAACCCCTGGCGCCGATGTCGCGGTCGGCGGGAAGCCCCGCACATCGCAGCGGGCCACGGATGAGGTGAATCCACCTCCCCATGGTCGAGGGCCGAGGGGCCGAGGTCGAGGTCGTCGTCGTCGTCGAGGGCGAGTTGCTGGTCACGATCCTCCTCTGATTGCGCACCTTGCAGGCACGCGTTTTCGTGGCTTCACGAAATCGAGCTGAAACCGTGGCCTATCGTCGCGGCGCGGCGGTTGCAATTCGGTGCTCCATGGATACGCGGATCTCGTGGGCATCGCCCGCGCTCGTCGTGGTGTGTTGCCTTCTCACCGTGTCCTGCACGACGCGAGGCTCGCTTCACCCCGCAGACGTCGCGCAGACGTCGTTCTCGCGCGACCACTATTGCCCGCTCGAGCGCGTGCGGACCGCGATGATCGAGAACGTCCCGCCTGCGCCGTCCGCGATCGCACAGGACCCCGCGCGCCAGGCGATGTGGTCCGAAGCGCATCGCGGGACTCCGTCGCAGTCCGTCGGTGGTGAAGGCGCAACGCCGTTCATCGTCCGCGCCACGGGATGCGAGGAGGCCTCCCTCTACGTGTGCCGCGTCGAGGGCGGCCGCGTGCCCGCGCGCCGCGGCACCCGCTACGAGCAGATGTTCACGATCTGCACCGAGCGCCGCTAGCCTCCGCTCGACCTCAGTTCGCGTCGATGTCGCGGCTCACTTGATTGCCCGCCAGATCGTACGCGCGCACAGCGATCAGGTGTGAGCCCTGCGGAACGATCGTGGTCACGTCCGCGTCCACGGTCTCGTCCGGCGTGTCGAAGACGCCGTCCGATGGGCCGAGCGGGCGCCACTCGTTCTTGCCGTCGACCGAGACCTCCACGCGGGCGATGGGCGACACGCCGTCCACGACGTGCGCCTTCAGACGACGTCCCTGGATGGAGAGCTCACGAATCTGCGGTGGCGTGTGATCGACGATGAACGACTCGCTCGTGAGGTCGTGCCGCTGCGTTTGATCGGGCGGGTTCACGAGCTCGTCGCTCGCCTCCACGCGCACGCGGTACTTGCCCTCCGGCAGCGCGAGCGTGTCCCACTCGTAGTCGTTCTTGGTGACGGACTCGTCCGCGCGCAGCACGTCGCGCCACACGGTCGTGCCATCCTTCTTGAAGTACAGGCGGAAGCGCAGCGTGTCCTGATCCGGGTTGTCCACGCGCCACGTCACCTTCACGGTGGCCTCGTGCTTGGGCAGCTCGCCGCCGCTCGGCGCGAGCGCATCCTTCGAGTCGCGGGACAGAACACCCTTCTGCTGCGCGGTCACTTCCATCATCACGGGGCGAAGGTTGTCCGTCACGAACGGCAACACGATCTCCGACACGATGGCGTTCGCATCGCGAAGACGGGCGCGCACCTGCACGAAGCGCCCGGCCGCCGAGGTCACCTTGTTGGGCGCGACGATGCCCGGGCTCCACGCGGACCACGTCACGTCCGGCGTCGCCGTGTTGCCCGTGCGCGTGGAGAGCTCCGCGCCAGTGCCGTGCCACGAGAGCTGACCGAAGCGCGCGCGCAGGCCGCAGTCGAGCGCCTTGCTGGTCCACACGGAGTCCGTGCCGCCATGCCCCGTCACGCGATGCACCACGAGCGGATCGCTCGAGACAACGACCTGCGTGGGCCCGCTGAGCACGAGCCCGCCGACCTGACGCTCGTCCGTATCGAGCACGAGCTGCGTGATGTGGTTCTCATCCACGGTGTAGACGCGACCTTCTGCGCCAGTGCCGACGTAGGGCTGTCCCTTGTCGTCGAGCGCGAGCGACATGTAGTGGAACTCCGTCGAGGAGAGCATCTTCTCCGGTCGACCTTGCGTGTCGAAGCGGACAAGCTGGCCCTTCCCGGGCTTCTGCTTCGTGCCAGTGGTGGCGCCGGACTGGACGCGTCCCGCCGCGGCCGAGCGCTTCGGCGCCTCGGGCGGCTCGCTGTACTCGTTGCCGATCGCGAAGACGGAGCCGCTCTTCGTCGTGGCGATGGCCTTCACCTCGTCGCCCGGGAAATCGTAGACGACAACCGCGCGGCCCGGGCCCGTGACCTTGTAGAGCAGGCCCTTGCCGCTGCTGCCCGCGTAGAGATCGCCCGCGTCCGACAGAGCGAGCGAGACGATATGCGCCTCCTCCGTCTTGAGGTACACGCTGCTCTGTCCGCTCGGCTCCACGCGAACGACCTTGCCGTCGTTGGTGCCTGCGAAGAAGCCCGTCTTCGCCTTGTCGACGATGAGCGCCCAGATCTGCGTCACGTCCGGAAGGGTCGCGAACACGTCGGCCTTGCCCTGGGAAATCTTGAAGATCTTTCCATCCGGCATGGTCGCCGCGTAGAGCACGCCGCCCGGACCTTCGACGATCGCGGTCACGGCGAGCGCGCCGGTGTCGGCGAAGAGGGTCACCGTCTCACCCTGCACCTTGAAGACCTTGCCGCCAGGGCTGGTGCCGACGAGCAGCGTGCCGTCCTTCTGGACCAGCGTGCTGAAGACGCTGGTCGCGTCCGTGATGGGCGCGTTGCTCACGGTCAGGCCGGCGTGGACGGTGCCGTCCGATGCGATCGCCACGCCCTTCAGGTCACCGCCGGACAGCTTCTCGAGCGTGTCGAGCGTGAAGGTGCGCGTACCCACCGCGGGCGCGGGCTGCGTGACGAAGAGAGGAGCGAGCGCGAGGACGGAGAGAAAGAATTTTCGCATGGGGGAGGGGGTTGGGAGCGCGGACGCTCCTGGCCCTCAGGTTAGACGAACCCAGGCGCGCGGGCGATGATTCTCTCAGTAGGCGCAGGGCGGCTTGTAGTCGTTGCCGGTCACTGTGATCTTCGCGGTCGCCTTCCAGTCGATCGTCGCCTTGTTGATCTGCAGGTTCGTCGCCGTGTACGTGAGGTCGCGTTCGTTCGCGGAGGGCGACGAGTATCCGATCTGCTTCTTCGCCGGCTCGTCCGTCACGACGAGGCAACCGGCGGGCAGATAGAACGCCTTCGCTTTGTCGCCGAGGTTGTCGAGGCGCAGGCCACCACCGCTCGGGGTCGAGGTCGGGGTCGAGGTCGAGGTCGAGGTCGAGGTCGGGGTCGAGGTCGAGGTCGAGGTCGAGGTCGAGGTCGAGGTCGGGGTCGAGGTCGAAGTTCGAAGTCGAACTCAGTTGTTCGATGCGCCTGCGGCGACCCACGCGTTGATGGCCGTCTTCGCCTTCGTGTTCGCGCCACCGGAGGGGGGCATGTTGCCGTTGCTGCCGTACCAGGTGAGGCAGGACTGCGTGGTCGCGAGGGGGCTCGACGTGCCGCTGATGTAGCCCTGCGTCGTGAGCGTGCTGAAGCACGTCGCCTTGTCGGCGCACTTCACGCCCTTGTTCGTGGCCAGGTGGCAGCCGCTCGCGCCGCAGTTGCCGGGCGTCCCTGCTGCGAAGTACGTCGCGTAGATCGTGGTCCACGTGGGCGGGCCCGAGACCTGGCCCGCGTCCGTCGACTGCATGCCGGCATCGGTGAACTGCTTGCCCGCGTCGGTGCCCCCACCGCCACCACCACCACCACCAGCATCGGTGTCTCCACCACCTCCGCCACCACCACCTCCGCTATTTGTGCCGCCGCCACCATCGCTGTCCGTATTGGCGGGATCGGTTCCGTCCGCCGCGGTGCCCGTGCCGCTGCTCAACGGCGTGGGCGCGTCGCTCGCGTAGACGCACGCGACGAGAGAGGACGTGGCAAGCGCGAGGCCGAACAGGGGCAGGAGAGCGGAGGAAACCTTCACGGGCCTCCTTCTGGCCCATCTTTCCCCCGTCGTCCATTTCCAAGTCGGCAACAGTCAGCTGCGGTTCTCGCCGCTCGCAAAAGTCCCGGAACGATTCGCGTGTCCATGGTCGAGCTACCAGTGCGGCCCGGCAGATGGCGGCGACAGCCTTCGCCGTTTTTTGGGCCATTTTCGCCGTCAATCGTAGCGTACGAGGGTCGGCCGGGCGGTGCCCTGGCGCGGAGGACGCGGTCATGAACACAATGAAGTCAAAAGTCGTAGAAATCGCCCTGGTCGGTCTCGTTCTGGGGACGACGGGATGCTCCGCGTTGGGGGCCGTCACCGGCGCGGGCGACTATCCGTCGGGGTCGCTCTACACGCAGACGCAGACACCTCACAAGATGATGACCTACGCCGCGGACGGTCCGGGCAAGACGGGCGACAAGACCGGCGAGTCTTGCGCGACTGGCTTCCTGGGTGCGCTCGCCTTCGGCGACGCGAGCCTCAACTCGGCGAAGAAGGCCGGCCAGATCACCGAGATTCACTCGGTCGAGTACAAGGGCACCAACATCCTCGGGCTCTACACGCAGGGCTGCACGCAGGTCACGGGCAAGTAGCCTCTGGGTCTAGCATGGAGGGCGCCATGCGTTTTCCGCTCTCCGTGCTGGACCTGTCTCCCATCTCGAGCGGGAGGACTCCGAGCGACGCGCTCGCGAGCACGATCGATCTCGCCGTGCACGCGGAGTCCCTTGGCTACGCGCGCTACTGGCTTGCGGAGCATCACAACGCGAAGAGCATGGCGTGCTCGTCACCCGAGGTGCTCATCGCCGTGGTCGCGTCGAAGACCTCGCGCATTCGCGTGGGCTCGGGTGGCGTCATGCTGCCGAACCACGCCCCGCTCAGGATCGCAGAGTCGTTTCGCACGCTGTCCGGATTTTTTCCGGGGCGCATCGATCTGGGGGTTGGCCGCGCGCCTGGCTCCGATGGGCGCACGGCGCGCGCGTTGCGTCGACTTCCAGCGGACGCAAAGCTGCCACCACCAGACGCGATGGAGGACGATCTGTTCGCGCTTCAGGGCTTCCTCGCGGACGATCTCGAGATCCGTCCGCCCTTTGCGACGTCGATCGTAGCGGTGCCATCGCCCGTGGTGGCGCCAGTGGTGCACGTGCTCGGCTCGAGCGCGTTCGGCGGTGCGCTCGCAGCGAAGCACGGTCTGCCGTTCGCGTTCGCGCATCACTTTGCACCCGACGATGCAGCGGAGGTGACGCGCGCCTACCGTCGCGACTTCATGCCCAGCGCGCGCACGAAGGAGCCGCATGTCATTCTCGCGGTCGCTGCACTGGCGGCCGACACGGATGAAGAAGCGAAGCGCCTGTCGCAGAGCGGAAGGCTGCGGTGGCTGCAGTTCTCGCAGGGTCTGCGAGACCTCCCGCTGCCGAGCGTGGAAGCGGCAGAGGCGTACACATGGACCGACGAGGACATGCGCCTTGTGCCACACACCGATGGCGGGCTCGTCGGGAGCGCGGCGACCGTGACGAAGAAGCTCGCGGAGCTGCGGGAGACGACGGGCGCGGATGAGATCATGATCACGACGGCCGTGCACGAGCATGCGGCGCGGCGGAGATCGTACGAGCTGATCGCTTCTCACCTGGCGGGGTGAGCCGCAGGATTTCTTCCGTCGGTCCGCTCAGAGCACGCAGCCGATACGCGCGCCGTCGATGCCGATCTCGTCGACCCAGAGCTCGAACTGCTCAGCGTTGGCCTGGTACTCCTGCCAGCCCACCCATGCCTCCGTGAAGTTCGGCATGATGTACGGGTTCGCCTGGACGCCGCCATGCTTCATGGCCGTGGTGTGCAGCGACGTGTGCTCGGTCGCGTCCCAGAAGAAGCGCGTCTCGTTCGTCTGTCCGGAGTGCTGCCACTCGATGCACAGCCACGAGCCCGTGGGCACGACCTTGGGCGCGCCCGCCGGATCGTTGTCGGAGGTGGTCCAGTCACCAGTCCCCGCCTCTGCGGGCGTGGAGTCGGTGCCCACGCCGAAGATGTTGCCCGCCGCCTGGAGCTGGCCGCTCAGGCGAATCTCGCCCTTCACGCCGGTGCCAACGCCGGCCGCGAACGTCCAGTGCGCGTACGTGAAGCCCGCGTCCACGTCGGGCTTGGGGAGCTGATTGAAGTAGACGAACGCGCGTCCCCAGTACGTGTTGTTCGGCGCCGGGAACGTCTTCGTCTCCTTGATGTACGACGCGCCGTTGCCGGTGATGTTGATGTGGAGCGCCTTCGCACCACGCGCGGATTTCACGCCGTCGATGGTCGGGGTCTGGCCCTGTACGGTCCAGATGTTCTTGTCGAGCGCGCCGCTCTCGAAGTCCTCGCACAGCAGGAGTCCCGCGGCGGAGCAGCGAGACGCGCCGAAGAACTTCATGCGGTCCGTGGACAGGTCACGCGCAAGAGCTGCGTCGCTGCCGCCGCTGTCGGTGCCTGGCGATGGTCCGCTGTCCGTGGGCGAGCTTCCCGTGGGTGACGGGCCAGTGCCGCCGTCCACGTCGCCGCCACCAGTGCCTGGCGGAAGGGTCTGTCCGTTCGACAGCGCGCTTGGTCCATTATCGCCACATGCGATCGCCGTAACGATCCCGATCAGCGAAATCCCCACGATCACGATCGCCCCTCGTCGCATGAAGACACGATATCAGATAAGGTCCCAGCCTGTGAGCGCCCCCAACCCCATCCTCGTCGCGACCGATTTGACCCCCGCATCGGAGCCCGCGCTGAGCCGCGCGCTGGCGCAGGCCCGCCTCAACGGCGCGCAGTTGCTCGTGGTGCATGTGATCCCGGACGTCCTCCGCAATCACCCGCTGCTCCCCACGCCCGGCGGCAGTGAAGGCGTCGCGGCCCTGGACCTCACGACGCGCGCCGCAGATCTCGCCACCGAGCAAGTGCGCAACGTGCTGAATCTTTCCCCGGACGCGTTCACCGTCCAGATCGAGACCGGCGATGCCGAGGACGAGATTGTCCGCGCGGCAGAGGCGCACGACGTCTCGCTGATCGTCGTGGGCGCAAAGGTTCGCGAAGGAATCGACAAGTACCTCGGGCACGTGGCGGAGCGCGTCGTCCGTTATGCGAAGGCGTCGGTGCTCATCGCGCGTCCAGAGACCAAGGGTAAGCATGTCCTCGTCGCCACGGACTTCGCCGAGGAAGCAACGCGCGCGATCGAGATCGGCGGACGCATGGCGAAGGGCGGCTACGACGTGACGCTCCTCCACGTGGTGGAGCTCCCCTCTGTCGCGCTCGCCGCCGCCTCGGGCCCGCTCGGTGGCGTGTGGGCGCCACCGTCAACGCAGGCCATGGCCGAGCTCGCGAACCTCGGCAAGACCACGCTCGACGGTCTGGTGAAGCAGTACGGTTTCACCTCGGGCGAGCAGGCAGACGGCAAACCGTCGGACCAGATCCTCGCGCGTGCAGAGGCGCTCCAGGCGGACCTCGTGATCCTCGGCAGCCGCAGCCGCACGGGGCTCACGCGTCTTCTGCTCGGAAGCGTCGCAGAGGCGGTGGTCCGTCACTCGCACTGCTCCGTGCTCGTGGTTCGCTGACTCTCAACCGACCACGTCGAGCAGCGTGCCCATCATCTCGTTCGTTGCGCGCAGAACTGCGGCGCTTGCACGCAGCTGCGTCTTCGCCCGTGCAAGGCCCACGGCCTGCGATGCCATGTCCACGTCTCCCGACGCGGCCTGCGAGGCAACATCATTCAGGCGCGTCATCGCAGCGGCCATCCCAGCCGTAGCGGAGCCCATGGAAGAGATGCTCATCTCCCCGGTGAACGGCAGCTGCGCAGGGACCTTGAGGCTATGGTAATGAGCACTGCCGCCCCGTGAAGAAGAACAAATCACGTTCGCAGCCGAAGAAGAAGGAAGAGGCTCGTCGCTCTGCGCCGCCAGCGCTCTCGAGCTCGAAGACCCTTCCGTCCACGCCTCCGCCGAGCACCACATCCATCAGCTCGGTCAGCTCGGTGAAGAGCCAGCGTGCGAGCACGCCGCCTCCGAGCGTCGCCGTCAAGACTGACAGCATCCCGAAGGCGCCCGGCTCGGGGAAGGGGTTGTTCCCGAAGAGCACACCCAGCCTGAGCACCAAGTCCGGTGAGCAACGCGAGGACAGCGGTCTGCACCACGCGGAGTTCTTCGCGCCCCCGCCGCCGCGTATGCCGCATGGCATGGGCATGGACGACGACCTGGACGAGCCCCAGCTCCGCGTCTTCTCCGCCGAAGCCAAGGAGCGCCGCAAGAAGAACGTGCGCGTCGTTACGTGGTTCGTGGGTGGATGCCTCGCGCTCACGGCGATCGCTGCCGTGCGCCACGCGACGCGCACCGAAGAGCCGCCGCCGCCGCCTCCGTCCGTGAGCGCGGCGCAGACCAGCGCCAATGCACCGGAGCCCACCGCACCCACATCCACCACGCCGAGCAGCGCATCACCCAGCGCGAGCACGATCGTCGCCACGGACCAGGATGCGGCGACCACCTCCGCATCCACACCGAGCGACGCCGGCGCGCTCGCGCTCACCACGACCGAAGACGCGAGCGACCAGAGCACGCAGGACGCGGGGGCATCCACCGATGCATCGTCCGCGTCCTTGTCGAGCAACCCAGAAGAGGCCAGGCAAGAGCGAGATCGCGCGAAGCGAGCGCTCGAGTCAGGGCGCCTGAAGGAAGCCATCACCGCAGGTGAGCACGCCGTCGCCCTTGACCCCACCGATGCAGACTCCTGGCTCTACCTTGGCGCCGCCTACCAGGAGCAGGGCGATCGAGGAAACGCCAACCGCTGTTACCGAGCCTGCCTCGCGCAAGGAACGCACGGCAACAAGGGCGAATGCAGCATGATGATGAAGTAGGCGGGAAACGAAACGTCGAGGCTCGATCAGGCCTTGCGCCGCCGCCGGAACATCGATGCGACGGCGAGCCCGAAGATGCTGAGAGGCATGAGGCTCGACACGGGACCTCCGCCAACGCTGCAGCCACCGCTGTTGCCCGTAGGCGCCGCGGTGTTCGAACCGCCGCCATCCGCGCCACCACCATTGCCCCCGCCGGTGCCGCCGCCCGTGCCGCCTCCGGTGCCGCCACCCGTGCCGCCGCCTCCGCCGCCGGTCCCACCTGCGTCCGCGGTCGTTCCAGCGCCCGCGTCACCGAGCACGACGGAGCCGCCGTCGGGGATCCCCGCGTCCGGTCCCACGAGCTCGAGCTGCGCGCAGTGGTGGTAGAAGCAGGGCGCGCCATGGGGCGTCATGAACTCGATGATCTGGAGAGTGCCCGGGCCGATGGTGCTCGGGAGCTTCACGTCGGTCTCCCAGACCTTGCCGGCGGTCGCGGTCGCCTGCGTGTGATCGAACAGACCGTCCGCGAGCACAGGCGCCACGACGGGGTTCTCGACCGCCGCAGAGACGCATGTGCCGGTCACCTTGGGTTCGGGGATGTCCATGTTGACGGGGGTGTACTTGGGTACGAACGCCACGCGGTAGTGCCCACCGTGGGGAACCGTCTCCGTCAGCTTGATGTGGATCGTCGCGCCCGCGTTGACCTCGGTGATGAGGCCGGACGGATCGCCTCCGCCGCAGGGGTTCATCTTCTGCGTCCCCGTCGCGCCGAGCGGATCGCCGTTCGCATCGGTCTGGAGCCAGTCGGCTGGCTGCTCGAGCTTGAAGTGTGCTTGCGCAGAAGCCGAGCCAAGCAGCACGACGCTCATCACCCCGAACAGCAGGCCAGCTCTCATGTCGCCACTCCCTCTCACGACACCGGTCGTTCGAGAAGCGTACGCTCAGATGCGACTCACAAGGCGAAGAACTTCTTGATTCTCCCCAGTAGCTGCGTGCTGTGTTCCTCCACCACCTGCGCTGCTTCCAACTTCCCGATCGATTTCGCCGCGTGTGCGGCCTGGCGCTCGCTGATGACACGGCTGATCAGCGCGGCCAGCTCGGGCGCCTCCTCGAGCACGCCCTTGATCGCCTCGTAGTCGACGCTGATGAGCTTCGTCGGCATCTCTGCTCGCACCGTTGCATTGCGTAGCTCGCCGGTCATCAGCGCCATCTCGCCGAAGAACTCCCCGGGGCCGAGCGTTGCCACGTGGACCTGCGCGCCGTCCTGGCCGCGCAAGATCGCGACCGTGCCGCGCTTCACGATGAACATCTCGGTCGTGGACTGGCCCTCGATGACGATGCGCTCACCTGCGCCGTAGACGTGGATGCGGCTTGCCTCTGCGAGGCGATGGCGTTGCTCCGCGGAGAGCACGCGCAAGAAGTCCACTCTGCCGAGCGCCTCGGAGCGGGCCTTCGTCTGCAGCCCCTCGTCGCGCGCGCGGGTGTCCATGGAGACCTCCTCCATCTTGACGGCGCGACCCGGCGAGGCGATGGGGATGTTGGCGCGCGCGAACGAGTACCAGATGCGCTCCCGCGCAGCGCTGTCGACGCCGTCGCGCAGGTGGAAGTCGGCCGTGAAGAAGCGGATCCAGTACTCGATGTTGCCGTCGACGAACGCGTTCATCACCACTGTGGGCGGGGGGCTGGTGAGCACGCCTGGCGCGCCAGGAAGCCCCAGGATGACGGCGCTGCGCACCGCGTGCGGTGGCACGTCCGCTGGCACCTGCACGTAGAGCGAGCGGCGCGAGGCGCTCGTGGGCTTCGTGAAATTCGTGATGGGCGCCTTCGCGAGCGTCGCGTTGGGCACGACGATCTCTACTTCGTCCAGGGTGATCAACTTCGTTGCGCGCCAGTTGATCTCGAGCACCTTGCCGATGTGCTTCGGCTCGGCATCGAACTGGATCCAGTCGTCCACGTCGAACGGGCGCTGCGCCTGGATCGCCAGGCCCGCGATCAGGTTGCCGAGAGTCTCCTGCAGCGACAGCGCGACCGCCGCGGTGAGCAGCGCGGACGTCGTGAGGATGGAGCCCGGCTCCACGCCCGCGGTGCGCAGCGCGACCAGGAACAGAACGATGTAGACTACACCTTGTATGATGTCGCGGAAGATGCGCGGCACCGGGCGCGCCAGGCGCGAGCCCATGACCACGTCCAGCGAGAGCAGCACGCCGCTTCGGCCGATCGACGCGAAGAGCAGCACCACGGACACGAGCGTCGCCGCGCGCGCAGACGGCTCGTGCTCGGGGAGCACGCGCAGGAGCAGCTGCGCCATGAGATGAAGCGCCAGGAAAACGGCCGGTGCGCGCGCAGAGCGCTGCGCCTCCTTGCGAAGAAGCGCGCGTGCCGCCAACAGGAGGACGAGCGCGACACCAACGCCGACGCTCTCGGAGGTCAGGTACTCACTCTGGAAGACGGTTTGCGGCGCCGCCATGACGCCTTAGTACCACGAACCCAAGGCCCAGCACGAAGAGCCACAGCCCGCGCAGATCCTGCGCGTCGTCGCCATCTCTCGCGCGCTCGCCGGTTCCCACGCCGATCGTACATGCGCCGCACCCGCCACTGCCAGGTGGCACCTTCAAGGCTGCCACGGCGGACTGCGGCTCACCCGCGTGCGCGCTGTTGCTCGCGGGTGGTGGAGACGGAGGCTCCGTGGGCGCAGCGAGCACCGACGCCGGCACGCGGCTCTTCGCGAATGGAGCGCTGGTCTTCGCGCCATCTGCGACCCACGCCTTGACCATCGCGATCTCGTCGGCGGTCGGCTGAGGCTTGTTCGGAGGCGGCATATGCGAATCATCCGCGAGAGGCTTCATCAACCGCGTCACCAGCGGGCTCTCCTCTGGCTTTCCAGGAACGACGTCCTTCTCGGAGATCATGCGAGCAACGTCCGCGACGCGAAGACCACCCTCCGCATCGGGCCCCGCATGACAAGCGCCGCAGCGACGCTCGAGCACGAGCTTCACGACATCACCCCAGAGGTCGACGGTGTCGGACGGGGAAAGGGAAGGGTCGGAGGTCGAGGTCGAGGTCGAGGTCGAGGTCGAGGTCGGGGTCGAGGTCGAGGTCGAGGTCGAGGTCGAGGTCGAGGTCGTCGTCGCTGTCGATGTCGCTGTCGGCTTGTACCCCCTCATGCCCGCTGGCAGCTCCGACTCCTTCATGGTCTCGCTCGCCCCGTGATTCACCCAGTACCCCAGCAGCGCCAGCTCCTTCGCTGTCGGCTGCGGCTCGTCGGGCGGCGGCATGTGCTTCCCATCGGTCGTCGGAAGCAGGGTGCGCGCGAGCAGCGACGGCGCGCCGCCGTGCGCCTTTCCGCCCGACGACACGGCTGCGAAGGAGTCCACGCGCAGAGCGCCCTTGCTCTTGGTGGCTCCGTGGCACGAGCTGCAGCGCGCCCGCAGCATGGGCGCGACGTCGTCCCGGAACGCGAGCCGCTCCGCACGGTCGCCTGGCTCGCTTGGTTGCGCTGGTGTTGCCTCCGCGTTGCTCGTCTCGGTCTTGGCAGGCTCGGTCTTCGCGGGCTCGGGTTTCCTTGCGGCCGTCGTGTTTGCCGGCACCGGTTCTTGCTGCATCACACCGCCCGCACGATCGCGCAGGAGATGCGAGACGTCGTCAGGCACGATGCCCTCGCTCGCGTGCATTGTCTCGGTGGCGCCGCGATCGATCCAGAACCGCACGAGCTCGATCTCCGTCGCCGTCAGCCCCGGCTTGTTGTCGGGCGGCATGTGATCGTCGTGGTCCAGCGGCAGCTTCATGCGCAGGACGATCTCGCTCTGCGCACCGTGGCCCGGATTGACGGTGGGTGGATGCTCTCCGCCCTTCATGATCGCCGCGTACGAGTCGAGCCGCAGTCCGGCCTTCACCTTGCTGTCGCCGTGGCACTCCGCGCACCTCTGCTTGAGGAGCGGCTGGATGATGTCCGCGAACACGAGCGGATCTCCGTTCGTCGTAGGAGGCTCCGGCGCCTTCGGTGCCGGCCTTGCCTCCACGCCCGCGAGCCGGCGGATCGGCTCGGGCGCAAGCTTCACCAGGTACCCATCACCATGGGTCATGGAGCCGCCGAAGTGCGCGCCGATGGAGATCGTGTTGAGCGCAAGGAACAGCGCCACGCGATACGCATTCCTCTTCTCTCGCGCATGAAAGAGCGCACACGCCGCGATGAACGTCAGGCCGATCAGCGTGAGGGTGCGGTGAAGCACGAGCAGACGCGACGGATAGCCGCCGCCGCTCGCGAGCAGCACGCCCAGCGTGAATGAAACGGCTGAGGTCGCCGCGAGGAACGGCAGCACCACGTCCGCCACCGGCAACGCTCTCGCGCGGAGCCGCGGCACGAACGTGAGAGCCTCCGCGAGCGCGAGCAGCACGAGCGCCCCGATGGGTAGATGCAGCGCGAGCGTGTGGAACCGCCCGACAAATTGAGCCAGATCCGAGCCGCCGCTCGCAGGGCGCATGACCCACGCGAGGAGCGCGAGCACGAGCACGATGACCCCGAAAGCCGCCGCGGCAAGCCTTGCGCCTCTCTTCTCGGTCGGGGGTGTCACCTCCTGATCATCGGTGAGCGGCTCTGGATTCGCAACGTTGACGGGCCTGAGGCCCTGAAATCGTCCCCCCTCGCGTATGGGTCAGCCGGCGGCACCAGACTGTTTCATCCTCAGGTTTTGCAGATTCGTCCGGTTCCTGCTATGACACTCGGCCATGCGAACCCTGACAGCCTCTCTCTTCGCGCTGCCCCTTGCTCTGTTCATGGCTTGCGGCGGCAACGAGCCCGCACCGACCACCCCGCAAGGTGGCACCGGGCCCACGCCCTCCGCTGCTCCTTCCAGCGCGATGACGGCCGCTCCGACCGCAGCCCCAACGACCGCAGCGACCACTCCCCCGGCTCCCGGCACACCGCTGGCGCCGTTCGACTCTCTGACCACGAAGGAGCAGAAGGCCGAGCGCATGAAGACGGTCGTCCTCCCGCGCCTTGGCAAGGCCTTCGCGGATCACGATGCCACGAAGTACGGCAACGGCGCCTTCACGTGCAAGAACTGCCACGGTCCGAGCTACCAGGACCCGCACAAGTTCCTCCCGCACCTCAAGATGTCGGGCGACGGATTCGCCAAGCTCCAGGCCGCGAAGCCGGAGATGGTGAAGTGGATGCACGAGGTCGTCGAGCCGACCATGGCCGAGGCGCTCGGCGAGAAGCCTTACGACATGAAGACGAACACGGGCTTCGGCTGCAAGGGCTGCCACACCATCGAGTAGAAAAAGCGCCGCCTCGATCCGACGCTGTTTCAGCGCAGGACGTGGCGGACTTTGATCTTCACCTTGTCGTGACCGTCCACGTAGCGGTCCACGGGGAAGACCGCGCGCGCGTAGCTCGTGATCGCATCCGGCCCCGTATTGGTACCGGTCGCGCGAAGCGCATCCATCGCGAACGAAGGCAGGTGCTGCGCGATGTGTCCGTGGAAGACCACGCCCTGCGCCGTCTTGATCTGCGTGACCAGCGTCCGCGGCGCGAGCGTGGCGCGCGTCTCGTTCGCGAGCAGCTCGTTCAGGCTCTCGGGTGAAGCCACGTCCGGCGCGATCGAGTAGCCGGGGAGGATCTCCACCTCCACGTCCTTGCCGGCGAGCTCCTCGGGCACCTTGAACTGGAGGATCCGCGAGGTCTCGGGTCCGTGTAGCGGGAAGAGCTTCACCCGCACGCGCGCGTCCTGGCCGGCGTCCACCACGGCATCGAGCAGCTCCACGCCGCGCAGGCGAAACACCTCGCGCGTGTAGTCGACCGTGAGCACGCTGGAGATGCCTTCGATCTTCACGTCCTCCCACGGGTTGTTGATCACGTCACCAAGCGCGCGGATGATGCGCGAGCCGCCGAGCTCACCCGCGTCCAGCATGCCTCCGACCGCGATGCCGAAATCCTCGAGGACGATCTCACCGTGGCCACGCACCTTGAGCTTGGAGACGAGCTTCCACGTGCAATCGCGACGTTCGCTGGTGGTCGCCTCGATCGCGGAGCCCATCACGCTGGCCGCGATGCCCGGCGCCATGAACTTGTCCTCTGCGATGTTTGCGTCCCACACGAGCTTGGGTGCGCCGACGACGCCCTTGATCTCCACGTGAACGGGGAATGTGGGCGCGGTCTTGGTCTCGTCCAGGACAACGGCGCTCTGGCGATCTTGCACGAGCGCGCCGAGCGGGCGGATCGCCTCGCCGATCTTGGACGAGTGCTGATCGCTCGCGAAGATCCAGAGCACGCGAGAGATGGCCGTGGGGAAGGCCATGTTTCCGGCCTCCATCATGGGGTGGCCAAAGCCGCACGCCCGCGTGCCCTCGACGTGGGTGACGGTGCCCAGCCCGAAGAACGAGACGTCGCCGCTGGCGTACGAAACGCCGAGCGAGCCGCCGTCGACGAAGTGCATGGGTGCGTTCGGATCTTGCGCGCCGCCGCCACCACCACCGCCTTGCATCGGGTCCAGGCCGAGCGGCTCGAAGAGCTTGCGCACGTAGTCGGCGGTGCGATCACCGACGCCGCCCATCATGACGGGCGTGGCCGAGGGCACGAGCGGCCGCGCCGGATCGGGCGGAGAGAAGCGGCTCGCGAGCTTCTTCGCATGCGCTTCCAGATCGTACTCGCCGGGCGCGCCGTCCCACGACGTGGGCGTGAGCGTGGCCTGCTTCTGGGGGCGAACCGCGCTTGCGGGCGCAGACGGCAGCACGCCCTGACCCTCGAGCGGCCAGAAGCCCGGCGGAATGGGGCGGTGCAGCTCTGCGAGCATCGGCGCGATGGGCGTGACCCCAGCGACGGGCTCCGTCTGGAACATGGCCCACGAGTATGCGTACGCGCCGGCGAGCCGCCCATCGAAGTAGATCGGGCTACCGCTCATGCCGCGGACGTTCTTCGTGATGTTGAGCCGCGGGTGCGGTGTCTTCACGAGAATGAGCTCCTGCGCGGGCCGGAAGTTCTTGAGGACGCCCACGACCTCCACGTCGAACCGCTCGGGCTCGGTGCCCTTGAACACGGTGAGGCCGTAGCCCTTCATGCCCTCCTTGATCTCGGAAGCAGCGATGGTCTGAGACCGCGCATCACCGCGAGCGAGAGGAATGCTGGTGCCGAGCGCAGCCGCGATACCCACGGCGATGGCGGCCTGGACGACGACGAAATTTTTCACAGCATCCAGTGTTGCGAAAGAAGAAGGGAAAAAGAAGGGAAAAAGGGCAAGGGGAGAGGAAAAGCGGAAGTGGGAGGTGAAGGTTTGAGGGAAAGGGTCAGGGTCGAGGCCGTTCTGTCGTCGAAGTTGTCATGGTCGAGGTCGCAGTCGAAGTCGGTGTCGAGGTCGAGGTCGAAGTCTCACTCGAGGTCGAGGCTCTACAGGTAGCGACGCTGCTCTGGTGGCACCGTATGGCGACCGCCGCGCCGCCCTTGGCACCCGCCTCGTGAATCGCCGAAAAACCGAGTACACCTATCAGGTGTACAAATTCGGATGAATTTGCGGTTTTGTCGGCATTTCCTTGCGCGCCGTACACCTGGGAGGTGAACGTTCTGAAACGCCCAGGGCGGGAGGCCCAGTCCGCGCAACGGAGACGTTCGGCGCCATCGAGGCAGCGTTCGTCCCTACGGCGACCGCAGCACCTTGGGTCAAACACGTGCAGAGTGCATGAAAGTGTCACCCATGTGCCCGGTCTAAAGTGTCACCTATGTTTCCGGTTGCTCAGTCGAGGTCGCCGTCGGCGTACCGTTGACCCTCGGTGTTCCGCCGCCGTAGCCTCGAACTCCATGGCGTCCAGGAAGAAGCCCGCTGCGAAGATCGCCGCGAAGGGCGGGGCCGACGTCGCTCCTTACACCCCGACGCCTCCGCTCTCCGAGAAGGCCGTCGCGACCTTTCGAGAAGGCCAACGGCATCTCGCACCTGGCGGCGGCCGCGAAGGACAAGGACAAGCAGACACGCGGACGCGCCGTGTTCCGTCAGCGGCTCGAGGCGCTTCGAGCCCAGGGCTGACGCTGGTGCGCGGCGCCGTGACTGCCGCGAGACCGTCGTCTTCACCGGGCATTCTCGCTAGACTCGTGCGGTGCTGATCGGCCGCGCTCTCGACCTCACGCGCGCCACAGAGTTGCTCGGTGCGAGCCGCATCCTCACGCTCTGGGGGCCTGGCGGCATCGGCAAGACGACGCTCGCTCGCGAGCTCTACTCTCGCGCGGCGTTCGACGAGGCGCACTGGGTATCTCTCGCCAGCGCTCGCACGCGCGCAGATCTGCTGTCGCGGCTGTGCGAGGCGCTCGAGATTCGCGTGAGCCCGCGTACCGACGAGGAGGCGCTCTTGCTCGTGCGACGCGCGCTCACGGCACGGTCGCGGGTCCTCCTGGCGCTCGACAACGTGGAGCAGATCGCGGATGCGGCGGCCAGCGTGCTTCACGAGCTCGGGCTGGCCGCAAAGGGCACATCCTTCCTCGTCACGTCGCGCGAGGTGCTCGGGATCCCGGGCGAGGTCCCGCTCGAGCTTGCGCCGCTCGCCACGTTCGGCACGCGTGAGGCGCCCTCGGATTCGGCAGTGCTGCTCTCCTTGCGCGCGCGGGCACTTCGCCCCGCGTTCGACGCCGAGCCCGCCGTGCTGGAGGAGATCGCCGCGCGCCTGGACGGTCTCCCGCTGGCCCTCGAGCTCGCCGCCGCTCGTCTCTCCACCATGAGCGCGCCGGAGCTGCTCTCGCGACTGTCGGATCGATTCACGGTGCTCCGGCGAGCACATGCCCGCTCGGAGCCGCGCCAGCGCACGCTGTACGACGCGATCGACTGGTCATGGAACCTGCTGGACGAAGAAGAGCGCGGCGCGCTGGCAGCGGCGTCGGTCTTTCGCGCTGGATTCTCGGCTGCCGCCGCACGCGCGGTGGTCGGCGCGAACGCGGACGAGCTCGTGCTCTCGCTCCGCCACAAATCGCTTCTGGTGCTCGCGGGGAGCGAGCGGCTCGACATGCTGGAGTCCATCCGGGACTTTGCGGCGCAGAAGGTGGGCTCGCGTGGAGCCGAGCTCGTGCTCGCGCATGCGCGTTATTACGTGCAGTATGCACACGATCCAGGGGCGAGCGTTGCCACGGAGACCGAGAACCTGCTTGCGATCTGCGAGCGCGCGGAGGATGCGGGCGCCCACAGTGATGCGATGAACGATCTCGCGCTCGCCGCGGTGACGGCGCTCGGGCCCGTGCTGGTCGCGGCAGGCGAGGCGACGAAGCTGGTCACGCACGCCGCACACGCCTGCATGGCGCCACGCATCGCTCCTCGTGCACGGTCCCTGGAGATGAACGCAAAGGCAGCGTGGGGCGCGGCGCTCTTTGCACTGGGCCAGCTCGCGGAGGCGGGAACGCGCTACGACGAAGCGCTTGCGCTCGCCGCCGACGAGACCTCACGCGCGCGGCTCCTGAACCTGCTCGGCGACGTTCACCAGGCCAAGGGCGACCTGGCAGATGCGCTACGAGCGCAGACGAGCGCCCTGGCGTCGGCGGAGGCGGCGAACTCACTGGAGCTGCTCGCGCGCGCGACCGCGAGCGTCGCTGTCGTGCATCATTCGCTACGCGAGCCCGCACGCGCCCGCGAGTTCTACCTGCGGGCGCTCGACCTGTGCGCGAAGGCAGGCCTCCTGCTGCTGGAGGTGCGGTCGCGCGCACGGCTCGGGTTCCTGCTGCAGGACCTGGGAGAACACGCGGCCGCGCGGCACGAGTACGAGGCGGGGCTTGCGCGGCTCGGTGATGCGCGGGCCCCGGCCATGCGCGGTATCCTGCTGGGCTATCTTGGCAATGCGGCGCGCGCGAGCGGCGACCACCTGCGGGCCATGGACCACTATGGTCGCGCCATCGAGCTCCTTCGTGTCGCTGGCGACCGCCGCTACGAGGCAACGTTCCTCATGGATCGCGCCATCGCCCAGCTGCTCGGCGGGCAGGCTGCGGCGGCGCGCGGTGATCTCGAGGCCGCCGCGGAGCTCGCGCAGCTCGTGGGCGATCCGACGCTGGCGACGCTCTCGCTCGGCTACCTGGCGACGGCCTGTGCGACAACTGCCGATATGGAAGGTGCGCACGCCGCGCTCACGCGGGCGAAGGCCGCGGTCTCTGCTGCCGCTCCCTCGTCGCAAGCGCTCTGCGCCGTGGCGGCGGTGCACATCTTGCTCGCTGAGGGCAACGTGGACGCCGCGCGCGCCAGGCTCGCGGAGCTTCCCGCGGAGCCATTCGGACAGCATCAACGCATCGTCGCCGCGCTGCTCTCTGCCGCGATCTTCAGGATGGCGCCGCCCGCAGATGCGCTCGTGCTCTCGGGAACGCGCATCACGCTCCCTGGCAAGGGTGACGTCGATCTTGCGAGCCGACCCGCCGCGCTGCGCGTGGTCACGCTCCTCCTTGAACGACGACTCGCCGAGCCAGGCGCATTCGTGGCATCCAGCCATCTCGTGCTCGCGGGATGGCCGGGCGAGAAGATTGCGGGAGAGGCCGCCAAGAACCGGCTCCGCGTGCTCGTGAGCTCTCTCCGCAGCTCCGGTCTTTCCGCGCTGGAGAGCGACAAGGGCGGCTATCGCTTGTCGCCCGACGTCCCCGTGCTGCGCGTCTGAGGCGCGCATCGAGCAAGGTCTCCATCCGAGGCCCAGTCGAGCGTGTTCTTCATGGTGAGGATGTCCTGCACCATCTGCGTCTGCGCATACGGCGTACCGAGCGCTGCGAGCGCCGAGTCCTGCGCGCCAGGCAGGACTGCGTCCCCGCTCGCGTTCGCCGACCAGAACGGATTCGCGAACGCCCACGATGACGCGAGCACCAACACGCGCCCACGGCCCTGGCTCTTGCCCTTGCCGAACGCGGAGGTCAGTGGCCCCTCCACCTGCACGGCCACGACCGCAGGTCCCGCCTGGCCCTTGTCGAAGGACGTCTTCGGCCACATCGGTCCGCTCGTTCGCGAGCGGATCGTCTGGTCGCTGCTCGTGGCAAGCGTGGTGAACGTGGCAGCGGGTTGCTTCGTCGGATCAAGGGTGAGGGACGACGCGAACGGGAACGCGACGTCGGTCGCGCGGAGGAAGACGGACGCGCGCGTCTGCATCGCGGTGGAGCGCGTGCTGCTGTCGTCGCCGGAGAGCAGCGGAATGTACGGGAAACGCGCCGTCCCCGTGGTCGTCGTTGCGGACCACGACTTGCCAAGGTCCAGCACGATGTCCTCGTGAAGCTCGACGCCATAGCCCATCAGCAGCCTGTTCAAGCGGTGCGTGCCGAGCGTCACGGTCATTGCCGGATCGCCCTCCTTCATGTTCGCCGCGCTCGCGACCACGACCAGCGCGCGGCCGCGCATGACGAACGCGTCGAGGCGCGCAAGGGACGCGTCGTCCAGATCGTCCTCGGGCTGGGTGAGGATGAGGCCGTCGAACGCAGCGTCCACGTCGCCCTTGGTCAGGTCCACTGGCTCCAGGCGATACAACGGAAAGTGCTCCGTGAAGAGCGACAGCATGCTGAAGCGGGCACCCGGCGCGAGCTTCTCGCCGGCAAGGCTCCGCTCGTGATGTCCCGTCACGAGGCCTATGTGGAACGTGGTGTTCGTTGCCTTCGCATGGAGCTCGCGGATCTTGGTGTCCAGCCAGAGCTCCACGCCGTCGATGCCGTCGGGTGGCAGGTACTTGATGAGATCCGTCTGACCGGCGTAGCGAAGCACCACACCGGAGTAGGCGCGCGTGATGAGCGCCGTATCGTCCTTCACGGCCTCGCCAAACGTCTGTATCACCAGACCCGCGTCCTTGGCCGCGGCCTTGCCTGCGTCGTTGCTGGTCGGGATGATGCGGAACGACACGCGGCCCTTCTTGGTGGACGCCGCCATGTTGGAGAGCAGCGTCTCCAGGTCCTTCGCGAACGTCTCGAGCGCCGGCGTGCCGCGCGCCACGTACACGGTGAGCTCCAGCGCCTCCGTGAGCTCGCCAAGGATGCGCGGCGTGGCATCGCAGAGGGTGGGCGCGGCCTTCGTGGGCGCTCCTGGGACCTCCACGGAGGCCGGTGCCACGACAGGCTGAGCGGGAGAGCCACAGGCCGCCACGGCCGCGAGGAGCGCAAAAAACAGCACAGATCGAGGGGCGCGCCGGGGCATGCGCCGGAGCATAGGCGGGGCACGGCCGCAGCCCGCTGGGATTAATGGCTCGGGGCCGTGGATTAATTGTCGCAGTGAGCCGCGCCGACGTACGTACACGGCATGCATCACGCTTCACGCCGCACGCTTCTTGGTTCCGCAGCCGCCGTGGCCTTCACCTTCGTGGCGGCCAGCGCGGAGGCACGCTCCTTCGTCACCCTCATGGACGACGGCTCGCTCGCCGCCAAGATCTCGAGCACCGATCCGATCACGCACGAGGTACTGAAGCAATACGACGCAAGCGGCGCGAAGCGACCGGATGTCATCAGCGTGTGGACGAATTTCAAGATGGACGGGAACGCCATCGAGACGCTCTTCGATCCGCTCGCGAACGACGTGACCGGCATCGGCCTGGACAACGAGTACGGCGGCGACGGGACGCTCAAGACCTCCTTCGCGTCACCCGTGCGCGCGATCCTGCTCCACAACGACTTCACCGAGCTCGACGCCCGCGCGAAGCGGCAAGGCGCACCCCCGGCTGGCTTCGCACGCTACCTGTTCCTCCTCGAGCTCACGCACGTGTGGGGACCCGCGCTGCGCATTCCCGTGACGGACGGCGGCGCCGCGGATGGCGGGGCAGCACCGACAAAGGACGAGCTCATCGGCTTCCCGTTCCACTGGTCGTTCTGGATGGACGCGAAGGGCTCACCCGCGGGCGGCAACGCGTGGAAGGACAACGGCGACGGGACGTTCACGGCCAGCGGTCAGGCGCCGAGCACCGTGCACTACTCCATGCTGGATCTCTACGTGATGGGCCTTGCCGACGCGAGTGAGGTGCCACCGTTCGGCGTGCTCGAGGGAGCGATGGTGACGACCGGCCAGATGGATCAACTGCAAGGCGGCCCCATCACGCAGCAGACGTTTCCGTGGTTCGGCTCTGCGCCACTCACGGTCACGGCCTCGCGCAAGACGATCACCATCCAGGACGTGATCGCCACGAATGGTACGCGCGTGCCTGCGAAGGCCACGGGCCCGCTCACGCTAGGCATCGTCCTCATGCTCGCGAAGGGCACGAAGGACACGGACGTTGCGGCGATCGAGGCAGCGTTCGAGCCCGTCGCCGCGTCCCTCGCCCCCGCGTTCGCTGACGCCACGGGCGATCGCGGCTCCTTCACGGTGGTCACGAGCGTGACCGACAACGCCGGCGCCCCGGACGCCGGAGACGCAGACGCTGGCGCCGTGTTCGCGGATTCCCCGACCACCACCAGCGGCTGCAACACGGGCCCGAGCGACGGTCGAGTGGGTGCGGGCGCTCTCTTCGCGTTCTTCTTCGCGCTCTCCGGTGCGTGGTTCGCCGCGAGGGCCCGCCGCCAAGCCGCCCGCAGTTCCTGATCGTAAAACCATCCTGATCGTAAAACCATCACACGAGAAGGCCGGACGGTTTTCGTCGAGACCGAGGGCTGGGTGCGCTTTCTCGTGAGGAGCGCGCGGAACGACCTCTCGGTCGTGAGCACGCACCGGAACGAAAAGCGCGCCCAGCCCGAAGGGATCGGCGAAAAACGCCGGCCTTCTAAGGGTCGTAGTTCTTGATTGAGCGGAGCAGCGCGTCGCTGAATGCGAGCGTCACGAGCAGCCGCTTGTCGTCCTTCTCGGCCTTCGCCTCCTTGAAGAATCCTGGCTGGATGGAGCACTCGTTCGGCTTCGCGGCGCACTCCGCCTCGAACGATTTGAGGGCGCGGTCCGCGTCGGCGGAGCTCGCGTAGTCGGCGTAGCCCTCGAGCGCGCCGTTCGCGCCGCCACGCAGCCCCAGACCGGCAGCCACTGCGCCCGCCATCATGGCGGAGTTCGCGTTCTTGCCGGAGTCCACGAACTTCATGCTCGTCACGCTCATCGTGATCCCCGCAAGACCGTCGGTCGCGGTGGAGAGCTGCGGTGGCGCGTTGGGGGTGCGGCTCAAGAAGTCGCGCACGTGCGGTGCTGAGACTTGATCGGTCGCGATCCACGCGCCATCCGCGGTGAAGAACAGCGTGGGCGAGAGGCCCGACGACTCGCTCGCAAGGTTCCCATCTCCGTTGAACATCAGCACGCCCGAGGGCAACCGGATCGGCGCCGCGAACACGGGCTGGCCGTGGTCCATGCGCAGACCCGCCGGGTCGGTCGGTGGCATGCCGTAGACGATCGCGACCCACCCGATCGCCGTGGCGTCCGCGCCCTTTCCGTGACCGCCGTACAGACGCAGGGGATCGCGCAGCGTGACGTACATGTCGATCTGGCGCGCCGACGCCAGCTGCTGCACGGACATCCGCGTGTACGCGTCGCCCTTCTCGTGCGCCATCAAGCGCGAGACGAGCGGCCCCCAGTACGCGTCGAAGTGGATGGCGTTCGGGCGCACCATCACCGTCACGTCTGCGGGACCGCCCAGAAATTGCGGGATCCAGGCCGCATCGGTGGCCACCGGTGCCACCACGGACCGCTGCGAAGAACCACCGCACGAGGCCCCGCACGAAAGGGCCAGCACGATCGCGAGCATGAGAACGAGGGGCGATACGAGCGCAGGGCGGCTTCTGGGTGCGAGCACGCACGATGGACGGACCAGGTGGGGTCGGTATTCGATCACGCCCCATCATCGGCTAGGATCGACGCGTTGGCAAAGCCGAGCCCCCGACGCACCAAGAATGCGCCCGTCCCCGCAAATTCCCTGACGCGCGACGAGGCGGTCCGGTTGTTCATCGCGCGGGCATCGGACCTGGGCGCCACCGTTGATGCGAAGCGTGACCGCGATGCGATCACCCAGATCGTGGAGCTGTGCTCGCTCGAGCGCGTGGGCATCCAGCTCGCGGCGGCCCGCGCGAAGGACACGCCGCTGCCCGAGCTCTACGCGATGCTCTTGCTGCTGCGTGACACCGACGCCGCGGAGCTCGAGCTGCGCGCACGCCTCCGCCGCGGTGAAGCGCTCCGCAACGCGGGCAAGCTTGCGGCAGCAGCACGTGAGCTGACCGACGTCATCCGCGATGCCGAGAGGGACCCGCACGCCCGCGCAGAGGCGCACCGTCATCTGGGAAGCGTGGCGCGTGCGCAAGGTCGTCCGGAGGAGGCACTGGCGCACAAGGAGGCCGCGGTGAAGCTGTTCGCGGAGCTAGACGACCGCGCGCATCTCGCGCTTGCGGAGGGAGAGGTGGGCGTCGCGCTGGTCGGGCTCGGACGTCTTCGCGAGGCGCGGGTGCGTCACGAGAGGGCTGTCGCTGCTCATCGCGACCTGCGGTCCAGGCGCGAAGAGGGCGTGGAGCTCTCGTACCTGGGCGTGACGTTGCACAGACTCGGGCTGTTCGCAGAGGCGCGCCGGGCACACGAGGCAGCGCTCGTCATTCATCGCGAGATGGGGAACGCGCGGCTTGTAGGTGCAGAATACATGCATCTTGGCTACGTCGCGCACGAGCGACTCGAGCTGGAGCTGGCGCGCGAGCATCTGGAGGCGGCCGCCGCGATCTTCACGGAGGTCTCGGATCGTGCGCTCCTGGGCGTGACGCTGTCCCTCCTTGGCGCGCTGTCGGTGGAGGCGGAGCGACTGGAGGAGTCCGGCGCGTTCCTGGCGCAGGCCCTGGCGCTGAACGAGGAGGCGAAGAGCCCACGCCATGAGGCGATGACGCGCCTCTACCTCTCGTACCACCACGAGGACCTTGGTGAGCATGCGCTCGCGGCGACGGCCCTTTTGCGCGCGCTGTCGCTCGGGCGCGGCACCGTCGAATCGGAGCACGAGGCCTGGATGCTCGCGCTCGCCGGTCGCGGCGCGGACGCAGCGCGCATCGCCATCGAAGATCCGTGCACGAAGGAGGCCCTCGCGATCCTTTCGGTGAGGGACGCCGTGCTCCGCGGAAAGATGGACGCGTCCGCGGCCAAGGCGAAGCTGCCGGCGCCGCGCGCGAAGGGCAGCCGGGTGAGGCGGGCGGGCAAGCTCCTGGCTGCGGCGATCGGCGCGCGTGTGACCGAGCTGCAGATCGCGGCGGACGCCGCCTTCTTCGTGTCGGAGGCTGGTGAGCGCGTGGACCTGCAGCGCAAGACCGCGCTGCGGAAGACCCTCGCATTGTTGCTGGCGGAGCGGCAGCGCGCGCCGGGCGTGGGTGTGGCGTGGGAGCGCGTCCTTGCCGCGGGGTGGCCCGAGGAGCGCATCCAGCCCGATGCGGCGTTCGCGCGTGTTCGCAACGCGCTCTTTCAGCTGCGAAAGCTGGGCATCGGCCACGCGCTCGTCACGGGCGATCACGGCTACTTCCTGGACCCGCGGGTACCGGTACGCGTCGTCGGTGGCTAGTTTTCCGCGGGTTCTTGGGCCTCCCGAAGACTTTAACGTTTTCTCACGTGCCGCGGGAGTGGGCGGCGGTCAGAGTCCGCGTCGTGAAAACAGCATCATTCGCCTCGGTCTTCGCGCTCCTCGGGGCCGGTCTGCTCGTCGTGGCTTGCTCCGCATCGAACGACGGAGGCGGCGCGGGGCAAGACACGCTGGACCCGGATGCATCGCCCGCCACCGGGACGGGAAGTGACGGCGGCGCGGTGGCCGTGCATGAAGGTGGCTCGGATGCGCGTGCGCCGGCGAGCGCATGCAACGCGACCGACACACGCGCCTCTGCCGTGACGCTTGCGGTGCTCCCCGACGATGGCGAGAAGGCGTACACCGACGTGCTCGGCCTCGCGAAGAAATCCGTTCGCGTGTTCGGTTACCAGATGGGGTACGGCGCGGTGCTCGACACCCTGACCGCGCAGGCGAAGGCCGGCCTGGACGTGCGCGTCATCCTGGACGGCAACACGCAGCGGACGGTGAACGACAAGTACCGCGCAACGCTGGTCGCCGCCGGCGCGAAGTTCCAGTGGAGCGATCCGAAATTCTCGTACATGCATGCGAAGACCATCATCGTGGACGAGCAGGTTGCCGCCGTGTCGACGGGCAACTACGGCAAGTCCTTCCTGCTTTCAGAGCGGAACTACGTGGCGCGCGTGGCGGACCCGCAGGACGTGTCGGACCTCACTTCGCTGTTCGATGCCGACTTCACACAGGGCTCGCCAGACCTGAGCTGCACGCGTCTGGTGGTGTCGCCCGTGAACTCGCGCGACCGGCTCCTTGCGCTCATCAAGTCCGCGAAGACCACCCTGCGCATCGAGTCGATGCAGTTCGACGACCGCGCCGTTCACGACGCGGTCCTCGCGCAGAAGAAGGCCGGTATCGACGTGCAGATCGTGCTCGCGGACCCAGGCTTCGTCAGCGCGAACACCAGCATTGCCGCGGACCTTGCGCAGAACGGCATCGTCGCGCGGTACCTGCTTTCACCCAAGGTCCACGTGAAGTCGATCGTCGTGGACGACACGCACGCGTACCTGGGCTCCGAGAACGTGAGCTACACGTCGCTCAGCAAGAACCGCGAGATCGGTCTCATCATCGACGATGCAGCCGCGCTCTTGCAGATGACCCAGACCTTCGACAAGGACTACCTCGCGTCCACGCCGTTCGCGCCGCCCGTGGTGGACGCAGGCACAGACCCCGACGCAGGCTGAGGCCTCTGGAGCAGCGAGACCTCAGTACTTCGGGTCGTCTGGGTTCCAGTCCGTCGGGTGTGGGTCGGTCGCCTTCAGCAGATCGTTGATACGCAGCACACCGGGCGTCTTGCGGACCATGGAGTTCACCGAGCTGCGAGCGGCCTCGTCCTTGACCACGCCGCGTAGCGTGACCTCACCCTTGTCGCACGTCACGTGCACCGTCGCGCCTTGCGCGGTGAGGACGCCGTTCTCGCGGATGGTGCGTTCGATGTCGCGCACGACGTCCGCGTCGGGACGGGTCGGTCGCGTGTCGACCGCGGGCCCCGCGTCGGAGGGTGGGAGATCGGCCGTGCGCCGTGGCGTTGGCGGCTGCGCCGTGGGTGCAGCTGTCGGCGGTGGCGGCGGCTGCGGCCTGGCGGCGGAGAGCGCTGGCTCCTTCACGTCCTCCCGATGAGTCGATGGCTCGCACGCGACCAAGAGCGCGACCTGCAGAGCAACGAGCATCCCGAGGCAGCGCATGACGAGCAAACTATACTCCTTCTGGAGCGTGGTCCCTACTCGCCGCCATCAGCGCACGCGGAAGACGCCGTAGCTCGCCGCCGCGACGGCGATAGTGGCGTCTGCACCGGTGCGCGTGAGGGTCGCATTGCCCAGCAGCCGCTGCGCATCCCCTGGTAGCTCAACGCCGGAGATCGTGGCCGTGTGCGCGTCGCCCTCGTCCATGCTCATCACGATCACATAGGTCTCGTCCGTTGAAGCGCGCTCGAAGTAGAGGACGCTCGGATCATCCGCCGGCACTATCTTCAGCGAGCCGGTGCCGAATGCCTCGCGCCCACGCCGCATCGCGAGCAGTTGTTTGTAGAAACCATAATCGCTATCCGGGTCCTTCTGCTCTGCTTCCACGTTCGTGCTGTCTGCCTCGGGGCCGAAGGCGATCCACGGGGCCACGGTGGAGAAGCCGTGGTTGGGGCTTGCGTCCCAGAGCATGGGCGTGCGCGCGGTGTCACGACCGTCCACCACGGTCTGCGTGCCAGGACGGAGCGCGAGCTCCTCGCCGTAGTAGATGAACGGCGTGCCCGGCATGGTGAGCTGCAAGAGCGCCGCGCGCTGCCAGCGAGACTGCACACGGTTGGCCGACGTGTACGCGCGAGCGACGTCGTGTGAGCCAATCACCAGCGCCTCTTGCGAGCCCTTCGGATACTGCGAGGCCGCGCTCTGGAAAGGCTTCACGACGTCTGCCGCAGACGTGCTCTTCATCACGCCGCCCCAGAGGTAGCCGTAACCAAAGTCGAAGGCCATGTGGAACATGTCCGACCCCGATCCGTAGTACGCGAGCGTGGTGGAGAAGTTCGTGCTCTCCGCGACCATCGCGCGGTCCTTGTAGCCGTCGAGCAGCGCGCGCAGCTGCTTGATGTACGCGACGGTCTCCGGGACCATGTCGCAGCCCTGCGCGGTCTCCACCAGGAGGCCAATGACGTCGCAGCGGAAGCCGTCCACGCTGCGATCCATCCAGAATTTGGCTGCATCCAGCGTGGCCTTCACCACCTCGGGACTTTTGTAGTTCAGGTCCGGCTGGCCCGGGTAGAACCGGTGGAAGTAGTACTGGTTGCGCTCGGGCGCGAGCGTCCACGCCGAGCTGCCGAACTGCGAGCCGTACGTTCCACAGCCGATGTCCGCGCGCCCAGCGGTGTCCGACCACACGTAGTAGTCGGCGTGTGGGTTCGTCTTGCTGGTCTTCGAATCCTGGAACCACGCATGCGCATCCGAGGTGTGGTTCAAGACAAGGTCCATGAACACGCGAATGCCCAGGCCGTGCGCTGCGGCCACGAGCGCGTCAAAGTCCGCGAGCGTGCCATACTCCTTTGCGATCGCGTCGTAGTCCGCCACGTCGTAGCCGGAGTCCTTGAAAGGGGAAGGCATGACGGGCATGAGCCACAGCGCATCCACACCGAGCTCCTTCAGGTAGGAAAGACGGCTCTGGAGCCCTTTCAGATCTCCGATGCCATCGCCGTTCGAGTCCGAGAAGGAGCGCACGTCGACCTCGTAGAAGATCGCGTGCCGGTACCAGTCCGGCGTACCGAGCAAGCGCGCCGCCTCTGCGTCATGGTCCTTCTCTGGATAGGTCGGCGCCTGCGGCTGCGCGTTGTCCGACTTGCACGAAGGCGTCGCGGCCGTGGCCGTGAGCAAGATCGAGGCGATCACGATGCGGGCGCGCAGGGACATCGGGTCGATTCTAGCGCGGCATGCAGCCGCCGGAAGTAAGATGCGCGGCCGTTGACCCGCAGGACGAAAGCGCAGCTCACGATCCACTTCTGCGTGGTCCTGTGGGGTTTCACCGCCATCCTCGGGAAGCTCATCACGCTGCCCGCGCTGCCGCTCGTCTTCTACCGGATGCTGCTCGTGGCGTTCGTGCTTGCGTTCGTACCGCGCGTGCGTCGGTCGGCGCGCGCCCTCTCCCGGAAGGTCGTGCTCTCGTGCGTGGGGGCCGGCATGCTCGTGGCCCTGCACTGGCTGTCCTTCTACGGCTCCGTGAAGCTCGCGAATGCATCGGTGGCGGCGACGACGATCGCGCTCGGCCCTGTGTTCCTCGCGGTGGTGGAGCCATTCATCGCGAAGCGCCCGTTCGAGGTGCGTGAGCTCCTCATGGGCGTTGCCGTGGTGCCCGGCGTGGCGCTCGTGGTCGGTGGCATTCCGCTGGGTATGCGCGCCGGGCTGCTCGCAGGCGTGGTCTCTGCGTTCTTCGTTGCGCTGTTCTCCGCGGTCAACAAGCGCCTCGTGGACAAGTGCGACGCGATGACCATGACTGCGATCGAGCTGGGCTCGGGCGCCGTGCTCCTAGGTGTGGTCGCGCTGGTGGTGCCGCACGAGGGGCCAGCGTGGCCCGTGCCCTCGTTGCACGACGTGCGGCTGCTCGTGCTCCTCTCCATGGTGTGCACGCTCTTGCCTTTCACGCTCGCGCTCTACGCACTCCGGGAGCTCTCGGCGTTCGCGACCCAGCTCGCCGTCAATCTGGAGCCCGTCTACGCAATCCTCCTGGCGATCGTGCTCCTGGGTGAGCAGCGCGAACTCGGGCTCTCGTTCTACGCGGGCGTCGCCATCATCCTGGTCGTGGTCCTTGCGTATCCAGTGCTCACGAAGAAGCCTTCGACTGCGCCAGAGCCGGGCCTATGATCGATCGCATGGGTCGGTTCGTCACCGTGAGCTTCGGCGCTGCTCTGCTCACCTCCGGCTGCGCTGGCGCGACCCATGAGCCCAGGGTCGAGCCCGCGCCGCTCGAGGTCGCGACGGTCGCGCCCGTATCTTCCGCTGTGGATGTCGGCGCGCCGCGCGTGCGCCCAAACGAGAGCCCTCCGCTCATGCTCGCGATGATGCCGAGCGACGTCGCGTGCTCGTACACGAACCCCGCGTCTCGCAAGATCACGCTGCGCGCGTCTCCTGACGGTGGCGCGGACCTCGTCGCTGTGGGGCCAACTGGCATGGCCTCGCGCCTGGCGATCACCACCAGGGGAACGCAGTTCATCGAGCTCACGGGTATCCGGCTGCGCGCGCGGGGCTATCCAGCGAGCGACGAGCTCGTCGCGTCGCGTGACATTCCATTCGGAGAAATCCTGGTGATCCCGCGTTCCGAGAACGTGCACCCCGCAGGCGCCTCGCATGGAAAGATCCTCGTGCCTCCGCCCACCGTGGACGGCCTGCGCTTCCTCACGCCGCTCGTGCCGGCCGAGGTCCCGTGCGACACGCTGACGATGGATGATGTCTACTTCGAGCCGGGCCCAGACACGACGATCGGAAGCGTGCAGCTTGGTCGGAAGCCGCGCGAGCTCTCCGCGACCCCCGGCGGTCCAGCGCTCGCCGTCACGGTCCCACCCGCGGACCCGCAGGGGCAGCAGCACGAGCTTGCGGTGATCGGAAAGCAACGCGGCTACCTCCGTGTCCTGGTCCGCGACGGGCACGCGCGCATGGTCGCATGGGTGAAGGACACGGGGCTCACGGTCGTGCCCCTGGCTCAGATGCTGGACAGCATCCGCATGGACATGCTGACGCAGCTTGGCTCGAGCAACATGGTGATGGGCGGAGTGCTCTCCTCGGGGCCGGGTCCAGCGGAGAGCAATCCCGCCACGGAGGTGCTCCGCAAGAACGTCCACTGCAAGGAGTCGATCACGCTGCTCGCATCGCGCATCGTGGGCGCACCCAAGAGGGTACCCATCCTCGTGCTCAAGGACGTGGACCTCCGCTACGGTGAGCCCCGCGGCGAGTACGTCACGGTAGACGTGATGTCACCACGAGACATCGCGCCAGTACCGGGAGCAACGCTGGAAGCGCGAACAGCCGACATCGAAGCCTGCGGCGGGGAGTAGCCCCTCTACCGCGCGCTTGCGCCGTCGAAATGGATGCCGTTCTGGGTGATGAGCATGCTCGCTCCGGTGTCCGGGTCGATGGTGAGCACCTCTCCGTTGCACGTGAAGCCGTAGAGATCCGTTTCGTACGCGGCCATGCCCCAGACGCACCCGTAGCCGATCTGGCCGACGACGCGTGACGTCTTCTTCGCAAGGTCTAGCTCCACGAGCGCGTCGTCCGTCGCCGTCTTCGCGGATGCCAGGAGCCGCGGGCCGATGAAGACGAGATCACCGGACGAGATCGTGCCGGGCGGGAATGCGATGAGCGGCGTTGCCTTCCCGGTCTTCCGATCCAGCTCGTACAATGTTCCGCTCCCCGCCCCGTACAGCGTCCCGTCGGGCGCGACGTCAAGCGCGTTGAGCCCCTCTGGCACAAGCGCGACCTGCGTGGGCGCGCCGGTGTCCTGGTTCAGCGTGTACAGCGCCGAGGTGCTGATCCCGTAGAGGATGTTGTCAGGATGAAGCGCGACGTCGGTGAGGCTGGCGTTACCCGTGCCGCCGAGCAGCGTGTAGTGCGCCGAAGGAAGCCGGATGTCGTAGAGCGATGCCTTGTCCACGGCGAACGCGAGCGCGACGCAGCCCAGAGCCGGATCGCAGAGCTGGCTGACGGGACACCGCGCGTTCACCGGCGTGTTCTTGCAGCCAGGACCTTCCGCGTTGCATTCGTCGACGGTGCACGCGATCCCGTCGTCGCAGTCCGGGTCACGTACGCAGCTCCCGTCGGTGAGCGCTGCCGCGTCCGCGTTCGCCTCGGTGTCGGCGTCCGCGCCACCAATGCCTCCCACAGTGCCATCCCCCTCTGGCGCGAGCAGCGCGGTGCGTGCGCCGCATGCAACGAGCAGCGACGCGATGAGGGTGAGCGCGCCCAAGGTGCCCCGTACGCGCGGAAGGCGGGGGTCCATGTCAGCGCTTGCGAGCGTCCATGTCAGCGCTTGCGGGGGCGGTGCACCGTGGCCGGCTCCGGCTGCGCGGACGAAGGCGGCTGCGACACGGGCGGTGCAGGCGGCGAAGGATTCAGCTTCATGCGAATGGTTCGCGTCGGGCCCTTCGGGCCCTTCGGGGGCGGCTGTAGCTCGGTCGTGATCGTGTCTTCTTCTTCATCCGCCGGCATGGGCGGCGGCGGCCTTGTCCGAGCCTGGAGCTCGCTGGTGGGCAGGCGCACGGTGCCTCCCCTTCCGACGCTCGGCGGTGGGTATGCGCTGGTGGAAGGGATGGCGCTGATCGGTGAGGGCAGGCTGGGCGGCGCGGGCAAACTCGCTGGCGGTCTCACGCTGATCGGTGGTCTCACGCTCGGCATCGGGATCGCGGTCAGCATCCATGCGTTGAGCGCGTCGGCCATCTCCTCCGCGCTCTGGAAGCGCGCCTCGGGCGTGCGCTCGAGTGCATGCTGCACGATGTCGCTGAGCACATCGTCGACGCGACCATCCGCGGCCTGCGAGAGGGGCATGGGCGGTCCCGCACGGAGGCGGTCGAGGAGCTCCTGCGGCTCTTGAGCGGGGAACGGCGCCACGGCGGCGATGCCGCGATAGAGGAGCACACCGACCGAGAAGAGGTCCGCGCGATGATCTGCCTGACGCGAGCCACGCGCGAGCGCCTCCGGGGCCGAGTATGCGACGCTGCTGAGGAGGCGGCCCTGCGCGGTATTGATGTCGCGGAGCTTGTCCGTCATGTCCTTGCAGACCCCGAAGTCGAGGAGGCAGACGTAGTCGAGCCGGCCCATCTTCTGGAGGAAGACGGCGGTGGGCGAGATGCCTCGATGGACGATCTTCGCCTCGTGCACCTGCCGTAGCGCCTCCATGAGTTGCAGGACCAGGTCGACCATGACCTTCGGCTGCATGTGGACGACGCGCTCCATGCGGGTCGAGAGCTTCTCGCCCTCCAGGTATTCCATCACCATGTAGCGGCGCCGGTCCGGCAGCACGCCCACGTCCAGGAAGCGCGCCAGGCGCGCCGACGACATGCGCGCCGCAACGGCTGTTTCGCGCTCGAAGCGGGCGATCCACTCCTTGTCTTCGGAGAACTTCCGACGGAGCACCTTGATGGCCACGCGACCGTCGCCACGCAGCATGCGACCCTCGTACACGGCGCCAACGCCGCGCTCGTCCACGAGCCGCACGATGCGGTACTTCTCGCTGATGATGGTGCCGGGGTCGATGGCCACTGGCGAGGAAACGTAACACGGGTTGCGCAGGTCGGTAACGCTCCAGATTCCGCCCTGCTCCTCATCCCCAGATGGCGTGGCGTGGCGTAGGGAGGCGCTTGTTCAGGCGCCGCAGGAACGGCCGCGAGCCGCGTGGTATGGTCCGTCTCAACGGGATGCACGCAGCCATTTGGATGATCGGCGCGCTCATGGTGCTCGCCATTGCGTACCGGTACTACTCGGCGTTCATCGCCGCGAAGGTGCTCGTGCTCGACGACGCTCGCGCGACACCTGCGTGCACGCTGAACGACGGCCAGAACTACCACCCCACCAACAAGTGGGTCCTCTTCGGTCACCACTTCGCGGCCATCACGGGCGCGGGGCCGCTCATCGGGCCGGTGCTCGCCGCGCAGTTTGGCTTCTATCCGGGCTTCTTCTGGATCCTCTTCGGCGTGGTGCTCGGCGGCTCGGTGCACGACTTCGTCATCCTGGTCTCGTCCACGCGTCGCCAGGGGAAGTCGCTCGCGGAGATCGCGCGCGCGGAGCTCGGGCCCGTGCTCGGCCTTGTCACATCCATCGCGATCCTCTTCATCGTGGTCATCGCGCTCGCGGGGCTCGGCAACGTGGTCGTGGGCGCGCTGTCGGAGAGCGCATGGGGCGTCTTCACGGTCGGTGCTTCCATCCCGATCGCGCTCGCGATGGGCCTCTACATCTACAAGGTTCGCAGTGGCTCCGACCGCGGCATCCGCGAGGCGTCCGTCGTCGGCGTGGTGCTGCTCTTCGCTGCGCTCATCTACGGAAAGACCTTCGGCGACTCAGCAGCGGGCGAGCACCTGCGCATGACGCGCGTGCAGCTCACGCTCATCATGGGCGCCTATGGCTTCGTCGCGAGCGTGCTGCCCGTGTGGATGCTGCTGTGCCCGCGCGACTATCTCTCCAGCTACCTGAAGATCGGCACCATTGGCGCGCTCGTGCTCGGCGTCATCGTCGTGAACCCAGAGATCCAGATGCCTGGGGTGACGGCGGCCATCCACGGCGGCGGCCCTGTGATCAAGGGCCCGCTTTTTCCGTTCGTGTTCATCACCATCGCATGCGGCGCCATCAGCGGCTTCCACGCGCTGGTCGCGAGCGGCACCACGCCCAAGATGGTGAAGAAGGAGAGCGACTGCCGCGCCATCGGCTACGGCGCGATGTTGATGGAGGGCCTGGTCGGGATCACGGCGCTCATCGCAGCGTGCGTGATGCCACAGGAGGACTACGTCGCGATCAACACCGACCCCATGGTCGCCATCGTCGCGCCTGCACCGGGCAAGGAAGGCCTTGCGCACGACGACGCGGAGCTGCAGCGCGCCATCAAGGTCTTCTCCGGGAAGGATCTGGCGCTGATTGGACTCGAGAGGGATCAAACCTCCGGTGCGGTCGACCTCACGAACGCGCGCGAGATGAAGGCGCCTGCCAGCAAGATGCTCGCGCTCTCGAACGGCGCGCTCGCGGAGCTTGGGTATCATGTGGACGCGCACGAGCAGCGCGCCACCACGCTGGAAGACGCGGATTTCCTGCGCCTCGGCATCCACGTGAAGGAGCTGCCAGCGCTCTCGCGCGCCTCCGACGAGGTGGTGGCAACGCGGACCGGCGGTGGCGTGTCGCTCGCGGTGGGCATGGCGCGCGTGTTCTCGGGGCTTCCCGGCATGAACAAGCTGCTCGCGTATTTCTACCACTTCGCGATCATGTTCGAGGCGCTGTTCATCCTCACCACCATCGACACGGGCACGCGCATCGGCCGCTTCCTCATGCAGGAGTTCCTTGCGCGCGCGAAGCCGTCGCTCGGCGACTCGAAGAGCCACACCGGCGGCATCCTGGCCTCGGCGCTCGTCGTCTGCGGATGGAGCTATTTCATCCTCACTGGCTCGATCAAGACCATCTGGCCCATGTTCGGCGTCGCGAATCAGCTGCTCGCGTGCACCGCGCTCGCAGTGGCCACCACGATCATCCTGCGCGAGGGGAAGAAGCGCGCGTACGCGTGGATCACGCTGGGGCCGCTCTGCTTCATTGCCGTCACCACGCTGGCCGCTGGTGTGGAGTCGATTCGCATCCTCTATGTGCCGATGATGGAGAAGAAGGAGACCTTCACGGTCGGTCTGATCAACACGTGTGTGACCACCACGCTGATCGTCTTCGTGACCATGGTCATCGGTGGAAGCGCCCTGCGCTGGATCGCCATGCTCCGCGGTGAGAAGGGCGGCATCTCCGCCGCCAAGGCGGTGCCATGAGAGACGCGCTCACGATATTGCTCACGCTCTCGCTCGCCGTGCACGTGGTCTGCCACGCGGCGATCTTCGGGACGCTGCTTCGAAGGCGCGATTTCGGGCGCGCGGCGCTCGGCCTCGTGTGCTCACCGCTCGCGGCCTTGTTCGCGTGGGAGGGGCAGATGAAGCCGTGGGCGCGCGCGTGGTTGGGGTCGCTCGTGGCGTACGCGCTCGGCGTCATCCTCGCACACGTCGTGTAGGTCGCTCGTGACGGCCATCCCCGCTCAGAGCCTCATGGCACTGCCCCGACCTGCCCCTGACGGACGGATTACTTGCCGACGGGCTTCGCTGCGACCGGCTTCGCGTCGGCAGCCTTCGGGTTGTAACCCTCGGGATGCACGGGGAAGATCGGCGTGCCGGCCGCGCGAAGCTCACGCTTGTTGCGCTTGCCGTTGGTGGTCTGCTTGCGGCGGCGGATGCGGGAATATTGCTGGGTAGAGGAAACCATGGCTGTTCTCTCGGGGAAGCTCGGACGAGCAGGGGCTTTTAGCCCGTGCGGCCAGGGAGTCAATCAGTGTTTCGGTTTTACGCCGGGCTTGGCTGCGGGGGTGGGCGTGGGGGCAACCGCGGCAGGCTTCACCGGGGCAGGCGGCGGCTTGGGCGCGTTGACGTGCGCGTTGCCCGACTGACGGACCTCGCCGGAGGCGGTGACGTTGCCGTTGATGCTGACGTGCGCGTTGCCGGAGGCGTCCGCGAGCACGTCGGTGCCCACGACGGACCCGTTGATCATCGTCACGCTGCCGTTGCTGTCGACCTGGATCGCGGTGGGCGCCTTGATGTTGCAGTCGGTGCAGGTGAACTTGCAGTTACCGCTCACCGTGATGGCGGTACCCGCGGTGAACGTGGCCTTCACGCCCGTGACGGTCACCTCATCCACCCCGCCGCAGTCGAACGGCGCGGTGCCGTCCCACACGAACGCGGAGGCCATCGAGCTCTTGCCCATGAGCGAGAACGCGACGCTGGAGCCGCCAACCATGAGGACGACGATGAACGGCAAGACGCCGCGGACCATCCAGAACGACCAGTTGAAGGCGTTTGCGACCTGGTAGCCCGAGTCGTCGTACGAGCTGTGCGTGTGCATGATCACGATCTGCGGGATCTGCTGCGACTGCGGTCCCTGCCCGTACTGCTGCTGCGGCGGCGGGTACATGTTCGCCTGCGGCGCGGGGTATGTCGCCTTGCAGTACTGACACGTGAGCATCGTGATCCCCGGCGGGACCTGACCGGCCGCTGGCGCGCCGCACTGGGGACAGGCGAGGGGTTGCATCCAGCCTGGAGGTTAGGGGATCACGGCCGTTCCGTGAAGAGCCGAAGCGATTTCACAAAACGCGAAACGCGGCAGTCACTCTCGTGATCTGCCGCGTTGGCGCGGTATCGACTGTCAGGCGACTGCGAGGGTCGCTGGCGGTCAGTGACGAACGGTGATGTTCGCCGTGTAGGTGGACTCCGCGAACGGCGGAACCTTCGCGGAGGAGAGCGCGCCCTTGATGCACTGCTCGGCGGGCTTCCCAGCTGCGCCGCCGTGGACGCTGACGCTCTGAACGCCGCCGGTGCTGGTGAACGTGATGGTCGCGCGAGAAACCGCGTCGTCCGCGCTGAGGCATGCGCGAGCGTTCGGGAGGACCGCGCCGATGGCGCCAGTGACAGCACCCTGCGACGGACGCTGCGGGACAGTGCCAGCCGCGAAGGCAGGCTTCTTGTCATCCGCGGGCGTGACGTTGGTGGAGTCCGACGGGCCAGCCGCCGTCTTGATCGCCTTGTCGAGATCGCCACCAGACGGAGCGCCGCCAGCGGCGACGGGTGCCGGCGGGGGCGGTGCGGGCGGCGGCGGAGCGACCTTCGGCTCGTCGTTGAGCACGAATGCTGCGGCGTTCTTGTTGTCCTTGGCGGGCGAAGAGGGCTTCTTCGCGTATGCAGGCGCGGCTGCGACCTTGGCCTGGGGCTTCACGTCGAGCTCGTCGACCTTGCCTCCGGTCTGGTCTGCGGCAGTGTCCGTGGCCGCAGGCGTGGCCGCGGGATCTGCGGGCTTCGCCGCTGCGATCTGATCCTGCCAGCGCGTCTCGGGGCCGACCTGCGTGGGCGCTTCGACCTTGGTCTCGACCTTGGCCACCGTCGCGGCCGCACGTGACTTCAGCACCATCGGGCGAACGACGAAGAACCCACCAGCCGCGACCGCCGCGAGCGCGACGACCGTGCCGAGCATGTAGACCACCGCGCCGCCGCTCTTCTTCGTGGGCTGCGGGTGAACGCTCGGATGAACGGACTGGGGAACGGCGATCGAGACGGGCGGGCGAACGCTGTCAGCCGTGATGTGCGGAACGCCACCGGAGGGGAGCGTCGCGACGAACTGCGGCGCCATGCTCGGCGGAGCGACGCTCGGCGGACGACCCGAGAGCGGCTCGTCATCGAACAGACCGGCGGTGGCTGCCATCGAGCTGGAGATGCGTCCAGGCGGCTGTGACGGGTGAGCGCTGTGAGCGCTTGGGTGAGAAGACACCGGCATCGGCATCGCCGCGCCCATCACCTGATCCATGCCGCGCATGGAGCTGGGGGGCTGCGAGATCGGCGCGCTGTTCGGCGCGCTTGCGGGCGGCTGCGGGCTGAACGCCGCGAAGTTCACGAGGCCCGAGTCCTCTTCCTTGCGCGACGACGGCATCATCGCATCGTCCGCGCTCGGCCTGGACGGGGAGGCTACGGGAGCGGCCACCGGCATGCGCACGCTGGACGGTGCCGGCGTCATCTGCGCGAGGCGCGCCAAATCCTGCAGGCTCTTGCGATCACGCTCACGTTGCTCGTGGGTCAAAGACATCTTCGATTCCTCCGGGGCCACACTCTTCACCGGCACAGGGGCAGACTGCCTCACGCGCCCAGGCTCAGTGAGAGAGCCGGTGTTATGACCGTCTTTATCTGTCTGTCCAGCAGGTGTACTAAAAATTTCTTCATCCGTGAGGTAGGTGGATATCTCACCAGTTTCGTCGGCTTTGGTGCCGGCTTCAATGCGAGCCTGGATGGTTTCGGCGGCCTCGTCCCAGTCGAGCGCAGAGCGCTCCTGGCCATCTGCCAAGGAGCCCTCTTGCGGCCAATGGGCAAGCATCTCGCTCACGCTGGGGATTTTTCGCAACTTTCCACTCACGGCACATCTCCCTCGGGGTCGAAGCCCCGGGCCTCCAAGTACTCTCTAAGCTTGCGACGAGCTTCGTGGACACGCCATGCAATCGTGCCCTCCGGAGCCCCCAAGATCTGGGCTGCTTCTTCGTGTGAGCGCCCATCGATGCAGACCAGGATGAGCGTGGCCCGGAGGCTCTCGCTGAGCCCGTCGATGCCCTGACAGAGGGCAAAATAAGCTTCTTTCCGCGTTGCCTGGCCGCCGGGATCCTGGCTCGGCGGGCCGCTGGCGTTCTCCACGACCCCCGCCATTCGCGGGTCGTCGGCCTCGGTGGTTCGCGAGGATTTCCGCGAACGTAGCGTGTTCAGCGAGAGGTTCACGGCGATGCGGTAGAGCCAGGTGTAGGGCTCGCTGCGGCCGTCGAAGCGCTCGATCGCGCGGTAGGCGCGGATGAACGTCTCTTGCGTGACGTCCTCTGCCTCGCTCCGGCTGCGGAGGAGGTGAAGGGCCAGACGCTGGATGCGCGACTGATGGCGCCTGACCAGCTGGCCAAACGCCGCGGAATCGCCGCCTTTTGCGCGGTCGACGAGGTCTCGGTCGGTGAGCTTTACCATCGGCGCCACGGGTCGTACGCGCGCAACACACGCGGGAGATACCAGAGGCCAGCTCTGCCAGGGAAGCGGACCGTCGGTGCACGTTACCGTGTTCACACGACCTTGGACAATTCTTGATGCGAAACCTTGGGGACACGGGTGGTTCTTGGCCAGGAACCAGGTTGCGCTGCCCGAGGCCGAGGTCGAGGTCGAGGTCAGGGTCGAGGTCGAGGTCGAGGTCGGGGTCGAGGTCGAGGTCGAGGTCGAGGTCGAGGTCGAGGTTCAGGTTGTCGTCGTTGTCGTCGTCGACGTCGTCTTCTGCCCTGTCGGGAACGAGTGCTTCAGGATGTTCCAGAACGTCGTTCCCAGCTGCCTCGTGAACGAACCCTCGTTGTACGGTAGGCCGTATTTTTCGGTCAATTCGCGGACGCGCGGGGCTATCTCGCCGTAGCGGTTGCTCGGCAGATCCGGAAAGAGATGATGCTCGACCTGGTGGCTCAGATTGCCGGTCATCACATGGAAGAGTCCACCGCCGCTGATGTTGCACGAGCCCGAGACCTGCCGGGCGAAGAAGTCGCCGCGTGATTCGTTCTCGGCCTCTTCCACGGTGTACATGGCGACGCCGGACGGGAAGTGCCCGCAGAAGATCACGATGAACGCCCAGATGTTGCGGACCCCGTTGGCGACCAGGTTTGCCGCGAACACGACGAAGAAGAACGGGCCTGCGAGCAGCGGCCAGAGCACGTAGTCCTTCAGTAGCTGACGCTTCGCCTTCGCCTTCATCGCGACCATGTGAGCATCGATGGCGCTCTTCGGGAGCTTGCCGCTGCGCACGTTCTCGAAGTCGATGTCGTGCAGACCCACGCCCCACTGGAAGAGGAGCGCCAGGATGATCGTGTAGAACATCTGCGGCAGATACGCCCAGTGCCACGGCTGCTCGTCCGTCACGCGAAGCACCTGGTAGCCCACGTCGCGATCCTTGCCGACGACGTTGGTCCATGTGTGATGCACCACGTTGTGCGAGTGCTTCCACTGCGCCGCCACGCAGACGTTGTCCCACTCCCACGACGACGAGTGGATCTCCGGATCGTTCATCCAGTCCCACTGCCCGTGGAGGATGTTGTGACCGAGCTCCATGTTCTCCAGGATCTTCGCGAGCGCCAGCAGCACCGCCCCCGCGAGCGCCACGCAGAGGAACGCTGTCTTCGATGCGAGCGCATGGTGGAAGAACCACGGCATGAGCGGCACGCTCGCGAAGATCACAGCGCGCCCCGCCACTGCGATGATCTTCTGCACGCGGATGACCCGCAGGAGATAGGCGCGATCGCGCGCGCCCAGCGTCTTTCGTACCTCCGCGTGCAGCGCGTCCACATCGGCCGCGAACGCCTCTGCGTCCGCGGGGGAGAGCTGACGGTGCGGGTGGACGCGGCTCACAGGTCGATCTCCACGTTGGTCACGGGAGCGGAGATGCACAGCTGCACGCAGCGGCCGCTTCCGACCGTGGTCATGCCCGTTCGAAGGTCACGGATCGTGCCCTTGCGGAGCGGTGCCTCGCAGGAGTGGCAGAGGCCACGGCGGCATCCGTGCGCGGGCTTGAGCCCCGCCCGCTCCGCCAGCACCAGCAATGACGTGCGACCATCTGCGTCGACCTGCACCTGGCTTCGCGTGAAGGAGAGACGCGCGCCGGCTGTCGGGTCCGTGTCGCCGGGAAGCGACGAGAGCGCGGCCAGCGGCGCGCCGAAGCTCTCCGTGTGCAGGCGATCCTCGATCGCGAGTTCGTTGTAGAGTGCACGCATTGCGTCGAGCAGCGGCGCCGGGCCGCATGCGAACGTCTGGCGCACGTCAAGGTCGGGACAGACGGCGCGAATGCGCGCGAGCATCTGGTCCACGTTCACGTCGGCGCCCGTGAGCTCGCAGGTGCGCCGATAGCTGGGATGGGCCTTGGCGAGCGCGTCGAGCTCGGTGTCGAAGATGATGCGGTCGCGCGTGCGCTCGAAGTGCAGGTGCACCACGTCGCTCGGGAGCGAGCCGCGGTCACGGGCCGCGCGAAGCATGCTCATCACCGGCGTGACGCCGCTGCCCGCGGTGACGAAGAGGAGCGGCGCCCCGATCCCTGCGCCAGCGTCCGGCAGAACGAAACCGCCTGCGGGTGCCGACACGCGCACGTCGTCAGAGACCTTCGCATCCCGGACGAGCATGGGCGTCACGCGGCCGTGCGCGGCGGCGCGGATCGTCACGTCGAACGTGCGTGCACGTCCGGGGGCAGCTGGCGGCGCTGACGAGATCGAGAAGGTGCGCGTCTGGTATGCGCCGTCCACGAGCACGGACAGGTCCACGTGCTGGCCCGCCGACCACGTTCTTGGCGCGGGGCGCAAGGTCAGGGTCGCCGTGTCCTCGCATTCGGAGCGCGTCGCCACGACCCGGGCCCGATGCCCGCCGGACGGAAGCGCGGAGGCGCGGAGATAATCGAGCGGCGACCGCGGCGCGACGAACAGCGAGGCGATCACGAGCGCACGCGCGCGAAGGCCGGTCGGCTGCTCCCCTGGCTCGGTCTCCATGGCGCCTGTCCTAACCCGCGGAATGCACACGGTCAAACCCGGCCCCGATCCGGACTGGGTGCTTTCTCGTGGAACTAGTCCCAGATGGCGTTGTCTCTCCTCTGATGAGAGCGCAAACGTGGCGATTCGGGGTGGGTCTGGGGCTTTTTTTCGCGGTTTCGGCGTGTCATTCGCCGGATCCGCAGACAGCGGTCAAGACGAACGGCCCCGGACCGGTCGCATCCGACCCAGCCCCCGCGGCCCGCACCGGGCCCAGCCTCGCGATGGGCGGGACAGAGGGCTCCACCCCCGAGCCCATGGTGAGCCTCACCGCCTCCGACGGCACGGGCCTCACGCTCGTGGAGGTGGACGCACGCGCGGTCATCGACGACCCGCTCGCCCTCACGGAGATCCACTTCACGTTCGAGAATCCCGAGGACCGCGTCCTGGAGGGCCGCTTCCACGTCACGCTGCCGAAGGACGCCACGCTGAGCCGCCTTGCCATGCGCGTGGATGGTCAGATGCAGGAGGGCGAGGTCGTGGAGAAGGAGGTCGCCCGGGCGTCCTACGAGGACGCGCTGCACTTCAAGCGCGATCCCGCGCTGCTCGAGCAGGCCGCCGGCAACGAGTACACCGCGCGCATCTTCCCGATCCGCGCGCACGAGAAGAAGGAGGTCGTGATCGCGTACTCGCAGGCGCTGACCTCCGAGCCGTACGCGCTGCCACTCCGCGGACTGCCCGCCGTCGGCCGGCTGCATGCAGAGGCAACGCGCGTGGGCGACAGCAAGCCCAGCGAGGTGCTCGATCTGGCGAGCGCGAAGCCCACGCAGGACTTCCAGGTCGCGACGAAGGATCCCGCGGTGCCTGTTGCGCTCCGCAACGCCGACATGGTCGTGATGCGCGTGCGTGGCTCGGTGGACGCGCCCAGCGAGCCGCTCGGCAAGACGATCGTGCTCGTGGACACCAGCGCATCGCGCGCGCTCGGCCTGCGCGACGAGCTGCGCGCGCTCACGGAGCTCGCCAAGCGGACGCCTGAGGCGGTCCTGACCATCGCGTGCTTCGATCAAGACGTGGAGGAGATGTGGAGCGGCGCCGGGAACGCGCTCCCGACCGTGGTCGCGGAGAACATCCTCGCGCGCGGCGCGCTTGGCGCGTCCAACCTGGAGAAGGCGCTCTCCTGGGCGGCGACCGCGGCGAAGAAGAATGGCGCCACCCGCGTGCTGCTCCTGTCCGATGGCGTGGCCACCGCGGGCAAGACCAGCGAGGCCGACCTCACGAGCGCTGCGAAGGCCCTTGCTGCAGCCGGTGTGACGCGGCTCGATGCCATCGCCGTGGGCGGCATCCGCGATGACTCCATGCTGCACCACCTGGTGACAGCGGGGCTGCACTCCGACGGTGTGGTGGTGGACGCGGGCCGTCCCGAAGACGAGATCGTGCGGCGGCTCTCCAGCGCGACCCGGTCGCACGTGCCCGTGAAGGTGGCCGGCGCAAAATGGGTGTATCCTGCACATGTCGACGGCTACCAGTCCGGCGACGACGTGCTGGTGGTCGCCGAGATCGCGCCGCAAGAGACGCTGTCCGTCACGTTCGGTGACGGTGCTGCGCTCACGCCAAAGGTGCGCAGCGCGGATGCGCCGCTGGTCACGCGCGCGGTGGCACGCGCCAAGATCGACAGCCTTGCAGAGCAGATCGCGCGCGGCGACAAGAAGCCCGAGACGCGCGAGAAGATGATCGATCTCAGCGTGAAGAATCGCATCGTCAGCCAGTACACGTCGTTCGTGGTGCTGGAGACGGAGGCGGACTACCAGCGCTTTGGTATCGCGCGGCGCGGCCTGTCGGACGTCATGGTGGTGGACAGCGGGCGCGTCGTGCTGCGCAAGCACGTGATGCCGAAGCTCCCGCCCAAGGCGCTCGCTGGCGGTGACACGCCGTGGGGACGCGACCAGGGCAACGACCCGCTGAGCGCGACGGGCAACATGTGGGGCGACGCCATCGGCGACTCGTTCGGCGCTGGTGGCCTGGGTCTCAGCGGCGTGGGCGAGGGTGGTGGTGGTCGCGGTGAGGGCATCGGCCTTGGCAACGCACCGAGCCCCGCGCCCACGACCGCCACGCGCGGGAACCCGCAGCCGGATGCGCGGCCGCGTTCGCCCGCCACGGAGGAGTCGATCGGCCTTGGCAACGTCGGCACGGTGGGGCATGGCGCCGGCACGGGTACGGGCCAGGGCTTCGGCAGCGCACAGGGGCGGCTCAGTGGCGCGCACGCCAACCGCGTGCCGTCAGTTCGTCAGGGCGCGACCACCGTCAGCGGCCGTCTGCCGCCCGAGGTCATCCAGCGCATCGTGCGACAGAACTTCGGCCGCTTCCGCCTCTGCTACGAGAACGGACTTCGCACGGATCCAAACCTTGCCGGGCGCGTGTCCGTGCGCTTCGTGATCGGCGCGGATGGCTTGGTGAAGGCCACGACCGATGGCGGCTCGGACCTTCCGTCGCCTGCCGTCGTCTCGTGCGTGGTGCGCGGCTTCACCAACCTGTCGTTCCCGCAGCCCGAGGGCGGGTCTGTCACGGTGGTCTATCCGATCATCTTCAATCCGGGCGATGGCAGCGTGCCGTCTCCGAGCCGGCCGCAGGTCGCGCAGCCAGGTGCGCCCTCCGATTCGTTCCAGAAGGGTGATCTCGTGGACGCGTACTCGGGCACCATGAAAGAGGTGATGGATTCGCTCGCGAATGGCGACGCGAAGGCGGGCCTCGACCGCGCCGTCGCATGGCGCAAGGAGTCGCCAGGTGACGTGCTCGCGCTGGTCGCCCTTGGCGAGGCGCTGGAAAAGAGCCGCGATCAGAAGACCGCGGCGCGCGCATACGGCAGCATCATCGATCTGTTCCCCGGCCGCGCGGACATGCGCCGCTTCGCGGGTGAGCGGCTCGATCGTCTGGATCGCGGAGAGGTGCCCGTGGCGACGCAGCTCGCGATCGACACGTACGCGAAGGCCGCAGAGGATCGTCCGGATCATCCGTCGGGGCATCGACTACTCGCCTATGCGCGCGCGCGCACCGGCGACATGGCGGGCGCATTCGCCGCGATCGAGGTGGGGCTCCACCAGAAGTATCCCGACAACCGCTTCCGCGGCGTGGACCGCATCCTGCGCGAGGACGCGGGCATCCTCGCGAGCGCGTGGATCGCATCGGACCCGAAGCGCGCGCCGGAGATCGAGGCCCGCGTGCGTTCGCTCGGCATCAGCGTGGACCACGGCGCGTCGCTACGGTTCGTTCTGTCCTGGGAGACCGACGCGAACGACGTGGACTTCCACATCTTCGATTCGGATGGCGGCCACGCCTTCTACAACTCTCCTCGGTTGCCGAGCGGCGGTGAGCTGTATGCGGACGTCACCACCGGCTACGGCCCCGAGTGCTTCGGCATTCGCACGGAGAAGGCCAAGCGCGCAGCGCCGTATCACCTGCAGGCGCACTACTACTCGCGCGGGCCCATGGGCTACGGCATGGGCAAGGTGGAGATCGTCGAGCACGACGGAAAGGGCCACCTCACATTCGAGGAGCGTCCGTTCCTGGTGATGACGGATCACGCGTTCGTGGACCTGGGCGACTACGGCAGCAAGACCGACAAGTAAACCCGGTCCGGCAAAAAAATGGGCTTGATCGCCTGCGCCGCCCGCCACACTGTCGTTCTCGCGCATGAGAACCCGATCCATCCTCGACCTCGCAGGTTCGTTCGCAGTGCTCGCCGCTCTGCTGCTCGTGGGGTGCAAAGGCTCTCCACCATCGCAGCCTTCGCCCGGGGTCGCAGACGCGGCGGTCGACGCCCGATCATCGGATGCGTCGCGCGCAGACGGCGGCTCCGTGGCGGCTGCCGAGGGTCCTTCGGCGGCTGATTGGCTCGCGGCGCACGGCATGAAGAACTGGACCGGCGACGACGCCTGTCCTGCGCCGCTCTGCATGTGCGACGAGTCCTTCGCGATCGACGGCAAGCCAACGAAGGAGTTCCTGGTCTGCAAGGGGACCTCGGGAAGCTCCGACCCCTACGCGCCCACGGCGGGGCACACGGTCGTCTACCTCGCGGACAAGGGAAAGCTCCGCGTCGTGCTCGACCTGGAGACGCTGCTCTTTCCCGACGGTCCGAACCAGGGTGGTGTGCTCGCCCTCTCCCACGCAATCACGGAGAAACACGAGATCGTCTTCACGGACGAATCGCCGCCGGGTGGCGTTCCCCCGTCACGGTGCACAGGCGCGCTTGCGGCGATCGACGACATGCTCCGCGCCAATCACGACGCGCTGCTCCAGCAGCATCGCGACGCGTATGCGGCGATGTGCAACGCCCGCGGCACCTATGCCTTCGCAGGTGCGCGCTTCAAGAAGACGCGCTGACGCGCCCGAACAATGTCTCTTGCCGGTGTCGCTGGGTCCATCCGCGTGGTCCATCACGATCCATGCGCCACTGCCGCGCGATGTATCCGCCACTGGAAAAATCCGATGATTGCGGACGACAACACCAGGCCCGACCCATGCAGTAGCTGACGTCGGGAGGCGTGGCGGATGAAAACCTTGCGAGATGTGCGCACCATCCTGGTGTTCTCCGCCATTCTCATCGGCGTGATTGCGACCCTCGTCGCATGTGGCGACGGTGGCGCGGATCTCCCTCTCCATGGGTACGCCCCCTATGTTCCCTCTTCCGACGGACTGGGCGGCAGTGGTGGCACCACTGGAGCGGGCAGCTCGGCTTCGGCCGAGACGCTCTACCGCGGCCTCGAGAAGGATTTCATCGGGAGATGCGGCGGCCCGGCCGGTGGCTGCCACGTGAGCGCGACGACGTTTGCGTTCGCGCCGAAGTTCCTCGCGGGCCCCGACTCCTACAAGTCGGTCAAGGGCTATCAGGGCATCGTCGGGAAGGACGCTTCAGCGAGCATCATCGTCCTCAAAGGCGTGCACGAAGGTGGCAGCATCTACGCCGGTGCAGACCCTGACGCGGGCACTTCGTTCGGGAAGCGCATCGAGGCCTGGCTCACCCAGGAGTCGGTCGAGCTTCTGGCCATCAAGCCGCCGACCACGGACCCCTTCTCGGTGACCGTTGGTGGCAGCAACGACGTGGACCTGAGCAAGCTCGCGACGGGCGTGACCGGCGTTCACCTCACGTTCAGTGCGAAGATGGTCGGTACGAGCCTGGAGATCACCAACATCGCGCTCGTCACGGCCGCGGGCAGCGGCGTCCACCTCCAGCACCCCATTTTCTATCGGGTGCCAGCCACCAAGCCGAACCCCGCTGATCCGGACATCGCGGACCCGCAGGATACTTTCTCCAACACCGACATCACTGTTGCTGGTGCCGCGACCACGTCGATGCCGATCCCCTTTGCGATCTTCAGCGGCTTTGGTCCTTGGGGCAAGACCGACAAGCTTCGCATCGAGGCCGGCAAGCTCGAGTCCGGGACCGTGGCGCAAGCAGCGGTCGAAGCCCTGTGCAGCAATCCCACGAACTTCCAGAACATGGTCGTTCCCTCGCTCACAGGCGGCGGCAATAGCGCGCCGCTGAACTGCTTGAATTGCCACGACACCGGCGGCGGCGGCAACGGCGCGCTCAACCTCTCGGGGCTCGGCGCGACCAAGGACTATCCGGGTGCGTGCGCCGCCGTGCTCAACAAGATCGATGTGGGCACGCCCGCCAACAGCAAGATCATTCACCAGGTCGACGGGACCCTCGCCCATGGCGGTGGCTCGGTCTCGAACCCTGCCGGCTGGCAGAATGATTGGAAGGGCTTCATCACGGGCGGCACGATCTTCTAGCGTGCACGCGCTCGCCCGCGACCGCCGAACATGCGTGTCAGCCAGCCTTTCCGTCCTCACGCGCTGTCACGAGAATGCGGGCATATCCAACCAGAAAGAGAACGAACGAGGACGCGAGGAGCGTTCCGGACACGAGCAGCGCTGGTCGCGTCCACTCCGCGTTTGCGAGCGGAAAAAGGACGCGGACGATCGCCGCGAGGGAGACCAGAACGAAGCCAAGGACGACGCTGCGGGGCGGCTCGAGCAATCGCCCCGTGTGGCCCAGAGATACGCGCGCGATCATGCCCAGCGTGAGCGAGCCCGCCGCTCCCACTGTGAGCGCGTGCAGCCCGAGCGTTGCAGGGACGCGCCACGTGAACGTCGCAACACCGCGCAGGAAGAAGCCCGCGCAGATCCACGCGTAGCCCAGGTGCAGCACCCAGAGGAGCGGCACCCTTGCGGAATGCCGTGCGCCCCAGTGCCACCCGCGCACGACAAGTAGTGCCGACACGAGCACGAAGAGCACGCCTTGCGCGGGATGCTCGACCCCGCAGGCGTCGAGGAGCGTCAACGCGGCCACGCCGACCATTGCCGCCACGTCCAGGCGGGGCGAGCCATGTATCGACTCCTGTCGCGTGGCGTTGCGCGTGAACATGGGAAACACGCGCCCGGCGATCAGGCTGCACATGAAGATCACGACGTCCACGCCGACGATCCCGCCGCGTCGCTGCCAGTCGGGCGCGATGCCGAGAGCGCCCAGGTGAGTCATCAGGTTCGCCGCGCCGAGCGCGAGGACCGCGAGCACAACGGTGAGGTTCCTGAAGTTGCGGGTCGCGACTATCGGCAGCGCCAGCACCACCGCGAGCAGCGGCAGGAACGCCGCGTCGACAGCGAGCGGAACGAAGCGAGGCAAGAGAGCTGCAAAGGACACCGCGAACCGTCCCGCTACGAACAGCGCCGCGAGGAAGAATAGCTTCGTGCCCAGCGCCGTCTCGCGTTGGGTCCAGTTGCCCACCGCCGTCAACAAGAACCCAGCGATGACGGCCACGGCGAAGCCAAAGATCATCTCGTGCGCATGCCAGTAGATGGGCGCGAAGGTGGTGCGCGGTGTGACTCCTCCGAACAGGACCATGAGCCACGCCACGAGCATCGATGCGGCGACGAGCGCGCCCAGGAGAAAGAACGGGCGAAACCCCTTGCGAAAGACCGCGATCAACGGCCGAGTCTCGACGTTCTCCATGCCGGCACTGCACGCGAAGAGCATGCCGACGAAGTACGCGGGGAACTCGCGGTGAATTGGGTCAGCTCGCGATCTCGACCCAGAGATGACGCGCAGAATGGAGCGACCGACACGCAAAGGATGCGCGCCGGCGGTCGATTGTCGGCCCATCTGCGGGCCTGCCGGCCACTCAGGGCATGCGCATTCCGATGGCGGTGTTGATGCTCCCGATGCTCGTGGTCGGCGGCTGCTTTCGCGACGGTCTGGCGACGGGGTCAGGTGGTCCGTCACCCTTTGAGGACGGCAGTGGCTTCGGCTCGGGCTCGGGCTCCGGCTCCGGCTTCGGCGGTGATGTGGATGCCGCTTTCTGGCCTGAACCCCCGGAGCCACTCCCGGACGACGTCGATGCGTCGCCCGGTCACGATGCTGCGGCGCCGAGCGATGATGCCGGCGGCGGTGGCGGCACACGCAGCGACGGCTGCACATTGCGTGCATACTACATGGATGCGGACGGCGACGGCTTCGGCGATGCAACGAGCGCGGTGCTCGGCTGCGCGCCGCCGGCAGGTCACGTGACGAACTCGCTCGACTGCTACGACGGCAACGCGCTGGCGCACCCGGGGCAGGCGTCCTTCTTCACCGTGGAGCGCGGTGACGGCAGCTTCGACTACGACTGCGACGCGCAAGCCACGAAGGAGCTGTCTCACATGGACCCGAAGACGTGCGAGTGCGCTGCAGGCACCTGCTCCGTGTCGAGCGGCTATCGCGTCGCGGTCCCGGGGTGTGGCGTTGCGGGAGATTTCGCCATCGGCGGCGAGCAGGATACGTGCGACGTGGCGGTGGTCTCGGTGGTCGAGCCCTGTCGCTGACGGGAATATCCCGGCAACGGCGCAGCTTGCGACGGCATCGAAGCGGCGGAGGTGTGAACTACGCGCGTTTTGCGCTAGAAAACTCCGCAACCACAGATGACCCAAAGCACAGCCGCCGATGACCTGAAGAGAGCGCTGGCCGCCGAAGAGGGCGGGCGCAAGTGGCTGCGTCGCGCGCTGTTCGTTCTGGGGCTCGTCGTTGTCGTTGGTGGGGGTCTGCTCTATCGCGCGAAGCACCGGCCGCCGCCCGCGGCGCGCTTCGTCACGCAGGCCGTGACCAACGGTATCGTGGCCGAGCGCGTGCAGGCCACGGGGGCCGTGCAGCCGCTCTTGCAAGTGAACGTGGGCGCGCAGGTGAATGGGCGCGTGACGCGCGTGCCCGTCGACTTCAACTCCATCGTGAAGAAGGGTGACGTGCTCGCGGAGATCGACCCCACCGTCTACGGCGCACAGGTGAGTCAGACCCAGGCGCAGCTCCTTGCGCAGCGCGCGCAGCTGGAGAGCGCGAAGGCCACGGAGGATACGTCGCGGATCCAGTTCGAGCGCCTCACCAAGCTGTACGCGCAGAACCTTGCCTCCAAGGGTGACGTGGACCAGTCAAAGGGCAATTTGGACGTGGCGCACGCGAACGTGGTCGCTGCGGATGCGCAGATCCAGGCCATCATCGCGCAGCTGACGCAGTCGCAGACCAACGTCGGCTACACCAAGATCTACTCGCCGGTGAACGGCATCGTCATCTCGCGCACGATCGATCCGGGCGCCACCGTGGTCGCCAGCTTCCAGGCGCCAGTGCTCTTCGTCATCGCGCAGGACCTCCACAAGATGAAGGTCATGGCGGACGTGGACGAGGCGGACGTGGGCAAGCTCAAGGAGGGCATGGATGCAGACGCTGCCGTGGACGCGTTCCCTGGTGAGACCTTCACGGGACGGGTCAGTCAGGTGCGCTTCAGTCCGAACACCGTGTCCGGCGTTGTCACGTACTCCGCAGTGGTGGAGGTGCAGAACCCCGAAGAGAAGCTTCGGCCGGGCATGACCGCGACCGTCACCATCACCACGCGTCAGGCGAAGGACATCGTCCGCGTCCCGAACTCCGCGCTTCGCTACAGGCCGAGCCCCCCGCTGGGGTCGGATGGCAAGCCGGTGCTGCAGCCGCCTGCCGCGCCGCTCGAGAAGGGGAAGGGCCGCATCTACTTCCTGGCGAACGACAAGCCGGGCGAGGAGAAGGAAGAGGAGCGCCTGATCGACGTCGGCATCACCGACGGCATCTTCACGGAGGTGAAGGGCGGCCTCAAGGACGGCGAGAAGGTCATCGTTGACGAGACGGACGACGACAAGAAGAACAAGAAGGGGAAGTCCTTCTGATGGTGGCGGCGACGAGCGACGCAGGTGGGGGCGGCGACGCGTCACTCGGTGAGCCGGAGGAGAGCGCGCTTCTGACGCTGCGGAACGTCGCGAAGGACTACGTGTCCGCGGCCGGCGTGGTGCATGCGCTGCGCGAGCTCGACCTCACGATCAAGGAAGGGGAGTTCGTCGCCATCGTCGGGACCAGCGGCTCCGGCAAGTCCACGCTCATGAACATCCTGGGATGTCTGGACCGTCCCACGCGCGGCACCTACGGGCTCGCTGGCTTCGACGTGGGCGACCGCACGAACGACGGCCGCGCGCTGGTGCGGAACCGGCTCATCGGGTTCATCTTCCAGGGCTTCAACCTGCTGCCGCGCACCACCGCGCTCGAGAACGTGGAGCTGCCGCTCTCTTACCGTGGCGTGCCGCGCAAGCAACGTCGCAAGCGCGCGCTCGAGGCGCTGGCGTCCGTCGGGCTCGCGGATCGTGTGCATCATACACCTAATCAGCTCTCCGGCGGCCAGCAGCAGCGCGTGGCGATCGCGCGCGCGCTGGTCACCGATCCGCCGCTCCTGCTCGCGGACGAGCCCACTGGAAACCTGGACACGCGCACCAGCCTCGAGGTCCTCGCGCTGTTGCAGCGCCTGAACCGCGATCGCGGCATCACCATTGCGCTGGTCACCCACGAGCACGACATCGCCGCATGCGCGTCGCGCGTGTGCACGTTCCGCGACGGCCGCATGGTCACGGACGTACGGAACGAGACCCCGCTCGACGCCGCCACGCAACTCGCGAAGCTCCCGCGTGAGGCGAAGGGCGCCGCGGACGAGACGGAGGATCACGAGGGCATCGCGCGGGCGGCCGCGAAGGCCCCGGTGCCGTTCTCGGTCTTCGCAGCGATGTGGGCGGCAGGCACCGCGGGCTCGCTCCTTGGCCTTTTGTACAACAAGGTTGTCCTGGACGCGTCGGTGCCCGCGCTCACCGTGGCGTTCGGCGTCCTTCTCGAGTCGTTCGTGGCGGCGCGCTACGCGAAGCGAAAGCTCGGGCGTCCGCTCTCGCAAGATCAGCGCGCCCGCGTGGCGCTCTACTACACGCTGTTCAATGGCGTGTTCGTAGCGCTCGCTCTTCTCGTGAAGATGCCCGACGTCGTGGCGGAGCGGCTGGGGCACGGCGCGTCGTCCGCCGGTCTGGTGGTGGTTGCGCTGCTCTCCTTCGTGGTCACGGTGAGCCTGCTCCGGTTCCTGTTGCTCTCGCTCTTCGCGCCGCGCGCCGGCCGTGCGGCCGCCACGGAGCATTGAGTCATGGTGCGGATGCTGTGGAATGCGCTTGCCCTGGCGCTGTCCGCGATCGCGCGGAACAAGACGCGCTCCGCGCTCACGGTGCTTGGCATCCTCATCGGGGTGGCTGCGGTCGTGATCGTCACCGCGCTCGCGGGCGGCGCATCCAAGGAGGTCGGCAGCTCGATCGAAGGGTTCGCCGCGAACGCGATCTTCATCAACCCGCAGCCGGTACAGAGCTCCGGTGCCAAGAGCAAGGGCACCGGGCGCCTCACGGAAGCGGACGCCAGGGCGATCGTGCGCGAGGCCGTCAGCATCGACAGGGCCGCGCCGTTCCTGTCCACGCAGGTGCAGATCGTGAACGGCGATCGCAACGTCTCCACCACCGTGATCGGCACGAACCTGCAGTATTTCCCCATCCGCAAGTTCCGCGTGGAGAAGGGCGATCAGTGGACGGAGTCAGACGAGCTGCTCAAGAACAAGGTCTGCCTCCTGGGCGCGACCGTGCGCGAGAAGCTGTTCGGTACCATCGATCCGATCGGCCGCACCATCCGCCTGGGCGGAGCCCCGTACCGCATCATCGGGTTGCTCGAGGCGAAGGGCAGCTCGCCGTTCGGTGATGATCAGGACGATCGCGTGCTCATGCCCATTGGCAGTTTTCGCGCGCGCATCATGCATACGTCGCCGGGGCGGGTGGACATGATCCTGGCGAGCGCCCGCTCGGACAACGTGTCGGAGCGCGCGCAGGAGCAGGTGGATTCGATCCTGCGGCAGCGCCATCACATCGCGGAGGGCAAGGACCCGGACTTCCGCGTCAACTCGCAGGCAGAGTTCCAGGCCGCGCAGAAGGCGATCAGCGCGATCCTGAGCGCACTGCTCCTGGCGGTGGCCGCCGTGAGTCTGCTTGTCGGCGGCATCGGCGTGATGAACATCATGCTCGTCAGCGTCGCGGAGCGCACCCGCGAGATCGGGATTCGCATGTCCATCGGCGCGCGCGAGAGCGACATCCTGGTGCAGTTCCTGGTGGAGGCCGTGATGCTGTCCCTGCTCGGCGGAATGCTGGGCATCATCCTGGGTGGTGGCGCGGTCATGGGTCTGGGCTTCGCCCTTGGCTGGAACATGATCCCCACGCCGGAGTCGGTCGCCGTTGCGGTGCTCACCAGCATCACCATCGGCGTGGTGTTCGGATACCTGCCGGCGCGGCACGCCGCGAAGCTCGACCCCATCGAAGCGCTGAGGGTGGAATGAGCGCCTTCCTGCGCGGTATTTTCCAGGCGTTTTCGGCCATCGCGCGCAATCCGCTGCGGTCGTCGCTCACGGTGCTTGGCATCCTGATCGGCGTCGCGGCGGTGGTGACGGTCACCGCGCTCGGCTCGGGCGCGCGGTCGTCCGTTTCGTCACAGATAGAGAGCATGGGCTCGAACGTGATCATGGTCGCGCCGCAGCAGTCGCAGGCCACGGGGGCGCGCTCCGCTCTTGGCGCAGGCGCGCGGCTCACCGAGGACGACGCGAAGGCCATCGCGCGCGAGTCGCTCAGCGTGTCTGCGGTCGCGCCCATGCTCCGCGCGCGTGGGCAGGTCGTGGTCGGAGACAAGAACTGGTCGACGCAGCTCATCGGCTCCAACCTCTCCTTCTTCACGGTCAGGAACTGGAAGGTCACACGTGGCTCGCCGTGGACAGAGCGCGATGAGGCCGCGAAGGCCAAGGTCTGCGTTCTTGGCGTATCCGTCGCGAAGAACCTCTTCGGCGACGAGGACCCCGTGGGTCGCACCATCCGAAGCGGTCGCTACACGTACCGCGTGCTGGGCGTTTTGGAGAAGAAGGGTGAAGCGCCGTTCGGCGGCGACCAGGACGACATGGTGCTCTTCCCGCTCTCCACCACGCGCACGCGCATCGTGAAGACGGGGCCGGGCTACGTGGCGAGCATGCTGGTCTCCGCCACCAGCACTGACACCACGGACCGCGCGGTCAAGCAGATCGAGTCCATCCTGAAGCAGCGCCATCACATTGAAGAAGGGCGCGAGCCGGACTTCTGGATCCGGACGCAGAAGGAGTTCCAGGAGATGCAGGGCAAGATCTACGGTCTGCTCACCATGCTCCTCGTGTGCATCGCCGCGGTGAGCCTGGTGGTGGGCGGCATCGGCATCATGAACATCATGCTGGTGAGCGTGACGGAGCGGACACGCGAGATCGGAATCCGCATGGCCATCGGCGCGCGCGAAGGAGACATCCGCACGCAGTTCCTGGTAGAGGCGGTCGTGCTGTCGTTGCTCGGCGGCGTGCTCGGGATGACGAGCGGCATTGGAGCGATCGCGGCCCTGGCAAACGCGCTCGACTGGCCCATGAAGCTGGACCCGGTGGCCCTGTCGATCGCCGTCGGCGTGAGCGCGCTCACGGGAGTCGTCTTCGGGTTCTTCCCGGCAAGAAGAGCCTCGAAGCTCGACCCGATCGTGGCGCTGAGACACGAGTAGGTCGAGGTCGAGGTCGAGGTTAGGGTCGAGGTCGAGGTCGAGGTTAGGGTCGAGGTTAGGGTCGAGGTCGAGGTCAGGGGCCGACGATTCTTCTGGTCACTAGCTTTGCGAGGACCGCGAGGGCGTCTTTTCGGGGCATGCCGCACACGTCCAGGATGGTGTCGTAAGAGAGCACCGAGTCCACCAGCGCCAGCAGGAAGCCTGCGTGGTGATCGAGACCCAGCCCTGGCACTGCGTCCGGCGTCACCAGCAGCTTCGGGATGCGCTTCAGATCTCCGAGCACGGCCTCCGGGTCTGCCGCCGGCATCTCGCCTGGCGTTTCGATGGGCCTGGGCTTCAGCTCGCCGGGGGTGGAGAGTGAGAGGTCGTCGATCGCGACGTCCGCTGTCGACAGCTCCAGCTCCGCATCCGAGTGCGCGCGCTGCCTTGGTGGCGGCGGCGAGCTCTGCATCGACTGCCGCCGCGCCTCCTCCAGTTCCATCTCGTTGGTGATGGTGATGTTTGGCGCGCGCGGCTGCCCAACGTCTACTGCCCGGGCGAAGGTCGCCACGTCGAACGAAGGGACCAGCGTGCTGCGGGGCTCTGCCTTGGCCTCCTCCAGTGCGTCCGGTTCGTCGGTAGACTCAGGCTCTGCGCGGGGATCTTTTGTCATCGATCGCGAACTCCTGAGACTAGCAGATCCGGGGGGCCGCAGTGCGCTAGACTGAGCGGGATGCGTATCCTCAAGAGCCGAGCGCTCGAAGAACGTTGGCAGTCGCAAGCTGGCCAGTGGGATCGCGCGCTACGCGGGGTCGTCCTATCGCCTCGGCTCACCGCGCTCATTGCGCGTGCCGCTCCTCCGTTCTCGGCGCTCGACATGGCTGGTTACGTCGATGGCGAGCGTGAGCACGTCGCACCCGCGGACGCGGACGCGGATGCGACCTTCCTGCACGCCGTGAAGGCGGCCTTCGCGCTGGCGTCCCGCCTGGAGCCCCAGGGCGCATTCCGCGTGGTCGTTCGCCGCGATGCAGGCGCGGCGGGCCCCAGCGTGACCTTGCGTTGCTTCGCGCGCGACGCCTCGCATCCGCGCACGCCTGACGACGTCGACTCCGACGCCAGCGCCTGGGTCTTGTTCGTGGACACCCGCCGCATCGACGGCGCTCGCCGTCCCTGATCTCGCGATCACGATCACGAACGGGAAGGGCGGTCGCTGCTGCGGCGCCGCGCGATCCGTCGTAGCGCGAAGGTCGCCAGCACCACGAGGCCAGCATCTCCTGCGTCGCCGCCACGCCCGCCGCGCTCGCCCGTCACACGGCAGCTCGCGCAACCGCCGCGCTCGCGCTCGGACTGCACCTCCGCACCGTCGCCGGGGTGGGCGGGTGGAGGCGCGGAAGCCTTCGCGTCGTTGTGCGGCGCGGGCTCCGGGTGCTCGTGTGGTGTGCACGTGGGGCATGCCGCCGAGACCTTGTCGCGCGCGGACGCGACCTTCGCGCGCGCCTCGTCGCACCGCGTGCCGGGTGACAGGTCGCAGATCCGATCGCGCGCGCGCTCCATGGACGCGAGCGCCTTGCACGACAGCGCACAGTCGGCGACGGACAGGTTCTCCACATCACGCGTCAGCTGCGTGAGGAGCGCGTCCACGTTCATGGCACCCGCATCGTCAACGCTGCTCGAGCCTGGTGAGCCCGCGAACGCCGACGATGGCAACGCGAGGATGGCCGCTGCCCCAAGACCTGCCGCGAACGCCCGCACCCGCATCCGATCACAAAACCACGGCCTCACACGCCTCGCAAGGCCGACAAAAATGACGAACAATTTCAATGTCGACAGCACAATTTCAGCCATTCGGCGTTATCGCTATTGAAAATCATATTCAATTGCATCATAACGAATGCATGCAGCTCGCGGCCTTCGCCCGGGCGCCTCGAGTCCCCAGATGAACCTTCAAACCTCACTCACCAGCAGCTGCGTTCTCGCGGCCGTCATGCTCGCCGGGGGGACGGCGGGCGCGACGCCGAAGGAGCTGCCCTTCACGTATCCGTACCAGACACTGGCGAAGGGCGAGCTCGAGCTCGAGCAGTACACGGATGTCAGCCCCGTGCGCGCGACCACCGCCGACGGACAGAAGGCGTGGGTGTTGCCCCCCGCCTTCCAGACGGAGTTCGAGTACGGCATCACGAACCGCCTCGAGATCGCGCTCTACATCGCGTTCGCGCCCGGTGTAGGCGGTGAGTACACGAATGTGCCCGCGCTCGGCGACACGGGTATCCGCCAGCGCCTTCGGTATCGCTTCGCTGATCAGGACGTGCTTCCGATCGACATCGCCGTCTATGGAGAGGTGTCCGAGCTGTCCGACAACATCGAGCTCGAGACCAAGTTGATCCTGAGCAAGCAGCTCGGCGACTTCCACCTCATGGCAAACCTCGTGGGCTCACGCATCCTGGCGTACCAGGGGCCGAGCGCGTGGGAGATCTCACCGTCCGCGGGCGTGAGCTACCAGGTGAACCCGATCGTCCATCCCGGCATCGAGTACTGGAACAAGACGGAGTTCCCGGATCGCGAGGAAGACGGCGGCCGCACCTTCGACCAGGGACCGCATCACTACGCGGGCCCGGTCATGATGTTCAACTTTGGCAAGCTCTGGTGGTCGACTGGCGTCTACGCGCGCATGTCGGATCCGCACCACACGCTCGACGCTGGCGAGTCCTTCGGCCGCGTCTACGGGCGCACCATCGTGGGGCTCAGCCTATGAAGTTCCAGATGTTGCCGCTATCCGTCAAAACGACGCTCCTCGCGCTGGGCGCATCGGTGCTTGTCGCATGCGGTGGCACGTCCGGGACCGCGTCGTCGCCGACCGCGACGGAGCCGCAGATCGCAGAGGAGTGGCGCGCGAAGTGTGGCAATTGTCACCGCCGCGTGGAGCCCGGAACGCGCACGCGGGCGACGCTCGAGGATGCATGGAAGCGCCACAAGACGCGCACGCACCTGTCCGACGAGCAGTGGGCAGAGCTGACGGACTTCCTGGCGTCCACGCCTGCGACAGCCGGCTCGTCGTCCACGCAACCCAAGTGACGCGCTGACGGTTTTGTGACGAGACCCGAAGGGACGCCTCAGGGCATGGTGACAAGGCCGTGCAAGAGAGCCCCATGCGTCACGCGTTACTTGGAACCTACACGTACCTGGAGTTCGCGCTCACGTGTCTGGCCTGGGTCCCCGTGATGAAGGTGGCGAGCTCCCTCCATGCGCACGACCCGACTCATCGCGTGCCCGGCCAGTGGGTGCGGAGGCTCGGCCGCGTGACGTCGAACATGACGCCGCTCTGGAAGTTCTCCACGGATGGAGTGCCGCCGTCGGACATCGATCGCAAGCCGTACGTGGTGATCGCCAACCACGAGTCGCAAGCGGATCCGTTCCTGCTCTCGCACCTGCCGTGGGACATGCGCTGGATCGCGAAGGAGTCGCTTTTCAAGCCGCCGGTCGTCGGGTGGATCCTCACCATGGGCGGCGACATCCCGCTGCGGCGCGGTCAACGCGACAGCGTGGAGAAGATGTTCGACGAGTGCAGGTACACGCTGAAGAACGGGATGAGCGTGATGATCTTCCCGGAGGGCACGCGCAGCAAGGACGGCACGCTGCTGCCGTTCAAGGACGGCGCATTCCAGATGGCGATCGAGGCAAAGGTCCCGATCCTGCCGGTCGCGCTCTCCGGCACGAAGGACTGCTTGCCGAAGGGCTCAGCATGGCTCGGCGAGGCACACGCACGCGCGCGGGTCCTCGAGCCGATCTCGACCGAAGGCCTCACGCTCGAAGACATCCCGCGAATCCGCGAAGAAGCCCGCGCCACCATCGGCGACGCGGTCCTCAAGCTACGAGCAGAGCTCGCCGCGCGCCCCTCGACGCCCCCATCCCGCTGACGCGCCCCTCTCGGAGGGCTCGGGCGAGTTCGTCAGGGTTACTTGCCGAATTTGGTCTTGGCTTTTTCGAAGAGGGCGAGGCGCTCTTTGTCGCGGGCTTCGATGACGGCGACCACTGCTTTTTCGAGCTTCTCGGTGGTGGGCTTGCACTTGGAGCGCACGGTCTCCACCCACTTCTCGTGGAGCTGCTGGCCGCGGCCCTCGCGCGTGGACCAGTTCATGTCGGTGGCGCGGAGCTTGTCGATGTCGGTCTTGGCGGTGGCCCAGGTCTTCTGCGCGCACTTGTTCCACTCGTCGTCGACGAGCAGTAGATCGTCGCCGGTCTTCTGCGGGAGCGCGCCGGCCTTCGCGAGCGCTGTGATCTCCGGGATGCCCATGAGCGAGTGCTGCAGTGGCGCCGGCCACGATGCGGGAGCGCCCGGGCCCATCTCGAGCGGTGCGCCTTTCTCCACGGAGCTGTTGCCCACGTCCACGGTGTAGCGCGCGCCGTCGAACGCGATGAACACGGCGGTCGTGCTGTCCATCTCCCAGACGATGCCCGGCGTGCCGTTCGCAAGCGGCGCCGGATAGCCCTTCATGGTCTGCACGAAGAGGTGGTTGCCGACGCTCTCGTACTCCGAGTAGCCCTTCACCAGGCCGCCGTACTTCGCGAGGCCCTTCTTGTTGCGATCCCACATCTCGTCGGCCTGCCATGCGCCGCCGCCGAACGAAGTGCCGCTCACGTTCTGCGGTGTGAACGCGTTGTGCGGGAGCCAGCCGTTCGGATCGCGCAGCACGTAGTGGACGACCATGCTCGCGTCGACCTGATCGAATGCCGCCGACACCTTCGCCAGGTTCGATGCGTCCAGCGCCGTGAACGAGGAGAACTTCTTCCGCACGCTGATGGCGTCAAGCTGCTCGTCCAGGAGCTGGTACGGCAGCTTCTTCTTCACCGGTGGACCGGCGAGCGTGGCCGCGGGCAGCGGATCGGTCGAGTGATCGCGCTGGAGATGAAACTCGTCGCGACCCTTGTAGTAGGTCAGGCCGCCGCCCGTGTGGAGGTACATCATGTGCCTGTCCTCCGGCGTGGTGAGGTAGTGCCCGCGTAGCTCGCCGCCGTGACGGTCCTCTTCCGGCGTGAGCTCGATGATGTCCGTGGTGCCGTCCACGCGGACCTTGATCTTGCCGTCGGACCTGTCGAAGACCAGCCCCACGAGCTTGTCGCCGGTGATGTAGTGGACCGAAGGCGCCTGCGGGTCATCGGGCTTCGCTGGGGGCGGCACCGTGGCGACGGGATTGGACTGCGTCTTGGGGGGCGGTGCTTCGTTGCCACCTCCGCACGCGACAGCCGCTGCACACGACACGACCACTGCGCCGAACAGAACCTTGTCCATGAGGGATCTCCTTCGCGGCGAGGCACGTTCCCCCGCGTTTCGCGCCGGCAAGCATACGCTCAGCCGCCGCACGTCTTCCCGAAAAAATGGACGAAAACTCGATCAAAACTTTCGCGGGCCACGCCCGTCCAACGCAGATGCCCAGCGTGTGCACCCGCTCCCCCGCGCGATTCCTGCGCCGTTCCTGCGTGACGCTGTGTCTCCTCTCCGGCCTCGCGGCCTTGGCTGCATGTGGGGGTGCCGCCTCCAGCGGGGCTGGTCCGGTCCAGACGGCAGGCCGCCCTTCCATGAATGCGCTCGTGACGCGCGCGGCAGCCGGTGATGCAGGCGCCGTTGCAACGCTGCGCGGACAGCAGGAAGCCGGCCTCGCAACAGTGCTCGCCGCCTACGACGCAACGAGTGACGAGGCGCAGAGGGCGTCGCTGCGTCCCGTGATCGACGGCGTGGCGAAGCAGCGCGATGCGCATGTCTCGCGTCTCTACTGGTACACGAACCTGATCGACGCGGAGTCCGCGGCCAAGGCGAGCGGGAGGCCGATCCTGGCGCTGCAGCTGCTCGGCAACCTGGACGAGGATCTGTCGTGCGCGAACAGCCGCTTCTTCCGCACCACGCTCTACGCGAACAAGGACGTGTCCGACTACCTTCGCGCGCACTACGTGCTGCTCTGGCAGAGCGAGCGGCCGGCGCCCACCATCACCATCGACTATCGCGACGGCCGCAAGATCACGCGCACGATCACGGGCAACAGCATCCACTACGTACTCGACGAGGACGGTCGCCCCGTGGACGCGCTGCCCGGGCTCTACGGTCCGCAGGCGTGGAAGGAGGCGCTCACGCGCGCCGAGGCACTCGCGCTCTCCACACGCGGCATGAAGGGTGAGGCGCGTCAGGCGCTCCTGCGCGCGTTCCACACCCATGCAACCGAGGAGAGCGCTACGCGCTTCCGCACGGAGGTCGCGCGTGCGGGGATGCCCGCACTGCCGCTGCCCATCGCGATCCCGGGTCCGCTGGGACCGCCTGGCGCTGCCGGGCCGCCGCCGCCCGCGGTCTTCGCCATGAACATCGCGCCGTCGAAGTCTGCAGTGGAGATGCGCCCGCTGAAGGGGTTCATGCCAGGTGCGCCGCCGGTGGACACCGTGCCGTGGGGCGTCTTCGCGCCGCAGCATCGGAACGAAGCGCGCCTGGACGAGCAGAGCAAGTCGCTCATCCGCGAGAAGCACCCACGCAACTGGAGCGATGCAGAATCGCCGGGCCGCCCGCTCTCCCCGCCGGAGCTCGAGAGCATGTACAACGCGTTCGAGACGTCCATGGCGGAGGACACCGCCAAGAACGAGCTGGGCATCCACGCGAACATCCACCGCTGGCTCGCCGCGCAGCCGCTGGACCTGCCAACGCTCAACAAACACGTGTATGATACACTCTTCAGCACGCCGGCCTCGGACCCGTGGCTAGGGCTCGTGCCGCCGAACGCGTACACGGGCCTCCAGGACGACGGCATCAAGCCGTGAGCTCCCGCCGCCAACGGTGAGCGCGCGGCGGCTCGTTGCGCTATGCCTTCGAGCGCATGAACACCCAGGCGAGCCGAACCGAGAAAGACACGATGGGCACGGTCCAGGTCCCCTCCGAAAGGCTGTGGGGCGCTCAGACGCAGCGGTCGCTCAACAACTTCCGCATCGGACATGAGCGGATGCCCAGGGAGCTGATCGTCGCGCTCGCGATGGTGAAGCAGGCAGCCGCGCTCGTGAACGCGGAGCTGGGAGCGGTGGACCCCAGGAAGGCAGAAGCCATCGCCGCTGCGGCCGACGAGGTGATCGCCGGAAAGCACGACGTGGAGTTTCCGCTTGTCGTCTGGCAGACGGGCAGCGGGACGCAAACGAACATGAACGTGAACGAGGTGCTTGCCAATCGTGCGAGCGAGCTGCTTGGCGGAGGCCGCGGCGAGGCAAGGTTGGTTCATCCCAACGACGATGTGAATCGCAGCCAGTCATCCAATGACGTGTTCCCCACGGCGATGCACGTGTGTGCCGTCCTCATGCTCACCCGGCGCGTTCTTCCGGCCGTGGCAGCGCTTCGCGACGAGACCTGGAACAAGGCGCACGCGTTCGCGCACGTGGTGAAGATCGGGCGGACGCACCTCATGGACGCAACGCCGCTGACGCTCGGCCAGGAGATGAGCGGGTGGGTCTCCCAGCTGACGCACGGGATTCACCATGTTCGGGCTGCGCTTCCGCATCTGCACGAGCTCGCGCTGGGCGGCACCGCCGTCGGGACCGGGCTGAACGCGCCAAAGGGATTTTCCGAGAAGGTGATCGCCAGGCTCGTCGCGCGTGCGGGGCAGCCGTTCGTCTCTGCTCCGAGCAAGTTCGAGGCGCTCGCGGGGAATGATGCGCTCGTCCATGCGCACGGGGCCATCAAGACGCTGGCTGTGAGCCTTCACAAGATCGCGAATGACGTGCGGTGGCTCGCGTCGGGGCCGCGCTGCGGCATTGGCGAGATCACGATTCCGGACAACGAGCCCGGGAGCTCGATCATGCCCGGGAAGGTGAACCCCACCCAGTGCGAGGCCATGACAATGGCGTGCGCTCAGGTTCTGGGCAACGACGTCACCATCGGATTTGCAGGCGCGAACGGCAACTTCGAGCTGAACGTCTACAAGCCGGTGATCGTCCATGCGTTCCTCCAGAGCGCGCGGCTGCTCGCAGACGCGAGCGACAGCTTCCGGCAGCACTGCATGAGCGGGCTCATGCCGAACCATGCACGGATCGCCGAGCACCTCTCCGGATCGCTGATGCTGGTGACGGCGCTCAATGAGGTCATCGGCTACGACCGCGCCGCGGAGATCGCGAAGAACGCACACGCCAGGGGCATCACGCTCAAGGAGTCCGCCGTGCAGCTGGGGGTGATGACGGCGCAGGAGTTCGACGCACGCGTGAACCCGCTCGAGATGGTTGGAGACCCCATCGCGGACATCGCGCTCGTGGGGGACAGCGGGCTCGTGGGGGACGGCGCCGCGCGCGAACCGCCATTGGCTCCTTGACGAAACGCAGTTTCCGGACCACATTCATCTCGTCATGCGTTTTGGCACCTTCCACAACACCACTCTCGCCTCACGAGGTTCACGCACTTCACGTGAATCCAACGTGATGGCTTGCGTGTGTTCGCAGGAAAAGTGCCCAGGGTGTATCGACTGACGGTTTGACTGACAGTCCATCAGAAGTGAGCTGAAAAAAGGCTCCTCGAACCCCCTCCGGCGCTCCGCAAGAAGCCGCTCGAGGGGGTTTTCGCATTTCAAGTCCGCGCTTTTGCGCACAGCACGTGGCCATGCCCGGCCCCGAACAACAGGAGAAATCAAGATGGGCAAGTTGCACATGAACGTTGGAACCATTGGACACGTCGACCACGGCAAGACCACGCTCACCTCCGCCATCACGCTGGTGGCGGCGGCCGCGTTTGGTGGTCGCGGACGCTCGCTCGCCGAGATCGACAGCGCTCCCGAGGAGCGCATGCGGGGTATCACTATCAACCTTGCGCATGTCGAGTACGAGTCCCAGGTTCGTCACTACGCGCACATCGATTGTCCGGGACACGCCGACTACGTGAAGAACATGATCACGGGCGCGTCCCAGATGGACGGTGCAATCCTGCTCGTGGATGCCTCCCAGGGCGCCCAACCGCAGACGCGCGAGCACGTGCTGCTTGCCCGTCAGGTCGGTGTTCGTCACGTCGTCGTGTTCATGAACAAGATGGATGTCGCGGATCCCGAGCTCGCGGACCTGGTGGAGCTGGAGACGCAGGAGCTGCTCGCGGCCAATGGCTTCACGGGTTGTCCCGTGGTCCGTGGCTCCGCGCTCCGCGCCGTTACAGCCATCGCCGCGGGCAGGACGGAGGATCCGGACGCGTCCGCGATCCGTTCGCTCCTCACCGCGATGGATACGCACTTTCCGGAGCCGGCGCGGGACTTCCATGCCCCGTTCCTGCTCGCGATCGAGGACGTCTTCTCGATCGAAGGGCGTGGCACCGTCGTCACCGGCCGCGTCGATCGTGGTGTTCTCCCCGTCGGGGCGACCGTCGAGATCGCGGGGCACGCTGATGACCTTGCGCGCAAGGTCGTCGTCACGGGCATCCAGTCCTTCCACAAGGACAAGCCGGAGGCCCGCGCAGGCGACAACGTCGGGCTCTTGCTCCGCGGCGTTCGTCACGAGGAGGTCTTCCGGGGACAGGTCATCTCGTTCCCCGGCTCGATCCTTCCTCGTGCTTCGGGCGAGGCCGAGCTCTACGTTCTCACTGCGAAGGAGGGCGGACGCCACACGCCGTTCGGCAATGGCTACAAGCCGCAGTTCTTCTTCGGTCCGATCGATGTCACCGGCTCGCTCCAACTGGTCGGCGTGCCGGACGGCGTCGCTGCCCCTGGCGAGCGTCATCGCGTGCGCTTCGAGCTCGGTCGCCCCATCGGGCTCGAGCCCGGCATGCGCTTCGCGCTCCGCGAGGGAAAGAAGACCGTCGGCGCCGGCGTGGTGCTCTCGGTCACGTAGTTTCAATACTCAACTTTGAAATAAGTTGAATCAACCAATAACCAGTACGTCGAATGATTCGCCGTCGAATGCCGGCCTCGATTACACGTAACTATAACGGACCTAAGCGCCCGCGAATGGGGAAGTCGACCGATCAGGTCGTTTCGTTTCGAGGTCTGATCACGTAGTTCCAATCGCCATGAAAGTCGTCGCGCTCGATGTTCAGCGTGCGTAGTTCCTTGGCAGACACCTTCTTGCCAGTGG
>JBBRNJ010000030.1:0-93512 GCA_038230375.1 Polyangiales bacterium | reverse complement strand
CTGAAGCGAACGAGCGACGCTTGGCGTCTGTTGCTCGCTGCCGCCAGTGGTCCCCGGATACGCCGGGTATTGTCCCGTTGCCACGGCGCGATTGATGCGTAGATTCGCGCCTGGGACGGCGACATCCCGCAGTAGTGCTAGAGGACCGCTGACACCGACGCGACCGACTCAGTCCTGCGCGAAGAGCACCAGCTTCGGTTTGTCGTGGACTTCATGTGCCGCGTCGTTGATGCGTGCGACCGCGGTGCCCACGGCGAGCATCTCCACGATGTGCGAGTCCCAGCCGTGCGCCGACTCGTGCAGCTTCACGTTGACGATGCCGTCACAGCCGGAGGCGCGGGCCTCTTCCTGCATGCGCTCCATCGCGAGCTCGCGCGCGTCGTACATGCCCTGCGTGAACGCCTGCATCTCCATGTTCTGGCCCATGCCGGAGAGCCACTGCGAGAAGCTGCGGTGCGCGATGTGATAGACGCAGACGCCGTGCGCGAGCGAGACGGGCCGGAAGCCACCGCGAACGAGCGCCCAGAAGTCAGACCCCGATAGATCGCAGGTGAACGGCCGGCCGTGCGCGTCGTGCCATTTCGCGCCGGCGCCATCACGCTTGCGGACGGCGGTGCCCACGGCGGAGAACTCCGCGCGGTGGCCGTGGCGCTCGATGTCGAGACGCATGCCCACCACGCCGTCTGCGCCGAAGGTCTGCGCCTGCTGCACGAGCCGCGAGATCGCCGTAATGCGTGCAGTATACATCAAACGCGAGACCTCGAGCATCTCCATGTTCTGCGACCATGGAGCGTTCTGCCAGCCCACGTTGAAGTACGCGGAGCCGAGCACGAGCTCGAGCGGCTCGAAGTCCACCTCTTCCACGAGCAAGATCTCGTCGATGGAGAGGTCGGACGTGAAGACGTGCCCCGGGCCCTGGCCCGGCATCATCATCATGCCGTTGGGTGCAATGTAGCCTTGCGGCCCTCCCGGATTCACTCCGTCACCGACATGACCAGCTGCGGCTCCGGCGGCTGGTGATCGACCTTGATCGGTAGCACGCTGGTGCCCACGCAGAAGAACTCGATGACGTGGGAGTCCCAGCCGCCGTGCGTGGTCTCGTGGATCTCGGTGCCGACCACGCCCTGCGCGCCATCCAGCTGCGCCTCGTATTGCAGGCGCTCCATGGCGAGCTCGCGCGCGTCGTACAGGCCTTGCGTGTAGTTCGTCATCTCCATGTTGTTGCCGACGCTGGAGAGCCAGCCGCCGAACGACTGGTGAGCGATGTGATAGACGCAGTTGCCCATCACAAGGCTCACGGGGCGGTAGCCGCTCTGCAGCAGCATCCAGAAATCCTGGCCGGAGAGATCGCTCGTGAACGGCATGCCGTTCGGTGCGCGCCACGTGCCGTTGCCCCCCGGGGACCCCGCAGCGTTTTCGCGTGCCTTCACCGCGGTGCCGATGGCGACGAACTCCACGAGCGACTCGCCGAACTCGTGCTGCTTGATGTTGAGCCGCACGCCAATGACGCCATCCGCGCCCAGCTCGTGCGCCTCTTCCTCCATGCGCGCCATCGCGAGCTCGCGCGCCTGGTAGAGCGCCTGCGTGAGCACGCCCATCTCCATGTTCTGGTAGTAATTCCCGCGCTGATAACCCACGTGATAGATGCTGGAGCCCATCACCAGGCCGAGGCACTCGAAGCCGGCCTCGCGCACCAGGAGGAACTCCTTCACGCTGAGGTCGCTGGTGAAGAAGCGGTTCTGCGCGGCCTGCTGGCGCATGCGCTGGATGCGCTCGAGCGCGTGCTGGGGGAGCGCCTGCCTCTGTGTCTGCGGTCTCTGATTGCTCATGGCTGATATCCTCGAGTGGTGCCGCGGTCACGTAGATCGACGACGAGAAGCGGGCGCGGGGGATCGTGCTTCCCCGGTTTACGCGTGACCGCAGTGCCCATGATCATGAGGTCCACGTGCAGTCGGCAGTGGCCGTCGTGCTCGTGCGAGTAGACGTTGCGGTGGAAGCGCACGCCGAGCACGCCGCTGGCTCCCTGGAACTTCTGCGCGGAGGCGCGGAACCGCCCCACGGCAAGATCGCGCGCCCGCTGCGAGGCCGCGGTGTGCATGGGGAGCTCGCACGAGAAGAACGTTCCGTCGCGTGAGCAGTCGGCGTGCGGGTCGAACCAGAAGCAGTTGCCCATCGCGATGCCGAGCGGCGCGTACCCGGCCTTGTGCAGCTTGGAGTACTCGTCGGCGCGGAGCAATGTGAGCGCGGGGCGCTGCGGCGGCGGCTCGTTCCGGAAGCGGACCGCGGTGCCGACGGCAGTGTACTCGATCAGATCGTCCGCCCATGGATGTGCGCGGGACATGAAGCGCGTGTCGATCACCGCGTGCGCGCGGAGCAGCATGGCTTCTTGCTCCATGCGAGACAGCGCCAGCAGGCGTGCGCGTTCGTGCGCGAGCGTGAGGGGTGCGAGCTCACCGCCGCTCCACGTGCCCACGTAGCCGGAGAAGCCCACGTGGTAGGTCGACGAGCCCATCACCTGGCTCACCACCTCCAGGCCGGCGGCCTTGGCGATGACGCCTTCTGCAGCGGAGAGCGTGCTGGTGAAGAGCCCGTTCGGCGCGGCCCCGAGCTCCGCCATCCGGCGTTGCGCGCGGAGCGGGATACCACCCTGCTGCACCGCCAGCTGGCTCTGCTTGTCTTCTTGCTCCGTCATCTATTTTCCGCCGCTGAGCTTGCCGAGCACCCATGCTGCCCGTGCGCTCTCGTTCGCGTGTGACGCGAGGCCGTCGAGGAGCTTCTCGACCCACTGATCGATGGGCATCTCCGTCGTGCGGAGCGCGACGCCGCGGACCACCTTCTTGTGGAAGCACTGCGCGCGATTGCCAGCGCGGACGGCGGTGAAGACGTCGGGCTCGAGCCGCACCTCGATCGACACGGGCACCTGTACGCCGCCCACGTTCTGCGCCTCGATGTGCGAGAACTCCGCGAAGCCCTGGCTCAGCGTGTTCGCGAGCTGCGCGAGGAACTTGTCGACGTTCGAGAGGTCGAGCGCCATGCCCTCCGCGATCTGGTCAGCATGCACGCCCACCTGCTGGACGTCGCCGCAATACTGGCAGTGATAGGTGCGCGCGAGCGCGTCAGGTTGCATCGTTGCGCCGCAGCGCTTGCAAGGTACCGGTCCCATGATCGACTGCCGACGATATCGATCACCGCGGCCCCGCAAAGCCCAAAACGCCGTCTCCAACCCCAACCTGCACGCCCGCGCAGGCCCCACCTGGCGCCGCAATGGGTGCGGCGCGTTGACAGGGGGCGTTCGGCGTGGTTTAAGCCCGCTCCCCGCGTTTTGCGGGCAGCCGCGCCATCGCGCCGCTCAGGTAGAGGACTTTCCGCCATGAACACCCCGATCATCGAACAGCTCGAAAACGGCCTCCTTCGCACGGACCTGCCTGAGTTTCGCGTGGGTGACACGGTGCGCGTCCACTACAAGATCGTCGAAGGCGACAAGGACCGCATCCAGGTGTTCCAGGGCGTCGTGACCAAGCGTCACCGCGCGGGCGCCCGCAGCACGTTCACCGTGCGCAAGATCAGCTTCAACGTCGGCGTGGAGCGCATGTTCTTGCTCCACACGCCGCGCATCGACAAGGTCGAGATCGTGAGCAAGGGCGTCGTCCGCCGCGCTCGCCTCTTCTACCTGCGCGACCTCCAGGGCAAGGCCGCCCGCGTCCGCGACGCAAAAGATAATTGATCCTTCGGGCGTGAGCCCGACGCGACCCGAACCTCGGCAGACCTCAGGTCCGTCGGGGTTCCTCGTTTTGTCGAGGTCGAGGTCGAGGTCGAGGTCGAGGTCGAGGTCGAGGTCGGGGTCGAGGTCGGGGTCGGGGTCGGGGTCGATGTCGTCGTCGAGGTCGATGTCGTCGTCGAGGTCGAAGTCGTCGTCGATGTCGTATGCTGCTCCGCTTGGAGAGCGCTGTTCTTCAGGAGATTGCTCGTACGATCGTCGAGGGGTTCGATCGGCACTATCGATCTTTTCGCACGATCAGCTCGGAGGCCAAGCTTCGGTTCGAGCTTGGTGACTGGGCTGCGGTGCAGCGCGCCAGTGTCGAGCGCATCGAGCTCTACGATCGCCGCGTGACCGAGGGCGTCGTGCGTGTCGAGGCGTTTCCGGAGGCTGCGAACGAGCAGAACTGGTCGCCGATCAAGCGCGCGTTCATCGCGGAGCTCGTGAACCATCAGCAACCGGAGCTGGCGCAGACCTATTTCAACTCGGTCGCCAGCCGCGTTCTCCACCGGCGCTACTACAACAACGAGAACCTCTTCCTGCGTTCCATCGTCTCGACGGAGCACATCCCAGCGCTGCAGCCGACGTATCGCGCGTATTACCCGAAGGCGCTCGGCCTTCGCGCCACGCTCCGTCGCATGGTGACGGACCTGGGCCTCACCAATTCGTGGGAGGCGCTCGAGCGCGATCTGGCCGCTGTCATCCGCGCCATGTCGGACTTCTTCGCGCGCAATCCCGACGTTCACGACAACGTGCAGGTGCAGGTGCTGTCGTCGCTCTTCTACCGGAACCAGGCCGCTTACATGATCGGCATGATCATCAACGGGTACGAGCGCACGCCCTTCGCGGTTCCCATCCGGCAGAACGCGCGTCGCGAGCTCTATCTGGATGCGCTGCTCCTCCACCGTCAGGAGCTGGGCGCGCTCTTCTCGCTCGCGCGCTCGTACTTCATGGTGGACATGGAGGTGCCTGCGGCCTTCGTGAGCTTCCTGCGGCAGATCTTCCCGGACAAGCCGAACGCGGAGCTCTATACGGCGCTCGGCCTGCAGAAGCAGGGCAAGACACTCTTCTACCGCGACATGACGGAGCATCTGCAGCACTCATCCGACAGCTTCGTCTCCGCGCCGGGCATTCCGGGCATGGTGATGGTCGTCTTCACGCTGCCGTCGTTTCCATACGTCTTCAAGGTGATCCGCGATCGCTTCGAGGCGCCGAAGAACGTGGATCGCAAGACCGTGATGGCGCAGTACCGCCTGGTGAAGAACCACGATCGCGTCGGGCGCCTGGCCGACACGCTGGAGTTCTCGTACGTCGCCTTCCCGAAGGACCGCTTCGACCCCGCGCTCCTCGCCGAGCTCGAGACCAAGGCTCCATCCATGCTGCAGCACGTGGCGGGCAACGTGGTGCTGCAGCACCTGTACGTGGAGCGGCGCATGGTCCCGCTCGATCTGTACGTCCAGCGCGCCAAGGATGACGACGAGCTGCGCGCGGCGATGCGCGAGTACGGCAACTGCATGCGTGAGCTCGCGCTCGCGAACATCTTTCCGGGCGATCTGCTGCTCAAGAACTTTGGCGTCACGCGCTTCGGCCGCGTCGTGTTCTACGACTTCGACGAGATCCAGTCGCTCACGTCCTGCAACTTCCGCCGCCTGCCCACACCCGTCCACGACGAGGACGAGTACAGGGCCGAGGCATGGTTCTCCGTGGGCCCGAACGACATCTTCCCGGAAGAGATGCCGCCGTTCCTGTTTGCCAAGGCCCGCACGAAGGAGCTCTTCGACGAGGAGCACCCGGGTCTGTTCACCGCCGACTACTGGCGTGACATCCAGTCACGCGTGGCCGCAGGCGAGCACCTGCCATTCTATCCGTACCCCACCGACCGCCGCTTCCCGCACAAGCACGCCGACAACATCGACGACGTGATCGAGGGGTAGGAGAGCGAGCGCCGTCAGGTACGGCCGGATCGCGCAACGGCGTCGTCAAGCGACGTCTACGTCTGGGTAGAGGCGTTGCGCAGTGCTGCATCCGTAGAGGCGAACGGCGAGGCGCGCAGTGATCTCTCGCTCGTCTGCGTTCGGATGGCTCGCGCGGATGGAAGCAATCGCCAGCTGTCGGGCAGCGAGGACGAGCCCCGACAGAATCGCACCACGCTCCGCGGGCGAAAGCGCTCGCAGAAGCTCGAAGTATCGCCGTGTGGCGGCTTTTTTTGACGTGTTCGCGGGCACGAGATGACGATACCGCAGGTCGCGTTCGACGTCGAAGTCGGTAGTGGAGTGCTTGGTCGACAAAACGTGGATGTGCTGAACCAGCGCGGCTAGCCCATTGTGGGCTAGTCCAAAATCGTCGTCCGCATCGCCATCGAACCTGTGCGCGTGCGCGGTGCGTTTGGTAAGCGTCGCTCTCGCACATGGAGCGAGGGGCAAGCGCGATCGTCGTCGTGATAAGTGTGCTGGCGTTGGCGCGCGACGCGAGTGCCGCGTCGCCAGTGCCCGATCCGCGCACGGAGATGGACGTGGAGCGGCGACCGCAGCCTGCGCCTGACGACGCACCCGAGCCCGCGCAGAGCACCGTGGAGCTGCCGGGCGCGCGCTTCGGCACAGCGGGTCAGCTCGCGCTCACGGGCGCGTATGGCGCCAGCATTTCGCAGACCACCTTCCATAGCGGCGCCACGTTCGTCGATTTCACGATCGCTCCCGGAATTGATTGGTTTGTAGTGGACCATCTCTCCATCGGCGTGAACGGCTCGTACGGGCACGTCGACGCGCAGGGCTTCCTGTCCGATGGGAGCACGGGTCGAACGACCGGCACGTCGTGGTCTGGCGGCGCGCGTGTGGGCTACGACATTCCGCTCGGACGTTGGTCCTCGTGGTATCCGCGCTTCACGTTTGCTTACGATGATGCGTCGTATGACACCCGGTTCGTCGAGTTTCGCGCGAGCCCACAGGCGGCCGCACCGGCGTGGTTGCCGTTTCACTCGTCCTCGAAAGGCGCGAGGGTGGAGCTCTTCGCGCCCATCCTGCTGCACGTGCGCAATCATCTCTTCGTGGGGTTCGGGCCCGACGTCTCTCACTCGTTCGCTGGCGTGAACGCGTCCGCGCCCGCCGCGACCACGGGCGGTACCACGAGTCTCTCTGCTGCTCTGGTGGTGGGTGGCTACTTCGGCGGCCGACGGGGACGCGCGCCCGAAGCTGATGCGTCGCCGCCCGAGACGGGGCAAACTCCTGCCCGCTTCGGTGAGCTCGGGACATGGGCCATCTCTGCGGAGTCCTCTGTGTCGACCAGCTACGCGTTCGCAGACCGGAGCAGCTACTGGGCCGGTGGCGTACGGCTCGCGCCAACGGTCGACTACTTCTTCACTCACCACGTCGCTGCGGGCGCCTCGCTGGTGATCAGCGATGGACGAAGCCGGGTCTACGACATTCCCACCGGACAGGCTGCCGAGAACGTGAGCACGCGGCTCGGTGCCGGCGTTCGCCTCGGCGTCAGCGGCAACCTGGCATCGTGGCTCTCTGTGTTTCCCACCGGGGAAATCGACGTTGCGCGTGCGGATGACGGCCGGGCCGTCTCCGGACAAGGAGCGGAGCACGCACGCACACAGGCAAGCGTGTCGTTGTTCGTGCCGCTGTTGTTTCATGTCACACAGCACCTTTTCGTGGGCGTGGGGCCGCATGCTTCCGCGGATATTCTCAGCTCGCGCGACGACGGCGTCGAGAACAAGGGCGTGTTCATCGGTGCGAGCGCTGTCGTCGGTGGTTGGTTCAAGGCGCCCCTCACGGGTGCCAAGCCGGAGCGTTCGCTGTGAACACGCGTAGCGCATCCGCGATCGCGGCGCTCATCGTTCTGGTGGCGTGCGGTGATCGGATCGGTCTGCATCAGTCCGTGACCAACGATGGCCCCACGGGCACCACTGTTGGTGGTGGCGAGCCTCCGTCGTTGTTCACGGATGCAAGCACACCCGTCATTCCGTACGACGGAGGAACACCATTGCAGCCGCGTGGTGACGGCGGGTACGTGCCAGACACCGAGCCAAGCTCCAGCACGTTGCAAATCAATCCAGCCCATACCGGGTTCATGGACGATCCCACTCTCGCTGGACCGTTGGTACGGCTCTGGTCGAAGGCCTATGCGAGCACGCCCGGTTACCCCGTGATCGCGAGGGGGCTCATTGTGGTCGCGCGTACGGAGGGCAATCCGCCTCAGAGCACCGTGGAGGCCTATCGCCTTCGCACGGGTGACCTTGCGTGGACCGCCACCTACAGCGATCCGTCGCGGCAGAACCTGGTCGTGGGTCTTGCGTATGACGGAGGCCGCGTCTTCGTCCTGGCGACCGGCGGTGATCTCCGCGCGTTCGACATCACGACTGGCGCACCGCTTTGGACCGCAGGCAAGCTCAGCCAATACGCCTTCTCGTCTGCTCCCGTCGCATACAAGGGAACGCTCTACTTTGGCGGCTCTGGTGCTGACGGAACTGTGTATGCCCTCGACGAGAGCACCGGGCTGGTGCTTCATGCGGCGTTCGTGGCAGGCGGCGCTGACAGCTCGCCCGCTGTGTCCGACGAGGGTGTCTTCGTGTCGTATGGCTGCCTGCAGGCGTATCGATTCGATCTGCTCTCTGAGGCGCTTGGCTGGCATCACGCCGGGCCCTGCTCGGGCGGCGGTGGCGCGACGTCGGTGCTCGCGAACGGGTTCTTGTTTGCGCGTGACCTGCCCCGGCAGAACGGACTGCTCTCAGCGTCCACGGGCGCGGAGCTTGGAAGTTTTGCGGCAACAACGATGCCGGCTTTCCATGGCGCGGGCTACTTCCTTCAGGGCATCACGCTCTCCAGCCGGGATGCGTCTGGTATGAGCACAGCGTGGACCTTCGCGGGCGACAACAACCTGATCACCCCACCCATCGTCGTGGGCGGACGCGTGTTCGTCGGCTCACTCACGGGAATGCTGTTCGGCGTGGACGAGGCTACTGGCCAGGCCACGTTCAGCGACCAGCTTGCGCCGTTCCGCGCGCTCGACGAACAGCATCCGGCGACGATGGCTGCAGCGCAGGGCGTGATAGCCATCCCTGCCGGCAACAGTCTTTATGTGTATGGTGCACCGGATTCCGCCGACGCTGGAGGCGACTGACGTCCGTCGTGAGGCTACTCGGTGGCCTTCGGGGGCGGGCCGAGCTGGATGCGCTCGCCGATGTACGCGCCGATGAGCGTGAACATGATGCCGATGGCGCTCATGATCACGTAGAGGAACGTGGGCAGCGTGCGGACCGTCTGGCTCGCGACGAGCAAGAACGTGGTGGGCACGGCGACGCAGAAGCTGGCGACCATGGGCTCGATGAAGGTGCGGCCTGGCGAGATCATGCCGACGAGCAAGCCGCCGACGAACCACACCGGAACGCAGACGACCATGCCGTTGCCGCCCTCGAAGTCGAGCGCGGTGATGATGCGGGGCAGGCCGAAGACCAGCGCGGCCGTGAGCACCGCCTGGACGGCGAGCGCAATGAACAGCCAGGTGAGGCTGATGCCCTCTTGCTGATAGCGGCGCTCGAGCTCTTCCTCGCGCGTGCGCGCGACCTTTCCGAGCAATTCGATCTTGGCGCCACACGACACGCAACGAGTCGAGCCGGGAGGGTTCTTGTCGAAGCCGCACGAGGGGCAGGTCACGTTCTTCGTCGCGGTTGCCATCGTTCCTACCTTGAAGGGAGGACCAGCCTACACGCGTTCCGCACGCAGAAGCAAACCCCGAGATTTCAGTCACAGCGAAATTGCTCCGGGATTTCGCGATCCTCGCGGTTCTGCCGCGTTCTGGCCCGTTCTGGCGCCTCCGTTGTCGATATCGGCGATTTTTCGACCGGGCGTGGAAACCTTTGCAGGTGGGCGATGTCAGCCATGGGGAGACGGGAGCGAACCAGGAGACCGTCCTGGGTCCGACCGCTCGACGACCCCAAGAAATCCTATAGAGTGTAAAGGTCTCCGTGTCCGCCAACCTCACCCCGCCCACCGCAGAGTTCCCCCACGCACACGATGTGGAGGAGGAGCGACTCGATCCGGAGCTCCTGGAGCTCCCCGATCCGCCTCGTGGGGAGCGGCGCGTCACGTTGATGGTGCTCCTGGTGACGGCGCTTGCGTCGGTCGCCATGGCCGTCGCCCTGCGGAATGACGCGAAGTACTCGTTCGCCGACACCATTCCCGAGGACCTGGGCGAGCTCTCGAAGGCGCCTCCCGCGGCCTTCGCCCAGAACCACTACGTGCACGGGCGCGCAGTGCTCGGCGGTGCCAGCGCGCTTCGCTTCGAGCGCCCCTTCCAGGCAGACACGTTTCGCGTGTCGCCGGTGCAGGGACATACCAACGTCTGGGCAGAGGTTCGCGTTCGCGAAGGCGCCGAGACCGGCCGCTACGTTCCGCCCACGGAGTTCACCGGGCACCTGGTCCGGTTCGACGCAGCAGGTCCGAAGCAGCGCGGGCTTGCGCGTGCCGTCGAGGACGCCACCGGACAGAAGGTCCCCGAAGGCGCGTGGCTCATCGTCGATGGTGAGGCACCGTCCGACTCCAAGTGGGCGGTCGCACTGATGATGCTGTTCTCCGCGTTCGCCGTGTGGAACGTGCTCTCTGCGCTGAAGCTCGTCCGCCGCGTCCGCGAATAGGCGCCCTTGAGGCCCGCTCCCGGCCTTGCCCGCTCGAGACGCCTAGCGGTGTGAGCGTCCGGTCGATCTCGAGTTGCCGCGCGATGCTGGCGGTGGGCTCGACGAACGACGCGATGGCGCAGCTGTCGCGGGCGGTGCGCGCACGGTGTGACTCTGCGGTGGCGCGGCGCCATGCGGCTTGGCCGACGACGGCGTGGAGTATGCTCGTGCATGCGAGATGTGCGGATCGTTCGGCGCTGCGTGCGCGACGTGCGCGGGGTCGATGCCAACGGATGACGGCGGCGGACCATGGACCGCGGGCTGCGCCAGCGTGTGTCCTCCGCCCTCGGCGTGCACGCCACCCGGCTCGTACGGATGCGTCTGCCCTGCGATGACCGTCGCCTGGTCGCGCGGGACGACGTGCGTTGCGATCGCCGGAGAGAAGACGTCGCCACGTGCACAATACACGTATCGCGGCTCGGGCCTGCTGTAGACGACGACGGCGACGCCGCCATACCAGATGACCGCGGGGGGCATGGGCGCCCAGCCGACGTAGCCATAGCCCTCGTCACCGGTACGCCACACGACCCACGCGTGCGCGTAGCGGCGCCCGGGGATCCACGACCAGCCGCGCCCTTCGATCCAGACCCAGCGTCCGTAGTGGTACGGGGCCCAGCCCCAGTCGTACTCGCTCACCCAGACATAGTCGTCGTTGTCGTAGACCCAGTGACCGCCCGTGCTGTACGGCACGAAGTCGGGGCCGACCTCCGTCGCGTTGGGAACCCAGACGGTGCCGTAGGTGGAGTCCTCGACCCAGGCGCCGTGTCCTTCGAGCGTGGGCCTGAACTCCGACACCGCGCTGGGGTCGGTGTCCGCGTACTTCTCCTCGTCCGCGCCGACCTGGATCTCTTCGCCCTCTGCGTGCGCCGATGCTGCGGTCTGCGGAGCGGCCGGGTCGGCTGGCGCGGGAGGAGGTGGTGTGGCCGGCGGCGGCTGCGTCTCTTCCTCGCAGGCCGTGAGGCCCGTGAGAGGCGCAACGAGCGCAAGCCCTAGGAGGAGGCGGGAGGCGAGAGAGGAGCGTCGCATCACCCCGAAGAATAGCACCCGCTACGCGACGCGCGTCCTCTTCCGGCGCTCCAGCCCGAGCAGCTCCGCGGCATTGGCATACAGGATGCGGTGCCTCGTGTCGGCGCGGCCTTCGGTCGCTATCAGCACCTTCGCGAGCGAGATCGCCTGGTGGTAGAACGGCCAGTCCGAGCCGAGCAGGATGCGTGTATTATCCATGCTTTCGACCATGCGCCGCAGCGCAGGCAGCGACTGCGACGAGGTCTCCACGAGGACGTTCGGATAGCGCCGCACCAGCTCCAGCGCCGCTTCCCACTGCAGCGCGCCGGCGTGGCCCAGGATGAACGTGGTCTTCGGGTTCTCGGCGATGGGCTTCTCGTAGAAGCGCACCTGCGAGAGCCAGCGGCCGAGCGGCGGCTCGATGCCGACAGGGCCGCAGTGCCAGAGCACGGGCAGGTTGCGCTCGCCGCAGAGGCGGTAGAGCGTCATTGCGCGCGGGTCGTCGGGGCGGACCAGCTGGACGGCCGGGTGCATCTTCACGCCGCGGATGCCGCGCGCCACCTGTGCGTCCAGCTTGTCGCGCACGTTGCGTGCGTACGGGTGCACGGAGCCGAACGAGATGAGCTTCTCCGTGGTCTTCGCGGCAGACGTGGCGTGGACCCAGTTCTCGCTGAGGGCGGGGAAGTCGATGGGCAGGATCACGGAGTGCTCCACGCCGAGCTCGTTCATCTCGCGCAGCAGGTTCGGCACCGTGTGGGTCTTCCGCATGCCGGAGCTCCTCACGCTACCGAGCGTGAGGTCACGCTTCATCGCCGAGAGATCCTTCGGCTCGAAGTTCTTGTTCACGTAGATGTCGAGGTCCAGCTTGCAGCACGACGGAAGGTAGTGCTCCGTGTGCCGGGCGTTCTTGTAGAGGTCGAGCTGCATCGGCCGCACGTAAGCGAGCGCGAGGTGCGTGTGGACGTCGATGACGGGGCCGATGCTCTCGTCGGAGACCACGACGCGATCGTCGTACGCCTGAAACCAAGGAAGGCGTCCCAGATCCGCGAGGCAGGTGAAGGTGGTGGGCAGCTCCACGCCGGCAAGCATAGCTCACTGCGCCGCGCTTGATGATCCTGGAGCGGGTGCAGAGGAAAGGGCCTCGCGCAGGGCGGTGGCGAGCTCCGTCTTGGAGAAGGGCTTGCCGAGGTGCCGCAATGGCGCGCCATTGTCTGCCGTGACCGCGCTCTTGCTGTAGCCCGACACGAAGAGCACGGCTGCGGCTGGACGGACGAGGCGGAATTCGCGCGCGGCTTCCATGCCGCTCATCTCGGGCATCGCGACGTCCGTCACCAGCACGTCAATGGGACCTGCGTGCTCACGCGCGAGCGCGATCGCTTCGGTCGGTCGCGATGTGTCGAGCACCACGTATCCGAGCGACCTCAGCATCCTGGATGTAGCCCGGCGCACGGCGGGCTCGTCCTCCAGAAGCAGCACCGTCTCTGCCCCGAGCCTTGGCGTGGTCCCCATCTGCCCCTCACAGTGTAGCCGAACCGAACGAATGCGCCGCCTGCAGCTCGAGGCTCAAGGCGTCGCACGCTCCTCGAGCGTGATCGCTTTCTCGGGGCATGCCACCACGCAGAGGCCGCAGGCCTTGCAGGCATCCAGGTGGGGTGTGTTGGCAGTCTTCATCCCGTGAACGCGCACCTTGAAGCGCGCCATCAGTGGCAGCGCGCGGTAGTCGGCCGGGTCGATCTTGCCGACCTCGAAGACGTCGTAGGGGCACACCTCCACGCAGTCGCCTTTGCCTTCGCAGCGCCCGCGGTTCACCACCGGCCCGAAGGTCGCTGGCGGGGCCTTGCACTCCTGTCCGGGCCTCTTCGGGTCGGCGGCGGCGCGCTTCACCTTCAATGGGTTTCGTTGGTTGGGCACGTCGGGGCTCGCGGGCTTCGATGCACTCGCCCAGCTACACGTTGCTCGTTTGTTCCCGCGATCGGGATCTTTCGTAGATCTTTTTTCGGGCGCTCACGTCTACGGGCTCCATGCGGGATACCACCAGGCGCTGGAAATTGGTTGCACTATGCACGCTTCCTCTGGCCCTCGCGTCGGGCTTCCTGGGGTGTCAGAGGACGCAGGGGGAATCCGCGGTCCTTGCCTCTCCACACGAGGCAAGGGTCGCCGGAGCTGACGGTGGCGCTGGCTCAGCGTCGCCTGTCGTGGCGGAGATGGCGCTGACGTCGGACGAGACCCCCACCGGCAAGATGGTCGCGTTCCAGTCCGAGGACGACCTCAAGAAGTTCTTCGGCACGTGGAAGGAAGGGATGGAGGCGCAGCGCCAGAAGGCGGCGTACATGAATGGCCCCTCGATGGAGGGTGGCGCGCCCACGCCCGTCAACGTGATACCCGTGGCGCCGAAGCCGCCGAGCCCGAGCCCCGCGTCTCCGCCCGCGCAGCATGCGCCCGCGCGCGCACGCGCTGCCGACAGCGCCGCTCCCGCCAAGAAGGACGCGAGCGAGTCAATCACGAACAACCAGCACGCGAACGTGGACGAAGGCGACATCGTGAAGATGCACGGCGACCACCTGGTCGTGCTGCGTCGCGGTCGCATCTTCACCGTGTCTCTGGAGGCCGGGAAGATGAAGCAGAGCGGCATGCTCGACGCATTCGGGCCCGACATCGATCCGAGCGGCAGCTGGTACGACGAGATGCTGGTGGACGGCGACAATGTCGTGGTCATCGGCTTCAGCTATGCGCGCGGCGGCACGGAGATCGGGATCTTCAGCATCGATCCCGCGGGATCGCTCCGCTACCGCACGACGTATCACATGCGCTCGAACGACTATTATTCGGCGCGCAACTACGCGAGCCGCATCGTCGACGGGCGCCTGGTCTTCTACGCGCCCACGTACATCTCGCCGTACGAAGCGGACGTGTTCCGGCCGTTCCCGGCGGTGCGTCGCTGGCGTCGCGGCGCGGTCGACACGGACTTCATCCGCACGCTGGCGCCCACGCGCCTCTACCACCTCGCGAACGAGACGCCGCCGTCTGGCTACATGGCGCTGCACACGGTGACGTCGTGCGATCTGCGCGCGAGCGATCTGTCGTGCGACTCCGTTGGCATGATCGGGCCTGCGGGCCGCGTCTTCTACGTGTCGGAGAACAACGTCTACGTGTGGATGCGCGACTGGAACCCGAACCAGGGATTCCAGACTTCGCCAGGCGTGCTCGCGAAGATGCCCATCTCCCCCGTCGGGGATCACGAAGCGCGTAAGCCTGGTTCGCCGGTGACGGCGATGCGCGTGGCGGGCATGCCCACCGATCAGTTCTCGTTCGAGGAGAACGGCGGCTTCCTCAACGTGCTCGTGCGCTCGGAGTCGAACGGCGATGCGATGTGGGCAAGCGAGGTCACGTCGGGCGATGCAGCCGTGATGCGCGTGCCGCTCGGTCTGTTCTCCGACGGCGTGCCGGTCGCGTCGCGCTCGCGCTACACACGCGTGCCGAAGCCCGAGGGCAACACCGTGCAGAACCGCTTCATCGGCCCGTGGCTCCTCTACGGCGCAGGCAACGGCTACTGGACGCGCAGCGCGGGCGCCTCCAAGCTCTACGCGTATCGCTACGCCACGAAGGAAGAGCCGTCCGTCGTTGATCTGGATCAGGGCGTCGATCGCATCGAGGCGATGGGTGATGACGCAGTCGTCGTAGGTTCGCGCCAACAGGATCTTGTGTTCTCACCGGTGGGACTCGGCAAGGAGGTGCACGCGCACCGCGACTTCGTGAGGCACAACGCATCGCAGGGCGAGCTGCGCAGCCACGGGTTCTTCTACAAGCCGTCCACGGAGAAGGAGGGCGAGGGGTTCGTCGGCCTGCCGATCCGCAAGGAGGGCGCCCGCGGCGGTCGTTACCTGACGGAGGGCTCGGCGGGCGTGCTGTTCCTGAAGAACCGCGGGCTCGAGCTCTCGGAGCTCGGGTCGCTCGACGCATCACCGCTCGGGACCACGCATGACGGATGCCGCGCGTCGTGCGTGGACTGGTACGGGAACGCGAGGCCGATCTTTGCGAAGGGGCGCGTGTTCGCGCTCATGGGGTACGAGCTGGTGGAGGGGCAGGTCGCGGGGAAGACGATGTCGGAGAAGGCGAGGATGTCGTTTGCTCCGCGTGGGGGAGCGCCAGCGAGGGAAGAGGATTCGCCGTACTGAGATCGACGACGACTTCGACCTCGACTTCGACTTCGACCTTCGGCCTCGTCCCTTCTCGGTGACAGGGCCTCGGCGGGGCATCAGGGTGAGTCGTTCGGGATCCAGTTTGCGTGGCGAAAACCCGTGTGATTCTGTTTGGGGTGGTTGGGTATGAATGTCGCATGAAGTGCGCTTGCTCCCATGGAACTCACCCGCTCTCGTTGGTTTCGCGTTGCGTGTGGTGGTCTGTTGCTCGCCCTTGCGGCCTGTAGCGTGGACACGGGCGACGGCTCCGACGAGCCGACCGAGGAGGAGATCGCGGCCTCGCTGAATGGCACGGTTGGCCCCGAGAAGTCGGATTCCCTTGCGGCGATCCCGTGGGCCACGATCGGCGCGGGCGTCAGCTACAAGAAGGTCGGCGCTGGCAGTGACGTGCTGATCGTCTATGGCGGCTACACGGCTCAGGATGTGTTTTCGCAGCGCTGGGCCGACGAGCTCGTGCGCGACAAGCTCGGCGCCGAGGGCGTGGGACACATCTACGCCGTGAAGGGGCCGAACCAGTCCGGCTACGCCAACCGCGAGATCGGCAACACCAAGCTTGTTACGCATCTTTCCCAGGGCTCTCGCGCGGCGAACGCATCGCGCATCATCGTCATCGCGCACTCGAGCGGCACGTACGTCGCCACGGAGCTGTTGCAGCAGATCAGCCGTGAGCTGACCGGCCAGCTTCCCGCGAGCACGCTCGGCAAGATCACGCTCTTCAACCTGGACGGCGGCGGACTGGACGCGAGCCTGGTGAAGAAGATGTCCCACACGTACTTCGTGTGGGCGTGCGACTCGAAGATCGGTCGGTGCTCGCACAACGCGGGCGGCATGCAGGCGCTCGGCTCCGAGTTCGCGTCGGAGGGCGGCGGCATCAAGGTGAACGCGGTCGGCAGCGGGTGCAGCTCGTCTGCAGCGGGCGGGCTCTGGTGCATGCACGACACGCTGATCAACACGAAGCCGCACAATCCGGTGATGTACGATCTGCTCGACGATTACACGGACTTTTCAACGCCGGGCCGCTCAGTGGTCACGGCGTACCTGGACGTGCTGGAGCACTGAGGATCGTCGCAGCCAAAGCCGCAGGTTCGATCACCCACAGCTCCCCGGACTGCCAGGCGAGATGAGGGTCTTGTCGAGTATCTCGATCGTCGCGTCCGGATGGACGCTCACGTGACGCCTCTCGAGGCCGCCTTTCGGATCGCAGATACCGTTCAAGTAGCGGGTCGTGATTTCGATGCCAGTCGCGCCGGTCGCGACGCTCGGCAACGCCTTGTCCTCTGCGTGACAGTCGAATGAGTAGCCCTGGGAGATGAGATAGAGCACCGCTTCGCTCGAAGTATCGACGGCACCAATCGTGTCCAGGAGGTTGTCGTTGCCAATCACCTCCACGGCGTCGCCGCGCGTGATGATGAGCCGATAGAACGTGGACCCATTGCCGTTGCCGAGCGCGTGGTCGTAGGCAATGCGTGCATCATGCACCTTTGCCGCGCACGCAGCCTTGTCGAGCGCGGTCGCGCACGCCGTGCCGGTCGAGTCGAGCCACACGCTGTCCGCAGCCGCGTGTTGATTCACGCCGTCCATGAAGCCCACGAAGTCGGCCGGCTGTGCGAGGTTCAGGGGGTGCGTCGCGGCGAGCTCGGTTCCGGCGCAGAGGGGCGCCACGGTGCCACCGGTGGTTCCGACCGACGTGCCGCCAGCCTGAGCGCCGCTGCTGCATGCGATCAGCATCGCGCCAAGGGCGAGGACTCCGAGAGGGGCAAGAGCGCTCTTCATGGGGAGTGGAACTGCACGAAGGATGCCGCGCCTGAACCGCTTGTGTCCCCCCATTCAGGCGGGAAATAGCCCTCTTTGTGCAACGGCAACCTGTGCCACCCCGCGGCGCCGACGGCAGGGTCAGTTCGGCAGGACCTGCTTCATGCTCGTTCTGTAGACCGGCCCATCGGCCCCGACGGCTCCGTCCTGTGACGTGAGGCCCACGACGTAGGCGGAGCCGTCCGCGGTCACCACGGGGTACCGGTACGCGATGCGGACCTGATCGTTCGAGACGTCGAGGAGCACGGGCGCGACTCGCTTCTGCGTGAGGTCGTACGCGAAGATTCCAGCGTTGCCCGTGTAGACGATCCAGCTGCCCCAGCGCGTGAAGTTGTTGCTCGTGGTCGCGCTGTAGAAGTAGTGCGACGTCTTGTACGTGGGCGCGATCTGGTAGGTGGACGCCTGGATCTCCGCGGAGAGATCGCGAAGGCCGTTCTGCGCGTAGTCGAAGAACTTGAGTCCAGTGGAGTCCTCGAACGCGACGCCGTCCTTGGAGAAGTTCACAGCGCCTGCGATCTCCGTCTTGTTCTGCATGTGCTGGGCCTTCTTCGCGGTGAGGTCCACGCGCCAGAGGCGGCCGCTCTCGATGAGCATCATGGTCTGACCGTCCACGTCAAAGTCCAGGAGCTCGCCCACCTTGATGCCCGCGTCCTCGAGCGTGAAGAGCTTGGTTGGCGTGCCGCCTGGCGTGAACGACCAGATGGTGTTGCCGGTGCCGGTCTTCTCCGTAGGCGTGGTGATCGCGTAGATCGTGCTGCCCGAGACCGCGTAGGCCCACCACTTCTGCTCGTCGGTGGGCGCGGGCAGATCGGCGGAGCCCTTCTCGGTGTTCGCGGCATGTGCATCATACACGTGATACGTGACGTGGTCGCCGGCGCGCTGGGCGGTCACCACCAGATCGTCGGACGTGCGATCGTTCGCGTTGTCACCGCTGCCGAGCGAGAAGCCGTAGTCGAGCGTGGTGCCGTCGGCGTTCCTGCGGTGGAAGATGGGGTCGAAGCCCGGGTACGTGCGGTAGTAGACCGTGGTCCCAGTCGCCTCGAGCTCCATCGCGCTCTTGTCCATCGCCTGCGTGCGGTGCGACTCCAGATCTGCCGAGAGCTTCTTGAACGCGGCAGTGTCGGCGTCGGTGGTGCCACCGCCCTGAGCGCCGGACGAGCCCGTGCCGTCGGAGGTGGAGGGCGCTCCGAAGAAGCAGCCCGAGAGAAGAGCGAGCGACAAAGCGGAAGCGGCAAAAGAGATTCTCATGACCGCCGCCAAGCAACCCACGAGCCAACACGCACAGTCGCGGAGTTCCACGCACCCCGCGGCAGCGAACCGGAAATCTATTTCCGACTCGCGCCTCGCGCCCGGAAGTTCGCTTCACGGCGGGCGCGTTGGCGATGGGAGGACGCGCTCACCAGTGGAGGACGTGCGTGTCGTCGGGGCTGCCGCAGCCGGTGGTGTGCTCCGCGTCGTGGACTCGTTGTCGGACGGACACGGCGACGACGCGCGCCTTTGGTGCGATGTGGACCTTTGCGAGCTCCGCCGTGAACGTGCAGGTGGACGAGCTCATCGAGTCGGGGAGGATGTCCGGCTTCTTCCACATGGACGTATCGAAGGTCGCGGTGGGACCGCCCTTCTGCGCAAGGGTCGCGTGCGTGCCGTCCAGACTGAAGCGATAGTCGCCCTGTACGAACGTGTTCGTTCCAGTGGGCGTTGCTGCCTGCATGGGTGCCCACGGCTCGCGGGCGAGCAACGCGTGCAGCGCGGCTGCGCGTTTTTCGATCGCGGGGCGGGCCGCGCCGTCGTCAGCGGAGCCGAGCGCGTAGCCGTCAAAGCCGACGAGCTGCTGCACCACGAAGTCGTCGCTCACGCGCCGGACGTAGATTGCGTCGTTCGGGTATCCGCGCTGGTCGGCGTCGTGCTCGACGACCATCACGACCTGCGCGCCGTCGGCGGAGATCGCCGGCAAGCCCGCTGCCTCGAGCGACCACTTGTGAGCATCACTGCCCGGTGTTCGCAGCTCGATCGTGGGCTGCGTCGGGGACGGAGACGCGTCCGCGAGCGGCGCTGCCGTGGCCGCGGCCAATGAAGGCGCGGACGTCAGCGCCGCGGTGGCCTCCAGGGGTCGCGTGGCGCTCGGGTCGGGAGTCGCACGCGAGCGCGAACAGGCGACCAGCGCGAGCAGGAGCACGAGCAACCAACGACGAACCACGCCAGCAGTCTAGCTCTTCTTGGCCGGCGTGGTGCCGAGCATGGTCGCGCTTCGCCACTTCCCGAAGCGGTAGTACGCCGTCGACATGAGCATCGACGCGAAGGAGGCGATCGGGAAGCTCCACCAGATGGCGTCCACGCCCAGGCGATCACGCATGAACACCGCGAAGGGGATCCGAAGCAGCCAGAGCGAGATGAACAGGATGAGCACCGGCGGCACCACTGCTCCCGTGGACCGGACCACACCCGAGAGCACCATGGACACGCCGAACAGCGAGAACGACCACACGACGATCGTGTTGATGTGCTCACCGATCACCATGGACGCAGGCGTGGTGAGGAAGAGCCCGAGCGCCTGGTGACTGGCGCTGTAGACGATGGCCGCCAGCACCCCCGTCATGAGCAAGTTGTAGAGTACACCTGTCAGCGCGATGCGGCCGAGCCGGTCGAACCTGCCGGCACCTACGTTCTGCGCGGCCATGGAGGAGGCCGCCATGCCGATCGCCATCGCGGGCATCTGGATGTAGTTCCAGAGCTGCAGCGAAGCGCCGAACGCGGCCGACGTGTCCGAGCCATAGGCGTTGACCATGCTGATCATCGCGATCGCGGAGCCCGACATGAGCACCATCTGCAGGCCCATGGGCACGCCCTTCACGATGAGCGCGCGGAGGATGGTCCGGTCGATGCGGAGGTACGCGAGCTCCTTGCCGCGCAGACAGAGGAAGTGATCCCGGCGATAGAGCGTGACCAGCAGCGCGATGAGCGAGATGGCGTTGGCGATGAGCGTGGCGCCCGCCGCGCCCGCGATGCCGAACCTGGGGACCGGGCCCCACCCGAACATGAGGAGCGGGTTCAGCGCCACGTCCAGGCCCACCGAGACGAGCGCGAAGATCAGCGGTGTCTTCGCGTCGCCCGCGCCGCGCAGCATCATGGTGGTGAACGCAAATGCGAAGATGAGCGGCACTGCCAGGAAGATGACGCGCATGTAGGCGATAGCGAACGGCAGCGCGTCCGCTGGCGTGTGCATCTTCGCGAGCAGCTGCGGCGAGAACAGGTAGCCCAGGACCGAGATGATCACGGCAGTGCTGACGAAGAACGTGGCGCTCGTGCCCACGATCCTCTTTGCCTGATCCAGGTTCTTCGCCCCGACGGACTGGCCCACGAGGATGGTCCCCGCCATGCCCACGCCGAAGATGCTGCCGATCAGGAAGAAGAGGATCGTGTTCGCGTTCGACGTGGCCGTGAGCGCCGCGCCGCCCATGTAACGACCGACCCAGATCGAGTTGATGGAGCCGTTCAGCGACTGCAGCACGTTGCCGAACAAGATGGGCAACGCAAACACGAAGAGCGCCTTGCCAATCGCGCCCTCCGTCAGCGCGTTGTAGCGAAGCGGAGAAGCCGCTGGCGGACCAGCCCCCTTCGCATCCTCCGCGGCCACGGGCACCGCCCCATCGGAGGCTTCAGACACGGACGTTTCGAGCGCTTCCGACATCGAGGACGCTCTTTATGTAGGACCTGGGCCCGCGCCTGTCAATATTATCCGGGTAAAAATACACGGACCGGAAAAACAAGGCCGAAAGGAGAGGTAGAGGTCAAGGTCGAGGTCGAAGTCGAAGTCGAAGTCGAGGTCAAGGTCGAGGTCGAAGTCGAAGTCGAAGTCGAGGTCGAAGTCGAAGTCGAAGTCGAGGTCGAAGTCGAAGTCGAAGTCGAGGTCGAAGTCGAAGTCGCAGTCGCGGTCGAAGTCGCTGCCGTCGCCGTCGTCGCTGTCGCTGTCGCTGTCGCGTCGTCGCTGTCGTCGTCGTCCCTCAGGGCATGTTGTCCAGACCATCCATGAAATCGATCAGCATGCTGCCCACGGCTTCCCGATCCGGCGCGGCTCCGAGCATCCCGTACATCGCGGCCGATCCCTCCGGCGCTGGCTTCGTCTCCGCGAGCTCCTCCACGCCCGCTGCCAGATCCTTCAGGAACGCATCCTTGATGACCGAGTGCGCCGCGGTCACCATCATGTGCAGGCACGGCGGGCGCTGCTGGCGGTCGAGCTTGTAGCCCTTCTTATCCATCAGGTCCGCGAGCTGGTACACGTCCACGCGATCCGAATCGAAGGCGAACACGCTCGCGTCCGGATTGCCGACGATCTTCAGACCGGGGATCGCGTCGATGCCCTTGCGCAGCGCGTCCGACGTCTCCATCGTCTCCTTCGCGAGGCGCTCGTAGCCGTTCTGCCCCAGGTACTTCATCACGGCCCAGGCAGCCGCGATCGCGCCTCCGGGACGCGTGCCCGTCATGCTCGGCGATGCGTAGAGACCGCCCGGCCAGTCCGCGTAGGAGAAGTACTGATAGCGGCGCAGCTCGCGCGTCGCGTACATCACGACGCTCGCGCCCTTGGCGGCGTAGCCGTACTTGTGGATGTCCGCCGAGATGGACGTGACGCCCGGCACGCGGAAGTCGAACAGCGGAAGCTTCCGTCCGATGCCCTCGAAGAACGGAAGCAGGAATCCGCCGAGGCACGCGTCCACATGACAGAGGATGCCGCGCTCCTTGGCGATCGCCGCGAGCTCCGTGATCGGATCCACCACGCCCTGCGGATACTGCGGCGCAGACCCCAGTATGAGGATCGTGTTGTCGTTCACGAGCTTCTTCGCCGCTTCCACATCCGCGCGGTGGTCTGCGGTCAGCGGGATGTGCACGGCCTTCACGTCGAAGTAGTGAGCCGCTTTTTCCAGCGCGGGGTGCGCGGAGAGCGGGATCAACATCTCGGGTGCCGTGACGTGCGGCCGCGTCTTGCGCTGCCACTCGCGTGCGGTCTTCACCGCCATGAGCAGGCTCTCGCTGCCGCCTGACGTCATGCTGCCCGCCGCGGTCTCCGGCGCGTGCATCATGGAGAGGGACATCTGCACCACGTCGCGCTCGAAGCGCCGCAGGCTCGGGAATGCGATCGGGTTCAGCCCATTCTCGGAGAAGAAGCGCATGTACGCCTCCTTCGCGACGGCAAGGATGTCCTCGCCTGCGAAGTAGACCAGGCTCCACGTCTTTGCGTGCTTCCAGTCCGCGTCCTCTGCGCGAAGCTCCTCCATGGTGGAGAATACGCGCGCCTTGTCCATGCCGGTCTCCGGCAAACGCAACATCGTCGACATCTGGGAACTCCGTCTCTGTCTCGTTGGCTGGCTGACTACTGGGAAGCAGGAGGTGGCGCAGGCACGCCGGGTGGCACGCTCTTCGGATCGATCCCGCGCAGATTGATGGTGCCGGTGCCTGGACCCAGCGGCCCCGCGCCGAGCAACACCTGGTCGCCGGTCACGCTGCCGGAGGCGCGCAACAAGCCGGATTTGTCCTTCTCGAATGCGGCGGTCATGACCAGCGCCTCGATCGTCACGGCGGGGCTCGTCACCACCATGGTCGCGGGCGCGCTGAGGAACGCGGCCGTGCCGTCCGGTTGATCCTCGATGCAGCCAGTGACGGTGAAGGAGTAGCCCGTGGGCGGCGTGACATTGGGGAGGTAGTCCGGATACTCGTCCACGGAGCCCGCGCGCTGTGAGGGTGCGACACACGCTGGCGCAGGCAGCAGCCGGCAGACCTGCGAGGAGCTGCACGAGGCGGGGCACATCTGATGCGTGTTGCGATCCGCGTTCGTGAACTGTCCGCGGAAGAGGCCCGTCGCCGGATCGATCTGGAGATCGCCATAGAGCTGCACCTGCGCTCCGACCGGCTTCTCCACCTCGAGCAGCGCGAAGTACACGCCATTCGGCACCAGCTTCGTACCCTTGCCGTTCTTGCACGAGAAGTCGTAGCCGAAGAGCACGCGATGCCTGACGCGCGTGTCCTCGCCGTGCGTGCTCTTGAGCCCCGGCTCCACCACGAGCGCGAGCTTCGTGCCCACGGGCATGCGCGCGAGCGGCATTATCACGAACTGCGTGGCGTCGTCGGATAGCGCGCTGTGTCCGCCGATCTCGATGCCGGCATCGGGGTCGTATGCGTAGATTGGCTTGAGCGTGACGGAGTTGTCCCCGCGCTCGTCCGGCAGATTGCCCACGTCGTCGGCGTCGTACCTGACGATCGAGAGCTTGAGCGTGTCGGGCTGGATCGGCTTTCCGAAATCCAGGACGATCGGCGCGCCAGGATCGTGGAGCACGCCTTGCTCGAGCCCGTCGATGTCGATCGACGGCGGCGCGTAGTACGTGTCGCAGCCCGCCTGCGTCGCAATGACGACGAGCGAACAGAAGAGGGCGAGGAAAGGGAGGAAGGTGCGCATCAGAAGAAGAAGGTGGTCCTCCCTTGAACCATCACGCTCCGCGCGGCGTAGCCGTCGGCGTCCTCGAGCGCGCTGCCGGGGAACAGCATGGCGCCCTCGAGATCCAGGATGAAGTGCTCGTACGCGCGGTACGAGATGCGGGCATCGAGCTCCGTGCCGTAGTACGAGCCTGGCTTGCCTCCTGCAAAGTTCACGTTGTGGATGGTCCCGTCCACGTGGCGCTGCTGCGATGCGATCGGATCGATCACAGGCGCCGGCGCCCAGGCCATGAGCACACCGCCACGAAGGAGCAGGTCGTTCGTGATGCGCAGGTCGGCCTGGGGGAAGATCGCGAACGCGTCCGTGAATGCGCCGCGCGTGTCGATCGCCTCCGCCGGGATCGTGGGCGCCTTCAGGTTCGTGAGGACGCTGGCGGCCGCTGCAGCAGCGCGCGCGCTCTGGTACGCGAGCGTGTGCTTGAACATGAGCAGGCCCACGTTCGTGTCGTCCGCGAATCGGAACTGCGTGAGCGGCGTGGACACGCGCGGGTCCGAGTCACCCGACGCATAGTCCAGCTCCAGGTACGCGCCCCACTTCGGGCGGTCGTAGCGAATGACCTCGCGAAAGCCGAACTGCTGGATCGCCTGGCTGGTGGGCGGATCGTTCGTGACCACGCGGAACGACTCCGAGACCTCGCGCGTGTGCCCGAGCAGCCCGGTTCCGTCCACGCCCACGTAGAAGTCGCCGATGCGGCCCGTGAGGCGACCGCCGATCGCGTTGACCGCGGTGTCGTTGTGCACGTCCCAGCGGTACGTGTGGAAGAGGCGCGCCTCGAGCTGCTTCACGCCGCCTGCCTCCGGCTGCAGATACCGCATGGCGGTGATCCACTCGTGCACGTCGTCGCCGAGGCGCAGCGGATCGTCGGTGACCAGCTGGTCGTAGGCCAGGATCAGGAAGAGCCCGCGGCTGTCCGACGTGTCCTTGTCGGAGCTGAACGCCTCGAGTGGCTTCGTGGCGAACATGATGCGATCGGCTGTATTTCCCCGGTTTGCGAAGCCGAAGCGGTTGCGACGCCCATCGCCGTCGTTCACAGATGTGGCCATGCCCTCCGTGAAGGGCTGGCGGCCCACGCGAAAGAGACCGATGGGTGTCAGCACCTCGCCGTAGAGACGTCGCACGAAGAAGTAGCTCGCGTCGCACAGACCCAGCGTGTACGACGCCGCGTCGGCGGAGTTGGTGCCCGGGATCTGCTTCACGCACGTGCGCGCCGCGTTCACGTTGTTCGCGTTGACGTTCGCGCCGCTCACGGGCTCCGGTGCGCTGCCCAGGTTGCCGTTGTCACCCCAGAGCGCGCCGTCCAGCACATCCACGGACGTTACGAGCTTCACCTTGTCCTGCCAGTCCACCGCTGCGTCCAGGCGAAGGCGGTGGGTGATGTCGAACTCCTTGTTCTCGTTCTCCGACGAGAGGGCGAGCGGGTTCACGTAGAGCAGGTTCGCGCGATACTCGGCGGCGCCGCGGAATCCGTAGTCGCCGATCGTGATGCGCGACGGCGGCGCGATGGGGTCTGAGTCGCTCCACGGCTCGGGCGTGGCCGCGCCCGCCACGCGCGTGAGCATGAGCAACGCGGGGAGCAAGAGAAGCAGTGTGCGACCGTACACGCGGCCGACTCTAGCTCAGTGCCCGCGCCACGCTTGTCTCAACCGTCTAGAAGCGACGAGACCTTCGCCAGGCCGAACGGCACGTGTCTACGAGGAAAAGTATCGCTCCCAGCAGGCATACGGTCTCTGCTACCCCCACCTGGCCGGTGGCCCACGGGCCCGCCGCGACGCATCAAGATTTCATCAAAGCCGCTCGCGTACCTTGGCGAGCACGGCGACGTCTGCTGGCGGGAACTCCCCGTCGTGCAGGTCCGCCCGCTTCGCCCACCGGATCTCCGCCACGTCGAGCGCGGATGGCGCGGGGCTCTCTGTCGTTCGCTTCGCCGCGAAGAAGAGGAGCAGCACCGACTTCTGTGCGTCTGCGTAGTGGTGGAACGTGCACTCCACGACGTCGCCCACGGTGACGTCGATGCCGAGCTCCTCGCGCAGCTCGCGCACGAGCGCGTCGCGCGGATCTTCACCCGCCTCCACCTTGCCGCCGGGAAACTCCCACGCGCCCGCCAGGTGCCCGCCCGCCTTGCGCCGCGACAGGAGCACGCGCCCGTCCTCGATGACGATCCCCGCGGACACCAGCACGGTCTTGGCTGCGACGTTCGCGCCTGCGCTCATGCGAACGCACCTACCACGACGCCCGCGCGCCGAGCACCGAAAGGGCGATGCCGGAAGACACGCTGACGTTGAGCGAATCGAACTCCGGGCTCATCGGAATGCGGACGGTGCGCAGCTTCGCGAGCAGCTCCTCCGGCAAGCCCGGTCCCTCGGGTCCGAGCAGGATCGCCGCCTTGCCCTGGCGCTTCACGTCGGCCATGCGCTCGCGGCCTCGCGGCGACAGTGCGAGTACGTCGAAATGTGCATTCTGCAACCATTCGAGCATGGCCGCTGCGCCTTCGAACCTGCGCATGGGGACCATGAGCGCGCCGCCCACCGAAACGCGGATCGCCTTCCGGTAGAGCGGATCGCACGACACGTCGTCCATCACCACCAGATCCGCGCCGAACGCCGCGGCGTTGCGGAAGATGCCGCCCACGTTGTCATGATTGACGATGCCCATGAGCGCCACGACGAGCGCGGAGGTCGAGCCGGCGCTCGTGGTGCGCTCCACGCTCGCGGTGTTCTCGGTTCCTGACCGCTTGCCGATGGCGAGGACGCCACGGTGGATGGGAAAGCCCGTCAGGAGATCCATGTCCGCCTGCGCGAGCGAGTAGATCGGCACGTGGTCCGGCACGCCGAGCTCCGCGATCGCGTCCTCGCGCTTCTCCGAGATCATGACGGACTCCACCGCATAGAGCGACCGCGGCGACACGAGCACGCGCACCACGTTCATCCCCTCCGCAATGAAGCGGCCTTCGCGGCCCACCAGATCTCTCTCGCGGACGTTCATGTATGCGGCCACGCGAGGGTCGTCGTGGCTGACGCGCAGGAACCTGCTCATTTCACGACGAATCGGAAGCGCGGATGGCGCTTCGTCTCGAGCCCCGCGTCCTCCCACTGGTACGCGTAACGGCCAATGTGCTTGAGGCGAATGCGCGTGTCCGCCTTCACGGAGAAGCCCGCTTGCCGCGCGCGCTCGCTGAACGCGAAGTCCTCGGCGAGGTACCAGGGGCCCGCGTCTGTCTCCTTCACCATGGGCTGGTAGTAGGGGACGAACGGCGCACCGAACTGCGCGTTGCACGTGGGAAGGCCGAGCTTCTCTTTGATTGTAGAATACACGGAGCTGCGAACGAGCGTGAAGCCGCCGGCTGCGTACAGGATCTCCGTCAGCCCGCCCTCCTCTCCGAGCACCAGCTCCTTGGTTCCGGGCATCAGGTGACACGTGAGGGCGCGCACGCCCTTCTTCGCGTAGATGCCGCAGACGAACGGCTCTTCGTGCCCAAGGAGCAGGTCCACGTCGGACGGCTCGAATGCGATGTCCGAGTCCACCCAGAGCAGCTCCGTGAAGCCGTCCGTGAGCGCGTCGTACGCCATCATCGCGCGCGCCTGATCAATGGCTGAAGAGCCGCGATAGACGCGGACCTTGATGCCCTTTGCGCGAAGCTTCTGGAGTGAGGCCTCGCACTCGGGCTCGATGGTGCCCGCGACAGGGACGAGCGCCAGGAGCCCGCCGCTCACGGACACCCCGGCGGCTGGCAGCTGGTCCCGGAGGCCGTGGGCAGGTCGCAGCTCACCACGGCTGCGTTCACTGACACGTCGGGTGACACGAATTGAAAGCGCTCTGATAGGCGTCGCACGACACGATCGTGTTGATACCAGCGTCGCTGGTGCACGTGCAGTGACAGCACTGCGCCCCGGACATGGTTGAGTCATCGCACTTCTTGCCGCTGCCGAAGCCCTCCGTGCCGTTGGGCATGCAGTACCACGCGCCCGCATAGCCGCAGCGCGGCGCCGGGCCGTCGTAGGTGCCCGTGTCGGCGTCCGGCATTGCGTCGACGATCTGAGACCCACCGTCGCCGGCCGTGCCGCTGTCTTGCAGCGACATCACGTCGCCCATGTCTGCATCGTAGGTGCCGTCGGAGGAGCTCGCGTCTCCGCCGCTGCCGTTTCCGGTCTCCTGCGGAAGGGCGCAGTCCGAGCCCTGACAGCCAACCGTGTCGTTGACGCATGCACCCTTGAAGCAGGTGCTCGCCGGGTCGCAGGCCTTGCCGACGCAGAGCGGATCCAGATCGATCGGCAGGTTGAGCGATGTGTGATCGATGAACGAGAAGCTGCGGCGCGCGATGATGCAGTGCTTGGCGAACTTTTCGTCGAAGCAGTCCGCGGGATCGGGACCGGGCGCACCGGGGGCACTGACTCCTGCCGATACGACGACCGTGCCGGTGCTGGTGCCTGGCGTCACCACCAGCGTGCCGATGAGACTGGTGGTGCCGTCGGCCGAGCAGGCGTGCGTGACGGCGGCCGAAAAGCGCTGCTTGAAGCGTGTCTCCGTCGACTCCGCGCTTCCGCCCAGGACGATCTGGACGCCGGTGAGGTCGCTGCATTTCTCACCGGTCGTGACGCGGAGAGTGATCTGGGTGGGCTCACGACAGGACGCCGCGATCGCGATGCACGCGAGCACACCGAACGAGAAGAGGAGCCGCCGTTGCCGTTGCATGAAGCTGCGTCCAGTCTAGCACGAGCCAGGCGCAGCGGACCTCAGGGCATGCACGCGATGGGGTGGCAGCTGGAGCCGATCACCGACCCGATCTCGCAGCTCACGACGTTGCCCACGTTGATGCCCTGTCCACAGGTGCAGTGGCAGCACGCGTTCATGGGCGGTGTACCTCCCATGCAGTCATCCATGCCCGTCACGTCTCCGAGGCTGCCGTCACACTTCGTGACCATGCTCATGCCCTGCACCACGAAGAGGCACGTTGGGACGCCCTTCGCATCGATCGTCGACGAGCTATCCATCACCGTGCTCCCGGTGTCTCCGGAGCCGTCGTTGGCGTTGCCGCCGTCAAGGCCAGCCCCGTCGACAACTTCGGCGTCGTAGGCGCCGTCGGAGGAGCTCGCGTCGCTGCCGCTGCCGTTGCCGTTCTCGACGGGAAGGACGCAGCTGGAGCCCTTGCAGTCCACGGCGGCGTCCACGCAGGTGCCCTTGAAGCAGGTGCTCGCGGGATCGCAGGCCTTTCCGACGCAGAGCGGATCGAGATCGATCGGCAGGTTGAGCGACGTGTGATCGATGAACGAGAAGCTGCGCCGCGCGATGATGCACTGCTTGGCGAATTTTTCGTCGAGACAGTCTGCGGGGTCGGGACCCGACACGCCCGGGGTGCTGACGCCCGCGGATACGACGACGGTGCCTGTGCTCGTACCGGGTGTCACCACCAGCGTGCCGATCAGATTGGTCGTGCCGTCTCGCGAGCAGGCGTGTGTGACGGCCGCGGAGAAGCGCTCCTTGAAACGCTTCTGTGTCACCTCGGCGTCGGAGCCGACGACGATCTGGACGCCCGTGAGGTCGCTGCATTTCTCACCCGTGGTGATGCGCAGCGTGATCTGGGTCGGCTCGCGACAGGACGCTGCGATCGCGATGCACACGAGCACGCCGGACGAGAAGAACATCCTGCGCCGCTTCGGCATTGGCATCTCAAAAGCTACCACATCAGTCGAGGTCGTTTTCGCCACCGCGTTGACGATCCACGGTGGGGGAATGTCGCTCGGTGCTGATTTTCCCGCGCTCTTCGAGATCTCGGAGTGGGCACGGTCCGTGCTGGATGTCTCTTCGTGACGCGAATAGCCCTGAATCAGAAGCACGAGACACTGGCGGCGCGTCTCCTCCGCGACGAACGCCTGCACCCGCGCGCGACCGGCATGTTGGCCACGGAGGTCGCCGCGCTCCTCTCGGAGCTGCACGCGATGGACGCCATTCATGGCGAGCTCTCGCCCGCGAACGTGCACGTCGCGATCGCCGACCCCTCGGAGCACGCCACGGTGCTCGGCCTTGCGCATGTCGGTACGCCGCGCGGTGCGCCCGCGTTCCCGGATCCGGCCACCGGCTACGCATCCCCCGAGACACTCCTTGGCTTCGCGCCAGACGCACGCGTCGACTGCTGGGCGTTCGGGGTGCTGCTCTATCGTTGCACGTATGGGCAGTTGCCGTTTCGGGCCTCGCACGCCGACGAGCTTCTCCGTGCGCTGGCATTCCCCATCATCGTTCCCGATGCCTTCGGCGGCGCGACGGATGCCCTCCTTTCCGGCTTCTTCGGCCGATGCTTCGCGCACCGTTCGGCTGCGCGGCTGTCAAGCGCTCGGACCATCGGCGCGACGTTCGTGGCCCTGCTCGCCGAGGCCGCGCGTATCTCCGACGACCCGTTCTCGTTTGTCGAGCCGCCCCCGCCCGGTCCAGGCGCACGAGATTTTGGGGCGGTCATTCCGATTTCCGCCGCGTTCCTGGGCGGAAAACGCCACGCAGGTTGAGCCACCTCCCATCTTGTTTCTTGCTATGGTCGCGGCCCGGAAACCGCCGCCATGAACCACCCGCAACACGCTCCGCACACGAAGCCTTCGAACCTCCCGGCAGTCTACGCCGCCAAGTGGCCGCCGGATGACGCGGACATCCCCAGTGGTGGCGCGCCCGGTGGAGCCTTGCCGCCCGGCGGCGGCGCACCCGTTGGCGGAAACTTCGGTGGTGGTGGCTACGGCGGTGGCGACGGCGACTTCAAGAAGGGTCGCTTCGGCATGGTCGCGGTCCTCGTGGGCATGCTGCTCGTTGCGGGCGTCGGCCTCGCGGTCTTCTTCGGCCTGAAGCAGGACGCGGAATCGCTCACGCAGAAGCAGATCGCGGACGAGAAGAAGAACCTCGCGCTCCTCACGAAGGAGCAGCAGATGCCGAAGTGGCGCGAGTGGGCGGCGCGCAGCGACGTGCCGAAGATGCAGGAAGAGGCGTTCGCGCAGCTCGCATGGGAGCGCGATCCGGCAGGCCTGCCGCTGATCATCAAGGGGCTCGAGAACGTTGACCACCGCATCCGCGGTACGGCGGCCTCCGCGCTGCTCGAGTACGGCTCGCCGGCTGCCGACAGCGCCAAGCCGGCGCTCTTGAAGGCGCTCGCAGAGGCGGACTCCGGCGACAAGCCCCAGATCGCATGGTCTCTCGCCGCGCTGCACGAGCCCGCCGCCTTTGACGAGGTGATGAAGGAGTACCGCGTCGGACACCTTGCGAAGGTACAGAAGCTCGACGGCAACCCCACGTTCGACCCCGAGGTCATGGCGGCGATGGTCCCGCTCGACAGGATCGCCAGCCTTGCTGGTGACGACAGCGAGAGCGTTCGCCAGCTCGTCTCCACGATGCTGTCGAAGAACGCAGACCCGAAGTACACGGGCGTGCTCATCAAGCTCGTCGACGACAAGTCGGCGGACGTTGGTCGTGAGGCCGCAGTCGGTCTGGGCAAGATCGCGAACGAGCAGGCCATGGGGCCGCTGCTCAATGCGCTCTCCCGCGCGGACAAGGACTCACGCCAGAAATTCCTGGAGGCGCTGCGTGACGGTGTCGGCGCCAAGGGCCTGGTCCTTGCGCTCCGCAGCGTGGCGAAGGATCCTCCGCAGCGCGAGAAGTTCCAGACGAAGCAGCTCTTCGACATGATGCGCGATCTGGAAGACCCGCGCGCAGGCGATGCGCTGCTCGCGTACATCAACTCCAATCCGAAGCCGCACTGGAAGACCGAGGCCGCCATGCGCCTCGCCGAGGTCGGCGATCTCCGCGCCGTTCCGATCCTCGCGTGGCGCATGAAGCAGGACCCGCTGAAGCTCTACAACAAGGCGGACGACCCGGAGTTCATGCAAGACGACAACGAGCGCGTCGTCTCCGCGCGCATGCTCGCCGACCTTGCGATGCTCTTCCCCGACAAGCGTCCTGAGATCCTCTCGCAGGCAGAGGACGGCGTGCTCTCGTGGGCCACGGACAAGCCGCAGCCGCACGCGAACGCGCTCCGCTTCCTTGCTACCGCGGACGCACGCGATGCGCTGCCCAGGATGCGCAAGTGGGCCAACCCCGGCGACAGGTTCCCGCAGCCGGGCCAGCAGGACTTTCCGCAGAGCTGGGCCACCGCGCAGAGCGGGCTCCGCTACCTGGGCTGGATGAAGGACCCGGAGAGCTGGTCGGTCCTCGAGTCGCAGCTCACCCGCCGCCCTGCGAAGGTGGACGCCACGATGGACTCGCTCAAGCAGGGCGGGCTCGCGGTCCTTGGCATGACCCTCCGCGCCATCGGCGTGGGCGCGGCGCACGGCTTCGCGCAGTGGGGCGACTCGAAGGCGTACGCGCCGCTCGTCAAGTACATCGAGAACTCGGAAGAGAACGAGCAGTCGCGCCTCGAGGCGTGCTTCTCCCTCTCGTGGGTCGCGACCGACGAGCAGATGGTCGAGGTCGTCAGCAAGGTGAAGAAATTCTCCAAGCCCGACCCGAAGGAGTCGCTCATCCGCGCTTGCTACCTGGAGTCGCTCATCCACCGTCCGGTGCCCTCGGCCACGGCGGGCCTCGTCGAGCTCATCAAGCCCGACACCGACCTGGAGGTGCGCCACCAGGCCGCGCGCGCGATCGGCTTTGGCGGCGTCCAGGGCCCCACGGCGAGCAAGCTCCTCGAGCTGATCAAGGACCCGGCGGTGCGCTCGGATGCAGCGCTCGCGATCCTCATCGGCGCCGACACCGACACCGTGTCTCGCATGATGGCCATGTTCAATGAATACGATCCCGGCGCCATGGAGGAGCTGAAGGTCATCTACAACCAGACCTTCGGCTACTGGAGCGACAAGAACTTCGAGAACGGCGACCTCGCGCGCTGGATCTCGAACGCGCAGGCCTGCGGTCACGTCCGCGTGAAGGACGCACTTCAGGACTGGCCGCGCCTCATCCTGTCGCGCGCCATCCAGGGCATCGACTACGACAACGGTCCGCACTCGGTCACGCGCGTGCAGCTCCGCATTCGCCTCATGCGCGACGGGCTCGGGCAGGACGCAAAGAAGCGCGATCAGGCCATCGTCATCCTCAAGTTCATGCGCGAGAAGGGCGTCCTCATGGCGCTCCGCGGCGAGACCGGCCCCGTGGGCGAGCAGGCGCGCCAGGCGTTCTTCGAGATCATGAACCCGAAGGCCACGACGGACTTGCTGCCGCAGGTGAAGGTCCCTGCCGGCGCGGCCGTCGTGCCGCCGAAGTAAGGCGCGCGCGCATGCGTGTCTCCGCGTTCGCGACCGTGTCGCTCGTCCTTGTCATGGCGTGCGGCCCCGGCAAGGGCGCGGACGCGCCGGAGGTCGCGAACCTGACCGAGAAGAACGTCACGCCGGGTGATGGCGTGGACCTTCAGGTCGGCTGCACACCGTCCGGCCCGGAGCTGTGCTTCAACGCGATCGACGACAACTGCAACGGCGTCATCGACGAGGGCTGCGGCATCACCACGGGGGTGCTCCAGTTCACCGTCGCATGGGGTGACAGCCCGGCGGACGTGGACCTCATCGTCACGGACCCGAACGGCGAGCGCGTGGACGAGACCAGCCGCGCGAGCAAGGGTGGCCTTCACCTGGACAAGGACTGCCCCGGCGAGAACGGCTGCCACGGACAGAACATCGAGAACATCTTCATGGAGGGGCTCGACGTTCCGCGCGGGAAATACACCGTGGAAGTGCGCCTCGTCGACGCGAAGAGCGCGCCGCTCCCGGTGAAGGTGCGCGTCACCGCGCGCGTGGGAAATCACACGTTCGGCACCACCATGAACCTGTCGCCGCCCAGCGGACCCAGCGCCAGCGCTGCGGGGGCAGATGGCGGCGCCGCAGGGTCGCCCACGCCTGGCGCGTCCAGCTCGCGACGCAGCTTTAGCTTCGAGCTCTAGCGCGTGGGAGAAACGAAAGCGGACGTTCGCGCATCATAGTTCCCATGCCCAAGGCCAGTTGGAACGGACGCGTGATCGCCGAGTCACCGAGCTTCGAGACAGTCGAAGGCAACATCTACTTTCCGCTCGAGGCGCTCGTGCAAGAGCACTTCCGCCCGAGCGCCACGCACACGACGTGCGGGTGGAAGGGCGTGGCGAGCTACTACGATGTGGTCGTGGATGGAAAAGTCAACGCAGACGCCGCATGGTTCTATCCGGCGCCGAAGGACGCGGCGAAGAACGTGACCGGCTTCGTGGCGTTCTGGAAGGGCGTGAAGGTCGAGCCCTGAGCGCGCGGGCGGAGTAAGCTCCGTCCTTCGATGAACGAGTCCCTGAAGGACGGCCGCTATGTCCTGCTTGGCCTGTTCGCGGATGGCGCGCAGGGCAAGACGTACGACGCGGTCGACAAGCTCGCGGGACGGGCGGTGGTCGTGAAGCGCATGGAGGTGCGCGGCGCGAAGACGTGGAAGGAACTCGAGCTCGCCGAGCGCGAGGTCAACGTGCTGCGCTCGCTCTCGCATCCGCGGCTGCCCGCTTACTTCGATCACTTCGAGGAGGATGGCGCGCTCTTCCTGGTGATGGAGAAGATCGAAGGGGAGAGCCTTGGGTTGATGAAGCGTCGCCACGGCGCGCTGTCGGAGAAGGACGTGCGCCGCTTGCTCGCGGATGCGTCCGACGTGCTCCGCTATCTCCATACGCGCACGCCGCCCGTGATCCACCGAGATTTGAAGCCTGGAAACGTGATCAAGAGGCCGGACGGATCATTTGCGTTCGTCGACTTTGGTGCCGTGCGCGACCGGCTGAAGCCAGAGGGCGGGTCCACGGTGGTCGGCACGTTCGGCTACATGGCGCCGGAGCAGTTCCAGGGCCGCGCGCTGCCCGCGTCGGACGTGTATGCGATCGGCGCGACCGCGCTGACCATGCTCACGGGCAAGGAGCCAGAGGACCTGCCGCACAAGGGGCTGGCGGTGGACGTGCGCGCGGCGCTCGGGAAGACGGTGAGCGCGGAGCTCGTCGAGATCCTCGAGAAGATGCTCGAGCCCGATCCGGACAAGCGAGCGAGCGTGGTCCCGGTGTTCGACCCGCGCGCCGATCCGCGCGCCAAGGACAAGGACGAGGCGCGGAGACGTGCGCCCCCCGAGCCGTTCGACAAGGATGAGCGGCGCAGGCGAAAGAAGGAGCGCGACGAGACCTTCCAGCGGCTCAAGGAGGAGGCGCGGGCCGAGCGCCAGGCCCGACGTGCGGAGAAGCGCGCGCGCAGGCAGCAGAGGCGCGACGGATGGAGACCGCGACCGCGTCCGTCTGCGCCACCGTGGCCCATCTCCGTGCTGTTCGTGCTCGGCCTCACGATCGCGATCGTGGCAGTGGCGCTCGCGCTCACGGTCGTGGTTCCGGTGGTCCTGCGCCTGCTGGCGGTGTTCTTTGCCAAGGACGCGCTGCATCGCGCCGCAGCGCAGGTGAGCGGTGCAGGGGACCGCGCCAAGCGAAACATGCAGAATGCAATCAGATGGAGCCTTGGGGACCCGCCGCTGCACCCCGTGACGAAGACCAGGATCGACGCGGAGGCAGAGGAGAAGGTCAGGGTCGTGGTCCAGGCGAAGCGTGAGGAAGTAGAGGACGAGGAAGTGGAGGCCTACGTCAGAGAGCAAAAGAAGCGCACGAAGCTCTGACGGGTCGAGCCTCTTGGACGGTGATCTTGAAGGGTTCGTGCGTTCGGTGTACCCCGTTCGGGGGACGCACTCCGTCGCAGTTTGCATGACTTTTTCAACGGGGGGCGCCGTCTAACAGCACGATTTTGGAGGGTACTCATGCGCGCAGCACGACTCGGGATGTGGGGCAGCGTTGTGCTGATGGCCGTTGTCGCATCGGTGGGGACCGCGCCGGGCGTCGCTCGCGCCGGCTCTCCTGCCGCCGATTCGAGCTCGGGAAATCCTCCCGTCACGGCAAGCCGCACCACGGCGCCGATGGTGCCGATCGCGTCGCTCTCGATTGACGTGCAACGCCGCGCGGAACGTCACCTTGCGGAACAGCGCGGACGGGGTCGCGCGTGGGAGAAGGCACGTGGCCTTGCGCAAGAGGCGCTCCCCATGTTCCAGGCGGACACCAAAACACCCACGCACTACGCGATCGCGGTGCAGGCAGCGGATGGAACCGATGCGGGGTACATCGTCGTTGCCGTCACGCCGACCGACTTCCCCATCCCCGAAGCGCAGGAAGGTGGGCCGGATGTGCTCACGTTGCTCGAGCAAGCTCGCCGCAGCGCAGGCTCCTTCGCGCGCGTCGTCCGGCACGGTGTCGGCTCCTACTCGGCTGAAGGCTCGCTCGGCGACGAGCTCGCCCGGGTCGGCATGCTTCCGATGAAGCCGTCGGGCTTGTCGCTGGCCCTCCTGGACCTTCCCGCTGAGCGCCGCGCCGGGCACGCCTTCCGGTCGCCTGGTGCGAACGAGGATCGCATCCCCGAGCTGGGAACCACGATCTCTGCCGCATCGTATACGTCGTATGCAGACTACAAGGCCGACCACGCGACGGACGCGATCGTGGGACGTATGCAGTCGACACGCGCCGCCGCGGATGCGTGGCGCGACGAGCGCGCGCTCGCGGAGCTGCCCTTGCTGCTGGAGCCGTTCGCGGCGCGGCAGCTCGCGCTCCTGGAGGGCCGCGGCGAGGCGGCAGTCACCATCTCCGGCACGTCCGTGATGGTCACCCGTGGTCGCGATGCTGCTGGTCGCGAAGTGCTCCATCTGGTCGGTGGCGTGGAGGCCGCGCAAGATGGCGAGGAGACGCGGGTCGACGTTCACTACGACGATGGATCGCAGGAGAACCTTCGATTCGCGGGGCTTCGCTCTCCATTTCTCGGGCTGGTCCCGCCTCTGCCCAGTGGCAAGAGGTTGCCGGTACCGACGCAGGGAAGCAATTTGCCCACGCCGCATCCGGTGACGCCGGTGCCCGCCTTGACCTACACGCCACTGCCACTGCCGCCTCCAGTGGCCAACGCGTGCACCACGGACAAGGGCTCGCCCCTCGTCCAGCTCGTCGGCTCGCCGCCCCACAGCATCCTTGGGTGCGCACCTGGGCACCTCCGCCTGCGCACGTGGAGCGAGCAGTTCGTCGGCGTCGACACGGCGGGTCTGCTGACGGCTGGCCTTCCCTACGAGGAGATTGGCTCGGTGAGCATCGTCCCCGCGGATACCGGCCTCTATGTGATCATGCTTCATCCTGCCGGGGGCGGCGCGGCGAAGGAGCTCGTCGTGACCACGACGGTCGGTACGCTCGACGGCGTCCCCGTGCCAGGCGCTGCGGGCCAGTTCATGCTCGCTGCGGCGCCAGTCTCGCTCTCGCCACAGCGCAACGCCCTCTTCCGGATCGAGATGACGCACGACGGGCATTTTGCGATCTACTCACCCGCCGCCAGCCGGTACCTGGTGGGCTATGACACCGGTTCGCTTGCCTTGCTGCGGGACACACAGCCCCCTGGTCAGCAGTGCGAAAAGACGGTGTACGACGAGACCCTCTTCCTGCCGATGTGCATCTCCACCACGGGCGAATCGTGGGGGCACCCGGAAGGCAACCCGACCGCGGCGATGCGCGACGTGCGCAAGTACGACCAGATCATCGGTCGGCGCGCGCCCAACACGTCGCCCTGCTACAGCGGCTGCGCCGCGACGGCCTGGACCATGATGTACGGCTGGGCCGACGTGCGAGCAGGGTTTGCGGGCGATCCCTTCGCCGCGAACGGCTCTGGACTCTTCCGCACCGGCGCCACCCGCACCGGATCGAACTTGGCAGTAGCGCCCGAGTGGTTCTATCCCAATCACGCGAATTCTCATAACCCCAACACGGACATGCTGGACGCTGATGCCGCGAAGATGACAATGGAGATCCGCGGCTACCTGAACAACGATGGAGTGGCGGGTTGTACGGACGGCGGAGAGCGGTACACCCTGCCGCAGGTCATGGCGCAGGCTTCTCAGTACTATCAGGGGCGCGCGCTCATCTCGCTCACTGCCGACTATGACGGCGCGCTCGCGCCGACCACGGAGGGGCGTGAGAAGGCCAAGGGCGTGATGACGAACAAGCACCGGCCGGTCATCCTTGGTATCGGTGATCTGGGGAGCAGCAATACTCACTATCCGCTCGGGGTGGGATGGGGCGCATCGACGTATCAGCTCTGGAGCATCACCGGCGGCCCCATCTCCATCACGCACGATTACTTCGTGGTCTACATGGGCTGGGGGAACCGGCATCTGACGCAGGTCGGAGCGGCCACCTGGTTCCAGGGCTGGCTCCACCCGACGACCAACAAGGACGGGTGACGTTCTCAGCGGCGCGCGGCTTCGAGCTCCGCTTGGAGGCGGGAGATCTCCGCATCGGCCGCGGCCTTCTCGGCCTCGGCTCTTGTGGGCACCAGCTCCGCACCCCGCGCGTCACGCGCTAGCCTCAAGGCAGCGGTCAGCTCCTCGCCGCTTGGCGCTCGGGTTTTGACGACGACCCAGTACAGGCCCAGCGTCGCGCACGGAGTGGACTCGGCAAGGACCACGCGCTCGACGAGATCGTCCGCGATGCGGTCCCAGGCCGACAGTCGCGAGCCCAGCGGCGCGTCCGAGTTGAACGCGATCACCTCCGCCACGCCAAGGGCTGCGTAGCGCTCAAGCTTTTCGTCCCAGGTCAGCTTCTCCTTCGTGTCACTCGGGCTCAGGACCTCCACGCACAGCTCTGGGGTGCCGCGTGCGTGTTCCCATACCTTCCATGACTCGAAGGGGCTTGGCCTCACGCCGAGCTTCACGAACGCGTCGGGCGCGCACTTGCGCGCGGGATCGGTGGCGTGAAAGTAGATGAAGTTGTCCTCACCGACCGTGTGCTCGTCGCCGACCGCGTTGCGAAGCACCTGGTAAACGAGCTCGCACAGCCGACCATGCATCCACGATTGCCCCATGTCCCACTCCGGATCGGATGCGGGAAAGAGGAGCGGCTTGACGGGCCGCACATGAGGAAGGTCCGTGGGGCTGACCATGGCGTCAAGTGTACCAACCAACGCCTCTGCTCGCATCGTGCTCCGCGCGGAGCAGCCGCCGTGCCACGAACGGGCGCGCGCGATCTCGCAGCCTTGCGGGATGCACCGGTGACCACGGCCAGAGCGGAAGTGACCGCAGGACACGTTTAGGGGGAAGAACTCGCGTTGACGCAGGGGGCCATGTCCCTATAGATGAAGTCGCCCCATGCAGCCCCTTGCGATGATCTCGCTCATAGTCGGAGCGCACGCGCTCTTTTTGATCTCTGCCGTACGTCGGTGGCAGATGCTTCGCATGGGGGCGCCCGCGAATCGGTTCGACCGGATCGAGGAGCGCCTGGCTGCGGTCTTCAGGTACGCGCTTCGCCAGGAGAAGATGCAGTACTACCAGCCGGCCGGTATCGCCCACCTGATGATCTTCATCGGGTTCTCGGTGCTCCTGCTCCGGACGTTGATGCTGTGGGGTCGCGGTATCGACCCGAGCTTCAATCTGTTCTTCCTGTCGCCCGGGACGTCCCTTGGCCGCGTGTACGAGTTCGCGAAGGATCTCGTCGCGATCGGCGTCGTGCTCGGTGCGCTCGTGTTCGTCTACTTCCGCGTCATCAAGCCGCAGAAGCGCATGACGCTGCACTGGGAGGGCCTGCTCATCCTCGGGATCATCATCACCATGATGCTCGCCGACATGGCGTACGACGGCGCATCGCTCGTCCTCCAGGAGAAGCAGGGCGAGCTGTGCGCGCCGGGCTCCCTGCTCGCGACGGCGCAGCAGTGTGAGTCCATCCGCACCATCGTCGCGCCGCTGCCCATCGGCACGGAGGTGCACGCGGAGTGGCACATCTGGCCGTCGCCCGCGGGCTCCGCGTTCGCGATGATGTTCCACAAGCTCGGCGCCGGCGCCCTGATCGCGTTCGCGAAGATCGGCTTCTGGACGCACTCGTCGCTCGTCCTCATCTTCCTCAACATCCTTCCGCACTCGAAGCACTTCCACATCATCACGGGCATCCCGAACGTCTTCTTCCGTGACCTGGACCCGCCGGGTCGCCTGCGCCCGCTCGCGCCCAGCTCGGAGAAGCTCGCCGAGCTGATGATGGCGGCTGCGGAGAACCCGGACCCGACCAGCCTGCCCATTGGCATCGCGCGCGCGTCCCACATCTCGTGGAAGAGCATCCTCGACTTCTACACCTGCACGGAGTGCGGTCGCTGTTCGGACAACTGCCCCGCACACCGCACCGGCAAGATCCTCTCGCCCAAGCAATTCACGCTCGCCCTGCGCGACCACTTCTACGAGCACGAGAGCGAGCTCGTGGAGTCGGAGATGTTCTGGGCGAAAGACAAGGCGAACGGCGCCGGCGTCTCTCCGAGCGCGAAGGAAGGCGAGGTGATCGTCGACCCGGAGGAGAACGCGATCGCGCTGGAGCAGGTGAAGCGGCCCCAGACCTACGTCCCGATCGATCTCATCCCGAACATCATCCATCCGGACGTCCTCTGGGCGTGTACCACGTGCCGCGCGTGCGAGGAGCAGTGCCCGGTCCTCATCTCCTACGTCGACAAGATCATCGACATGCGGCGCAACCTTGTCATGATCAAGAACGAGTTCCCGCAGCAGCTGGGCAAGCCGTTCCAGGCGATCGAGACCAACGGCAACCCGTGGAACCTTTCGCGCATGGATCGCGGCGCGTGGAGCGACGGCCTTGGCATCCCCACCATGGCGGAGAAGCCGAACGCAGAGGTCCTCTACTGGGTGGGCTGCGCCGCCAGCTACGACGACCGCGCGAAGAAGATCGCGCGCGCAACGGCCAAGCTGATGCAGAAGGCCGGCGTGGACTTCGCCATCCTCGCGAAGGAAGAGAACTGCACGGGCGATCCCGCGCGCCGCGCCGGTCACGAGTACCTCTTCGCCATGATGGCCGAGGGGAACGCCGCCACGCTGAACGGCTACAAGGACCAGGGCGGCGCGAAGACAGTCGTCACCGCGTGTCCGCACTGCTTCAACACGCTGAAGAACGAGTATCCCGACTTCGGCGTGAAGCTCGAGGTCGTGCACCACACTGACTACTTGCTTGGGCTCCTCGCCGAAGAGAAGCTCATCCCGAAGAAGGCAGTCACAGGCAAGGTCGTCTATCACGACAGCTGTTACCTGGGCCGCTACAACAACGTCTACGAGTCGCCGCGCGAGATCCTGCGCAGCATCCCCGGCGTCGAGCTCGTCGAGCCCGAGTACTGGACCAAGCAGCGCGGCCTCTGCTGCGGCGCCGGCGGCGGGCAGATGTTCATGGAGGAGCAGAACACCAACCGCGTGAACGTGAAGCGCACGCTGCAGCTGCTCGACACGGGCGCAAAGACCGTCGCCTCCGGCTGCCCGTTCTGCATGACCATGCTCACCGACGGCATCAAGAGCCAGAACCTGGAAGAGAAGATCAAGCAGATGGACGTGGCGGAGCTCCTCGCAGAGAGCTGCCTCACGGACGAAGCCCCGAAGGCCCTGCCCGAGGGCGAAGCCGTCCTCCCGCCGCCCGTGGAAGCCGAGACCGTCACCGCCAGCGCCAGCGCGGAGTGAGGGTGTGAGCGGCAGGACGAGCGGCCCGCGCGTGCGTTTCGCCGCGGGACTTCTCGTTCTCGTCGCGGTTGCGCTCACGCCGAGCAGTGCGCGGGCGGATGATGAGGCTGCGAGTCCATACTTCACGATCGGGCTCCCGCTCGCGCTTGCATCGACGTTCTCCGACACGCTGCAGTGGGGCATCATCGGAACGACCAGCCCGTCCGCGCACTGGGCGTGGCACATGATCCCGGGCGCGGGCCCCGTCATCGGGTATCAGGCCTTCGGGCAACAGCACTGCGGCCCCGGACACGACGAGCCGCAGTGCAACGTCCCCTCCGCGCTGATCCAGGGCACGGAGCTCCTCTACTTCGGCTGCGAGGTCGCGGGCCTCGCGCTCATCGGAGCCGGCCTCTACAAGAGAACGCAGCCCCGCTTCCCCGCGGCAACCAGCGCGCCGCCGCTGCTCATCCCAAGACTCGCGCTCACGCGAGGCGGGCTCTCCTTCGGCTTCACGCAAGCCTTCTGATCGTCGGCGTCGAGGTCGAGGTCGAGGTCGAGGTCGAAGTCGATGTCGATGTCGAGGTCGAAGTCGAAGTCGAAGTCGAAGGCGAAGTCGAAGTCGAAGTCGATGTTGCGCTCCATGTCATCTTGATGTCAGGATTGCCCTCGATGAAGCAGCGCGCACGCCTCTTTGCCATCGCCGAGCTCATGCGCGGTCGCCGCACTGGCGTCACCGCCGAGACCCTCGCTGAGCGCTTCGACGTCACGCTCCGCACGATCTATCGGGACCTCGACGCCCTCCGCGACGCTGGCTTGCCCGTTCGCGCCGAGCGCGGTCGCGGTGGTGGGTACTCGCTCGACAAGAGCTACACGCTGCCTCCCGTGAACTTCACCGCGCGCGAGGCCGCCGTTCTGCTCACCGTCGCTCGCTACGCGAAGGAGATGCGGCTCGTGCCGTTCCTGGAGACGCTCTCGTCCGCGATGGACAAGGTGCAGGGCGCGCTCACCACGTCTGCGCAGCGGGAGCTCATCGCTCATATGAAGGAGCTCTCGTTCGTGGGCGTGCCCGCGCTCGCGGCGCCTCCGCAGGTGCGGCGCGCGGTGGAGCAGGCCTGGTTCGAGCGCGCCGTCCTCCACATCCGCTACCGCGGCGCGGGCAACAGCTATGAGGTCACGGAGCGCGACGTTCGCGTCCGCAACGTCACGTTCGAGCGCGGCACCACGCTGCTCAACTGCGACGACCTGGGCAAGGGCGAGGCTCGCCAGTTTCGCATGGACCGCATCGAGCACGCTGTGGTGCTCGCTTCAACGCCGACCTGAGCCGCGCCCGCGCGCGCGAGCAGCCATGCCCATCGCGACCAGCGCGAGCACACCGAACCCCACCTGCGCGATGGCACCAAAGAACGGGAAATACCGGGCCGCGGGCGGCGGCAATGGAAACCCGAGCGGCCACCCGTAGACGAAGATGTGACCCAGGTTGCACAGAAGCAGCAGCGCACAGAACGTGACCGCGTTGTCCGCGATCCCCGCCCACGTGCGCCCCTGTCTCAAGCTCGCGAACGACGAGAAGCCGCCCGCGAGCAGGACCACGGCGAACGCGCGCGGCACGTAGCGCGCCTTCAGGTTGATCACCGTGTAGTCGAAGTCACCGAGCACAAGCTGATGCGCGATCCAGATCGTCCCGACCTGCGCGGGGAGCCACGTGAGCATTACCAGCGCCGCCCTTCCCCAACCGACTCCGGTCGCACGTGTGGTCTGCCAGAGCCGAACGAGTAGAAGGACAACGCCCAGCGCAAGGATCGCCGCGGCGCGTTTTGTCTGCGCGGCCTCCTCTCGCGCGTACAGCCGTGGCCACGTACCCGGTGCATCGCCAAGCCATCTCTGGAGCGCCGCGGCGTTCTCCGCGCGGAAACGCGCGACCGCCTCGTGGCGATCCGCGAGATACGCCGTGTCGCTCGCGTCGTCGACCGTCCACGCGAAGCCCTGGTCGAGCACGTCGTCGCCCGCGCGCATGTGACGCGGAAACCGGAGACCCAGGAGCACTGCGAGTGAAGGCGCGGTCGCTCTTGCGTCCATCGCGAGCCTGTCATCGCGCTTCTCGATCCGCGCGCCCGCGAAGCACGTGAGCACGCGCGCGATCTCCGGCTGCGCACCGCCGTGGCCTCCAGCGTCGCGGTGCCCGTGGTCCGCCGTGAGCACCACCAGGTCTCGCGTGAGGTCCAGCCGATCGAGCAGCCGCCCGATCTCGACATCCGCGCGCGCCACGGTCGCCTTGTACTCCGGGGACGCCGCGCCGGTCTGATGTCCGGCCTCATCGACGTAGAGCGGGTGGAACAGGTTCACGTCGAGCAGGCCCTCCGGCGTCGCGAAGACGTCGTCCTCGTGCGACCTGGCGAGCGTGAAGCGATCGAAGCCGTCGGGAAAGAGCTCGCGGAACCACGGCAGATGACTGCTTCCCGACACGCGCAGGCCCGCCTCGCGCGCGACCTGCCAGATGGACTCCGCGACCAGCGGCGCCGCGCTGTCGTTGTTGCGTGAGCCCGTTCGGTCCACCTCCAGCCCCGTCGACAGCAGCGCATAGATCGGGCGCGACACCGTGTATCCGCCCTGGTCCGACACGCGACACTGCCCATGCTCGAGCAACCGCTTCGTGGACGTCATCGTCTCCGCGGAGTCCATGCGCAGCCCATCCACGACGATCACGACGGTGTGCCTGGGTCGCGGCGTGACCATCGGCGCGCGCACGTGGTCTTCCACTGCGACCAGGAAATAGCCCGCGTGGTTCGGGAGGCGCGAGATGTACCGATCACCGAGGAACGCGCCGACCAGCATGGACAAGAGCAGGAACACGGAGACCGCCGCGCGAGGCCAGGCCGCCGGCGTCGAACGCGCCCTTCGCGTCGAAGGGCTGCGTGCGGGCATCCGCGCTTCACTCATCCGACCGTGATGCTATCATCGACCCCATGACTTCGGCTCAGTGCCCGACCTGCAGGAAGGCGTCGGCGCCTCGAAAGACGAACGCGGCGTTTCCCTTCTGCAGCACGCGGTGCAAGACCGTGGACCTGGGCAAGTGGCTGAACGAGGTATATCGCGTGCCCGCCGGCGCAACCGGCGAGAGCGGCGAAGGCGATGAATCCGGAACGAGCGACGGCAACGTACCTACAGGATCCAGCGACCGGGAGCTCTCTTGAACAAGACTGCACTATACACGTTCTTTCTCTGCGCGTCGGTGCTCGGCGCCTCTTCGGTCTCGGTGCTGTGGTCCTCGAGCGCGTTTGCTCAAGGCATGCAGCCCATGCAGCCGATGCAGCCCATGCCTGGTACGCAGCCCACACAGCCGGCGCCGGGGCAGCAGCCGATGCAGCCCATGCAACCGATGCAGCCCGGACAGCCTGGACAACCGGTGCCGGGCAATCAGCCCATGCCGGGAACCGGTGCCCCTCCTGCAGGCAACGGGCTCGCTCCGCCCCCGCCCATGGATCCGAACGCAACCACAACGCCCGATGGAGCCGCGGGCACCAAGGCGCAGCTCGAGGCGGCGGACAAGGCCGACGACGGCCGCAACTTCGAGCTCGTGTACGTGAACGCGGATGTCGGCGCGTCGTACGTCAACATGACGTCCTTCGCGTCGAACGCGGACACGACCTCGTTCGGCCTCAAGCAGACGCAGTCCGCCGGCCCTGGGTTCAGTCTCGGCGCCGGCATCCGCCTCGTGGTGCTCGCATTCGGCCTCCGCGCACGCCTGAACCAGCTCTCGTCGTTCGGCCTGTGGCAGCTCAATGCCGAGGCGGGCTTCAAGTTCCCCGTGAAGCTCTTCGACATCTCGATCATGGCGCACGGCGGCTACGACTTTCTGGGTTCGCTCGATCACGCGGCGCTCAGCTCTGACAACCAGGCTGCGAGTGGCGACTTCACGGTGCGCGGCTGGAACGCGGGTCTCGACGCCGGGCTCGACTACTACCTGGTGCCCATGTTCTCGATCGGCGCGGGCGTGAGCGGCGACTTTCTCTCCCTCCATCGCCCCAAGCTCGACATCTCCAAGGTGCCTGCGGACCAGCAGGCGGCGGTCCAGGCGAGCCCGCTCTATCAGCAGTCCGGTGACAGCTACGGCTTCGGCTTCATGGGCGGAGTGCGACTCGGTCTGCACTTCGGATTCTAGTGAAGCGCTCGTCCGCAAGGGCGATGCTCGATCGTGTAGCGATTGGGCTCTCTGGCATCCGGACGAAGTCGAGCCTGCTCGACGACGTGGCGTGGCCGCGCGACGTGGAGGCGCGATTCTTCGCGGCCAAGGCGGAAGAGCTCCCGCGTGTGACGTACCAGACAGACCGCGCGCCACTCGAAGAGGAGCTCCGCCTCCTGCACGCGCTCGCGCGCACGGTGAAGGGCGAGGGACCCATTCCGCGCTGGCTTGCGAACGTCATCGGCTCCGCGATGGACAAGACGCGCCTCTTGCTCGCGGTCGGCACGAAGGACTTCGGTCGCGTCTCCAAGGACGTGTACGGCGGCGCGCGCTCGAAGTTCTTCGGCCTGGGTCGCTCCAACCTGGACCTTGCCACTCACCTCCTCGCGCGTCTGGAGGTACACGGCTGGGACGACACCGTGGCCACCAGCGACCGCGCCATGGACGCGCGCGGGCTGCAAAAATTCCTGCAGACCCGCATCGACAGGCACAAGGTGCCCATCAAGGTGATCCTTGATCCCGCGTGCACCTCGAAGGCCATAGCCGGTGGTCGTCGCGTGCGCGTCCGGCCCGGCGCCACGTTCACCGCGTGGGAGGCAGAGGGGCTGTACCGGCACGAGGTGGAGACGCACGCATACTCGGCACTCAACGGCGGACGCGGTCCATACGGCGCGTTGCTCAAGGCGGGAGGGCCACGCTCCACCCCCACACAGGAGGGGCTCGCGGTCTTCGCGGAGCACTACCATCACGCGCTCGCGGTGCCGCGCCTGCGTCGCCTCGCGTTGCGCGTGAAGCTCGTGGCCATGGCGGAGGACGGCGCGGACTTCCTGGAAGTGTACCGCGTACTGGTGCGCGAAGAAGGCGTCCCGCCCGGCGACGCTTACCTGGATACTGCACGCATCTTCCGCGGTGGCTCACCCGCAGGCGGGGCGCCGTTCACGAAGGACGCCTGCTACCTGGCCGGGCTGCTGCACGTGATCGCCTTCCTGGAGGCGTTCGTACGCGAGGGGCACCGCGACGAGTGCGAGATGCTGGTGTGCGGCCGCTTCGCGCTCGAGGACCTTGGCGCGCTGATCGAGCTTCGCGCCCTGGGCGTGTTGCCGCGCCCGCGCTACCGGCCGCGATGGCTGCGCGAGTGGACCACGCTGCTCCCCTACTTCGCGTTCACTTCATTCGTGTCGTCGCTGGGCCTCGATCGCGTGTCTGCGCGCTACGCGACCATCCAGCGGCTCGCCGCCACCCCCCGGTTTCTTGGGGACGCGGGCCTTCCGCGCTAACCTCCGTCCCTGCACATGCTGAGCTGGCTCTTGCCCGCCCTCGTCCCGAGCCTCCTCTTGCTCGGTGTCGTCTACGCGAGCGATCGTCGGCGAGAGCCCTGGTACGTGGTGGTGCCCACCTTTGTCCTGGGCGGAATCACCGGCTACGGCGCGATCTACCTGCAGAAGCGCGCGCAGGCGTGGACGGGCCTGGACCTTCGCTCTGACGTCGCGGGCAACGCCGGCGCGCTGCTCTTCATCTTTGCGTTCGTCGCGCCCGTGCGCGAGCTCGCGAAGGTCATGGCCATGTGGCCCGCGTTCCGCTCACGTCATTTCGACGAGCCCCTGGATGGCGTCGTGTACGCGGCCGCGGCGTCACTGGGCGCATCATGCGTGCAGAGTGCACACATGTTCCAGAACCATCCCTTCGGCCTGGTGTGGGGGCTGCGCGCGGTGCTCTCGCTCGTGGCGAACGTGTTCTTCGCCTGCGTGTGGGGCTATGCGCTCGGGCGCGTGAAGCAGAAGAAGTCCGTGGGCTCGCTCTTCGTGCTCGCGTGGATCGCGGCCACCTTCTCGCACGGCCTCTACATCCACCTGGTGCTCGGCCGTGGCGCTGCCGCGATGGTGGGCGTGGTGCCGCTGCTGCTCGCCATGGCGTTGCTCACGTTCTTCGGCTACCGCGATCTGAAGTCGCGCGGGGACTCGCGCGAGGGTCGCCAGTCAGGCTTGCTCGAGCGCGTGAGCATGCAGTACCTCTCGGCGCCGCCCAGCCTCCGCTCCGTGCAGGAGGCCATGCGCAAGGACGGGCAGCCGCTCACGCTGCGCTGGGTCGCCTTCGGGACACTCGTCACGCTGGGCGCCATGTTCACCGGCATCGCGCTCGCCGTGATCTTCGGTCACTACGCCGAGGTCGACTTCTCGCGCGTGGACGAATCGGACGTCACCACCACCGGCCCCGTGGCGTTGCTCGGCTCGGGCCTTCTGGCGGCCTTCCCGCTGAGCGGCTACCTCATCGCCAAGGCCTCCAGCTTGCACACGTTGCTCGAGCCGGCGCTCGCCACAGCGGTCGCGCTCGTCCTCACGATGGTGGCGCTCGGCGCAGCGGCCCCGGTCGCGCTGGTCTTCGCGCTCGCGTTCTCACCCATCGCGCTGAGCCTCGCGGTCGCGGGAGCGTGGGTCGGACGGCCCTGACTAGCGGATCACGTAGTGAGCGCGTTCGGCCAGCGGGGCAGTGCTCCTGGTCAGGTCTGCGGGATCGATCACGTGCTCATGCAGCGCAGGCTCGCACTCGTCGCCGGCCCAGCATGCGAACAGCTCCACGGGACCATCGGCGCGGGCGCTCTCCACCATCGCCCGGAGCCAGGCCCGCGAGCGCTGCTCGGCAAGAAACTCCGCTTGCTCCTCCTCGTTCATCGCGGGCAGCAGTTCCATCGCGAGCTCGGTCGTGTCCACGCCGTCGAAGTCGAGCCCGTTCGATTCGAACCCGCACCCGCACCCCTCATGCGACCCCACATACGCGACATGCGGCGACGAGAATCGCTTGCGGACCGCCGCCTCTGCCGCCACATGCTCCACACACGCGTAACCCAGGGCCGCGTCCGGCGCCGCACCAGGGGCGCACCGGTCTCGCGCGGGCAGGGGATGCGTCGTCCCCATCCAGAGCATCAGGCACATGACCGAAGCATAGCAAGATCACCTGGTTTCTCTCGTGCCGACGAATCGCTTTGACATCGTCGGAATTCGCTCTAATGTGCGCGTCCCCGCCCCCGACCTGAGGGTGGACCTTCCTGAGGAATCATCGTGGCCAATCACCCGTCTGCCGAGAAGCGCAACCGTCAACGCATCACGCGAACCACCCGCAACCGCGCCGTGGCCAGCACCGTCCGCACCATCGTCAAGTCGGTGCGCACCGCGATTGCCGGCAAGGACAAGGCTGCCGCGAAGGTGGCACTCCAGCGTGCGATCAGCGCGCTCGACACCGGCGCGCAGAAGGGCGTCGTCCACACGAAGGCCGCCTCCCGAACGATCTCTCGCCTCTCGGCGCAGGTCCACGCGCTCGGCTGAGCACGAACGCCCCGGTTGCATGAGCAGCGCGTGCTTCCCCACGGAAGCGCGCGTTCTGCATTTTGTCCATCGCGCAGAATGGCGCCCCAGGGCAACAATGAGCGCGTGAAGCTCACCCTTGCGAAGCACCTTCCGCTCTCCGGCCGGATCTCTGGTCTCACGTTCGCGGCCGGGGCAAAGCGTCTGCTCATCTCGCGCGGTGGAGAAGGGACGCTCATCGCCGACGCGAAGAGCGGGAAGGAGATCACCACGCTGGCAGAGGACAGCAGCGTGGGCCCGCTCGACCCTGGCGGGACGATCGCCGCGGTCTCCAGCGGCGGCAAGACAGTAGGCGGTCGCTACCAGTGGAGCGTGTGGCTCTGCGACCTGGCCAGTGGAAAGAAGATCGGCGCGCTCGCCACCTGCACGCCCGATGACAACATCAGCATCGCGGCCATTGGTCGCAGCCGTGTGCTCGGCATTCGCAAGCAGAAGACCGCGTACTCCGCAATTCTGTTCGACCATGCCGGGAAGAAGGTCGCAGAGCATCCGCTCGGCAAGGTGCCGCTCCCGTTTCACGCCGCGCTCTCACCGGACGAGGAGCTCGTTGCGCACGCATATTTCACGGGCGAGGCGCGTGTCCTCACCCTGCGTACCGGAAAGGGCCAGAAGCTGCAGGGCGGCACGTTGCGCATCGGGCGCCAGCACGACAACGGAATCACCAGCCTCGCCTTCGACGCCACCGGCACGCGCATCTTCTACGAGTCCCCCGCCATGGAGGTCGTGCATGTGTGGGACGTCGCGACCCGCAAGTCGCTCGCCGGCGCCTGGAGCAAGATCCGCGTGCAAGAGGCCTTCGTCATGGGCGACGCGCTCACGGTTGCTTCGAGCGGCTCGCAGGACGCCATCGTGACGTCATGCTCGCTCACCACGGGCAAGGCCGCCCCGCGCCCGCGCGAGATCGTCGCGGGCAAGGGCTCCATGCACTTCGCATACGCGGGGGATGCTCGTCACGTGGCCTGCGCCGGAAACACTGCACGCGACGCGTTTGCGAAAGGGAGCCTGGAGCTGTGGGATCTACTGGCGGGCAAGCGCGTGGCCAAGGGCGTGCTACCCAGAGACATGAAGACCGTGAGCGCGCTCGGGGCTGGCCCCGGCATGATCGCCGTCGGCGACCTCAAGGGCTTCGTCGCCCTCTACACCTTCGGTTGACCGCAACCTCTCGCTCTCCCGAACATCCAAGCATGTCCATGCGCGCTCCTCCCATCATGCTCCGCTCCTTCTCGGTGCGAAGGCCGGAGTACGAGATCTTGCAGGCGCGGTCGCTCGCGTGGCTCGCGCGCACGCACGCGCTGTCAGAGGCCACGCGCGTGGGGCTCGACCGGGCCGCGCGCATCGCATTCGAGGAGCGTCTCGCCTCCGTGATCGCCCGCGTCAGCTGCGGCCCGTCGGCCATCGCGCGTCGCGGCAGCGTGCTCGCGGAGATCTGCGCAGAGAGCACCGACGCCATGAAGATCTACGACGTGTCCAGGAGCCCCGGCGGCGCCGGTACGGGCGCGCGGACCGCCGTCTTTCGCGACGTGGTCCGTCAGTACTTTCGCGACACGTATCAAGACGTCGCGGAAGCTCCCGCAGAGATCGTCCACGTCACCTGCACTGGCTACGCAGCGCCGAGCGGAGCGCAGGAGCTCGTGGCGGCGCGCGGCTGGGGTGAGCACACGCATGTCACGCACGCGTACCACATGGGCTGTTATGCGGCGTTTCCCGCGCTGCGCATCGCGCACGGCTCCCTGTCCCGGCAGGCGCCCACCTCACGGCGCGTCGACATCGTGCACACGGAGCTGTGCTCGCTCCATCTGGATCCCAGCGTCCATTCGCTCGAGCAGCTGGTCGTGCAGAGCCTCTTCGCGGACGGCCTCTGTCGCTACTCCGTGGAGAGCGGCGGCGGCTCGAGCGGCCTTGCGCTTCTGGCACTGGACGAGCACATCATCCACGACTCCGCGGAGAGCATGAGCTGGGTGGAGTCCGACCACGGCATGACAATGACCCTCGCGCGCGACGTCCCCGCACGCATTCGCGGGGCGCTCCTGGCCTTCGTCCACGATCTGTTCGCCGCTGCGGGCGTCGATGCCGACCGTGAGCTCCCCCGCGCCGCCTTCGCGGTCCATCCTGGCGGCCCGAAGATCATCGACGCCGTGCGCGATGTCTTCTCGCTGGAAGAGGCGCAGCTCACGGAGAGCCGCGCGGTGCTGCGCGATCACGGCAACATGTCGTCTGCCACGCTGCCGCACATCTGGAGCCGCATGCATGACAGCGCCGCGCGCGAGCCTGGCACGTTCATCGTGAGCCTCGCGTTCGGTCCTGGCCTCACGCTCTGTGGCGGCCTGATGCAGAAGGTGTGAGTCACTCAGAAATGAAAGCCGAGCGGAGGGCGTGAGAGCTGCACGTCTCCGAGCGAGCCATGCGGTCCCCCGTACTGAGTCTTGTTGGCGCTGTTGTCGTTGATGATGACAACAGTCGCGGTGATGCCACCGGCGACGATCACCGCACCCGCGATCGTGTACCAGACCCACGTGGGCACGATCACCTTCGTCTCGGCGCGGTCGAGGGCGACCGGGATCTCTCGTGTCTCGTTGTCCACGATGACGACGTCGCCCTGATAGGGGCGCATGCCTGGCGCGCTCACGCGGAGCACGTGGGAGCCGCTCGGGAACTTGCCGGAGTAGACGCCCTGCCCAACGACGGCTCCGTCGATGGAGATCGCGTCGTCCGTGCCGGCCTTCACCAGGACGCGCCCCTCGTGCACGGTGCGTGTGAGCTTCACGAGCACGTTCACGGCCTCGCCGCCGGCGTTCATCTGCTGTTCGAAGTCGTCGAAGAGCGTCTTCTTCACGCGGAGCTTGTGCGGCCCCAGGTCCACCAGCGTTCCCACCGTCATCGGGCTCTTTCCGATGAGCTCGTCATCCAGGTAGATCTCCGCGTCGGGCTCCGACACGTCCACCTTCACGGAGGTGATGCCGGGCTTGATGGCGTTGAGCAGCGCGTCGGCCCCGTCCCGTTCGGCGGGAGCCAGCTTGTCGCCCCGTTCCTTGATGTACTGCTCGACCAGCGGCACGACCTTGGCGTACTTGCGCTGCTCCTTCTGGCACGCGGCCATGTTCCACAGCAATCGAGCGTCCTTGGACCTCTCGTATGCGGACTGGAACTTCAGGTACGCGCGCCCGTAGTCCTTGTCGGTGAAGTAGACCTTGGCCGCTTCGTAGTCGGCCTTCGCATCGCCCGTGAGCGCGTCGGCGAGTGTGGGCTCGGTGGGCGCGGGCAAACTCGGGCCTGCAGGCTTGGGCGGCGGGGGTGCGAGCTTCGGTGGCGCCGCGTGCGCGATCGATGCGGTCGCTGACATCGCCAAGACCACCAGCACGAACGCGCATGATCGGATCTGATGAAGGCTCATTAGAACGGTTTCATGATTAGAGGATTTCCCGCCGCGGATGAAGAGGGTACCGGCGGTGGCGCCGCAGTGGTCGTGCCCACCTGGCTACCTGTGCCCGGCGGTGGTGTGCGTGGGCGTGCGCTGGGCACGAGGGGCATGATGGAGGGCATGCTGGTGACGATACGCACCGAGGCTGGCGGAGCTGGTACTTCCGCGACGGATGCGGATGGCGGAGCTGTGGGCGTGGCGGCGGCCGACGGAGCTGCGACACTCGGTGCCGTGCCGTTCAGCGGGATGGAGCCAGTGATGCCGTGCGCGGGTTCCTCCGTCACCGGCTTGAGCGCCGTGACGCCCACGTAGCTGAGCCCGACCAGAGCCGCCATCACGGCCCCGGCCAACGCTGCGGTCTTCGCGAGCGAGCGTCGTTGCGGCTGAATCGCCACCGAGTCCGACGACCCTGTCGACGTTGTCGGCACCGGCGCCTTGAACGGCGGTGCGGGCTCGCTCTTCAGCGGGCCGTCGCCGGGCAGGGTGACCGCCGATGTGGCACCCTGGGAATCCACGATCGTGTCGACGGCGATCTGATGACGCGCTTCGTGGTCTTTGGCGGGGGCCGCTACAGGCACGGGCACGCTCTGGATGCGGAGCCTTCCCGAGGCGGCTACCAGCTTGTTCACGCGTGCGACGAGCGGCAGCGCGTGCGCCGGCGCGAACGGCGCGAGCGCTGTGGCAAGGTCCGCGACGGTCGGGAGTCGCTCGTCCATCTTGCGCAGGCACATGCTCACCACGTGGCAGAGCTCGTCCGGCGCATCCGGGCGCAGCTCCTTGAGCGGAGTCGGCGTGTTCTCCAGGATCTGCGCGACGACCTCCGGCATGGTGCCTGCCTCGAACGGGCGCCTCCCGGTGAGGAGCTCGTAGATGATCACGCCCAATGCCCAGATGTCCGTGCGCGTGTCGACCTTCTTCGCGCTCGTGAGCTGCTCCGGGGACATGTAGTACGCGGTGCCCATGAGCGCGCTCGTCCGGGTGATGGCGTCCGTCTCCGGCTCCAGGATCTTGGAGATGCCGAAGTCGAGCACCTTCAGGATCGGCTTGTCCTCGTTCGGGCGCATCGCCAGGAACAGGTTCGCGGGCTTCAAGTCGCGATGGACAATGTTCGCTGCGTGCGCCTCGCCGACGGCCTCGCACGTCTGCAGCAGGTAGTCGATGGTCTCCTCGATCGGCAGCGGACCGCGGCGCGTCAGCGTGCGCTCCAGGTCCTCGCCCTCCAGGTACTCCATCACGATGTACGGCAGACCGCCGGGCAGATCACCCACGTCGATCACGCGCGCGACGTGCTCGCCATGAACGCGTGCGGCTGCGCGCGCCTCGCGCTTGAAGCGTTCGATGAGCGAGGGGTTCGCCATGGCCTCGGGCCGGAGCAGCTTCACTGCGATCTGCTGATGGAGCTGCAGGTGCGTGGCTGCCACGACGACCCCCATGCCGCCCTCGCCGAGCAGGCGATCGACGCGGTATTTATCCGCGAGTACGGTGCCGGGGGCTATGTGCAAGGTGCCATCCTGAAGGGTATCACGGGTGCGGAAACGGGGTCCTGGTGACGCCGCCCGATGTGGTCGCGTCGCCAGTGAAGGCCCGGTAGACGACCTTGTTCACGTCGTCGACGGCGACACCGAAGGACCCGACTCTTTTCGTGGCATCCATCTTGGTGGGCGCGTCCGTCGGCAGGAGCGCGTTCCACGACCAGAGGTCTCCGCCATTATCTGTAAAATACACGTAACCGGCCGCGTCTCTGGCAAGGTTGTGCATGTACGAGGTCTGGTCGTTGGGACCAATGTTCGGGCCGTTCGTGGATTCGATGAGCGCCATCGTGGACGGGTTCGTCCACGCAAGGTGCACCATGCCGCCGCCACTCGAGATCGTCAGAGCAGAGGTGACGAGGCCGCTCATGGGATCTTTGACAGCCGTGATCGCGTAGGCGGTCATCCCGGGGTTGGTCGTGAAGTTCGTCAGTCCGACCTTGCCAACCGCAAGTTTGCCGCCGGTGTTGAACGGAGCGTTGAACGCGCCGTAGGCTTCCATTCCGAGCGCACTGATCGCGTAAGCGCCGGCCACGGTCGGGGTGCTGTCGCTCTGCTGGTCGCTGACCATGCTGCCGGGGAACGGCATGTACGGGAAGTTGTCGGTGAGCCGGTTGGGAGCGGGGAAGCACGTGCCCGTGATGCCGGTGCCCATGCAATGGGTCACGGGGTTCATGACCATGTCGACCTTCGTGATGATGCCGCTCGTGGCGCTGCTGAGATTGCTGCTGAACGTGAGGTATGGCGGGCCACCAAACGCGAAGGTCCAGGCGATGGCGTCGCTGGTGCCGAACGTGGTGTAGACGTACTCGTCATCGGTCGCGACGAATGCCAGGGTGGATGGAAGGAGCGCCGGCATCTTGACGGTATCCGGGCCTTCGAGCTGGTTCGACCCGTCCGTCTTGGCATCGAGCGCAACGTAGTAGAGGTCCTTGCTCCGGGTGGTGACGAACACCTTCTTCCCGTCCGACGTGACGGTGATCGCCGCAGCGTTCGTCGAGCCGTTGAATGGAGTCCACCACGGCGGCGGGACGTCGTTTGCGTCTGCGTTGTCTGCGCCATCGCCCGCATCGGTCCCGGCATCTCCGTTCACCGTCAGGCAGTTCGCGCCGGCGCCATCGATCGGCAGGAGCACCGTCTTCTGCGCACACTCAGAGCGATGCGCGAGGACCATCTTGATCACGGTCGCACGATCACAGACTCCCTTCGGTAGATGAACCACGCCGGCGGCCTCGTCAGGTCGGAAGCCGTGCACGTCATCGCGGGACATGGGAATGACGTTGCCCAGGTTTTCCACGCGGAAGCCGACGTTCGCTGTCGCGCTCGCCGTGTCGAGCAACATTGCCACGTTCAGGTCCGCAGCGCTCCCGACGAGCTTCACCTTGCACTCGCCATTGCTGCGATCCAGGTCCTGCATGCTCGTTGCGCTCGGCGCGAAGCATGTGCCCACGTCGAAGCAAGGCTCCGGGTTCGAGAAGCCTTCAGAGGTGATTCCGTTCTCGAACAGGTCCTTCTCCACGTAGTCGGGGAGCGTGGCGCTGTCGATCGTCGGGTCCACGCACGCGCCGTCGACGTTGGTCATGTTCATCAGCGCGCATCGCGAGGAGATCTTCTCCACGATGTCCGTCGCAGCGCCGGTACCCGGGGTCGTATCCGACAGGTGAATCACGCCTGCGTGTGCCGTCGCAGCCTGGTCCGGCAGTGACGGAAAGATCGTATCGATCGAGCCCGTCACGCCGTCCTTGTATCCAAGGTACGCGAGCGGCACGCGCAGGAGCGCCGTGCGCCCGTGGGGTACCGTCGAGATGATGTCGCGCACGATGCGCGCCTGGCCCTTCCAGAACGCGACGGCGCGCACCTGGACTGCCGGCGCCCCTGTTTCGGACTCGAGCACGGCGATCGTCGCCGGAAGCTTCACGACGCGTTGCTTGTGTTGCTGCTCGCGGGTGATGTCGATCGAGAAGAGCTGTGAGTACTTGATCTGGTTGTTGACGCTGACGGCGATGCCGATGCCATCCACGTTCTCGGGCACCGCCACGTCCGTCTCTAGCGCCAGCACGAGCGAGCCCTGGTTCTTCGTGGAACCACAGGCGATGGACAGCGCCGCCGCGGCGCCGAACGCGATGGCGAGCCGCCGAAGCTTTCGCATGGTCATCACGGAACGAGCTTGTCCCGGGTGATGCCCGTGCCGCACGCGCGGTAGACGTAGGTCGTATCGACGGCGACACCCAGCGACGTCGCGCAGCTGCGGTTCTGCTTGTCCACGTTCATGAGCGCAGGCTTCGCCGCGAACGGGTCCACGTACAGGAGGTTGCCTGCAGTGTCCGTGAGGTAGACGTAGTGGCTCGTGGCGCGCTCCGCCACGGCAAGGTTCCGCATCAGGAACCCCGGATCGGACGCGGGCCCGATCGTGCCGGCATCGACCGGCATTCCAGGCGCAGCGGTGTCGATGACGAGCACATGGACCTGCCCGTCCTGCTGCGCTTCGGTGACCACCATGTGGAACGACGTCCCGCTCACCGCAACCGCAGTGCCGTATGCACGAGGCGCACCGGTGAGGCGTAGCTCGATGAGGTTGCCCGGCTTGCCAGAAGCAACGGCGGTTCCAATACCACCGTCGAAGTCCGCTGCGTAGCTGCCATAGAGCGACTCGTCGGGGGCAACTGCGAACGCGAACGCGCCCGGATACGGCGATGAAGCAAGCGTCGTGGACGTGGTTGCTCCGGAAGCCACGAGCGCGGGAAATGTGAAGCTCCTCATCGTAGGTGAAGACGGAAAGCACACCGTGTTCGCGCATGCGGCCACGCCAAGGCCGATCTGTTCGCTCGGGTCGGGTCCGGGGCCCATGATGAATGAGGGGGATAGCTGATCGAACCCCTTGGTCAGTGTGTAGGGGACATGCACGATGTTCGCATCGTTGAACGTGGCATAGGCCACCGTCGCCGTGGGGTCGGCCGTCACGAACGTAGGGCCAAAGGCCGCGGAGCTGGGGCTTGCGTTCGCGATGACTGACATGGCGAATCCCTTGCCTGCCCTGTCGGATGCGTAGGACAGTTGCTTGGTCTTGGTGATGGAGACGACTTCGCCTCCGCCCACCGCGACAACGCCCGTCGCGCCATTGTCCACGTACCACGGAGGCACTTCTGGCAGCGCAGCGTCGGCGTCGGCGCCTGCGTCCGTGCCCCCTTCCGCGGTGCCGCCGTCGTTCGCGTCCGTGATGCAGTTGGCGCCTGCGCCGTCGATGGGCATGACCGCCGACTTCGATGCGCACGCATGCGTGAGCTCGATCCCGGTGACGGTCGCGCGATCGCAGACGCCCTTCGGAAGGACCACCACGCCGCGCGCGGTGTCCACGCGGAAGCCGTGGACGTCGTCGCGGTCGATGGGCACCATGCACCGCTTCCCACCGGTGCTGTCGACGCCCACGCAGAACCCGATAGCCGGGGCCGCGGGGTCCAAAGGCTGCTGGATGGTCATCGCCACGTTGACATCGTTCGCGCTGCCCCGGAGCGTGACCGTGCACTCACCGTTGCTGCGGTCGAGAGGCAGGTGCTGGGACGCGGCGGGCGTGAAGCACTGCTCCACGTCGAAGCACTTCTCAGGGTTGCTCTCGAAGTTCTCGTCCTTGCCGTTCTCGAAGAGCTGCGCGTCCTCGTAGTCGGGCAGGGTGCTGGAGTCGATCGTGCTGTCGAGGCACTCTCCATCGACGTTGGTCAGGTGCTGGAGGGCTGTGCAGCGGGAGTCGATCGTGGTGATCAGGTCCGCGTCCAGCCCCCCATCGGAGGTGTCCTCGGGATGGATGACCGCACTGAGGCCCTTCGCCTTCGGGTCCTCGAATGCGCTGGTGGGGACCTTGCCCTTCACCCCGTCGTTGTAGCCAAGGTACGCAAGCGGCAGGCGGAGCAGCGCCGTTCGCCCGTGTGGCACCGTCGATATCACGTCGCGCACGATGCGCGCCTCGCCCTGGTGAAATGCCACGGCGCGGATGTTGACGGGTGGCGCTGGGCCGTCAGCGGTCGGCTCCATGATCAGGATCGTCGCGGGCAGCTTGACGATCTTCTTGCCCTTGAGATCGAGGTTCGGGCTGAGCGCGAAGAGCCTGGAGTACCTGATCTGGCCGTTCACGCCGATGGAGATGCCGATGCCATCGACGTTGTCCGGAACGGCGACGTCCGTCTCCAGTCCTATGACGAGGCCGCCTTGTGGCTTCGTGCTGCCGCATGCCATCGAGACCAGGAGCACCGCCAGTGCGGCGCCGCCAAAAGTTAAGCGGGCTTTCACCGGTTCATCATAGCGCGAATGTTTGTCGTCGGCTGTCACCCGAATGGAAGGTGAGATACCATCGAGAGCAAGCCGATGAACGCGCCCCCCGCGCCCACTGCACCCATCGAGGGAGATAGAGAGACCCCGGCCGACGAAGTCATCGGCAAGACCATCGCAGGCAAATACAAGGTCATCCGCATCATCGGACGGGGTGGCATGGGTTCTGTCTACGAGGCCGAGCACCTGGGCCTTGGCAAGCACGTCGCCATCAAGTTCATCATGCGCGAGTACGCGGACGACGAGACCGTCGGTAACCGCTTCGCACGCGAGGCCCGCGCCGCCAGCGTGGTGGAGAGCCCACACATTGTCACCGTGTTCGATGTGGGCACGGACAACGGACGCCCGTACTTCGTGATGGAGCTCCTCCGCGGTGAAGACCTGGGGGCCAAGCTCAAGAGCGACCACCGGGTCCCGCTCGCGTTTGCGCTCCACGTGATCGCACAGACCCTGCGTGGTCTGGCGCGCGCGCACGAGGCAGGCATCGTCCACCGCGATCTCAAGCCGGACAATCTGTTCCTCTGCGAGTCGGAGTCTGACCCGCTGCAGGTGCACGTGAAGATCGTCGACTTCGGCATCTCCAAGATCAAGAAGGCGCACGCCGCGACCATGCCGCTCGCGCTCACAGGGCACGGCACCGTCCTGGGCACGCCGTTCTACATGGCGCCGGAGCAGGCGCAGGCCAAGCCCGACGTGGACGAGCGCTCGGACCTCTACAGCATCGGCGCGATCCTGTACGAGTGCCTCACAGGCCGCACGCCACACACGGGCAACTCCTACGAGCAGGTGATCCTCGCAATCTGCATGAGTGATGCAGCGGACGTGCGCACGCTCGCGCCAGGCACGCCGGAGCCCGTGGCCGCCGTCGTGAGGCGCGCGCTCGAGCGCGATCCAGTGCAGCGGTGGCGTTCCGCCAGGCAGATGCTCGCCGCGGTGCACGAGATCGCGCCGGAGGAGAAGGCGCGCGTCCCGATGGACACGAAGGAGGTGCTCGCAACGCAGCGGTCCGGCGCAGCCGAGGAGCCTTCGTCACCGGACGTGTCGCTCGCCGCCACGCAGCTGCAGCTGCACCCGTCCGAGCGACCCGGCCCTCCGCCCATGCGCTCGATGCGACCGCTCTGGGTTGCGCTCGCGGCGACGGGCTTCGGCGTGATCCTCGCGCTCGCGGGGCTCAACGTGCTGGCGAAGCCGCCGGTCGTGGTCCTCACGGTGCCGGAGCATGCGCAGTCGTCCGTGGCGCCCCCGCAGCCATCTGCGCTGCCCTCGGCCTTGGCGACCCAGTCCAGTCCGCCGCCATCTGGAAAGCCGCTCCCCGCTGGCATGGGGACCGCGAAGCCGGGCCTCGACATCCAGCGCAAGCTGCCCTGATGCGTGCGACGATGCGCGGCAGGATGCATCCACGCGTTCTCTTCTTCGTCGCGCTGCTCGGTGGCGCGTTCGTGCTGACACCGGCCAGCGCGTACGCTGCCGACCAGAGCGAAGTCGCTGCGCGTGAGCGGCGTGCGCGCGAGCACTTCGACGAAGGCGTGAAGCTGTATGACGCGAAGCCGCCGGACTACGCGGGCGCGCTGTCGGAGTTCGAGGCCGCGATGCGCGACAAACCATCGTGGATCATCGAGCAGAACATCGCGCTCGCGCTGCGTGCGTTGCGCCGCTATCCGGAGGCGCTGGACGCGCTGGAGGAGACGCTGCGCATCGGCGGCGCGGATGTGAAGGCGGACGCACGCGCGCAGATCCTGACCGCCATTGCCGACCTGCAGCCGCTCATCGCGGAGCTACATGTCACGGTGCGCGCGAAGGGCGGCCCCGCGCCGGACGGAATTGCGCTCGTCGTGGATGGCGTGAGACAGAGGCTCGAGAACGGGCAAGCCACCCTGCGCGTTGGCGTGGGCGAGCACACGGTGGAGGTGCTCTCGCCGCGCGTCGCGAAGAAGGATCGCGTGCGTGTGGCGGGCCGCGAGCGCGCGGAGGTCGTCGTGCTGGTTCCGTCGGGCGCCGGGATACTCGTGGTGAACGCGGAGCCGGGCGATCGCGTGCTCGTGCAAGGGGTAACGCGCGGCGTCGGCTCGGCGACGGTCTCGCTCCCACCCGGGCCCACGCGCGTGGAGGTGCTTCGCGCCAGCGGCAGCACGTTCGCCGACTCCGTCACGGTCGTCGAGGACGACTCGGTCACGCTCGACGTGCCGCGTGCGCAGGTGGGCGGGGGAACGGACCCGGGCCAGCCGGACGGCGATCCGCAGCGGAAGGACCGCCGCTGGTTGATCGAGGCGGGAGGCGTGGGCACGTACACGAATCTCCGCCTCGGCGCTCCGCTGGGCGAGACCCCGGAGGGCAAGAACCGCACGCTCTACGGTGGCAGCTTTCTCCTGCGCGCTGGTCGCCGCATCACCAGCACGCTCGGCATCGGCCTCGCCACGGAGCTCGGCTCGCTCACCACATTCGACTATCCGAGCCCCCTCGGAAAGAGCGCCACGGCGAGCACGCGCCTCGACACATGGGCGTTCGGCGGCGGACTCTTCTTCATGACGCCAGGCGATCTCTCTTTCGGCGCCGACGCGACGATCTCGTTCCTGGGACAGGAAGTCGTAACGTCGCTCGGAGACCCCTCGAAGTCGAACGATTCGCGCCATGCCTCTGGCGTCGGCGCTGCGCTCACGGCGGACGCGGGCGCGCGCTACGTCTGGGATCGCGTGACCGTCGGCGCGTTCCTGTTCGGCACTCTCCACGGCGTGCGCTCCGTCGTGGACGCAAGTGATTCGCACGCCCTGCTCGACGAGCCGGGGTTTCGCCTGGGCGCACGCGTCCTGGTCGGCGTCAGGCTATGATGATGGTCGATGCTCTTCCGACAGCTCGCCGACGCCGCATCCAGCACGTACACGTACCTCCTCGCGGACGAGACCGCGAAGAAGGCGGTCCTCATCGACCCCGTGTTCGAGCAGCACGCGCGCGATGCCGCACTCATTCGTGAGCTGGGGCTCGACCTCGTCGCAACCCTCGACACCCACTGCCACGCGGACCACGTGTCCGGCGCCTGGCTGATGAAGCGCGCAACGGGCAGCCGCATCGGGCTCTCGCCCATCTACAACGCAAAGAACATCGATCTGCCGCTCGCACATGGCGACGTGATCGCGTTCGGCAGCGAGAAGCTCCACGTGCGCGCCACGCCAGGGCACACCGACGGCTGCCTCTCCTTCGTCACCGACGACACGTCGATGGTGTTCACCGGCGACGCGCTCCTCATCCGCGGCGCGGGTCGGACGGACTTCCAGAACGGCTGCGCGAGCAAGCTGTTCGACTCGATCCAGACGCAGATCTTCACGCTGCCAGAGAGCTGTCAGATCTACCCCGGCCACGACTACGACGGCCGCACGCAGAGCAGCGTGGGCGAGGAAAAGTTGCATAATCCACGCATCGGCGGCGACGCACGGCGCGAGGACTTCGTCGGCTACATGCAGAACATGGCGCTGCCACACCCGAAGCAGCTCGCCGTTGCCGTGCCCGCGAACCTGCGCGGCGGGGAGCCAGAGGATGGCGCCGCGCCCACCGCGCCGTCGTGGGGCCCGGTCATCGTCACCTACGCGGGCGTCTGGGAGATCGCCCCCGAGTGGGTCATGGCTCACCGCGCCGCCGTCTCCCTCCTCGACGTCCGCTCGAGCGCCGAGTTCGACGGCGAGCTAGGCCACATCGACGGCGCGAATCTCATCCCGCTCGACGAGCTGCGCGCACGCTTGGCCGAGGTCACGCCCGACAAGCCAGTGGTCGTGGTCTGCCAGACCGGGAAGCGCTCCGCGATGGCGACCGCGATCCTCCGCAAGCATGGCCTGACGAAGGTCGCGAACCTCGCAGGAGGAATGGTCCGCTGGCGCGAACTGGGGCTGTGATACCCGCGCCAATATTGGCGTGAGCCGCATCAAAATTGGCGCCGGTCAGCCTCTCCGGAGGCCTGAGGCTCTTACTTGTTCTTCCAGTTTGCGGAAGCGGCTTGCCAGGGCCACGACCAGCGCTCCGGTCCAGCCTTCCAGGCCCAGGCCGTCCGTCAGCGTGTGGCGATCGAGCACGAGCACCGTGACCGGATCGATCGCGGTGACGCTTGCCGCGCGCGGCTCGTCGAGAAGGAGGGCCATCTCGCCGAAGACCTCTCCCGGTCCCATGACCGCGAGCTGCTCCTCTTTGCCGTCGACCGCGCGTGAGGCGTTGCAGTGGCCCGCGACGATCATGTACGCCTCGTCGCCAGCGTCGCCTTCGTTCATGATGCGCGTGCCCGCGGCGAACGTGCGGCTGGGTAGGTGTAGACCGCCGCGCATGAACGCGCGCAGGTCGGTGGCCAGCGCCTCCACGGACTGGTAGCGATCCTCGGGGCGCGGACGGAGAGCTCGCGAGACGATCGCGGCCATGCGCTTCGGCAAGCCAACGCCCGGCGCTGCCTTCTCCACGGGGATCACGTCGCCGCGTGCGGCGCGCGCGATGAGCTCGTCCGGGTTCGGGTGTTCGCCGTAGGGGCGCTTGCCCGTGCAGACCTCGTAGAGCATCGCGCCAATGCCGAAGACATCCGCGCGCTCGTCCATCTCGGCCGGGTTGCCGCGCGCCTGCTCCGGGGACATGTAGTCCGCAGTGCCGACCGCGCCCTTCGCGTTCATCTGCGAGTTGGCGCCCGACGCAGGCTGCGACTTCGTGAGGCGCGCAAGCCCCCAGTCCATCAGGTAGACCTGACCGAAGCCGGCGACCATCACGTTGCCCGGCTTGAGATCGCGATGCACCACGCCGCGGTGGTGCGCGTATGCGACGGCGTCCGCGACCTTGATGATGATGTCGAGTCCTTCGACCATGCGCTCGGGCTTGCCGACGGGATGCTTGTAGAGCCACCCGTCGAAGCCGACGCCCTGCACGAGCTTCATGGTGAAGTACGGGATCTGGCGCGGGTCGAGCGCGAGCTCGTACACGGGCAGGATGTTCGGGTGCTCCAGCTGCCCGGCGATCTGCGCCTCCGCGATGAAGCCATCGCGATAGAACGGCTCCGACGCAAGCTCTGGATCCAGGCGCTTCAGCGCGACGTGCCGCAGCAGGTTGCGGTCCGTGGCCGGGTGCACGTGGCCCATGCCGCCGCGCCCGAGCTCCGGGTACATGATGAGGTGATCGGGTATCGGGATCTTCTCGCGGTCAGCCTCCTCGGCGGTTACGCCGTGACTGCCCGCAACGGGAATGCTCTCGATGACCTGGACCGGATTGTCTTCGCGTTGAACGGACACACGCAATTCCTATCACTGCCGTGCACGCTGCTCCACCCTCCCGTGTATCCTTCCGCAACAGATCATGGAGCAGCCCGGTCTACCCAGCCCCCGGGGTCACTTCGGTACGACCAGCATCGGCCAGTAGCGCTCGGATTTGCCCTGCTTGGAGGCAAGAACGAGGACCGCGGCGCGGTTTCCCGTCGGTAGCGGATCGGGAGTTCGAAGCAGCTTCACGGTGAGCGTGACTGGCAGCCCGTTGTGGACCTGCCTGCGATCGAGCTCCAGGTGAAGTGCGGCTGGATCGCCGTAGAGCGTCGAGAGATCGAGGGCGTCCAGCTGCCAGTCCGGCGTGGGCGCGCTGGAGAACGGCATCACCTCCACGGTGGTCGACTCGCCGACCTTGAGGGACACGCGCTGCACTGCGGGAGCGGCGTTGAAGTAGATGTCGCCGGGCACGCTGGGCGCGCACGGATTCTTTCCTGCGCGCGCGGCCACGTTCGACCAGCCGCTCTGCACGGTGAAGCCCCCCGCGGTCTGCGTGGGCTCGTAGTCGCAGAGATCGCCGACCTCCGGGTAGAAGAAGGTGCTCCACGCCGGATCCGCCACGTTGAAGCCGAAGCCGTCGGGATCGGTCGCGGTCTCGATGAGCTCGTGCGCGACGCCCACGGTCGTCTCTGCCTCGCCGCCGGCGCATTGCGCCTGCACCGCGTAGATCGCCTTCGCGAACGTGCCGCCGCCACCTGCGTCGCCCGCGTCCGGAGCGATCCCGGCATCGCCGCCTGCGTCCGCGTCGGCGCCTGCGTCCGCGTCCGCAGGGGAGGGGACGAGCGCCTTCAAGAGGCCGTGGTAGCCGTCGAATGCAACGCACGACTCGAAGCCCGGCTCGCCCAGCTTCACCGAAGCGGGGAACAGGAGCATGTAGACTACATCATCTTTGGGCGGCGGTACGGTGCCGTTCGTGATCAGCTGCTGCACGAAGTCCTCCACGCCCAGCGGCGAGAGCGACGCAGGCGGCGGGCCCTTCAGCGTGACGTGGCCGAGGACTGTGGTCTGTCCGATGCAGCCGTCCGGTCCGGTGTCCGTGCAGTACTCGAGCGTGGTCTGGGTCCACCAGTCCGTCGCGCCGATCATCTCCGTGAACGCTTCCATCCGCGCCTTCACGGGGTCGCCCTCGAAGGCGATCGTGACGACTCTCTGGTGCGTCTGCACCTTCGCGCGCTCCGCGATGCGCAGGTCCACGCTCGGGAGCGGCGCGTGCGGCGCCGGGTAGATGTGCTCGTACCGGGCGTCGGGCGCGGCATCCGTCACGTCGGCGGGCGCGCCACTGTCGTCCGTACCGCCGGGCACCGCTGCATCACTCTGGCAGGCGCCCAGGATCGAAGAGAGCGCGAACGCGCCCAGAGCTCCGATCGGGACGGTGCAGGAGAGCCGCAGGGCCATGCCCCATGGTAGCCTGGCGCCGTGCAGCCCGCGACCAGCTGGAAGGAAGAGATCAAGGAAGGCGAGGAGGCCGCCTTCGAGGCCTACGCCGCGCGCCTGGGCGCGATGCAGAAGGAGGTCGCGGGCGACGGCAGCCCGATGCGCGCGCTCCACGCGAAGGGGAACCTGGGCGTGCAGGCGATGTTCACCGTGCTGCCCGATCTCCCGGAGCACGCACGCGCGGGGCTCTTCGCCGAGCCGTCCACCTACAAGGCGTACGTGCGCTACTCGAACGGCGCCGTGAAGCGCCAGCACGACAAGGCCGGTGACGTTCGCGGCATTGCCATCAAGGTGCTCGGCGTGCCCGGCAAGAAGCTCATTCCGGGCATGGAGGACGCGACCACGCAGGATTTTCTCATGATCCGCTCGCGCACCATGCCGTTCCGCAGCGTTCGCGAGTTCGTGGAGGTGGTCACGGCGGCCGCCGGCTCTCCGCTTCTCGCCCTTCCGAGGATCCTGTGGGCGCTCGGCATCTCGCGCGGCGTGGGGCTCTTGTCGGACCTGTCGCGCGGTCTGTCCGTGCCCATGACGTCGCTCGCCACCACCACGTACTACAGCCCTGCGCCCATTCGCGTGGGCGAGTATGCGGCGCGTCTCCAGCTCTCACCGCATGCCAAGGCGGGCGGTCCGCTCGTCACGCGCGACGCCGACTACCTTGGCAAGGAGCTCGCGTCGCGCCTCGAGAAGGACCAGGTGACGTACGACTTCCAGCTCCAGTTCTACACCGACGACGAGCACACGCCGATCGAGGACCCCACGCGCGCCTGGAGTGAGGAGTACTCGAAGCCGCTGACGGTCGCTCGCGTCACGCTCAACAAGCGGGATGCGGATGGCGCGCGCGCCGCGAAGGTGAGCGACCTCTGCGAGGGGTTCTCGTTCGATCCATGGCATGCGCTCGCGGCCCACAAGCCCATCGGTGAGCTCATGCGCGCGCGCAACCCCGCGTATCGGATCAGCACTGCCACTCGCAAGGCGAAGCCCGAGCCCGACGGCAAGGAGCTCGCGTGATCGCGCGCGTGCTCACGTCACGGAGAGGGCGCTCGCTCGTGATCGTGGTCGCAGCCATGATCTGTCTGCTCGCGCCAGCGACTCGGGCGTTCGCGTACGCCCCGCCGCCCATCGAAGGCTATGTGACCGACACCGCGCACAAGCTCACGCCGGCCGAGATCCAGGCGTTCGATCAGAAGCTCGCGGCCTACAGAAGGTGCTCGACGAATCACGTGGTCGTCTTCATCGCTGACTCGCTTGTCGGAGACTCGGTGGAGGACGCCGCCTATGCCACGTTCAACACGTGGAAGGTGGGCGAGGGCAAGAAGGACAATGGTGTGCTCCTGTTCATCGCGCCCAACGAGCGCAAGGTGCGCATCGACACGGGCAAGGGCGCGGGCGGTGCCCTCACCGACGTGGAGTCGAACCGCATCCTGCGCGAGCACGTCTCCGCGAACCTGAAGAAGGACCAGTTCTTCGCGGCAGTGGACGAAGGCACCACGGAGATCGAGCGCGCGCTCCAGCGCGACGCGAAGCCCCTCGCCGATGGCGCGGCTGCATGCGCCGTCACGCCCGCGACGCGGCCACCGCCGTCGACCACACCCACGAACGTGCCGCAAAAGGCGCCGACTGCGACCCCGCCTGCCACGCCCGCGCCCGCGCCGGAGAGCGAGTCCATGGCGCCTCAGGTCGCTACGTTCTCCCTGGTCGCGTTGTCCGTGCTCATCTTCGGCTTCCCGCGCAAGCGCCCGCGACTCAGCTTCGACGGCTGCATGGGGGCGATGCTCACCGTCTGGGTCACGGTGTTCTTCGCGTTCCTCGTGGGGTTCTTCGCGACGATCGGAGCATCTCTTTTCCTCGGTCCGGTCGTTGGCGTTGTCGTGGCGGTCCTCTCGGTGCCTCTGGTCATCGGCGGCCGGATCATCTCGTCCAGGATGAAGAACAGACCGTTCTCCGGCTCCTCGACCTCGACCGACGACAGCTCGAGCTACTCCTCCGACTCCACGTCCAGCTCGTCCTCGTCCGATTCGTCGAGCTCGTCGTCCAGCTGGGACTCCGGCGGCAGCTCGTCCTCCTCCGACAACGGAGGCAGCAGCGGCAGCAGCACCGACACCAGCTATTCCGGCGGTGGCGGCAGCTCCGGAGGCGGCGGCTCCAGCGACAGCTACTAGCCGCTCAAGGAACGCGTTGCCTTGCCGTTCTCCCAGTGGAGGCGACGGCACATGACGATGCGTGCAATGTACACGCTTGGGGAGGTCGAGATCGCGGACGACGCGCCGATCTCCGAGCTGCGCCCCTCGATCCTTCCGCTGCCCATCACGCTCGTGCTGACGGAGCTGCTTCTGGGCGCGTGCTACGCGGACGGTACGTTCTGCGAGAAGGAGCAAGAGGCGCTCCGTTCGCTGCTGGGCCGCTTGCTCCAGGTGAGCGAGCTGCCACCGGAGATCGAGGACCGTATTCGCACCTTCGACCCGACGACGTTCGACGCGCGCGCCGCCGCCCGCCGCTTCGTCGAGACCACGCGCGCCGGAAACCGGCCGTTGCTGGAGGTCATCTGCGAGATCTGCACCGCCGACGCACGCCTGGAACTCTGCGAGAACGAGTACATGCTCGCGCTCGTCGTCGCGCTGGAGATGGCGAAGGAGGACTACGAGGGCCTGGCGGTGAAGGGCCGTCTCGAGGGCTTCTCCCGGGTCCTGAAGCGCGTGGAGGATCTTGCGCTCGGCAGCGTCGCGCTCTCGTGCCTCGCACTGCCGATGCTGGCGATCGCGATCGGCGTGAAGCTCTCTTCACCCGGGCCCGCGCTGTTTCGTCAGAGGCGCTACGGCCGAGGCGGCGTGGAGTTCGGCATGTACAAGTTCCGCTCCATGACCACCATGGACGACGGCGCGAAGGTCACGCAGGCGAAGAAGGGCGACGCACGCATCACCCGCTTTGGCGCGTTCCTGCGTCGCACATCGCTGGACGAGCTGCCGCAGCTCGTGAACGTGCTGCGCGGAGAGATGTCCCTTGTGGGTCCACGCCCGCACGCCACCGCGCACAACGAGATGTATCGCCAGCTCATCGTCCGCTACATGCTCCGCCACAAGGTGAAGCCGGGCATCACGGGCCTGGCGCAGGTGAACGGGTGGCGCGGCGAGACCGACACGCTGGAGAAGATGGTGAAGCGCGTGGAGCACGACCTCCGCTATGTCGAGAGCTGGAGTCTCTGGTTGGATGTAAAATGCATGTTTCTCACCCTCTTCAGCAAGAAGGCCCGCGAAGGCGCGTACTGACGCTGGGCAGGTGAGTGCTCGCGCGCTCTACGGCATCACGCCGTAGGTCTGCATGACCGTGACGGCGGGGCGGAAGGTGCCGTCCGCGCGCACGTAGCGCCACGTGGCCTCGGCCGAGTCGAAGCGCCAGCCAAGCGCGCCCTTGAAGCAGAGGCTCTTCGAGCCCGAGAGGAAGCCCTGCGTGGTGTTCTGCTGGAGCGTGTCGTCGTCGTTCATGGTCATCTGACCGAACTCGCCGAGGATCACCGGCACGCCGTCCGTCTGCGCGCGCGTGCACACGTCGGACGCACCAAGGTAGCTGCCGTTGTCCGCGTAGACGTGCAGGTCGTAGAAGTCGAGACCGAGGCCCGAGAACATGCCGTTCGAGATGTCGAACTGGGAGGTGCTGAAGCCCGCGCTGCTGGTCACCTTGAGCCACGGGCTCTTGCCGTGGATGAACGCCGCCTCGCGCTGGATGAAGCCGCGCGCGCCGTTGTAGACGTCCGGCCAGAACGCGTGCTGCTGCGCGGCCTCGATCTCGTTCACGATGTCGAACCCGTAGATCACGTCCTGGTGCTTGCCCATCATGGCGAGCATGGGCGTGAGGACGTACGTGTTGAAGGCGTCGCCCTCGCCGTATTTGTTGTTGAGCAGGTTGTAGTAGTAGTCGCGGGTGGGGCTGGCGGCCTGCAGCATGTCGTTGCCGTTGAGACCGGTGAGGTACACCCAGATGCCGCGCGCGCGCGCCTCCACCAGGACGCTCTCCACGTTGGCGATCATCTGCGGAGACAGCGACGAAGACTGCGGCGCGGAGGCCCCGAGCGTCACGCCCTGGTTCAGCTCGAAGAGCCAGAGCCGCATGATGTGGCCACCGGCCTTGTTGATGCCATCCAGGATCTTGCGCACGTAGGTGATGTCGAAGCCGGACGTGAGATCGGACCCGTAGCTGCCGATCCATCCCTCGTTGTAGCCGACCAGGAACGCCTGGTGCGACATGGCAGGCAGCATGCCCGCGTCCGAAGGACCCGCGTCGACACCGGTGCTCGCATCGTGTGGAGCTCCTGCATCCATGCCCATGCTGGCCGGCCCGCCGCCGTCACCCGCTGAATTCTGTCCGCCGTCTTCGCTGGAGCCGCCGCCTGTGACAGTGGCTTCGTTCGCGGCGCCGCAGCCGACGAGCACCAGGGCAATGGCGAGGAGCTTTTGCACGCCCGCAGTGTGGTTTACGAGTGCTCCCCCGTCAACCTGGCAGCCTTTGGCCGGCGCCGTTCTTCCCTCAGAGCTCCGCCGCGGTCACCCTCGCATAGCTGTCCTCGCCGGAGCGACAGAGGGCGGCGAGCATGTGAAGGCGCGGCACCTCCGTGCGAATGAAGTACTCGGCGGCGAGCTGCTTGCCGCGCAGGAACGCCGCGTCGTCGTCGTTTGCTGGGCTCTTCTTTGCGGCGACGGCGGCCATGCAGAGGTGTTGCCAGGCGACCACCAGCACGCTCATCAGGTCAAGGTAGTCGGCGCTGTGGAGCATCATCTTCGCGACGTCTCCCGAGAGGCCAAGCTGCGCAAGGTGCATCGTGAGCGACTCCGCTTCCGAAAGGGCGCCTGCCACCGCGTTCGCGAGATCTTCGGGAAGGCCATTCGTGCGCGCGAGCGCGACGCCCTTGTCCACCTCCGCGCGCAGCGCCGCGAGCGCCGCTCCACCGCCCGCAATGGCCTTGCGGCCAAGGAGGTCCATGCCGTGGATGCCTGTCGTTCCTTCGTGGATCGTGTTGAGCTTCTGATCGCGCATCCACGCCTCGGGCAGGTACTCGCTCGAGTAGCCGTAGCCGCCGTGGATCTGCACCGCGAGTACGTTCGCTTCGAAGCCCTTCTCCGCAGGAAATGTCTTCGCGATCGGCGTGAGCAGGTCGAGCAGCAGCTGCGCTTCTCTTCGCTCCACCTCCGACTCCGCGTGCGCGGCCAGGTCCGCGTAGAACGACGCCCGTGCGACGAGCGCGAGCCCGCCTTCCACGATCGCCTTCTGCCGGAGCAGCATGCGCCGCACGTCTGCGTGCTCGATGATCGGGACCTGGCGTCCCTCGCCCTTGTGACCGAGCGCGCGTCCTTGCGGGCGGCCCTCTGCGTAGGCGCGCGCCTCGTGGTACGCGACGGACGCCGTGGCGACGCCGCTGACGCCGACGGAGATGCGCGCCTCGTTCATCATCTGGAACATGTACGAGAGGCCGCGGTGTGGTTCTCCGACGAGCCACCCGTGGCAGTCGCCACCGTCTCCGAAGCTGAGCGCGACGCTGGGCAGACCGCGCCAGCCGATCTTGTGGATGAGGCCGGTGACGGTCACGTCGTTGTGGACGAGCGTGCCGTTCTCGTTGCGCCGGGCGGGCACACAGAAGAGCGAGATGCCCTTGGTGCCGGGCGGCGCGCCCGCGATGCGCGCGAGCACCATGTGCACGATGTTCTCCGTGAGATCGTGGTCGCCGCCAGAGATGAAGATCTTGGAGCCCGTGAGCCGATAGCTGCCATCGGCCTGCGGCACCGCGCGCGTCTCCACGTCCGCCAGGCTGGAGCCCGCCTGCGGCTCCGTCAACGCCATCGTGCCGGTGTACGTGCCGTCGTAGAGCTTCGTCATGTACGTGGCCTTGAGGTGCTCGCTGCCGAACGCCTCCAGCAGGTGCGCAGCGCCTGACGCAAGCATGGTGAGCCCCGCGGCGCTGCCGTTTGCCGCCGCGATGTATGCCATGGAGAAGCAAGACACCGTGAGCGGCAACGCCTGACCGCCCACGCTCGCAGGGCGCGACACGCGCGAGATTCCGAGCTCCGTCAGCGCGTCGTACACGCCCCGCATCTTCGGATGGACGGTGACGCGGCCGTTCTCGAAGCGCGGCGGCTCCGCGTCGAACGTCTTGTAGAGCGGGAACAGCACGCGACGCGAGAAGTCGCGCACGGCGCCCAGGTAGAGATCGAACGTCTCCGGCGAGTGCTCCTTGAACGGCGCAAGCGTGGTGAGCGACGCCACGTCCAACACGTCGTAGAGAAGGAAAGACACGTCGCGATCATTGAGGAGCGGGTTCGCCATGGCGCGGCGAGCTTAGCCGCGATCCGCTAGAAGCGAACGGTGTACGAGTGCAGCTCCGCGGTCTGCTGCGGACCGCTGGTGGTCCTGGCGGTGGGGGCCGCGGTCGCCTTGCAGCGGAACGTGAGGCGCCACTCTGTCTTCTGGGTGGAGCTGCCCTGTGTCTGCACGGTGCCGAACCGCGTCGGGCGTGACTCGGCGGAGCTCACCTCCCCGATGACGGCCTCGCCCTCCTCGACGATCTGATACTCGCCGCCGCACTGCCCCTTCATGTACTCGTCGGCCTTCTTCCTCGCCTCTGACTGGGAGCCGGCGAGGGCGACAATGCCACCATCCTGTGTTCGCTTCACCACGCGGATGGACCCGCAACCGGTGACGAGAGACCAGAGCGAAAGAATGGAAGCAACGGTGAGAAGCCACTTGGCGTGCGTCATGTGAATACCTCTGAGAAGTGGAAGGTGAAGGTCTTGTGTCACGTGGCTCACCCACGCTGCATCAGGACTGCGTTGATGGACGCGACCCTGCGCGCACCTATTCATGGGTCAGCATGCCTCTCACTCGAATAAGGCCCTGCTGTGAACGTTGGTTCTCTTCGCTATGACATCCGTTGCCGACTGCGGCTCCGCGCTTGCTCGGCCTCGAAGCCTGCCTCGAAATCCGCTTCCTCGGCCGCGTGCTCGAGCGCAGTGCGCAGCCTGGGGTCCACGCATGTGGGCACCACCACGCGGATCTTTTGCGTGGCGCGATCACGATCGATCGCTGACAGCGCGACGGTCGCCGCGATACGCCGTTCGGCAGGGCTCTCCGCGTCGTCGATCACGCGCTCCAGGTCCTCTGCGCTCACGCCCTGTGCGCGATAGCCCGCGCTCGTGTCACCGACCGCAAGCAGTGCCTTGCGGTGGTCTGCCGCAGATCGTCCGGCGCGGTCGAGCACGTCAAGCTTCGCCTCTTCTGCCGTGCGCGACGCATTGTCCTTCCACCTCTCGATGCGCGACAGAAGCGCAAACTGCCGCTCCACCCAGACCGCCGCGGCGTCCGCGCCCTGCGAGAACGCGACCAGCAACTGCGAGCCGTCCTTCCTGGTGATGCGCACGCCCGCAGGATCCGGGTCCGCGCGCTGGATGTCGGTGTGATGGACGATCTTGCCGTCGGCCAGCCGCACGCCATCCGACCCAACCACGACCCACCGCGGTCGCGTCGCGCGCGCGAGCAAGAGCGAAGTGGCGACGAGCCCGATCGTGGCCGCGACGGACCCGCCCGTCACCGCGCCCTCGGCGGAACGGTAGGCGCTGAAAATGTCATGCAGGAGCCCCCCACTGACGAGCGCGAAGACCCCCGTGACCAGAAACGTCACCGACAGCGCTGCGGCGATCATGCCTCTCGCGAGCGATGTCTTCGCCCACCCGGCCACTGGCATCGTGAGCGTGCGTTGCTCCTTCGTATGTCCCAGCTGGCTCACCATCTCGTCCGCGGCGCCCGCTGAGCCCAGGTTCATCGTGACGATCTCTCCGTTCGTCATCACGATGGCCACCAACGTGTCGCGCTCGACCCACGCGCCGCGGACCTTGCCGAAGGGCAACCGTGTCAGCGTTCCACGGTGCTCGAGCACCAGCTCGTTACCTTCGATCGTGAGTGCGGTCGCCTCGATCGGCCGTCGAGCGCCCGCAAACAAGTAGAAGAGGCAAAGTGGAAACAGCAGGAAGGAGCCAAAGGCGAGGAGGCCGAGCATGGCCGAGTCCAACCCGGTCGCCCCCATGCAGGAGCCCGCGTTGACGAGGACCGTCGCCGCGAATATCAGGCGCCCCAGGCCGTTGCGCTCAGCCGTCCCATCGCGGATGACGATGACCTCACGAGCGAAGGGTGCCACCACACAGTCGTCGTACCACGCGTTCCGTGGCGCCCGGCAGAGACCGCGGGTTTCTTGGCCGCTTCCGCTGAAGCTTGGTCTCCTTTGTGTTCGGAAGGGGGATAGCCCATGGAGATGAAGAAGTACGTCGCCGAGATGATCGGCACGTTTTGGCTGACGTTCGCGGGCTGTGGCTCCGCGGTCCTGGCGGCGGCGTTCCCGCAGGTGGGCATCGGTCTGCACGGAGTGGCGCTGGCGTTCGGCCTCTCCGTCTTGACGATGGCGTACACGATCGGCCACGTCTCGGGCTGTCACCTGAACCCCGCGGTCACCATCGGCCTTGCCGTCGGCGGTCGCTTCCCGAAGAACAGCGTCGTCCCGTACATCGTCTCGCAGGTCGCGGGCGCGATCCTCGCTGCGGCTGTTCTCAAGGCGATCGCGAGCGGCGCCAGCGGCTTCGACGTCAGCGGGGGCTTCGCATCGAACGGCTATGGGGAGCATTCTCCTGGGCACTACAGCATGACGGCCGCGCTCCTGATGGAGGTCGTGATGACGGCCATGTTCCTGTTCGTCATCATGGGCTCGACGCACAAGAAGGCGCCTGCCGGCTTCGCGCCGATCGCGATCGGCCTCTGCCTCACGCTCATCCACCTGGTCTCCATCCCGGTCACCAACACCTCCGTGAACCCGGCCCGCAGCACCGGCCCCGCGCTCTTCGTGGGCGGATGGGCGGTCTCTCAGCTGTGGCTCTTCTGGGTCGCGCCCATCATGGGTGCGGTGCTCGGTGCCAGCCTCTACCGCTGGCTTGCCCCCGACGCGACCGAGCCCGCGACCAAGTAGCCCGTATCCGTCGACATCCCTTGTGACGCCACCTGGTTCGGTGTACCCCGTGGCCCGGGGACATGGTGCGCAAGCTCGAGGTCGGCGACATTCTGGGCGGCCGCTACCGCGTCGATGCATTCATCGGCGAGGGCGGGATGGGCGTGGTCGCGCGCGCCACGCAGCTGGATCTCGGTCGCACGGTCGCGGTGAAGGCGCTGCGACCGGAGGTGCGCGGGAACGAGCAGGTCGTGGAGCGGTTCTACCGCGAGGCACGCGCCGCCTCCCGCATCCAGGGGCCGCACGCGGTCCAGATCCTCGACGTGGGGCGCACGGAAGACGGCACGCCGTACCTCGTGATGGAGCTGCTCGCGGGCGAGGATCTCGATCACCTGGTGCGTCGCAAGGGCAAGCTCCGCCTCGACGTGGCGACGTGGTTGATGGTGCAGGCCTGCAGCGGCGTCGCAGATGCCCACCGCATGCGCGTCGTTCATCGCGACCTCAAGCCGTCGAACCTGTTCCTGGCGCAGCGGGCGGGCGGGCCCGTCCTCAAGGTGCTCGACTTCGGCATCTCGCGGCTCGACGAGCAGGCGACCGACCTCACGCGCACCATGACGCAGCTCGGAACGCCCCACTACATGTCACCGGAGCAGATCGAGCGGCCGAAGTCGGTCGACCATCGCACCGACATCTGGGCGCTTGGCTGCATCTTCCACAAACTACTCACCGGGCAGACGGCCTTCCGCGGGCAAGGCGCCCATCTCGTGTCCGAGGTGCTCCGCGGCAGACGCGTGAAACCATCGACGCTCGTCCCCGACGTCCCTGCCGAGGTCGACGCGATCGTAGACCGATGTCTCGCGCAGACGCCCGACGCGCGATACCAGTCCGCGGACGAGTTGGCCGCGGCGCTGCGTGCCATTGCCCCGGGAGACGGCGCCGACTCCGAGCCTGTCACCACGCCGATTCCCGCGGACGAACCGGAAGCGGACACGACGCTCGACGTTGCCGTGCAGGTGGAGCACACGCTGGCGCTCGAGCAGAGCCAGAGCAGCTCCCAGGCTGCGCCGCCCTCATTCCTGGTGGGCCGGACGCAGGCCATGGACGCGCCGCGCACTTCGCGCGCCCACTGGTCCTTGCCCGTGTCAACGCGCGCGCGCGCGGCCACGTCGTCGTGGGGCTTGCCCGCTGCGGCGTTCGCAGCGATCGCCGTGGTGTGCACGGGCGTGTTCGTTGCCCCTCAACTGATCGGAGCGCAGCTCGCCGCGAAGGCCGCACGCGCCGGCCTCACGCTACGGTACGCGGACACTCACACCACGTTGTCGGGGCTGACGTTGGACGACCTCGAGGTGTCCGCCACCGCAACGCCCGGCGTCCGCATCAGGGCCACGAAGGCTACGTTCTCGTACTCGATGGAGTCACTCACGCTCGAGGGCGCGGACGCGGACCTGGGCGAGGCCTCTGACCTCACGTCCGTCCTTGTCAGCTCGCTCGGAGGCGGGCGCTTCGCTCTGGACGCGGAGAATGCGCACTTCACCGTGACCGCGGGCGGTGTGCGCGTGGAGGGCAACCAGGCCTCCATCTTCCTGGATGTCGCGGACGCAACTTCGCAGCGCTCCTCCGCCGACCGCTTCCACCTGAAGATCTCGTCGCCGGATCTTCACGCCACCGGGCTGGGCCTGGACCTGCCACGCATGTCGGGCCGCCTCGACGGGACGCCCCACGAAGGCACCTTCACCGCAACCTCCAGCGGGCCCATTGCCGTGCAGGGGAGCTTTGACGCCGCGGGCTTCGTGGCCTCCGCGCGGGTTCCGCGTCAGTGCGTGTCGCCTGCACTCCTGTCCGAAAAGGGCTTCTCGTTCGATGGCGCTTCGTCCGAGGTCTCGCGGTCGCTCGACGCGGTGACCGCCTCCGGCACTCGCGCCGGAACGATCTACCTGTCGGTGGTCTCGGCTCACTAGCCCGGTGGGTGTAGGTGTAGCTGTGTGCGTTGCGCCTGCGGGAATGCCGCGCGTCCGCCACGCGCTACGATTCATGAATGCGTCGCGACGCCATCCTGCCGTGGAGCCCCAGCGCTGCCCTCCGTCGCGCAACGGAGGAGCCCGTGCTCACGACGCGCGGCGGCGCCACGTTGTTCATGTCACGCGGGGACGGCATCGTCCTCAGCATGCGCGCGCCTGGCCAGAACGAGCGCGTGGAGATCGCGCGCATCGACGACACGCTCTACACGCCGCATCTGGTGGAGGTCGATGACAACGCGTACTTCCTCAGCGACACGCGCACGCTCTATCGGCTGGACACGGAGCGGCTGACGGTGAAGCGCGGGCTGCGGCTCGATGCGGACAAGGTCCTTCCACTCGTGGGTCTTTCGGGCGTGGCGTACGCCGCATACATCGTGGATGGGCCATCCGGCTACGAGACCAAGATTGCCCGCCTGGAGGACGAGTGGACGCTCACGGAGCGAACCAGCATCCGCGGCGAGCTCGTTCGCTTGTGGTCGCGCGATGGTCATCTTCGCGCTGCAGGCGCGCGCGGCGTCGGGCGCATGTTCGATCTCGTATGGGAGCCAGGTCTGGGTCGCTCCGGAGGCGCGAATCTCGCGACCATCACTGATCGTCCAAGCATCTACGGAAGGCGTGTGCTGCCGCCGTCGCAGGCGTTCGAGGAGACGCCACGCGAGGACTCCGGAATGATCCGCCCGGAGCCCATGAGCGATCGCCCCTCGTACGACGAGGCCCGCGCGCAATATCGGAATGGGCTCCACGAGCTCGAAGGACGGATCGATCGCGTGCTGCCCGGCGTGTACCACGACCTCTACGACCTCGCGTTCTCCGATCCAATGACGCGCGAGCGGCTGCAGCGCATCGGCCTCTACATGATTCACCCCATGCTTCGGACGCGCGCGCAGATGGCACAAGGGCTCCTGCCGCTCGCGGAGGTGACGGACGACTCGTTGCTGTGCCTGGACGTGACCGACGAGATCTTGATGCCGGTCCTGAAGGTGTTTCGCGACGACCGCAGGGAGCCGGTGGGTCACTCGCTCGCGCTGTATCTCGAGGAGCTTCTCACCGGCGCGTCATCCGTGTGGCCCACCACGGTGCGCGAGATCCGTCGCGCCCTCGAGAGCGTGCGTTGACCAGATCGCTGATACGATCCTGATGGTGGCTCTCTCGCGGTCGTGGTCGGTCCTGGGTTCGTTCGTCTTGCTGTCCCTCGTCGGGCTGGCATGCGGCTCCCGCAAGCACCCCCCGATCTCGGACCTGTCCGCTCACGAGGCCGACGCGGGGGATCCTGGCGCCGACGACGGAGGAGGATGCGGCGACGTCCCGGAGGACGATGGCGGGCTCTCGCTCATCAGCCAGACGTCGACGATCACGGGGCTCGTCCTCGATCCTGCGGGCAAGAACCCGCTCTACAACGTGAGCGTCTACATCCCGAAGGCCGGAGCCAAGCTCCCGCCGCTCAAGACCGGCGTCTCGTGCGAGCGCTGCGGCTCCACCGTCCTGAATCCGCTCGTGAGCACGCGCACGGATGAGTCCGGCGCGTTCACGCTGACGAACGTGCCGTTCGGCACGCACAGCATCGTCGTCCAGGTCGGCAAGTGGCGGAAGGTGGTGCCGATCGACGTGAGTACCAGGTGCGTCTCGGCGGGCCACATCACGCTTCCCAGGAACGGCGGTGAAGGTGACATGCCGCAGATCGCCGTCACCACCGGCGCGCTTGATGCGCTCGAGTGCCTGCTCCGCAACTTCGGCATCGACGAGTCGGAGTTCGTGCCCGGAGCCGGCGGCAAGGGCCACGTCCACATGTTCAACGGGTTCGGCGGCAACGGCCCGCCGAACACGCCTTCTGCACAGACCTCCCTGTGGAACGACTCGACCGATCTGTCCGCGTACGACATCGTCGCGCTTTCGTGCGAGGGCGCCGAGCACAACGACAACAAGACGAACATGCAGGCGATGCACGACTACGCCGAGGCCGGCGGTCGCATCTTCGGCACGCACTACCACTACACATGGCTGAAGAATGGGCCCCAGGACGACTGGAAGACCGTCGCCACGTGGGTGCCCGGGGGCGGCGGCTCTGGCTCGACGTTCAACGTCAACGAGACGTTCCCGAAGGGCAAGGCGTTCGCGAAGTGGCTCGTCAACGTGAACGCCTCACAGATCGAAGGACAGATCTCGCTCGCGAATGTCACGCAGAGCGTCGGCACGGTGAACCCGGCCACCAGCCAGGACTGGATCGACGTGAACGCGACCGACGTGAAGTACTTCACGTTCAACGTTCCCATCGCCGCTGCGGCAAGCGAGCAGTGCGGGCGCGTCGTCTTCAGCGACATCCACGTGTTCCCGGCGGGCGGCGAGCAGTGGCCCACCGGCTGCGGCGCCATGACCGATCTGAAGCCGCAACAGAAGGCGCTGGAGTTCCTCTTCTTCGATCTATCCGCGTGCGTGCAGTCCGACTCCGACGTGCCCACACCCGTTCACTGAAGGCGTCGTCACGACGCGCAGGCACGTGTACCATTCACACATGGCCGTCGGCGCTCGCTCTCACGTGTCGCTGCTCGTCGCGATGCTGCTCGGGTCCGCCGCGGCGTTGCACGCGGGTTGCGGCACGAAGAGCAACGACGCACCCGTCGATGGCGGCGATGACGGCGCATCGCCCTCTGCCGACGATGGCAGCGCGCCCGACGCGGGCACGATCGTCGTCGGCCCGGTGGACTGCAAGACCGACCTCGACAAGGATGGACTCTACAGGCATCTCAAGTGCGCGCCGCTCTACACGGACATCGCGCAGAAGGCCGTCGCGGCCAGCGCATTGCCGTACACGCCAGGCCTGCCGTTCTGGAGTGACGGCGCCGAGAAGCAGCGCTGGCTGATGCTGCCGGCGAGCACGCAGGTCGACACCACGGACATCGACACGTGGCTCTGGCCTGTGGGGACGTCGGCGTGGAAGGAGTTCAAGCTCGATGGCAAACGCATCGAGACGCGCGTCTACAAGAAGCGCGCGAACGACTGGACGTTCGCCACGTACCAGTGGGCCGCGGACGAGAGCGACGCCGTGAAGATCACTGGCGGCGCGCAGGTGAGCAGGGGCGCTGGGCAGCCGCCCTACGTCATTCCCTCCATCAACGACTGCGCGATGTGCCACGACGGGCAGAAGGACAAGCTGCTCGGCCTCGAGGCCGTGAACCTTGGCACGCCGGGCACCGTCGGCCTCACGCTGGACGCACTGGTTGCCATGAACCTGCTCACCAAGGCGCCGTCACAGACCACGGTCGCGTTCCCCGAGGACACCACCGGCAAGGCCGCCGCAGCCCTTGGCTGGTTGCATGTGAACTGCGGCGTCTGCCACAACGAGCACGCCGCCGCGGGCGGTCAGTCTCACCTCTACCTACTGACCAAGCCATCGCTGCTCTTCGTCGGCGATGGCGGCACATTGCCCCCGGTCACATCACTGCCCGCGTGGACCACCACGGTCGATCAGCAGAGCGACATCGCGCTTCCGTCGGACGCGGGCCCGGGAAACTACGTGTTGATCAAGCGGGGATCGCCCACGGCCAGCCTGATCTCCGTGCTGGCGCACGCCCGTGTTCCTGCGAATCAGACTCCTTCCGACAAGACCCAGATGCCCCCACTGGTCTCGCGCATCGCGGACCCCGTTGGCCTCCAGAAGCTCGACGACTGGATCACCGCATTACCGTGACCGCACGTGCTGCTCTTGCTACGCTTTGGTGATGCGTAGATCGCTCATCGCAGCAGGCGCCTTGGCCTTCGTCGTCTCCGGTACGGCGCTCGCGATCTCGTGCGCGGACCCTCCCTCGCAGGAGTACGGCAATCCGAATGGCCTCCTCCGCAAGAACCTTCCTGGCGACGGCGGCGGCGTGTCGCCCCTCAGCTGCGCGGGTGACGGCGGCCCGCAGCTGCTCGCAGACGGTGGCTGTGTCGTCTCGTTCACGCGCGATCTGCTGCCCTACTTCACGGCGAACGGCACATGGCACTGCGCGGACGCTGTCTGCCACGGCGGCAACAAGCAACCTCCGCCGCTCACGTGCAGCCCGGACGGGGGCGCGGCCGCGTGCATCACGTCGCTGAGCAACATCTCCGTGGGCGGCACGCCGTATCTCAACACCGACGGCGGCCAGGCAGGGATTATCTGCAATCTGCAGGGTTCTTGCGGCAACAAAATGCCTCTTGCGCCAGGCAAGGACCCAAGCGAGGACGACCTCTGCAAGCTGTCCACATGGATGGCCTGCGGGGCCCCGCCGAACTGACGGCCCCAGCTGACCCGTCCTTAAATATGCGGGTCTTTCGCACAGCGCTGTCACTTTTGTGTACGGTAACAACGTGCGATCGCGCTCACGGGGTCTAGCCCTCGCTCTTGCCTTCTTTGTCGGCTCCGTTGCCTTCGTGCATCCCGTGCGCGCTGGCGAGAAAGACGACGCCACCGCCATCGTGGCGATCGACAAGGTCGTGACCGGCGACCTTGCGGACGCCAACTTCGGCGAGGCCAAAAAGAAGCTCCGCAACATCATCGACAAGTGCAAAGGCAAGTGCAGCTCCGCGGTACTAGCGCGCGCGCACGTGGCTGCCGGCATGGTCAATGCGCAGATCAACCAGCCGGATGAGGCCACCAAGTCGTTCGTGGACGCCTTCAAGGAGGACCCCAACGCGGCCCTCCCCGAGAAGGGCACGACGCCGCCCATGAAGGCGGCCTTCGAGGCCGCGCAGAAGAAATGGATCGCCGACAACCCCCAGCCGGACGACGCGCAGAAGGCGGGCTTCGCCTCCAAGCAGGCGTTCGATCTGGCGAAGGCCGCCGTCACGGCAGAGGCCGCTGGCAACTTCACCGAGTGCATCGACAAGGACAAGGCCGCGCTCACGATCGAAGAGCAGATCCGCACGCGCATGCATCTCGCCGGTTGCGAGGCGAAGGCCCTGAAGATCATCGACGCGCTCCGCGACAACGTGAAGGCCATGGAGGCCGCGAAGCAGAAGGGTGATCAGGCGACGGTCAAGGTCATCCAGGAGCGCGTGACCGAGCTCTTGCCTCGCGTCTCGCACGCCAAGTTCGAGCTCCCGAATGGCGTCACCGAACTGAAGATCAGCTTCGACGAGCGCGCCATTCCTCCCGCCCGATTCACGGAGAACTTCACCATCGACCCGGGCACGCACTCCGTTCACGCGGAAGGCATCCTGCGCGGCGCGCGTGTCTCCTACGACCAGAAGGTCGAAGTGAAGGAGACCGAGACCGCGATCATCAAGATCACGTTGAAGCCGGCCGCGCTCACGCAGGCACAGCTCGAGTGCCTCGTCGGCGCAAAGTCGCAGGAAGAGGCGATGAACTGCGTCGGGCCGTCGCAGAAGTCCACGCTGGTCGCGCACGCGCGCCTGGACATGAGCGCCTACAACGACTCGTACAGCGTGGAGGTGCTCACGCCCGCCCTCATGGCGACGGTCAGCTCTCCGACCGCGGGTTGGAACATCGGCGCCAGCTACCTCCTCGACATGCTCACCGCGGCCTCGCCGGACGTCACGTCCACCGCGTCGCCGCACTTCAAGGACACGCGCAACGCGGTCACGCTCACCGGCGGCTACAAGCCGGATCGCTGGGGCGCGCAGCTGTTCGGCGCATACTCCACCGAGGCGGACTACGTCTCGCGCACGCTTGGCCTCTCGCTCACGGGCGACTTCAACGAGAAGGCCATCACGCCGCGCATCGGCTACGCGCACTCGCAGGACACCGTCGGCCGCGCGGGCACGCCAGAGAGCGTCTTCTCGCGCGACTTCGGCACCGAGGAGTTCACCGCGGGCTCCACGTTCGTCATGTCGCGCGTGTCGGTCCTTGCTGTCGGCGGTACCCTCTCGTACGAGCACGGCGACCAGTCCAAGCCGTACCGCTACATCCCCATGTTCGCGGCGGGCGTGAACCCACCGGCAGGCGCCAGCTTCGAGACCGTGAACGCCGATCGCCTTGCCGTGAAGCCGCTCGAGCAGCTCCCCCTCGACCGCGTGCGCTTCGCCGTCGCGGGCCGCTACGTCTGGCGCATCAAGACCAACGCCACGCTCCGCCTGGACTCGCGCCTCTACGACGACACGTGGGGAATTCGTGCGTCCACGAGCGACAGCCGCTACATGATCGACATCTCGCCGCGCCTGCGCGTCTGGCCGCACGGCCACCTTCACGTCCAGACGGGCGCCGCCTTCTACCAGCGCGTCTACGGCGCAACGCCGCAACCGAACGGCTCGGTCGACCTCCCGAAGTTCCGCACCAGCGACCGTGAGCTCAGCCCTTTCGCCGCACTCACGGGCGGTGGTGGCGCGCGCTTCTCGCTCACGGACCCTGCGTCGGGTAGACTTCAGGTCGGGCTCGTCGCAACGGCTGACGTGCTCTTCGACTACTACTTCAACACGTTCTACGTCAGGTCTCGCCTCGGCGAATACACGACGCTCGGCGTGGAGGCGGATTTCGAATGAGGGCAACACGCATCATTCCTCGTTTCTTCGGCCTGGCCTTGGGCCTCGCAGTCGCCGGCATCATGTCGTGCGCAGACCCCGAGATCTCAGGCGGTGCGGCGGCGCTGGGCAAGGAGACCTCTGGCATCCCCAAGGGTGCGTTCCACCGCGCGGGCCAGCCCTGCGTGGTCTGCCATCAGGACCAGGGGCCGGCCGCTGACAAGCCCTTCGTCGTGGCGGGCAGCATCTTTGCTTCGCCGCTACGCATGGTCGGCGTCAACAACGCGGAGATCCGCATGACGGACTCCGAGGGCACCAAGTTCACGACGAAGACAAACTGCGTCGGCAACTTCATGGTCACGCCCACGCAGTGGCGGCCTCACTTCCCGATACTGGTCTCCATCGCCAAGGACAACATCGTTCGGCAGATGCAGGGCCCCATCGGTCGCGATGGTTCGTGCGCGCATTGCCACGCCAATGGCGTACCGCCGGACGATCCCTTCTCCCAGACCGGCCATGTCTACCTCTACGGTGGCGACGAGCCCGGAAGCCCGAACGGCGACGTCACCTGCGCAGCCAACCCCATCGCCGCGAACAGCCCCAACTAGCCATGTCGAACCCCATACGCACAGGTGCCCTGCTCACCCTCCTCGCCGCTTCCGCGGTGGGTTGGGCAGAGAGCGCGTGCACCGTGTCCGGGAAGGACACGTTCACCACGCAGGTGGACATTGGCGCGAGCGCGACGCAGTCATTCGCCGGCGACTTCCGCAGCCAGGGTGTCTCGACAGTGTTCGAGAAGCACTGCGGCAGCCTCGACTGTCATGGCAGCGCGGCACGCAACATGAAGATCTACTCGAGCGGGGGCCTGCGCTTGCCGAACGAGGCGGGCGCAGCACCTGGTCAGAGCGCCACGACGCTTGAAGAGATCACGGCGAACTATCTCTCGGTCGTGGACCTCGAGCCGGAGCAGCTGACGCAGGTGCGCGCGCACGGCGCAGATCCGTACTCGTTGCTCATCCTCAAGAAGCCCCTCGAGCTCGAGCGCCACAAGGGCGGCCCCGCGATCACCCGCGGCGACGACGCCGAGGCCTGCATCGTGAGCTGGCTAAAGTCCGGCACCGCCGGCGTCCTCGTAGACAAGAACTCCTGCACAAAAGCAGCAAACTTCCCCTCGCAGTAGTTTGTCCACGCATCGGGGTTCGTTCGGGACCGGAGCGTCTCACCGCTGGGTGCGCCTCCATCACTGCCCTGTCGCGTGGGGCTGCGCCCCCTCGTCGCTCCGCGCCTCCCTGCAATGGCTAACGCCAACGTCGTGCAAGCACGACGCAGATCAGCGCCGAGACCACGTCGCTAACGCAAGAGCGTCCGTGCCTCAAGGGGCGGCGTGATGAAGCCAAAACGATCGCGCGCACTGCATCCTCGGGAGCCCCAACGCATCCTCGGGAGCCCCGCGACCGACGCATCCTCGGGAGCCCCGCGACCGACGCATCCCCGCGACCGACATATCGGACCATACGGAAACAGCGTCGGATCGGGCGAGAGGCGCCCGTCAGGCGAGGCTTTGGTCGAGCACGGAGCGGAACGTACTCCCGTACGTGAGCACCGCGCGCAGACCAAAACGAAGCCTGGCGGGATGCATCTCGCCCGAGGCGACGCTGTTTCTACATGCCGCCTTCTAGGCCTGCGTCGGGTGTCGATACGTTCTGGCAGCGGCCTGCGGACAGGTTGCTGATGGTCTCGTTCACGAACGTGGTGAGGTTCGCGGTGAGGTCCGACGGGAACGAGTAGCGCGGGTGGCTGTTCGACTGCGGCTGCTGCGCTTCCGTGCCCTTGTCCAGGATGCGGCGCGAGAAGTTGAGGCCTTCGAACTCGCCCTTGTTGTTCACGGAGCCAACGACGAGGCGCTGTACATAGGGGAACTCACGCAGCTTGAGGAACGTGACGGCGGGGTCCGCGCTGAGCCACATGCTCGCCATGCCGAAGTTGTGGCAGGACATGCACTGGCCCTGGTTGTTCTCTGTCGTATTCTTCGCGAGCGTGTCGAGCTTCAGCGCGATCCAGCGGTTGTAGTCCATGCACGCGCCGAACGCCTTGAACGCGGCGCGCAGGTTCTGGGGCTGACCCGGATCACTGGAGAGCTTGCGCTCGTCCGCTTCCAGCTTGAGCCACTGCGTGACGACGTCCTGCTGATCCGTCGTCAGAGCCGGACCGCTGTGTGGGCCCTTCTGGACGATCGGGCTGATGCTCGGCACGGCGATGAGGCCGGGGAAGCCGTCGATCGCTGTGTACGTCGTATCGGCGGAGGCGCCGATGAAGACGGGCGCACCGCGCTCGCCGCCCTGGTGACAGCCCTTGCACGTGGGCTGCAGCGACGGGAACACCTTGGAGTTGAAGAACGCCTTCGCGCCCGTGGCATTGGCCGCGGAGTCACCACTGCTGGATGAAGAGCAGGCCCAGATGAATCCGCTGCCCATGGCGAGCGCCAGAACCAACGCTGCGCGTGTGCTGCTTGTAGCTTTCATTCTCAGCCTCCTCCTGCGTCGACCGGACCAGCTTCCTGCGGCACGACGATAGCGCTGTTGCAGCTATCGATTTGCAGGTTCTGAAGTGTCGTGTTCACAAATCCATTGATGTTGGTCACGATGACCGGCGGCAATCCGTACCGCGGGTGACAGGACGTGGAGCCTGCCGCACAACCTTCATCTGCCTTGTCGATGTAGCGCTTCGCCGGAACGAGGGCCTGGAAGTTACCCTTTGAGTCGAGCTGCGCAACGACGAGCTTCTGGATGAAGGGGAACTCCTTGTGCTTGTCGAAGGTCTCGTGAGAGCCGGCGCTGAGCCAGGCGCTGCCTTGACCGACGGAGTGACAACCAAGGCACGGACCTTCAAGGTCCGACTCCGTGAAGGGCAGGTCGCCCATCCGGTAGTACTCCCACACGTTGTAGTTCATGCAGTCGGCGAACTGCTTGTATGCGTCCGCGACGGTTGCGGGCTTGGCAACGGCGCCCTGCAGGCCGCGGGCATTGGCCTCGAGGCCGAGCCACTCCGAGATGACGTTCCGCTGTTCCGGTGACTCGACGATTGTCTTGTCCGTGTGCTGGTATTGCACCAGCGGACTGTTCTTGGGCGCCGCGATGAGCCCGACCGTCTGCACGATAGCGGCGTACGAGGTCGGCGGATCGGCGTCCATGAACGTGGGGCCGGCGCCACCATTCCCGTGGCACCCGACGCAGTTGTTCATCGCCGGGTGCACGTGCTGGACGTAGTAGTCCTGGGCTGCTTGCTTGTCCAAGTCAGCCTGGTTGGTAGTGCCTGAGGAGGACTTGGAGCTGCAGCCCATCGCTGCAGCCCAAGCACCAGAGACGAGAACGAGGAGCGAGAAGAAAGCGTTCTTTTTCATGAGAGTGCTCCGGGAGCTCCTCGGAGTGTATCAGCTCTTCTTCGAGCGACGCGAACGAACCAGCACTGCACCGATCGCGAGACCGAAGAGCGCGAGGCCCGAGCTCGAGTTGCTGCTGACAGGGGCGCCGACATCGCAGGCGCAGCCGCCCGAGTTGCCAGAGGCCGCGTCCGGCGTGGTGGTGACCGGCGGGGTGGTGTCGATGGCCTCACCAGCGGGGACCGGGTTCTGCGGGGAGAGCTTCACGTCGCTCTCGCCGGGGACGAGGGAGAGGAAGAGCGAGTTCTTCGCATCGCCCGGGACGCGGCCGTGGACAGCGCCCACGAAGAACGTCTTCACGTTGCTCATGTAGCCGTTCGGGACGCCGTGGCCGGGGTTCGCAACGCCGCCGATGCAGCGGAGGAAGTCACGACCCTGGTTGCCGGGGTTACGGCCGTACCAGTTGGAGAGGTGACCGGAGTCGCCGTACCAGGCGGTGGTCCACATGTCGGTCGTGGTGTCGGCGGCGAAGGTCTTCGCCGTGTCGTCGTACTTCACGAGCTGCATCGCAGCGCGGCCGATGCCCGTGGGCGCAGCGCTGAAGACCGCGATCGCCGGGGCGCCGCCCTCGCTGTAGCCGCCCGTGCAGATCGCCGGGTGCGTCTGGTGAACCGCGGCGCCCTTGATCTGCGCCGAGCCCACCTTCACGTTGTCACCGTTCTGCTCGAGCATGAACATGTGAGAGAGGTTCGACCCCTTCACGTTGCCGTTCTTGCCCATCGCGTTCGTCTCCGCCGTCATGAGGGCGAAGCGGTTGTCAGAGAGCCGTGCGATGGTCGGCTGGTTGAAGTACGTGCGGGTCTTGTCGTCACCGACCGCGACGCTGTTGCGCCACACGGAGCGGGTCGGCGTCATCGACGGCATGGTCGGGACGGCGGGCTGCGTGGAGTCGAGCAGCGCGCAGGCGACGTTGTTGCTGGGGCGGTTCGGGCCTTCCGGCGCGCAGAACATCGTACGGGTCAGGCCCGCAGCTGCGATGGTCGGACGACCGATGTCGGTCGGCGTGATGACGGGCTCGATCCACGTACGCGTGAGCGTGGCGGAGGGGCCAGCGCCGGTGACACGGAGACCCATACCGACCGAATAACGACCGCCCTCGCCGGGGAAGCCCGGGGTGGGGGTGCCGCCGCCGTCGCTGTAGTAGCCGGCCGTGAAGATCGACGCGCCGCTGGCGTCCTTGCCGTTGTAGACGATGTCGGGCGCGCCGTCGTTCGCGTTACGCGCGACGTTCACCATCTGCGGCGCAGCGAGCTGCTGGCACTTGTCGTTGATGATGCCGGCGTACGTGTTGGGGCGGTTCGAGCCCGTGTCGGAGCCGTACATCCAAACGATGTTGCCGGCTTCGTCCGCGATCGCCTTCGGGTGGTTACAGGTCCGCTCGCCGTTGCCAAGGTGCGTGAGCTTGGTGAGCGGCACGACCTGCTGCGGAGGGCCGTCAGCCTTCAGGTCGTAGGCGGTGCAGCTGCACTGGACCGGGCCTTCGCCCGGGACCTGCGTCGCCTGCATCGTGATCATGACGATGCGCGCCTTGTTCTGGACGATCGTCGTCTGCTCGAAGCCGGGGTAGCGAAGACGCTCGGTGCCGTCGAGGCGACCTTCGTTTCCACCGCCGACCAGGGTGACCTGCGCAGCAGCCTGCGCTAGCTCCGTGCTCGCACCCGAAGTGGTGTCCGCCATGGCAACCACAGAGAAGGTCGAGCAGACCAAACCGAAGGCAATAACTGCGAGACCTGTCCTCATGGGGAAACTCCTGTCGGGTGAAAGCGGCGGAGCCCAACTGCCCGTCGCGGAAAAAAACTCTCTCGTATTCTCAATCGTCGTCTGCGGCGGTTGTCGAGCCGTTTGCGCTCGTCCCGCCCCCACCACCACCGCCATTGCCCATCTCCACGACGCTCTCGGGATCGACGAGCGTACGTGCAGGCGGGTCGGTCTTCAAAAAAATCTGGACTGAGCTCACACGCACATGCGACGTCTCCGCCTTTGCGGACGGGAGGTCGACCGAGATGCGGCCCTGGTTGTGACGCGGAAGCGAGAAGCTCAGCTGCTTCGCAGAAGCGCCCTCGACGCGGCCGACAACGTCGTCGCCGGAGATGAAGTCGATCGCCTTGGGGGTCGTCTCGGGAGTACGACCTTCGATGCCGAGGGTGCGCGTGTAGCCCGCGAGGGAGAAGCGCACGTCCTGTGCGTCGGCCGCGGGAACGCGGAGGTCGTCGCCGAGCTTGCGACGCTTCACCGTGGCGACATACGAGCCGTCGATGTAGACGCGCGTGCCGTTGCCGGCCTCGGTGTCCACGTACGGCATCTTGTCCTCGGCGACCTTGGTGCCGTCCGGCATCGCGAGGTCGCCGTCGGTGTCGAGGTGCGGCGGCTGCTTGTCGACATAGATCGCGACGCGCGTGAGCATGTCGATCGTGGTGTTGACGTTCAGCTTCTGCGCCGGCCACTCCATCCGAACCTTGCCGCGGTCACCGCGGATGAACGAGAACTGGAGCTTGTCGCCCAGGCGGTGGAGCTCGGCTGCGTCCACGACGACCGTGCGCTTGCCACCATAGAGGTGGAGGGCCTGGATCTTCGCCACGTCCACGCCGATCGCCTTGAAGTAGTCGTTGAACGTGAAGTTCGTCTGGGAGTAGCCACCGGGGAGCTTGATGACCTTCGCCTTGACGGACGGGGGGAGCTCGACGAAGCGGATGACGCCCACCGACTTGCCGTCCACGTACACCGGCGCATCCGAGGCGAAGCGCGGCTTCTTCTCGGGGACCTGCTCAGTAGTAGAGGAGGCGATGTTCGCGTCAGCGGGCTTCGCCGACGTCGTGGTGCGCTTCTGTGCACAGCCAACCACGGACACGCAGGTCAGCGTGAAGATGGCGACTGTGGAAAGGAACCGCATGCCCGCAATTGTGCACGCGACATGCCACCGGAGGACGCGGGTTTGTAAGGAGATCCGCTACTGCGCACAAATCGCGCGTTTCGCTGGGCAGGGGCCGTGTGACGGATGTTACCTCCGTGCAACACGGCGGGAGAAAGGCTCCTCGAACGGCATCGAATGCGGGGTCGCCACCCCCAGATCCCTGTGGGTGATGCCCCCAACCCTCAATCGAAACGCGTGTGTAGGCCCACGTGCGAACCTACTGCGACACCTTTTGTCGCCACGATCGCATCGGCCGAGTTTGAACGGCGAATCGGGATCGAGCTGGGCTGCGATGTGCTTTGGCTGTAACATTCTCTTCAGCCCCGTGTGGTGTCGGCGCAAGGTTTGCTCACTACGTGATCGGGTTGCCGGAAATTGGGCGTGTCGCCACCGTTCGGTCCACTCTTGGAGAACCGCATGAAGAACGTTCGACTCTTGGGTCTCGGCGCCGTGTTGACCGTCTGGGGAGTCGTTGCCGCCTGTTCAGGCGGAGACGAGAACCCTGCCACAGCGCGCCCAGATAGCGGCGCTGGTGGAGGGAATACGGACGCCGTCGCGACAGGAACCGGGACCACGCCCATGCCCGGCGCAGCGATCTGCGGGAAGTACGGCAACGCAGCCGGCGTCGCGACCATCGCGACCAACATCCTCAACGCGGCCAAGGCAGACTGCCGGCTCAGCGGTGCCTTCACCATGTTGAAGAGCACCAAGCACCTGGACGAGTGCTTCGCCATCCAGATGCAGGCCTTCTTCCAGTGTGACGGCGTCACCTATGTGGCCGGCACCACCAAGGACTCGGCCGGGCAGGCGTGTCGCAGCATGACGGATGCGCACCGCAACCTGCAGCTGCGGAAGGCGGATTTCATCGCTTTCCAGCAGCTCGCGCTCAGCGAGCTCGCCAAGGCGAACCTCTCCACGGATGACCAGACGTCGATCAACTCGGCCATCCTCGGCACCCAGACCGGTGTCGTACAGACCAATCAGCAGCCGACCCAATACGAGTACTGCGCTTGTCCGAATGGAATGTACAATGATGCATCATGCACCGTGTACATCGATGGCGGGACGGACGCCGAAACGGGCACCGGGCTCGACTCGGGTACCAGCGTCGACTCCTCGTTCGATGCAACCGGAAACTGAGTTCCTCTGACCTCGGAACGGCACGTGGCTGCATGATGCGGGTGAGCCCGTGAACGCGCGCGCGCGTCGCATCGTCATTCGTGTTGCTGCGGTCACGGCGTTGCTCATTGCGGCCGTCGGGCTCGGTCACACGAAGATGATGCAGCCGCTCCTCGCGCGTGTCGGTGGTTGTCCCGTGGGGGGCAAGAGCGCGTCGCCCGAGGAGCTGGAGGCGTTCCGCCAGAAGAACGCGGGGGTGCTCAAGGGCACGTCCCGGGCGCTCGCACGTCCGGCGTTTGGCTTCACGCTCGACACGTCCACCAAGGCGGACGTTGTGGCGTGGGGCGATCGAACGCATGCAGAATGCACCGAAGAGATGAACGGCGCCGCGCTCCGCTGCGAGAGCGCCGCCGACGTCGAGGACGCATTCTTCCGCTTCGACCCGCGCGGCGTGCTGGTGGGCGTGGACCTGATTCACCCGGCCACGGACGGCGCCACTGCGCTCCGTATAGTCGATCAGGTCGCCGCGAAGCTTGAAAAAGAGGCCGGCGCGCCCACCGCGGTGCGCGGCACGCGGACGCCGGAGTTCCTCGACGCGCAGTTCCGCCAGGCCGCGCTGGAGTTCCACTTCACGGACTACGCCGCAGACGTGACCGCCACCAACCTCGGCGCGGGAGTCGTCGTGCGGGAGCAGTACCGCTCCGTTCCCAACTGATCGATCCCATGAGCAACCAGAAGCAACAGAAGAAGAACGGGCCGCGCCTGCAGCAGAAGACGGTGCCCCTCATCCAGCCCATGTCGGTTGCAGCGGCACAGAAAGCGGCCTCGAACCAGAACGCTCCTCCGCAGGCATCTCAGGCCCCCGCGCGCCCGCCCGCATCCAGCAAGACCACGCCGTCGCCCACGGTCTCGCCGACGCTCACCAACGCCACCAAGGACGCACCGAAGTCAGAGAAGGGCGAGTCGTCGTTCAGCTTCCGGCCGCTCATCCTGGGCCTCATCGCGGGGCTCGCGATCGCTGCGGGCGTCACCGCCTATCGTGCGCGCGCGCGGCTCGCGCTTCCACCGCCCATGAAGCCCGACACCGTTGCGACGGCCTCGAGCGAGCCCGAGCACGAGACCGCGATCGCCTTCGGAGTGTCACGAGGCGCAGCGAGCGCTCCTGCCACCGCGCCTTCCGCATCGTCCACACCTCCGCCGGCGCAGACGTTTGCCGAGGCTGTGCCTCCGCCCACGAGTCAGGCGGCAAGAACTCCCCCCACCCCCGTCGCGTCCGCTGCACCAAGCGCGGCTGTCACGAGCAGGCCGCGCCCGCCCGGTGGCTACGCGCAAGCGAACAACGGTCCGAAGCCCGAAGAGCCGAAGAAGCCCCCGCCGCAGCCCCAGCAGCCGGCGAGCGTGGACTCACTGCTTCAACAGCAGCTCAAGTCGACGATCCCCTGAGCGGCGGGTGTGGTTCGTTGGCACGTCGATCATAATTTCGACGGGGTGGCTCCACGTAGGGGTCGCGGCAGCACCGCGTCTTACGAAATGGCTCCATTTCCCCGAGGTTTCATGAGCATCATGCATTCACGCCTCCTTCGCGGCCTTCTTGTTCTCGCCACGCCGGCGTTCGTGGTGGCGTGCAGTGCTGGCTCGGCTGGCTCGGCTGGCCCGGCGGGATCGGGTACGGGCGATGGTGGCGATGGCGGCGCGGGGCTTGGCGCAGGTCCGTCGGGTGCAGCCGCAGTGCAGATCGTCACGGGCGTGCAGGGCGGGTGCGCGCGTCTGCAAGCTGGCGGCGTCGAGTGCTGGGGATACAACTCCGATGGTGAGCTCGGAAACGGAACGGCGGGCGAGCCGTCTCGTCCCGTCGTGGTGACCGGCATCACGAACGCGAAGCAGCTCAGCACGGCGAACTTCGTGACGTGCGCGGTGCTCGCGGATGGAAGCGTGTCGTGCTGGGGCCAGTCCGGCTCGGGCGTCACCATCGGCGTCGGCGCGGTGCCGGTGGTGGTGCCAGGCCTCGCCGGTGTAGAGCAGGTCGCGGTCGGCAGCGACTACGCCTGCGCGCGCCAGAGCGATTCGCGCGTGAGCTGCTGGGGCAAGATGAGCGCATCGAAGCCTTCGATCATCGCCGGGCTCACGGGCGTGGTCGACGTGGCGCTCGGAAACCGCGACGCGTGCGCCGTGACCACATCTGGCGACTTGCAGTGCTGGAACGCGTCCGACGAGACGCCGAAGCCGAAGGGCGTGCCGAAGGCCGCACGCGTATCGCTTGGGTCGGACGGTCACGGATGCGTGGTGCTCACGGATGCGACGGTCGCGTGCTGGGGAAGGAATGCGGACGGGCAGCTAGGCGATGGCACTGCGATCGATCACGACGCGCCCGTGGCAGTGACGGGCCTGTCCGACGTGCTCGGTGTCTCCGCTGGCGAGGCCAACACGTGCGCGTGGACGAAGAGCGGCGCGGCGCTCTGCTGGGGCGACAACCACGATGGCTCACTGGGCAATGGCTCGCTCGTGAGCACCGGACATCCCTCGCCCGTCACGGGCCTCGCGACGGGCGTTGTCGAGCTGAGCAACGGCAGCGGCTCGGCGTGCGCCCGCACGATCGCGGGCGCGATCCAGTGCTGGGGCGACGACGGGAGCGGCCAGCTCGGAGACGCAGCGGGAGGTGACTCGAAGTCGATGGTCCCAGTGCCTGTGGGGCTGTGATTCTGCTCACACAAAGATCACCGTCTCTCGGTCCGTAGCCCATCTGGGTGACGCTGCGCTCCCGCCGAGGTCGGCTATCTTCGTTCCTATGACAGTTCAAATCGCCGGTCCCGTCGGTCCCTTCCTGGACAGCGTGCAGCAGCGGGACGTGCCGGTGGATCTCGTCGCGACGTGCGAGTTCACGGCGAACGGCGGCGACCCCATGCAGGCGCAGCAGCTTGTACAGGCGCAGCTCCTCCGCGCCATCCGTGAGGTCGTCGGTCGCAAGATGGGCAGCCGCGAGCTGACATTCCGTCATCTAGGAACGGGCGACGTCGCATCGGTGGTGCCGGAGATCATCTCGGCATCAGGCCTTGCCGGGAACGGGATCATGGTGAGCCAGCTCATGATGTCGTTCGGCATCGACGGTCACGCACCGCAGCCGCCCAAAGGCGGACAGGCGATGCAACAGCACCAGCCGCAGAACAATGTCGGCGCAGGCACGTTCGACCTTGGCGGAGGCGCTCAGCTCAAGGTGAAGATCAACGGCATGTCGCCGGAGAACTACGCCAAGAACGAGGCCTCCAAGATGATCTGGGGATGGATCATCGGCGCGATCATCATCGTCGTCATGCTCCTCGTGGGCGGTGGCTTCGGCATCTATGTGTGGATGCAGGCGAAGAACAGCGGCAACAGCAACCCCGCAGCCGACGCCAAGAACGCGGCCGCCGCAGCCTGGGATGGCAAGTCCACCTTCGAATGCAGCGGCAACGACATCATCGCGCTGCACGGCGTGAAGGCGACCGCGGGCGTGAAGGCCGGTGGCAACTGCCAGCTGACGTTGACCGGCGTCAGCATCACGGCGCCCGTCGGCATTGAAGCCGCCGCCAACGCGAAGGTCGTGATGACCGGTGGCAGCATCACGTCGTCGACCAACTCTGTCGTGGCGTCCGCGGCCGCGCACGTAGATCTTGTCGGGACCACGGTGAGTGGAAAAGTGAAATCGAGCGGCGCCGCGAAGG